>CAYOAL010000071.1:38547-49057 GCA_964401935.1 uncultured Polyangiaceae bacterium
AGGCAGCAGCGGGCGAGGCAGCACCGGGGGAGGCCGCACCGGGCGAGGCTGCATCGGGCGCCGTGCCGGGCGAGGCACCCGGGACGCCCGCCGTCTCGTTGACCGCAGGAACCGCCACCTCGGGCGCGCCCGCCACAGGCGAGGGCTCCGGCGTCGCTGCGCCGTCCTGCACAGCCTCCTTCGAAGTCGTCGCGTCGTTGGGATTCGCCTCGTTCACGCGGCGGAGCATAGACCGGTCGCCGACGGATCGCAGCCCCCCTGGCCGTCCCGCCGGTGGCGGGGGGGGTGTCGTGACACAACCAGCCGGTTTTGCCACGCGCCGCTGGACCGAGGGCCACCGTTTGCTACGCTTGTCCGTGCTGGGTGTCGTTGATACCAAAGGAGAGCTCAATCTCATGACCTATCCCCTGCCGAAGAGGATGCTCGCCCCCTTGTCCGCGCTGGCGCTCGTCCTCGTGACCGCGCCGGCCACGGCGCAGCAGCCGCCCGAGAAGTCGGCCGAGGCCGACAAGGCCCCAGCGTGTCCTCCAGGCGCGTTCTGCGAGGAGACGCCCGTCGAGCCGCCGACGGAGGCCGCACCCGAAGAGGGCGCCGAAGAGGGCGCCGAAGAGGGCGCCGAAGAGGGCGCGACCCAAGCCGAAGCGCCGTCGGAAGGCGCTACCCCCAAGGAGAAGAGCGGTCCCGTCACGGTGGTGCTCCCCCCCGCCGAAGACCCCAGCAAGCCGCGCACGTTCACCTATCACCCCGATCCCAGCGGTGGACCGGGACAGGTCATCATCTACGAGGACGGAGACGCGCCGCCCCACCTCCAAGGTCAGGGCGTCACCAAGACCGTGCGCAAGAAGGTGCGGCGCCGCCACCTCGAGCGGCATCGCCGCTGGGGCATGAACCTGCGCGTCGACGGCGTGCTCTTGCCGCAGCTGAACGACGACGCGGCGAACGACACCGGCATGGCCGGGCTCGGGCTGAGCCTTCGCTATCGGCCCACGCCGATGTTCGCCCTCGACTTCGGCGCCGACTTCCTCGGCGGCATCGACGCCAACGGCTTCGAGCGCCAGGAGATCCCCCTCTCCCTCAGCGCGATGCTCTACGCGAATCCGCGCAACGTGGTGCAGTTCTATCTGTTCGGCGGCCTCAACTGGTCGTTCGCCCGCGTGTTCTCGGAGCAGGTGGAGCCCAACCTCGCCCAGGGCACCCAGGACGACTACACCTACTTCGGCGGGCACGCCGGGCTCGGTCTCGAGTTCCGAGTGAGCAAGCTCGTGGGCATCAACGTGGATGGGTTGGCCCTCATTCGCACGCGCACCGACGACGACGGCAACGGGGCCTACCCCGAGTTCTACGATGCGCGCGCGGGCGAGGCGTCGAACACCTCCGCCGCGGGGCTGTTGCGGGCTGGCGTCACCTTCTGGTGGTGACGTGACCGACGCGAGCAGCGGCTGACTCCGGGCTGACGTCGAGACCCGATGGCAGCCGCTCGCCCCCCTCTCTCCCACCCAGCCACCTGGCGCCGGCTCGCGTCGAAGTACCGGCGGCCGCTGGTCGCGCTGTGCGGCGGCGTGGTGTCCGCGTTGAGCCTCCCGCCGGCGGACCTGTATCCGGCGATGATCGTCGGGATGGCGTTCCTCGGCTGGGCGGTGGCGGGGGCGTCGTCGTTCTGGCGAGGTTTCGCGCTCGGCCTCTTGTGGGGCACCGGCGGGCAGCTCGTGGGCATGCGGTTCGTGCCCACCGTGATCCAGCTGTTCACCGATCTCGGGGCGCCGCTCTCGATCCTCGCCCACGTGCTGTTGTCGACGGCGCAGTCGCTGCACTGGGCCATCGGCATGGGCGTGGCGGTGCTGCTCCGCCGCCGGCTGAAGGCCCCCCTCGAGCTCGCGCTCGCGAGCGGGGTGCTCATCGCGCTCTCCATCCCGAGCGTGTTCGTGTGGTCCCCCGCTGGCCTCCTCACCCCGTGGCCGATGCTCGTGCAGGCCGCGGATCTGATAGGGGAGCGCGGCGTGTCGGCCCTCTTCGCGGTCGTGGCCGCGCTGTGGGTGCGGGCCCTCCGCCACGCACGCGCGGACGGAGCGAGGAGCCGCGCCGCCCTGACCGCGCTGGCCGGCTCGGCTTTCGTGATCTCCGCGCTGCTGGCCTACGGCGCCTGGGCGATGCGTCACCACGAGGCGACCGACGACGCGGCGCGAGCGCGGGTGGCCCTCATCCACGCCGGCGTCCATCCCAAAGACCGCTGGGATTCGAAGAACTGGCCCAAGATCCTGTGGACGCTCAAGGACGAGACCACGCGGGCCGAGGCCGCCGGCGTCGATCTGAGCATCTGGCCCGAGGCCGCCTATCCGTTCCCCATCAACCACGACGACCGGCGCGCGCCGCGCGGCTACCGCTCGTTGCTCGGCGGCGCCGTCACCGGTCCGATCCTGTTCGGCTACATCGCGAGGCTCCGCCCCGTCCTACGGGAGGACGGCAGCGAAGAGGCCAACAGCCACAACGCGGCCACCGTCGTTTCGTCGGGAGGCGATCTGCAGCCGAGCTACGACAAGATGGAGCTGCTCTGGTTTGGCGAGATGGTGCCCCTCGGTCAGCACGTCCCCGCGCTGCGTCGGCTCTTCCACCGGAGTGGGAGCCTCGTCCCCGGAACGGTCCTCCGCGGCCTGTCCACGGAGAGACGCCGCGGCGACGCCCTCGAGATGGGCGTGTTGAACTGCTACGAAGACACGCTCCCCGATCACGGGCGCCGGATCATGAAGGAGCTCCGCCCCAACCTCCTGGTCAACGTGACGAACGACGCCTGGTTCGTGGGCACGGTGGAGCCCGAGCTGCACCTTCGACTGTCGGTGATGCGCAGCATCGAGCTGCGTCGCGATCTCGTGCGGGCGGTCAACCTCGGGGTGGCCGGCTGGATCGACGCGACCGGGACCGTGCGCGCACGCTACGACGCGCCCGAACCCGGCTCCTTGCTCGTCGAGCCCACCCTCCGTCGTGACACCACCGTCTACGCGCGCTTCGGCGATGGGCCGGCGGCGCTCGCCCTCCTCCTCGGCATCGCGCTCGCCCACCGACGCGGACGACCCACCGGCTGAGCCGCGCCACGAGCTGACGGCGCGACGAGGGGACGGGGACGCGCCGCGATCAGGTGCCGAGGGCGCCCTCGATCCACCGTACGCAGGCGTCGATGACCTCGTCGCGGTTCTGCTCGTTGAGCATCTCGTGGCGGCCCCCCTCGTACATCCGCTGATCCACCGTGAGACCGACGGCGCGGTAGGTCTCGACCAACTTGTCCACGCCGCGGCCCATCTCCCCCACCGGATCGCGCGTCCCCGCGAAAATGTAGATGGGGATGTGCTTGGGGATGATGCCCACGTTGGCGCTCGCCGTGAGCTCGGGGGTCGCGTCCAAGAGATCGATCCAGGTCTGGGTGCTCACCGCGAAGCCGCAGAACGGATCGGCGATGTAGCGGTCCACCTCCTCCTCGTCGTGGGACAGCCAGTCGAAGTCCGTGCGCGTCGGCGCGAACTTCTTGTTGAAGTCGCCGAACGACAGCGTCTGGAGCACTACGCTCGGCCGGTCGCGTCCCACCCGCAGCCGCTCGAGCCGCGCCACCCCCCGGCCGAGGGTCGCGATGGCCGGCGGACGACCGCTCGTCCCGCTCATCACCGCCGCGTCGAGCACGTCCGGGTGGGCGTAGAGCAGCCGCTGCACGTAGTACGAGCCCATCGAGTGACCAAACATCACGAGCTTGCGGCCAGGATGGAGGCTCCGGAGGTGCCTCGCGAGCTGCCGAACGTCTCGCACCGCCCGGTCGAACGAGCAGGTGTCGGCCATGTGTCCGAGGATCTGTCCCGGCGCGAGCGACCGCCCGTGTCCGCGATGATCCGCGCCATACACCGCGATGCCACGCTCGTTGAGCGCGCGCGCCAGCCGCTCGTAGCGCCCCGCGTGCTCCGCCATGCCATGCACGATCTGCACGATGCCACGGGTCTCGCCGCGAGCTGGCCAGGCGTGAACGTAGAGCTCGTGCCCACCCTCGACGGTGAACGTGAAGTCGGCCGACGGGTCGGCCGCCGTGGTCGTGGTGGTCTCCATCACGGGCGGGAGGCTGGCACAGGTCGGCCGGGCTGTCACGGCGACGCGGCGCGTCCGGCCGGCTCCACCGGCGCCGCGCTCAACGACAGACCGGGTCGGCGGCCTCGCACTCGTCGAGCCGACCGTCGTCGTCCGTCCAGAAGCGGAGGGTGTCGGCGGCGAGCTCCACGTCGCGCTCCAGGTGATGGGTGACCACCGTCACCGACGGCGTGCGCCCGTCGGCGCGGAGGACCAGGCGGTGGGTCTCGGTGCGCGAAGCGGTGACGTCGACGTCCCACGCCGCGTCGCCCCCGACGACCGAGAACCCGCTCAGGCGCAGGCTGTGCCGCACCTTCCCCACGCCCCCCTCGCGCCCCACCGTATCCACGAGGAGCACCAGCTCGCTCGCTCCCCGCGGCTCGAAGCGGTAGCGCACCTCGAGCTCGGCTTGGCCCACGAAGGCGCGCGACGTGACCCCCGCCGGGACGGGGCCGCTGCGTTCCTTGGCGGCGCACGCGACACCTCCGAGCGCAGCGACGAGCGCGAGTACGAGGAGCGGGGGGAGGCGGTGGTCAGGGTGGCGGCTCGACATCGCAGCAGCCGCTACTATAGCGTTGAGCGGTGACGAAGAAAGGAACGCACGACTACGACGCCGATCCGCGCAACGAGCAGGTGCTCGTCTACGTGAACGGCGAGCTGGTTCCGAAGGCAGAGGCCCGCGTGAGCGTGCTCGACAGTGGCTTCGTGTTCGGCGACGGCGTCTGGGAGGGCTTTCGCCTCCATCGTGGCCGACTCCTGTTCGCCGACCAGCACCTGAAGCGACTCTTCGAGGGCGCCAAGGCGATCGACCTCGACATCGGCAAGACGCGCGACGAGCTCACGCACGCGATCCTCGAGACCACGCGCAAGAACCAAATGGACAGCGGGGTCCACGTGCGGCTCATGGTGACCCGCGGCGTCCGCGCCACCCCCTACCAGGATCCGCGAGTGGTGGTGAGCGAGCCCACCATCGTGATCATCGCGGAGCACAAGACGCCGCTCCCCGACACGCTCGAGCGTGGCATCCGGCTGTTTACCGTGCACGTGCGCCGCGGCGCCCCCGACGTGCAGGACCCCAAGCTCAACAGCCACTCCAAGCTCAACTGCGTCTTGGCCTGCATCCAAGCCGCGAAGGCGGGCGCGGACGAGGCGCTCATGCTCGACCCACACGGCTTCGTGTCCACCTGCAACTCCACCCACTTCTTCGTGGTGCGCGAGGGCGAGGTGTGGACCTCGACGGGGCGCTACTGTCTGCCCGGGATCACGCGCAAGAACGTGCTCCGCCTGTGCCACGACCACGACATCCCGGCCTTCGAGCGCGACTTCAGCCTCACCGATGTCTACGGAGCGGACGAGGCGTTCGTGACCGGCACCTTCGCCGGGGTGGTGCCAGTGACGGAGGTGGACGGACGCACGATCGGGGAGGGTCGGCGGGGAGCGACCACCCACCGGCTGCAGCGCCTCTACGCCGAGCTCGTCGAGCGGGAGGCGGGCCCATGACGCCGCGCTGCGTGGCGATGTGGTCGGGGCCGCGGAGCCTGTCGACGGCGATGATGCGGGCGTGGGAAAACCGCGGTGACACGTGGGTGGTCGACGAGCCGCTCTACGCCTGCTTCCTCGCCGAGACGGGGCTCGATCACCCGATGCGGGACGAGGTCCTCGCGAGCCAGTCGACCGACTGGCGGGAGGTGGTGGCGGCGCTCACCGGCCCTCCTCCGAACGGCGCGGCGATCTTCTTTCAGAAACACATGGCCCACCACCTCTTGCCGTCGATGGGGCGCGACTGGCTCGACGCGGTCGAGGTGGCCTTTCTGGTGCGCGCACCGCGCCTGATCCTCGCGAGCTACGTGGAGAAGCGGGAGCAGGTCACCCTCGAGGACATCGGCATCCCGCAGCTGAGTGAGATCTTCGACCGCGTCGCGACGCGGCGCGGGGTGGCGCCCCCGGTCGTGGTCGCCGACGATCTGCAGCGCGACCCACGCGGGACGCTGACGCGCTTGTGCGAGAGGCTCGGGGTGCCGTTCACCGAGCGCATGCTCACGTGGCCTCCCGGCCGGCGCCCCACCGACGGGGTGTGGGCTCCACACTGGTACGAGAACGTGGAGCGCTCCACCGGCTTCGCCCCCGGGGCGGAGCGAGCGGTCACCCTCCCCCCCGCGCTCGAAGCGATCGCCGAGCGCGCCACACCGTTCTTCGACAGCTTGCTCGCGGCCCGCGTGTGACCACCGTTTGCCGCGGCCCGCTCGTGAAGGCCGTGTCATCGAGACGCGCATCCGTGGTGGCACGCGCTGACACAATGTGGCAGCTTTCCCGACGATGTGGCCCCGTCCTCAACCCTGGTGACCTTGGCGTCGGCCCCACGGCCCGCGAGCAACCGCCTGCTTCACCGGCGAGCGGGCTGCCTCGCGCCGTCGCGGCGCCTCACGCCGTCGCGGCGCCTTCGGTGAGCTGCGCGGCCACCACCCCGCGTCCCTCGTGTGTGCCGAGGGCTGCTATTCTGCGCGCGTGACCGGGAGCCCGCTCGCGCTCGACGCAACCCTTCGAGCTCATCTCGAGACGCTCGGCCCACAGCTGTCGACCCTCGAGCTCTCGCCGCGCAGCACCATCGTGCCGCCGGAGGTGAACGACACCGGCGGGCGCCGTGCCCTCGAGCTCTTGGTGCCGATCCGCACCCTGCAAGACGAGCTCGTGCTCTCCGACACGCTCGGCGAGGGGGGCATGGGCATCGTGAAGAGCGGTGTGCAGCGCTCGCTGGGCCGCGCGGTCGCGGTGAAGACGCTCCGCGCTGGCGAGAACCAACCCCAGAACGTGCTCGCCCTGCTCCGCGAGGCGTGGGTGACGGGCTCGCTCGAGCACCCCAACATCTTGCCCATCCACGACGTGCGCCTCGACGAGGAGGGTGCGCCGCTGGTGATCCTCAAGCGGATCGAGGGGATCGACTGGTCGGAGGTGATGCACGACCCCGAGCGCGTGCGGGAGCGTTTCGGCGCGACGGATCGGCTCGAGCACAACCTCTCGATCTTCATGCAGGTGTGCCACGCGATCGCCTTCGCCCACAGCCGGGGCATCGTGCACCGCGACATCAAGCCGGAGAACGTGCGCATCGGAGCCTTCGGCGAGACCTACGTGCTCGACTGGGGCATCGCCCTCGCCCTCGAGGACGACGGAACGGGGCGCTTCCCGGTGGTGAAGGCGAACATGGCCATGGCCGGAACGCCCACCTACATGGCGCCCGAGATGCTCGGCGGTGCGGATGCGCCTCCCATCTCGATCCGCACCGACATCTATCTGCTCGGGGCCACGCTCTACGAGATCGCGACCGGTCGCCCCCCCCACGACAAGCCCGACGCCGCGTCGCTCTTGCGCTCGGTGCTCGTGTCGGAGCCGAAGCTCGACGGGGTCCCGCCAGAGCTCGCCGACATCATCCGCCGCGCGATGGCGCCCGATCCACTCGACCGGTACCCGGGGGCCGAGGACGTGCGCGCCGCCGTTGCCCACTTCCTCGCCCACCGTGGATCGGAGAAGCTGGTGGAGGAGGCGCTCTCCCGCGCGGTGAAGCTCGAGGCGCTCCTCGCGAACGCGGGCGACGAGCAACGTGTGATCGCCTACGACCTGCTCGGCGCCTCCCGCGCCGGGTTCCAGAGCGCCCTCGAGACCTGGCCCGACAACGACGCCGCTCGCCGCGGGCTCGCTCACGCCATCGAGCTGATGGTGGACTACGAGCTCCGCCGCGGTGACGCGCGGGCCGCGCTCGAGCTGATGCGGCAGCTCGAAGAGCCACCGCCCCCGCTGGCGAACCGGGTCACCCTCGGGCTGCGCGCGCAAGCGGCGAGCGAGGCACGCCAGAGCGAGCTCGAGCAGCTCGGGCAAGACCTCGATCCCACGGTGGGGAAGCGCACCCGCGTGTTCCTCACCGTGTTGTTCGGCGTCTTCTGGACCGCGATCCCCGTGTTTCATGCCCACGGCGTGGTCGACGCCGACGCCAGCTCCACGCACCTCGGGATCGCCACCTTCGCGCTCGTGATGGCCATCGCGCTCTTCGCGTGGGCGCGCGAGTCGCTCACGCGCACCGCCTACAATCGGCGGCTCGTCTCGGTGGTCTTGCTCACGCTGCTCGGGCACCTCGTGCTCACCGCAGGGAGCGCCCTCATGGGGCTCGCCCCCGATCACCTCACCGTGCTCTACCTGCTCGTGTGGACCACGTCGGCGAGCGTGACGACGGTGACGTTGGAGTCGAAGCTGTGGCCGTGCGCGCTCACCTACCTCGCCGCGTTCCTCGTGAGCGCGAGGTGGCCCGAGGTTCGGTTCTACTGCATGAGCCTCAGCAACGCCGCGCTCGCGATCAACGCCACGCTCATCTGGCGAGCGCAGGCCTCATCCGCCTCCCCCGCCCTCGACGGTGCGCTCGCCGCGCGCAGCGACTCGCGCCGCGATGAACAACCGTAACCCCGCCCGCGTCGCCGTCGTACACTCTCCGGTGACGATGCGGCGCGCTCAGCTCACTCCTCTCGTCGGTCTCGTGCTCGTGGGATGCACCTCTGAGGGCGTCGTCCTCCCCGTCGCCCGGCAGCTCGGCTCCGGCGACGGGAGCCCGAGCTCGGTCGACATCACCCTGATCTACGAGCCGGAAGAGGTCCTCGACGCGACCGACGTCGCGTTCAACCCCGAACGCCCCGAAGAGCTCTGGGTGGTGCACCGGCGCCATCCCCCCTACGCCCCCTGCGTGGAGAGCAACCCCAACCCCGAGTGTCTGCTCGTGGAGGGCTCGGTGGCCATCGTCGCCGATGGCACCGCCCCGCTGTCACCGTCCACGCGAAAGAAAGACGCCAACGCCTGGCACTTCATGCGTCTCCCGCCCGCCATCGCGTTCGGCGTGAACGGCACCTTCGGCACCTGTGGCGAGGCGCGCACCGGCAACTTCGACGATGGCATCCACGACTACATCGGGCCCACGCTGTTCTCGAGCGACCCCGCCCTCTTCGGCGTCGAGCCCCCGCTGCCCGAGCAGAACGGCACCCACCTCGACATGCTGCACGCCAGCCCCTACTGCGTCGGCATCGCCCACGAGCGCGACAACGTGTTCTGGGTGAACAACGGCAAGGAAGGCTCGCTCGATCGCTACGACTTCCATCGCGACCACGGTCCCGGCTACCACGACCACTCCGATGGCGAGATCTGGCACTACGCGGCTGGCTCGCTCACCCGGGTTCCGGGCGTGCCGTCGCACCTCGCCTTCCACCAGAAGACAGGCCAGATCTACGTCGCGGACACCGGCGGTGGCCGCGTGTTGCGCCTCGATCCGCAGCGAGCGCGAGTGGCCGCCGACTACGAGCCCAACTACGATCTGCTCGCGACGCACGTGACCATGACTGGACACGTCCTCACCGAGGTGGTGCCACCGGGGAGGCTCACGCAGCCGAGCGGGCTCTCGATCGTCGACGATGTGTTGTTCGTGTCCGACCACGCGACGAGCGTGCTCCACGCGTTCACCCTCGACGGCGACCCGATCCGCACCCTCGACACCGGCCTCCCTCCCGAGACCCTCACCGGCATCACCGTCGGCCCAGACGACAAGCTCTACTTCGCCGACCACCTCGGCGGCCGCGCCTACCGCGTCGATCCATAACCGCCGCCGCGCGCGCCAGCGGGACCAGCGCGCGACCGCACGTCGCCCCGTCCCGGTGGCGTTGCCGATCCCCCACGTTACGCCTCAAACCAGCGCGCCCACCAAGGCATGCCCCAGACATCCCCCACCCCACGCGCCGAAGTGACGCACCCCTGCACCCGAACGACCACGCTCGGCGGCCGCGCGTCGTTGCGCCCTGACGGTCCCCCGTGAATCACTCGTCGGCGGCGACGGAGTGATGTAGCGCCTGGGCGCGCTCGAGCGTGACCGCGGCCCCGCGGTCATCTCCTCGGAGCGCCTGCTCCACGGCCTCGCCCGCGAGACGCACGGCCTCGGCCGCACGGTCCGCACGACGCGCCATGTCCTTGGCCGAGGAAGCGGCCATCTCCGCGTGATCGGCGGCGCGACGAGCGCCCTCGGCCGCGGTCTCGGCCTGATCCGCGAGCAGACGCGCAGCCCTCGTGAGGTGCGACGCAGCCTCTCTGATCTCGATGAGCGCCGCCGCCTCGTGCGGCATCGCCGGCTCGGTGTGGGTACGCTGTCGCGGCGGTTGCACGTAGGCCGGCACCGGCGGGGGCGCCGACGCGTGTTGAGGCGCTGCCCCGTGCGGAGGCGCTGCCCCGTGCGGAGGCGCCGACGGCTGCGGAGGCGCCGACGGCTGCGGGGGCGCCGACGGCTGCGGCGCCGACGGCTGCGGCGCCGACGGCACGGGCGGAGACGCCGACGCCTGAGGTGGGGAGACGGGCGCCGGTGGGGAGACGGGCGCCGGTGGGGAGACGGGCGCCG
>CAYOAL010000072.1:0-516 GCA_964401935.1 uncultured Polyangiaceae bacterium
CCTCGTCGTCTCTTCGCCCCCTCGTCGTCTCTTCGCCCCCTCGTCGTCTCTTCGCCCCCTCGTCGTCTCTTCGCTCGTCGTCTCTTCGCCCCCTCGTCGCCTGGCCGCTCGTCGTCTGGCCGCTCGTCGTCTGGCCGCTCGTCGTCGTCTCGTCGGGCCACGCCGTGGGGAGCTCTCGACGCTCGGGTCGTTGGTACGGGGAGCTCTCGATGCGCGGGTTGTGGGCGCGGGGTGGCGGGCCGCCGCCACCCGCCATGGCGGGCGCCACCTTTCGGGCGTGAGGGTCGCATGGTTTCGGTGCGATGGCGCTGGCGTGGCCTTTGCGAGTGCGTCGGCTCGATGCCTGGCCCTTCTCATGGCGCCGCCGCTGTTGGACCCGCCGCAAGATCCGCCGCCGTTGGCCTCGCTGCAGGACCCGCCGCCGCTGTTGGACCCGCCGCAAGCCCCGCCGCCGTTGGCCTCGCTGCAGGACCTGCCGCCGCAAGACCCGCCACGGGACCCGCGGCCGTTGGCCTC
>CAYOAL010000072.1:616-5180 GCA_964401935.1 uncultured Polyangiaceae bacterium
GCTGCTGGAGTCGGCGCTGCTGGAGTCGGCGCTGCTGGAGTCGGCGCTGCTGGAGTCGGCGCTGCTGGAGCGGCGGCACCCCCAATCCACGCGGGGACGCGGCTCGACGCCGTGCTCGTGATCGGTGTCGCGGCGCTCGCCGGTGGGCTCGCGGTCGTCCAGCCGGGGCCAACGTTGCTCGCTCTCGGGGTCTCGGCGTGGCTCGCGCGCCGGCGGGTGGGATGGGTGGCGCTCACCCTCGCGGTGGTGCTCGGCGGCGTCTCCGCGTGCCGCGCGTCCGGGGCCCTCGTCGCCGCGCACGAGGCCATCCACACCGCCAGGGGGAGCGTGTCTCCTCCGAAGCGCTGCGCGGTCACCTTCGAGGTCGAGGCGTCGCCCGTCGTCTTGAGTCCGCGTCACGGGCAGCGCGCGCCCGGCCGCCGCGCGCGTCTCGACGTCCGCGTCCGCCACGGCACCTGCGGCGAGGAGCTCGCGCTCCTCCCGCCCGGGCTCGACGTTCGGCTCTACGGCGCTCCGGAGCACTGGTTCCGTGGCGCCGTAGTCGACGCCGTCGTCGATCTCGGCAGCATCCGGCTCTTCGACAACCCGGGCTCGCGGCACCCGCTGGTGGGGGTCGCGCTGCGCAGGGTGGCGGCCACGGGGGTCGTGCTCGACGGCGAGATGGTCGAGGCGGGGCGTGGGGTCGGTGCGTCCATCGATCGATGGCGGGCTCACGTTCGATCGCGCATCGAACGGACCTTTGCGACCAGCGTGGCCGGTCACGCGCGGGCGCTTGTGCTCGGGGAGACCGATCTCGAGGACGCCGAGCGCGACGCGTTTCGCGTGAGTGGGCTCGCCCACCTGCTCGCGGTGTCGGGCACCCACCTCATCGTCGCGGTGCTCGCGCTCGGTGCGCTGCTCCGGGCCCTGCTCGCGCGGCTCGAGCCGCTCGCGCGGCGGTGCGACGTCGGGCGGGTGTCGGCGGCGTTCTGCGTCCTGCTCGCGTGGCTGTATGCCGACTTTGCGGGAGGCGGCGGCTCGGCCTACCGCGCGGCGGCGATGTTGAGCGTGGTGATGTTGGCTCGCGTGCTCGGCCGACGCCCGTCGGTGACACGTGGCTTTGCGTGGTCCCTCCTCGGAGGGGCCCTGGTGGAGCCGCTCGCGGCGCACGATCTCTCTTTCGGGCTCTCGGTGGCGGCGACGGGTGGCCTGTTGTGCTGGGGCCGCCTGCCGACGCCGACCGAGGGGAGGTTCTCGCGCCTCGTGGCCTCCGTGGTGGCTGCGGCTCGGGCGACCGCCGTCGCCAACCTCGCCTGCCTGCCGCTCACGCTCACGATCAATGCCGAGGTGCCGGTGCTCGGCGTTGCCGCCAACCTGCTCGCCGCGCCGGTGGGCGAGCTCGCGGCGCTCCCGGTGTGTCTGTTGCACTCCCTCTTGTGGTGGGCAGAGCCGGCGGAGCAGGGGGCGGCGCTGCTCGGCTCGGGGGCGCTGGAGGTGGTGCGGGCGGTGGCTCACGCGGCGTCGGAGAGTGGCGTCGTGGTGCAGGTGCCGCCACCCACTGCGTGGCAGCTCGCGGTGCTCGCGCTGATGACGGCCGGAGGGTGGCTGCGCGGCGCGCGGCGCGGTGGGCGCGCGGTCTGGCTCGGGCTCGGGTTCGCCTGTCTCCTCGGGCTCGAGCTCGTGGCACGCGTCGACGGGGCGCCGTCCGGTGTCTTGCGGGTGACCGCTCTCGACGTGGGTCAGGGGGACGCCATCGTCGTCGATCTACCCGATGGCCGCCTCATGCTCGTGGACGCAGGGGGCCTGGTGGGGAGCCCCATCGACACCGGCGAGCGCGTCGTGCTCGAGGTGCTGCGGGCGCGTCGGCGCAGCGTGATCGACGTCGTGGTGCTCTCCCACCCTCACCCCGATCACTACGGCGGCCTCTTCACGGTGCTCGAGCGCCTGCCGGTGCGCGAGATCTGGACCTCCGGCCTGGGCCTCGCCACCCGTCCCGACGGCGAGCTATCACGAGCGCTCCTCGGCGCGGTGGCGCGGGGCAGCGTGCTGCGCGACGCGACGGCGCTCTGCGACAAGGTACACGCCTTCGGGGCCGCCCGGATCGAAGTGCTCGGACCGTGCCCTTCGTACGACGTCAGCGTGAGCGCGAACGACAACTCGCTCGTGCTCCGGCTGCAGCTCGGCCAGCACGTGGCCCTCCTCACCGGTGACGCCGAGGCTCATCAGGAGGAGCAGCTGCTCGCGACGCACGGCGAGCGCCTCCGTGCCGATCTGCTGAAGGTGGGCCACCACGGCAGTCGAACCTCGAGCGGCGAGCGCTGGCTCGCCGCCGTGCGTCCGCGGGTGGGGCTCATCTCATGCGGGGTTCGCAATCGGTTCGGGCATCCCCACGAGGTGACGCTCGAGACCCTGGAGCGCTGGCAGGTCACGGTGCTGCGCACCGACCGAGGGGGCGCCGCGACGTGGCAGACCGACGGGAGCCGGCAACGGTGGCGGCGTGTTCGCGGCGGCTGGCGCGACATGGATAGCTCGCCATGACATGATGGCTCTGCTATGGCCCCGCGGCCTCCGACCGCCGTGAACCGTCTCGCCCGTGAACCGTCAGCCCCCGAACCGGCGCGTGAGCCGTCTCGCCCGTGAGTCGTCCAGCCCGTGAACCGTCAGCCCCCGAACCGGCGCGTGAACCGTCTAGCCCGTGAGTCGTCCAGCCCGTGAATCGTCAACAGGTCGCTGAGATCGCGCGACGGCGCCTCGAGCTCGAGCGGGGCAGGCTGGACAAGCACGCCCCGTTCACCATCGCGCTCGCTTATCCGTCACCGTATCGGGTCGCGATGAGCTCGCTCGGCATGTTGCAGATCTATCGGCAGCTCCAGCAGGCCGACGGCATGGCGTGCGAGCGGGTGATGCTCCCCGACGACGCCGGCACCGGACCCCTCGACGGCTCGCCCCTCACCCTCGAGAGCCTGCGGCCGCTCACCAGCTTCCCGGTGGTGGCGTTCTCGGTGGCCTACGAGCTGGAGCTCGCCGGAGTGGTGCAAATGCTCGACGGAGCGGGGATCGGTGCCGAGCGCAGCGCGCGCGGTGACCGCGAGCCTCTCATCGTGGCCGGTGGCCCGCTCACCTTCTCCAACCCGTTGCCGCTCGGTGTGATCGCCGACGCGGTGGTGATGGGCGAGGCCGACGAGCTCGCGGTGGTGGTGATGGCCGCGCTCCGCGACAGCTGGCGGCCGGGCGAGCCGGGGGCCCGTGAACGCGCCCTCGACGTGCTCGCGGCCATCCCGCACGTGTTCGTCCCCGCGCGGCACGGGGCCGAGCTGCCGCCGATCGCGCAGTGCGACGACGCGCTCCTGCCCGCCTTCTCGCCGATCCGGACGCCCGACACCGAGCTCTCCGACATGTTCCTGCTCGAGGCCGAGCGCGGTTGCTCGCGAGGCTGCACCTACTGCGTGATGCGGCGCTCCACCAACGGGGGCATGCGCATCGTGAACGCCGACCGACTGCTAGGCATCATCCCCGCGGACGCGATGAGGGTGGGCTTGGTGGGGGCGGCGGTGAGCGACCATCCCCAGATCGTGCACGTCGTGGAGTCGCTCGTGGCTCGCGGTGCGGAGGTGGGCCTGTCGAGCCTTCGCCCCGACAAGCTCGACGACGCCTTCGTGGGAGCGTTGAAGAAGGCGGGATACCGCACGCTCACCACCGCCATGGATGGCGCGAGCGATCGGATGCGGGAGGTGCTCGATCGACGCGCGCGCACCAAAGACCTGGTGCGAGCCGCCGAGCTCACGAAGGCGCACGGGATCCACCGCCTCAAGCTCTATCTCATGCTCGGCGTGCCCGGCGAGACCGACGCCGACGTGGACGAGTGCGCGAGCTTCGTCGCCGAGCTGTCGCGGGTGGTGCCGGTGTCGCTCACCATCGCGCCCTTCTGCGCCAAGCGAAACACACCGCTCGACGGCCAGCCCTTCGCCGGCATCAAGACCGTCTCGGCTCGGATCGAGCGTCTCCGCCGCGGCCTGCGTGGTCGCGCCGACGTGCGGGCCACCAGCGCGCGGTGGGCCTGGGTGGAGTATGAGCTCGCCCAGGGCGCGGAGCCGGAAGGCGAGGCGGTGCTCGCGGCGGTGCGGGCCGGGGGGCGATTCTCTGCCTTCAAGCGGGCGCTCGAGCAGCGCGCGAGCGTGACTCGGCGCAAGAAGCTCTTCATCGTGCGGCAGAGCCCAGCGCTCGGAGAGCGGCGCACCGAGCGGTGGCTCGAGCCTGCCCCGAACGCCCCGAGCGAGGGATGACGTTGGCCTCGAGGGTGAGCTTCTACACGAGGGTCGACTGCCACCTCTGTGAGGACGCGTTGGCGGCCCTCGCCCGGGTGCGGGCCGAGGAGCCGTTCGAGCTCGAGGTGATCGATCTCGATCGGGACGCGCCGGAAGACAAACGCCGGGCCTACGACTGGGAGGTGCCGGTGGTGGAGCTCGATGGCCGCAAGGTGATGAAGTACACCGTGGACGAGGCGCGGCTCTTGCGCCTGTTGCGCTCCCACCGCTCGTGAGCCGTCGGGTGCTCGGTGGGCGGGGCCGAGTCGTCGCGGCGCCAT
>CAYOAL010000072.1:5280-48758 GCA_964401935.1 uncultured Polyangiaceae bacterium
GGGCCTCGCGCCATGGGCCTCGCGCCATGGGCCTCGCGCCATGGGCCTCGCGCCATGGGCCTCGCGCCAGGTGCCTCGCGCCAGGTGGCGCCACGTGGGAAGCCGCTACGAACCCAAGGGAAGGTGTACTACAACCCCAACATCCCATGAAGCTCGCCCGCGTTGCCCAGATCCTGTTCATCCTCGCGGCGGCGGTCGGCGTGTTCTCCTTTGTGCGCGCGGCCCAGAACGATCAGCGCTTCTCCAACTGTCAGGCGCTGTGTGCGCTTCGTCCCACCTATGCGGCGATGAACCGACGGGTGCCCGACTTCGAGCTCCCCGACATGAAAGGGGAGAAGGTGCGCTTCTCGTCGTTCTTGGGCGGTAAGCCGGTGGTGTTGAACTTCTGGACGAAGACCTGTGAGCCCTGCCTCGAGGAGATGCCAGCGCTCCAAGAGATGGCGGGCATCCTCGACAAGGAGGGCGTCAAGCTGGTGACCATCTGCACCGACGACGGGCCCGAGGAGATCAAGGACACCCTCGAGGTGGTGCTCGGCGGACAGGCGCCCCGCTTCACCATCCTGTTCGATCCCGACACGACGGTGGTCACCGACAAGTTCGGCACCACCCTCTACCCCGAGACGTGGGTAGTGGACGGCGACGGCGTGATCCGCCTCCGCGTGGACGGCAAGCGCAACTGGAGCTCCTCGTTGGCTTTGGAGGTCATCGAGATGATCGGGCGCCCGCTCGGCTGCCCGGTGGAGTTCGGCGGCGGTCGCCTCACGCGCTTCGCCGAGCTGTGCGAGTGTGCGCCGCTCGGGCGCTCCTGCCTGTCGGACGCGGAGTGTTGCGACCCCGCTGCGAGCTGCGTGAAGGGAAAGTGCCAGATGGGCGGAGCGCCCCCTCCGCGAGGTCCACGGGCGCCCCGCGCGCCGGTGACGGCTCCTGGCTCGCCGCGAGCGCCGACGAGCGCGCCTGGCTCGAGCACCCCGGCCGCGCCCACCGGCGCGCCGTCGGCGGCCCCGCCGCCGCCGACCGCTCCGGCTCCGTCGACGGCGCCGTGAGCCACGCGTAGGGCGAGGCGGGGGTGGTGCGCGGCCGGAGAGGGATGCCGCGGTGGCGCGCGCAGTCCCTCAGTTGGTGTTGACCTCGACCCGCAGGAGCTTGCGGCCGATGAAGACGTAGTCGCCGTGCTCGAGCTTGCGTTCACCGCTGATGCGCACGTAGGTGCCGTTGCGGCTGTCGAGATCCGTGAGGGTGAACTTGCCGCCGTTGTTGTCGATGCGGCAGTGCTCGGCCGACATGAACAGGTCTTCGGGGAAGTTGAGATCGGCCCCGTCGCGGCCCACCGTCATGCTGTTGCCGGTGGCGTGGACGGTCATGCCCACCGCGTTGCCCCGGAACACCTGACACAGGCGGAACGCGCTCTCGCGGCGAGGCGAGGCGTAGAAGTTGGTGCCGTCCCCGTCGGGGCCGTCATCGCTCACCGGATCGAGCTTCTCGAGGCGAAAGAGCTGTTCACCGGCCAGGAAGGTGTTGTTGGGCTCGAGGGGCACGGTGCCCCGGATGCGGATGTAGACCCCGTTGAGCGAGCCCTCGTCGCGAACCACCAACGAGCCGTCGCGATAGAAGAAGTTCGCGTGCTTCGGCGACACGAAGGGGTCGTCCGGGAAGATGAGCTGACCTTCGCGGCCGACGATGTGCTGCTCGGCCTTGAGGTGAAAGCTCAGGCCGTCCATACCCTCGCCGCGGATCAGGATGAGCTTGGCCTTCGTGGGGTTTTGCATGTCCCCGAAGAAGTTCGTCTTGAGCTCTCGAACCTCGGCGGGCACCGGCGTGCCGCAGCGCCCGCAGAACTTGTGGCCTGCGGGGACGGCCGACGAGCAAGAGCGACAGACGTAGTGACGTGCTGGTTCCACGGGTTTCTCCTGATGCGCTGGTTCAGACGGCGCCGACGGTAGGGGCGGCGAGGGCTGGGGATCGGGTGGGGGCCCGGCCAGATCGAGCGTGGGCGCTGCGATCGGGCGAGCTGCGGGGGTAGGCGCCGAGACCGGCACCGTCTTCCGCTCTCTCAACGAGAGGTCGTGCTGGCATCGGGTGCACCCCTGCGTCCCGAGTGCGTTGAACGTTCCGCACTGGCCACACACGACACCTATCTCGTGCTTCTCGCCGCTGTACAAGCTGGCCTCGCCTTCGAGATCGAGGTTCTACCACGGCATGCAACGGGCGAGGGTGTTCCATTGTGGCAACCGGAGACGAGAAGATCGACGGCGCGCCCTGGCAGGGACGCCGCTCTGCATGCAAGATGAACAATCTAGACGCTGCGCGCCTTTACGGGCAACTTGCGACGCGTCCTCGTCGCGAGGGCCGGCGCGCGGCGCGGGGGAGAGAGTCTGTGAGTTTGTTCAGTATGTCGACGTGTTGGCGGGGGGTCGCGCTCGCCTTCTTGGTGCTGCTGTCGGGCTGGGGCTGCGACAAACCCGCGGCGGGCTCTCCGGAGGCGGTGGCCGACGCGTTCGTCGACGCCTATTTCCGTCGAGCGGATCAAGCGGCCGCCAAGGAGTTCACCGCGCTCGGCGCGTCTGCCATGTTGGACAAGGAGCTCGAAGACGTCGCGAAGGTGCGCGCCGACGGCTACACCCCGAGCGACGCGAGCCTCGACGTGGCGGTGGAACGCGGCGAGCGCTCCCTGCGCGGCAAGCGCGTGCGCTTCGACTACACGCTGAAGTTCAAGGACCCCAGCGGCGAGGTCGTCAAACACGCCGACGTCGAGCTCACACAGCTCGACGACGCGTGGAAGGTGGTGCGCGTCGGCCTCGCCGACCGAGCCGCTCCCCCCGCGTCCAGCTGACCTCCGCCGCTCGCTCGTCGGCGCCGCTCGCTCTTCGCCGCCGCGCACGGCGGGCGTCGCGGCGGCGGGCTCAGCGGATGAAGGTGAGGCGGGCCTCGCTGTCGAACCAGCCGTCGGCGCCCCAGAGCCGGAAGAAGATCCGCTCGTTGCACTTCTCTTTGGGGAGGGCTCCGAAGTCGCGCGAGTCGTCGTGGTAGTCGCGGCCGTCGCTCAGGAGGTAGACGCTCTGCGAGCCGGTGGTGTGCCGCACGTCGTTGGCGGGCCGGTAGTCGGGGGCGGTGGCCGCGAAGTGCCAGTTGTTGCCCATCTCGATGCGCGCGCAGTCCACCTCGACCCGCGCTCCCGAGTCGGGGTGGCTCACCTCGAGCCGCGGCTCCTTGCACGCCTCCTTGGCGTCGAAGCGCACCCCGTTGACCCGCAGCGTGCGTCCCTGGAGCTCGACGTCGTCACCGGGCATGCCCACGATCCGACCGACCACGAAGCGGGCCTCGTCCTCCGGATCCGGGCACCGCACGAGGTCGCCCCACTGCGACTCTCCCACCGTGAGCACCAGCACCAGATCCCCGGCGCGGAGGGTGGGGGCGACCGAGGCCGCGAGCACCGGGTCGTCGGGCACGGTCCACGTCACGAACAGGAAGGCGCGTCCCACCGCACACAGGACGGCGAAGATCCCCACCGTCCAGAGCATGAACCTGAGCGCCTTCTCCATCGGTCGACATCACCTTAGCGCGAACGCAGCGCGAAGGGACGGCTCTCACTCGCTCGGGAGCACCACCAGGTCGTCACGATGGACCAGCACGCCCGCGTCGCCGCCCAGCCGCGTCCCCGACAGGCGCGCCGCGTCGGCCGCCGACAGCCGTGAGAGGCCACGCGCGATCTCTCGTCCCTCGCGCGTGACGAGGGAGATGGGGTCGCCGCTGACGAAGTCGCCGCGCACTCCGACAACGCCGACGCACAAGACGCTGCGCCCTCCCGAGAGGACGGCCCGCGCGGCACCGTCGTCGAGGGTGGCCGCCCCGCGCGCGCGCAGCGTGTACGCGATCCAGTGTTTGCGTCCGGCGATGCGCCGCTGGCGGGCGGGGAACATCGTGCCGAGATCCTCGCCCGCCACCACCCGACTCACGACGCGGGGGGTGTGTGCGGGGGCGATGACCACGTGGGTGCCGCCGAGGGTGGCGCGCCGCGCCGACTCGAGCTTGCTGGCCATGCCGCCCCGGCCCATGCCGGAGGTGGTGTCCTTCACGAAGGACTGTACGCGCTCGTCGATGTGCTCCACCAGCGGGACCCGCTCGCCGCGGTCGTCGAGGAGGCCCTGAACGTCGGAGAGGAGCACCAGCAAGGTGGCGTCACACAGCGGCGCGACCATCGCCGCGAGCTCGTCGTTGTCGCCGAAGCGGATCTCGTCGACGGCCACCGCGTCGTTCTCGTTGATGATGGGCACCACCGAGAGCTCGAGGAGCTTGGTCAGCGCGGCCCTCGCGTTGTTGGCGCGCGCCCGCCGCGCGAGATCCGCGTGGCTCAGCAGCACCTGCGCCACCTTGAGGTCGACCGCGTCGAAGGCGTCGCCATAGCGCTGCATCAACAAACTCTGACCCGCCGCAGCCGCCGCTTGCAGCCCCTCGATCGAACGCGGCTTGGCCTTCATGCCGAGGTACGCGGTGCCGAGGGCGATGGCCCCGCTCGACACCAGCACCACGGTCCGTCGCTTGCCGCTCGGCTCGTCGATGACGCTTCGGATGTCGCGGGCGAGGCTGAAGAACAGGTCGGGGTCTTCGGCGAGGGCGCGCGAACCGATCTTCACGACCACTCGGCGACATTTGCTCAGCGCGCTGCGTCGGTGTTCGGTCATGGCAACCTCACCCCACCAGGGGAAGACAGCTCGTCACTGGGGCGCGTGCCCGCGCCGCAGCGCGGAGCACGGTGCTCGGTCCGCAGCGTTCCGGCAAGGTGATCGAGAAGTGGTGGGGGCCGCCGCGCAAGGTGAGCCCCTCTTCGGCGAGGGCGGCGGTGAAGGCCTCTACGTTGGCCAGCACCGTCACCTCGAACAAGCGCCCCGCCGACAAGAGCGCCACCGGGCTGTCGTGCAGCACGAGGGTGCCGTCGCGGAGGACGCAGATGTCGCTCGCCGAGGTGGCCAGCTCGCTCGTGGGATCGGTGAGGCGCAGCCGAGGCACGCTCACGATCGAGCCACGGCCCGCGCCGGCGCGGCCGAGGGCTCCGAGCATGAGCGCCGCCTCGCGCGGCTCGAGCCCGGCGAAGGGGTCGTCGACGAGCATCGCGGCCGGCTGACTGACGATCGCGCCGGCGAGCACCACGACCCGCCGCTCGAGGCCGCTCAGACGGCTCAGGCGCGTGGTCGCGATGGCGTTGAGCGACAGCGTCTGGAGCGCCGAGGCGACGAGCGCCTTGACCGCCCGTCGCGACGCGCCGTCGAGGCGCGCACACCACGCCAAGTATTCGCGCACCGTCCAGCGCGTCGGGAGCGGCGGGTCGGAGAGGGCGACGCCGCACACGCGTCGGTGGTCGCCGCGAGCGACGTCCCGTCCCAGCACGGCGAGCGTTCCCGAGGTGACGCGAGCGCGCTGCGGCTCGGCGAGGGGGTTGTCGAGGTGCGGCCGCACGCCGGCGATGGCGGCGACCAAGGGGACCGTCGAGCCGACGAGGAGCAGCCGGTCGCCGTGGGTGCAGAGCTCGAAGCGGGAGAGGCCGGGGCCCCCGTCGACCTCGATGCACGCCGCCGTCGCGGAGAGCAGCGGGGGGTCGACCGGCGTTGTGGGCTCCTGGCTCACGGCGCGACGATCATCGCGTCGAGCAGCGCGAGAGGTCGTCCTGGCTCGAAGACCATGAAGGGGATGAGCGCCTGCACGAGATCCGTCAGCGGGGGTGGCACCCAGCCCAACAACCCCTCCTCCGCGAACTTCGGGAGCCCGATGAGATCGAGGACGATGTCGAGCAGCGACTGCTCTTCGAGCGGCAAGCTGAGCACTGGCGCGTCGCTCGGGAGCTCACCGAGCTCGTACGCGCGGTCGAGGGCCTGCCGCAGCCCGCCCACGTGATCCACGAGCCCGTGGGCGTGGGCCTGTCGCCCCGACCACACCTTGCCTTGGGCCACTTGGTGCACCGCGGCGGGGGTCATCTTGCGGCCCTCCGCCACCCGACCGATGAACAGGTCGTAGAACTGCTTCACCTTCTTGCCGAGCTCTTGGCGTTCTTCGTCGGTGAACGGACGAAACAGCGTCTCGGCGTCGGCGCGAGGCGCGCTGCGTACGCTGTGCGTCTTCACCCCGAGCTTGTCGAGCAGGCCCACCACGTCCACCTTCCCGTAGAAGATGCCGATCGAGCCGGTCACCGTGGAGCGGTTGGCGAAGATCTCGTGGCCGGCCGCCGACGCGTAGTAGCCGCCGCTCGCCGCGGCGCCCCCCATCGAGACGATGAGCGGCTTGGCCTTGGCGGTGAGCACCGCCTCGCGGAGGATGACGTCGGACGCGAGCGAGGAGCCGCCCCCCGTCTCCACGCGAAACACCACCGCCTTCACCGTCTTGTCCTCCCGCGCCTGCTTGAGCGCGCGCGCGATCGTGTACGAGCCGGCGAGCTTGATGTCGAGGAGGGGGATGGTGCGGCTCTGGCCGTCGACCATGTTGCCCTCGAGGTACACGAGCGCCACCTTCGACGGCGAGCGCCAATACTCGGGGGCGACGTTGTCGGGTGCGTAGTCGCGGATGCGCACGTTGTCGCCCCACACCTCGCGGGCGTAGCGATCGATCTCGTCCTCGTACACCAGCTGATCGACGAGCTTGGCGTCGCGCGCCTCGGTGGCGATGAAGGGCCCCTTGGCGATGGCCTTCTTGGCGCCGCGAACGCCGAGCTTTCGCCCCTTGCCCACCTGCCCGAAGTAGGTCTTGGCGAAGTCGTCGAGGAGCTCCTGGTGATCGCGCCGACCCACCGCCGAGGGGCCGCTGGTGAACTGCTCGGGGGCGAGCTTGTGCGCGCCGATGCGGACGAAGTCGGCCTTCACGCCGAGCTTGTCGAGCAGGCCGCCGAAGTAGAAGTAGCGCGCCGAGAGCCCGGCGAAGCGGATCCCTCCGGCTGGATTGATCGCGATGCGATCCGCTGCCGAGCACACGAAGAGCTCGCGGCCGCTCGCGTCCTCGAGGTGGCAGAGCACCTTCTTGCCCTTCTTGCGCAGCAGCTCGATCGCGTCGACCAGCTCCTCGGCGTGGGCGAGGCTTGGGGCTGGGTCGGCCCGCAGCACCAACACGAGGCCGTCCACCTCCGGGTCGTCCCCCATCGTCCAGAGCGCTCGGAGCAGGGCGGTGTGGCGTCGGACGCTGGGGGTGCTCTCGAAGCGGAGCCTCACCACGCGGGCCGGCATGGGGATGTGGGTCGGCTCGGTGAAGTTGCGGATCGCGAGCCCGGCCACGAAACCCGTGCCGTCGACCGTGACCCCGTTGCCGAACACCGTGCCCCCCGTGACTTGCAGGGCGTCGAGGTTGATGTCGAGACCCGCGCTGGCCACGACGAGGGCCTCGCTGGGATCGAGCATCTGCACGCCACCGCGAAAGCGGCCGATGTACGGGATGTCGACGGCGAGGTTGGCGGAGGGCACCCAGCTGTCGTCGAGGCTGCGATAGGAGCCCTCGATGCCAATCTCCAGGATCCGCCGCCCGTCCACCGGCCGGAACGAGGCGCCCATGTCGACGCTCGGCTCGATGGTGACCCCGGCCTCGCTCTCCGGTGTGTTCCAGTCGCGGGCCACCACCGCCGCCGAGACGAAGCGGTTGGGTCGGATGGTGAGGCCTGCGGTCACCGAGAACATCTCGTGAAGCTCGGGCACCGACGCGTGCGACCACGCGAGGCTGGCGCCGAAGGCGGCGAAGTCGCCGAGCTCCACCGCGTTGGCCCAGCGCACCCAGCCGTAGCGTCGGCCGGCGCCGTTGAACGAGAAGGGAGGCGGCGCCGCGTCGGGCGGATCCATGATGTCGACGCGGAGGCCGGTGGCCAAAATCCAGAACGGAGCGGCCAGATCGAGGGCGTAACCGCGGAGGGGGAGGGGCGCCGCCTCGCCGGTGTACACCACCGTGGCGCGCGCCTCGGGCCCGGCGCCGAACGCGATGTTGGCCGGGTTCACGAAGTTGGCCGAGGCGTCGTCGGTTGCCGAGACGCTACGCCATGGGACGGTGACGCCGTCGGAGATACGGGGCGCTTTCTGCGCGGCCGCCGGCTCGGGGTTGAACAAGAGGCTGGCGCCGATGGCCAGCGGCACGTACGGGGCGAAGGCGGCCCGAAGGGGCCGAAGGGTCCGATGGCTCATGAGCGACGTCCCACACTACTACCTCTTCCCGCAAGTTCGTATCGGCTTCCCACCCGACGCCTCGACGAGGCGCCCGTGGAGCACCACGCGGGAGGCGCTACACCAGCGAGCACAAGCCGAGCAGCGCTTCGGCCTCGGCGGCGTAGGCCTTGCGCAGCTCGGCCACCGCCAGCCGCTCCACCATCGGCCCCACCACGCGCAGATCGATGGTCATGTGGCCGACCACCGTGCGCCGGCAGCGACCGTCGCTGAGCGGGTCGAGCTGGTAGCGCCCGCCCGCCGAGACGCGCTTGCGCCAGGGGGCCTCGAGATCGACGCCAGGCCGAGGGACGATGTGGAACGAGGCTACGTGGGTGGCGCGGTGATAGTCCCACACCTCGTCCCAGACCATCATCTCCCGGGTGATCTCGTAGGCCGAGAGCACCTTGAGCGGCGCCTTGGCCTCGAAGCGCCAGGTGCGGGTGATCCGTTGGTCCGACACCTCGTGGCTCTGCACCTCGATGGCGCGCATCGAGTCGACGCGTGCGAGCAGCGCGGCAGCGAGATCGGGCGACATGAGCGCGAGCTCCAGTGCGTCGACGGGTGCGTCGAGCTCGTGGCTGACCTCGAAGTCCATGGGCTTTCAGTCAAGCCGAACCGGTGTCCGGCCGCAAGGACGCCACCAACCGGGCGATCGCGGCGGCGTCGCGTTCCATGTCCTCCACGGTCTTCATGGCCAAAAAGCGGCTCCGATCGCCGTCGCGGGGGACGCGCTGCATGCGCGGGGGAATGGCCATCGTCATCTCGCCGAGGAGGCGCTCGAACTGCACCGCGGTGCGCTCCCCGGCGCGCGTGTTCACTTGTTTGCGCACCTCGACGTAGGTCCAGTCGAGCTCGAGCTCGGCGAGGCGCTGAGCGTCGACGAGGAACGTGTTGGTGTTGAACACCGGCACCACGCTCGGATCGAAGGAGCTCGGGAGCCGGAAGTGCTCGGCGATGATCGGTCGACCGTCGAGCGAGACCGGCCCTCCGCCTTTGTCGCCCTCGTGTTTGTCGACGAGCTCCACGGTCAGCTGGGCCCCGCTCGCGATGTGTTGGCCGAGCAGGGCTGCGTCGATCCGTGCGCCGAGGTTGTCGAGGTTGGCGAGCCACACGTACCGCCCCCCGCGGTCGAGGAACGTCGACAACAGGCCCGACGCCCGGAGCGCGTCGGGGAGGTCGCCGTGGCCGGTCGCGTAGACGCTTGGCTCGCCGTCGTCGTCGAGGAACAGCTCGCCGTCTTCGGTGAGGCGGAGCGACACGAGCTGCTCGAAGGTCATTACGTCGAGTGGGGCGTGTCGCTCGCGGAGCGCGGCGCGGATCGGGCCATCGGTCGGCTCGCTGGTCATCAGCCACAGCGGCGGCGCGCGCCCGAAGGTGCGGCGCACGCGCTCGCGCTCGTCGAGCGGCACGTCGAGGAAGGTGACCCCCCGCGAAAGCTCGACCAGCGCCTTCACCACGCCTCCCATGCGCGTGGCCATCCCCCCTGCCAACACACACACCGCGAGCTCACCGCGCCTGATGGCCTCGGCGCCGAGGGTGTGGAGCTGCGCGTGCTCCGCGCTGGTGATGGCCGGCAGCTCCGCGAGGCCGGCGGTGTCGAAGGGGGTGACCGCGCCGGTGAGCACGTTGCGCGCCTGTTGGCCGCGGTGCATGTCGGCGGCCCACCGCGTGAGCTGCTCCGGATCGAAGCCGCGCCGAGCGAGTCGGTCTTTCATCGCAGGGGACAGCGCCTCGAGCTGAGCTTGGAGAGACATCGCGCTCCAGCCTGGCGTCACCGCGCCTCCGCAGCAATGGGTTCGGTGAGCGCAGCGGCCGCGTCCAACCGGGCCACGCGGCGGCTTCTTCGGCGTGGGGGAGCGTCCTGCTACACTCTGCCCATGCAGTGTGGGCCGAACGACCGCGTGCCGAGCGAGCGCGTGCGGAGCGAGCGCGTGCGGAGCGAGCGCGCGCCCCGCGGCTCGGGGGTGCTCGGCGCGGTGAGCGCCGGCGTCCTCGCGGTGCTCCTGGGCGCGACGGCCGCGGCGGGAGAGCTGCCGGGTCGGACCTACGACTATCACTGGGACGGAAAGGATCGTGGGCACCCGGAGCGGGCGTGGTGGGGGCGTGCCTACCTGCCGAACAAGGCGGTGGGCGCCGAGGAGCCGCTCCCGCTCGTGGTGTTTCTCCATGGGTTGAACAAAACCCTCATCAAGCACCGCTGGATGGGCGGCGGCACCGAGGGCGACGTGCGCGCGATCGTGGGGGCGATGGTCGACGATGGCCGCTTGCCGCCGCTCATCGTGGCCGCCCCGAGCTCGATCATCGAGTCGCAGGTCGCGAAGGGCGCGAGCTGGAATCACTTCGACCTCGAGCACTTCCTCGAGCGCACCGACGAGCGCCTCGACGGGCTCGCCAAGATCGATCCGAGCCGCGTCGTCGTCGCCGGTCACTCGGGGGCAGGGTGCAGTGAGCACGGGGGTCTCGCCACCGCCCACCGCTCGCGGCGCCCGGTGTGGGCGCTCCTCGCCATCGACACGTGCATGGCCGGCGCGTTCGCCAAGACGCTCACCGAGAAGACGGCGCCCAACACCCACGTGATCGTGGGCTATCAGAGGCTCGCATGGGAGCGCCCCTTCGCCGAGTTCGAGCGGCTCTTCCAGAAGGGCGCACAGCGCCATCCCCCCGCCGACGGCGTCCTCCGCGCGCTCGACCTGCAGCAGCCAGACGCGGCGCCGCACGACGCGACGGTGGGCCTCACCTTCGAGCGCTGGCTCCCCAAGCTCCTTCCCCACGCCGCGTCGAGCGACTGAGGCGCGGGATCGTGCCGCCGAGCGCGCGCCGCCGACCGGGCGCGCTCACCCCTCGATCGCGTCCGACACCCCTTCGAGCACCGCCATCTGCTCGCGCAGCGACGTCTCGAGCTCCGGATCCGGCTCATCGAAGCTGACCGCCACCTGAAACGGCCACAAGCTGTCGGGGTCGGCGGGGTTGTGGCTGCAACGCAGCACCGTCGCCCCGAGCACTCGCTCCTCCTCGGCGTCGGGGGGGATCCGCACGTGCACCTCGATGTGCTCGCCGACCGCGAGCTCGGCGTTGGTCACCATCAGCGAGCCGCCTTGGCTCATGTCGTGACCGATGGCGAGCGTGGGCGTGTCGCGGCTCCCCCCCTCGAGCCGCGCTGGCAACCACAGGCGGTAGCGGTCGTGCAACCGTCGCTCTTCGTTGGACATCGAACCCCCAAGAATACACCGAACCTACAGGAAAAAGTCGGGCATCAAGTCGGTCACGCTCGGATCGGTCAGATAGACGCTGAAGTCGGTGACCCCGGCCTCGCGCAGCACGTCCTCGTCGACCGCGAAGTGCCCGGTGTACTCGATGCTCTTGGTGAGGATCGCGTGGGCCGCGTCGGCCATGATCTCGGGCTTCCGGCAGCGCTTCATCGCGTCGTCGCCACCGAGGAGGTTCTGCACCGCCGCCGTCGCGATGGCGGTGCGTGGCCACAGGGCGTTCACCGCCACCTTGCCCTTGAACTCGCCGGCCATGCCGAGCACACACATGCTCATGCCGAACTTCGCCATCGTGTACGCCACGTGACCCTGGAACCAGCGGGTTTCCATGTTGAGCGGCGGCGAGATGTTGAGGATGTGGGGAGACTCGGCCTTCAAGAGGTAGGGGAGGGCCTTCTGCGAGCACAGGAACGTGCCCCGCGTGTTCACGTGGTGCATGAGGTCGTAGCGCTTCATGGGGGTCTCGAGCGTCCCCGTGAGCATGATGGCGCTGGCGTTGTTCACGAGGATGTCGATCCCCCCGAACGTGGCGGCGGTCTTTTCCATCGCCCCCTGGACCTGCTCCTCGTCTCGCACGTCGACCATCAGCGGGAGCGCCTTGCCTCCCGCAGCTTCGATCTCCTCGGCCGCCGTGAAGATCGTCCCCGGAAGGCGGGGGTGGGGCTCCGAGGTCTTCGCCGCTACCGCGACGTTGGCGCCGTCGCGGGCCGCCCTCAGGGCTATCGACAGCCCGATCCCGCGGCTGGCTCCGGTGATGAACAGCGTCTTGCCTTTCAGATCGCCCACGTTGGTCTCCTTTGTCGCGGCTCCGCTGCCGCGAGGGGCTCGTACCGCATGGCCGCGTCTGCGCAAACCTCGGCGGCGCGGCGATCGCAAAGTTGCCCGCCGGGCGCGGTCTCTGCGATACGAACGATCGCCGCCATGGCCGTCACCGTGCTCATCAGGCAGGGGGGCGACGAGGAGCTCCGACTCACCCTGGATGCCCCACGCATCGTCATCGGGAGGGGCAAGAGCTGCGACATCCAGCTCCCCGACGTCTCGGTGAGCCCTCGTCACGCCTCCATCCGCCTCCAGGGCGGTCGCAACCTCGTCATCGACGAGGGGAGCGCGAACGGCGTCGTGGTGATGAGCCCCGGACAGGCGCGCTCAGCGCTCGTGCGCCTGCCCCCGCAGACGCCGCGCGCCCTGTCCGATGGCGACCTCATCCGCATCGGCCGGGTGTGGCTGGAGGTGAAGTTCTCGGTTGGGGTGCTCACCACCGCGGCCGACGCGAAGGCGGTGGCGGTGGAGGTGTTGCGGCAGGGGCTCGAGCGCGACGGTGAGCCGGTGGTGGCCCGCCTCCTCGCCCCCGACGGGGCGGTGGTCCTCGAGCTCGGCGGTGGCACCAAGGAGTACGTGCTCGGCCGGGCCAACGACGCCGATCTCTCGGTGCGCGACGAGCAGGCCTCACGTCGCCACGCGGCGGTGGCGCGCGACGGCTCGAGCTTCCGCCTGCGCGATCTCGGCTCCAAGCGCGGCACCTTCGTGAACGACGAGCCCGTCGTCGCGAGCGGCCAGAAGCTCGCCGACGGGGACCGCGTCCGTATCGGCGACACCACCTTCGTCTTTCGGGACCCCATCGCCGCGGCGATGGCGACGATGCAAGGTCGCGCCGACGTCAAGCTCCCCGAGTCGGCGCTCCCCGACGCGCCCCCCGGCGTCACCTGGACCACCGCTCTCGTGCTCGACGCGCCCAGCGACGGCCTGGACGGAGAAGACGCGCACCAGCAAGAGGCGTCGCTCGATGCCTCGTTCGAGGAGGGAGACGACGAGGACGAGGACCCGAGCGCCCTCGACCAGCTCACCCGCGAGCCGCGGGGCGGAGGCTTCGCGGCGGTGGACGCCTTCGTGGCGCTCGTGGCCCTGGGGCTGTTGGGCGTGAGCGCCCTCGGTCTGGCCTACGTGTTGGGGGGCTGAGCTCCGAGCGGTTGCATCCAGCGCCCAATCCTCTTACTCGTCGACCATGACCACCGCGCTCGACACGCGACGTTTCCTGTTCGTGACGGGCAAAGGTGGCGTCGGCAAGACCACGGTGTGCGCGGCCCTCGCCCTCGCCCTGGCGGGCCGTGGCAAGCGCGTGTTGATCGCGATGTGCGGGGCCCACGAGCGACTGTCCTCCATCCTCGGCACCCCACCCATCGGGCACGACATCCAAGAGCTCGCGGGCGGAGTGTGGGCTACCAACATCAACGCCGAGCGCGCGATGGAGGAGTACGGCCACATCGTGCTGAAGGTGAGGGCGCTCGCTCGCGCCGTGTTTCAGAACAAGTACACGAGCTCGTTCTTCCGCGCGGTGCCCGGGCTCCACGACTGGGCGATGCTCGGCAAGGCCTGGTACCACACCACCGAGGAGCGCAGCCAGGGAGGCCACCGCTTCGACACGGTGCTCTTCGACGCGCCCTCCACCGGTCACGGGCTCGACATGTTGCGCGTGCCCAAGGTGATCCTCGACATCGTGCCGCCTGGCGTGCTCCGTCGCGACGCCGAGCAGGCCTGGGAGCTCTTTCGCGATCCCCTCAAGAGCGGCGTGGTGGTGGTGAGCCTCCCCGAGGAGATGCCCACCACCGAGACCATCGAGCTGGTGAAGACGCTGCGCAACGAGCTGTCGCTGCCGGTGCAGCGGCTCATCATCAACGCGATGCACGAGCCGCTCTTTTCGCCGGCCGAACGCGAGGCGCTGCTCGCGTGTGACGATCTCCTCGACGTGACCCGCTCGCTCTCGAGCCCCGGGGATCGCGCGCTCTCGGTCGCGGCCCGGCGCGCGGCGCGGGAGTCGCTTCAGGCGCGCTGCGTGCAACGCCTCGACGTCGAGCTCGGCGTGCACCGCACCATCCTGCCCTATTTGCTCGATGGCGCCGGCACCTCGGAGGGGACCCGGCAGCTCGCCGCCCTTTTGTGACGGGCAGGGGGGGACAAGCTCATGCGCGAGACCGTCCTCGTCACCGGCTTCCCGAGGCTCCTGGCTCGCAAGCTCGTCGAGCACGAGCTGGCCACCGAGCCCGACAGCCGCGTGATCGTGGTGGTGCTCCCCAAGCTCATCGCCGCCGCCGCCGCCCTCATCGACCGGCTCCCGCGCGCGGAGCGCGAGCGCGTGGAGGTGCTCGAGGGCGACGTGGCCGCGCTCGACATGGGCCTCTCCGGCGTTGAGTATCGCAGCGTCGCCCGCGCGGTGACCTGCATTCACCACGCCGCCTTCGTGAGCTACGTGGGGGCAGATCGGGAGACGGCCGAGTACGTCAACATCCAGGGCGCCGTCGAGGCGGTCGAGCTCGCGCGCGAGGCCCAAGCGCTGCGGGTGCTGGTGCACCACTCCACCGCGCACGTCGCCGGAGACCGCACCGGCTTGGTCTACGAGGACGACCTCGACGAGGGACAGGGGTTTCACAGCCCGGTGCAAGAGTCGCGGATGAAGGCCGAGCTCGTGATGCGACGGGCGATGCGCGAGGTGCCCATCGCGGTCGTGCGTCCTACCATGATGGTGGGCGACTCGATCACCGGCGAGGTGGAGCGCCTCGACGGACCGTACCTCTTGGTGATGTTGTTGCTCGGTCTGCCGGGAGAGGTGAGCGTGCCGCTCCCGGCCCCGCTCCACCATCCCCTCGACATCGTGCCCGTCGACTTCGTGATGCGGGCGGCGCACGCCATCGGGCGCGATCCGGAGGCGGTGGGGCGCACCCACCACCTCACCTCCGGCGAAGAGCTCAGCGCGCGGGAGGTGTTCGATCGCATCGCCACGGCGGGGGGCAGGAAGGTCACCCCTCGGCGTGTCATCCCCGCACCGGTGGCCAAGGCCATCCTCGCCACGCCCGGCCTCGAGCGCCTCCTGCGTGAGCCGCGCGCGTTCCTGCAGCAGCTCATGTCGAGCGCGCGCTTCGACACGCGGAACGCCCGCGCCGTCCTCGAGCCCCGCGACATCCGCTGCCCCCCGCTCGCAGACTACGTCGGCACCTGGGTGCGCGCGGTCGAGGAGCACTGGCAGACCCGCGCCTGACGCTCGCGGCGCCGACGCGGTCTCGTCCCCACGCGCGTCGAGCACGGTCGAGCCGTCCTCGCGGGCGTGAGCACCGGCCCTAGCCGCGATCCCAGAGGCGGGTCGACATGTAGCGCTCGCCGATGTCGTTGATGAGGGTGACGATGACGCCTTCGCCGATCTGTCGTGCCACCTGATACACCCCGGAGAGATACGCGCCGGTCGACTGACCCCCGAACAGGCCTTCGCGTGCGAGGCGCTGGCTCAGCTCCCACGCTCGATCGACGTCACAGTCCCACATGTGATCGATCACGTCCTTGTCGAGGATGGCAGGGACGATGTCGCGCTCGTCCTTGAGCGGCTTGAGGCCCTCGACCCCTGGAAATGCGTCGGGTACGACGCACTCGATCCGGATGGAGGGGTCGTGCTCTTTCAGCCGCCGCCCCACGCCGGTGATCGTTCCCCCCGTGCCGACCCCGGCGACGAAGTGGGTGACGCGGCCGCCGGTCTGCTCGAGGATCTCCTCGGCGGTGGTCTCGTAGTGGGCGCGCCAGTTGAGCTCGTTGCCGTACTGATCGCTGAAGAAGTAGGTGTCGGGCTCGCGCTGCGCCATCCGGCGCACCTCGCGCAGGGCCTCGTCGTAGCCGTCTTGGGCGCTGGTGAAGTGGATGTCGGCGCCGTGGGCCCAGATGCGCTTCTTCCGCTCGGCGCTCGCGTTGTCGGGGAGCACGAGCTTCACGCGCACGCCGAGCGCGCCTCCGATCCAGGCGTAGGCGATCCCGGCGTTGCCGCTCGAGGAGTCGAGCACCGTCTTGCCGTCGAGCAAGCCCTTGTCGAGCGCGTCGAGCAACATGTAGAGGACGGGGCGATCCTTGAGCGAGCCCCCCGGGTTGAAGGCCTCGACCTTGGCGTAGATCTCCACCTTGGGGAGCTCGTCGGCGAAGGCACGGATCCGCACGAGGGGCGTGCGCCCGACGAGGCCCACCGCAGGGCATTTCTCCGCGTAGCGCCGCTGAAGCTCGAGCAAACCCATTCGCGTATCGGTAGCTCGAAAGCCCGAGCCTGTCATCCGCGCGCGCCGAGGGTGCTCGAGTTCAATCGACTTAGGCCAGCCGGCCGGATTTATTCTATCGTAACATTGCGAATTTTATGGCTATCGATCATGCCGGCAAGCTGCTGATGAGAAAAACCGGCCGGTCGGCCTTGTCATTTGGCGCGGCCGAACGCAAACTGTCGGGCATGTGGAGCCCTGGTCGGATGGGGTGGCGTGAGGTGGTTTGGCTTGGTGTGCTGGCGGCTGCCGTCGGCGGCTGCGCCCGCGAGGTGCCGCCCCCCGAGGAGCCCTTCACGGTGGTCGCGCTCGAGCCGGTCGAGGCGCCGGCGGAGAAAGAGGCCCACGTCGAGGTGAAGATGCCCCCGCTCCCGGCCAACGCGAGCTGCCACGACGCGCGCAACGCCTACAACGAAGCCTGGTCGATCGGCGCCTCGCAGCGCGCGGATCTCACCCGCGGACAGTTCGGAGCGGTGCTCGCGCGCGGCCGCTACCTCGAGCGCTGCAAGATCCCGCCGCGTTTGTCGATCTCGATCTGCGCGGCCGTCCAGAACGGTGACGTCCTCGGAGCCACCGTCCGCACGAGCCCGCGGGCTCCCCTCTACGAGCGCTGCATCGATCGCAGCGTCCGCGAGCTCCACTTCCCCGAGAGCCCGCGCATGGACGTGACCACCACCGTCTTCGCGTCGATGCGCTGAGCTCGGACGCCGGTCGACGCGGCGCGGAGCGGGTGCGAACGGCGGGGGGCGGCGCGGGACGCTCGCGCTCGCGCCGCGACCGGGCTTTACTCGCCTCGGCATGGCGAAACCCTCCGTCATCGCGGTGGCCGGCAACATGGGCGCGGGTAAGAGCAGCCTCGTCACGTGGTTGCGGCAACAGTTCGGCATGACCCCGTTCTTCGAGCCGAACGAGGACAACCCCTACCTCGCCGACTTCTACGACGACATGGGGCGCTGGGCCTTCAACTCGCAGATCTGGTTTCTCATCCGCCGCTTCCAGATCCACCGCACGATCGATCGCACCGCCCACGGGCGACGCCACCCCGTCGTGCAAGACCGCACCATCTACGAAGACGCAGAGATCTTCGCCGCGCACCTCCACGCCGCCGGGCACATCAGCGATCGCGACTGGGTGAGCTACCAGGAGCTCTACCACACGCTCGCCGCCGAGCTCCGGCCGCCAGATCTGATGATCTACCTGCGCTGCCCGCTGAAGACCCTCACGCAGCGCATCCGGAGGCGAGGGCGCGCCTTCGAGCAACAGGTGCCGCGCAAGTATCTCAAGGCCCTCGAAGAGCTCTACGAGAGCTGGGTGCAGCGCTACGACGCCTCGCCGAAGCTCGTGCTCGAGACCGATCGGCTCGACTACGTGGAGCACCTGTTCGATCGGCTCGAGCTGCTCCGCGCCATCGAGACCCACGCTGGCGTCAAGCCGCTCCGCTGAAGCCGCGACAGGAGCACGATCGCCCGAACCCCCCGCTCGGCTCCGAGCCGGCCGCGCGCAGGTGGCGCCGTGCACCGATCAGGCGGTGCACCGATCACGCCGAAGTCTCGTAGCGGAACACGTAGGCGTCGTGGTCGCGCACGCCGTCGACGAAGGCGCGAAACGGCTCCATCAGCGGATCGAGCGGGCTGAGCGCTCGCTCGTGGCTCGCCCCGTGGAGCTCGAAGGGCACGTCGGCGAGCCAGCGCTCGGGGCGCACCGTGAGCGTGACCACGCCATCCTCGGTGAGCTCGGTGTTGCCCTCGAAAGGGCAGCCCCAGATCTCGGGCGCGTTCAGGTGGCTCAACAGAACCTCGGGGGCGGCGCGCGCGATGAAGCCGCGCACGTCGCCGTCGCGTCGCGCCTCACCGGCGACCTCGACGGCCCAGCCCCCCATGGCCTCCGCTTCGAAGCCGAGGTGCGCCGAGCCGAGGCGACCGGCGAGCCCGCGGCCGGGGGTGAGCACGCGCGCGCCTTCCACCAGATCGATCACGTCGGCGCCGGTCACCTCTCCGAGCAACGCACCCTCGGCGTCGAGGTGTCCGGGGTGGGCGTGGGCCGAGCGGAGGAGCGTGTCGGCGAGGCGCGCCGCCGCACCCTCGGTGGGCTCCGCCGCGTAGTACTCGATGCGGCCCCGCGCGAGCTTCGCCGCGAACAGCTCGATGGCCCAGCCGTGCCTGTTCGTGAAGCCCCCCATCGCCGGCTCCGCGCCGCGCACCACGGTCTGGAGCGCCACGAGCTTGCCGCCCGTCGCCCCCGCGCAGGCCGTGAGCGCGCCGAGCCCCAGCTGCCCGGCGTAGGCCGTCGTGCCGAGCAGGATCGCTCGACGGGTGAGGTGTGGCCGCTGCATGGGTGGGTTGTTACGACGGCGTGCTCGGTTCGGCGTGCGGCACGTTGTCGCAACGCCATCGATGCGCGTCCTCGCTCGGACGCGGTCACTCGTCGGGGAACACGGGCTCGACGCACGGGGACGTGGTGGTGGGGAGGGCGAGCGGGAGGGAGATGTCGTGGTGGGTGAGGCCCTTGGCCTCGAGCGCGACCACCACCTCCTCTCCGCCCGGAGGCCGCACCCGCACGGTGTAGCGCCCCTCTCTCGGCAAATACCGCGCGTAGCGTCCGTCCCGACAACGAGAGGTCCAGCGCTCGCCCTCGTGCAGCACGATCTCGTCGATCTGGAGCTCGGCCGCCACCGGCCGGCCCGCGGCGTCGAGCACCCGACCGGTGACGGCCGGGCCCTTCACGAAGCGCTCGAGGAGGACCCGCCAGGTCGTGGCGACCGCGCGTCGCATGGCCAGCCGGAGCGGCTGCGGCCGCCCTCCATCGTCTGCCCCCTCCACCAGCAGGGCCACGGTGCCGAGCTGATGCCGGAGCCAGTCGATGTCGCTGCCGTCTACCGGGTAGAGTCGCCGCCGCACCGGAAAGCGACCCTCGGGGTGCCCGTGGGCGCGTGCAGCGATGTCCTCGGCCACGGCCCAGGCGAGGTCGGGCGTCGGGCTCTTGGCGCCGTCGACGGCGTAGGGGACGAGCAGGGCGATGGTGCCGGTGTGATACGCGAGGGCGCCGACGAAGTGCTCGTGATGGGCGAGCCGCATGAGGGCGCGGGTCTCTGGCTCGGAGGCGGCGGCGGGACCGCGGTAATACTGGCTGATGGGGTGGCGGCTCGAGCCGCGTTCGCCGAGCGACCCCCAGCGGAACGGGAAGTTGCGGTTCAAGTCGACCCCCTCGGCCATCGCGCGCCGGCCGTCGCCGTTCAGATCGCGCCCGTTCTTGCGGCCGACGAGCTTGTGGTTCGCGCTGAGGTGGTTGCCGTCCGGGTTGAGGAGCGGCACCGCGACCACCACCAGCTGCTCGAGGATCGCCGCGACGTCCGGGTCGTCGCTCTCGAGGAGGCCGGCGATCGCGTCGAACACGAACAGCGTCGACATCACCTCCGCGCCATGGATCCCGCCGTGGAGGAGCACCGTAGGTCGGTCGTGGGCGAGCGCGGGTGCGGGCATGGAGCTCCCCAGGTAGAGGGCCAAGAGCGGCAGGCCGCCGTGGCTCTCGCCGATGGTCACGAGCGATGTCCGGTCGGGGTAGCGGCAGCGGTAGCGCTCGAGGATGAGGTTGACCCGCGCCGCGTCGCCGCTGTGGACGTGGTGCATGAGCGAGATCGGCCGGCCGTCGTCGGGAGGGCAGGCGCCGGTGCGAGGGACCGCCCACGGGGGTGGGCTCGGCGCTGGCGGCGGAGCCTCCACCGGGTGGCTCGCGCTGCCGCTCGGGCGACCGGGGGGGAGGTCGGGCGCGCTCGTCGCCGCGTCCGCGTTCGCATCCGCGGCGCTCGTCGCCGGCGAGCCGGTCACCGCTGCCCCGTCGGCGCGCGAGGCCGCGGCGTCGCACCCCGTCAGGGCGACGAGGCCCACGAGCGCGACGGCGGCACGGCAGAGCACGGGCTCAGCATGCCGGTTTTCATCGGCCAGCGCAGCCTCCGACCGCCCCCGTCGGGCCTCGCCAGGGTGGTCAAAATTCCGGCCGGCCGGCCGGTTGCGCGGTCGCGCCACGCGCCCAGGGCCTCGAGAAGTGGCGGCGATCGCACGCGCTGAGCGGTGCCAAGACGGGCGCGGCGCCGGCACGGTTTCTGCAAAACTCTCCGGGCGGAACGCGCGCACCTCAACCCCTCGACCGTCAGACCCGACGATGAGCTCGAACGACTGCTTCGAACCCGATTTCTGGACGATCACCGGCGCCCACACGGCAGCCCGACCACCGGCTGCGACGCGTCCGGCGCACGCGATGCGTCCGGTCCAGCCCACCCTCCTCGGCCAACCCAAGCGCCGCATGCGCCCCATGCAGCCCACGCTCGTGGGCCAGCCTCTCGGCGGGCGACCCACGTCGCTGTGGCGCATGGTGGCGTGGATGGAAGCGGAGCTCTTCGGCGCCCGCTGAGCCTCGCCCCGCGCGGGCTGCCCGCTCACCGCGCGCCAGGCCTTCGGACGAGAAACGATCGAGCCAAGCTCGAGGCATGCGCTAAGCTCCGCCGCCGTGGTGCTCAGGCTCGCTTCGTCTCCATGGCTCCGCCTCCGTTCCCCCATCGTGAAGGGGCTCGGTGCGGGCTTGCTCGTCGTGCTGAGCGGTTGTCCCGAGGCGTCCGAGTCGGACACGGTGGGGCCCGCCGGGAACGGCTCCGCGCACGTGAGCTCCGGCGAGGCGGACGACGCGGGGACGGCCTTCACGCCCCCCGACCAGAGCGCCGCTCGGCCAGCGCCGCCGCCCGCGCCGGCCTTCGAGAGCGACGAGCTCCCCGAGCCCGATCTCGCGCTGTCCACCATCGAGGAGCAGCGCGAGGCGATGCTCCGGCGCATGAAGGCGATGGGGGCGGCGAGCGACGCGCAGGTGGAGGCGGTGCGCGCGATCGTGTTCTCCAACAAGCGCATCGGACAGGGCAACCCCCCCGTGGTCGAGCACCCCATGACGCAGAAGGAGTGCATGGAGAAGCGCCGGCAGGCGGGCGTGAAGGATGAGAAGAAGCCCCAGTGTGGCGCGCCGTTCATGGTCCCGATCTTCGATCCGTCGCGGGAGAAAGAGGCCGACGCCACGACCTGCATCGATCGCTTCGAGTTCCCCGGGCTGCCTTGTGAATACCCGATGACGTGGGTGACCACCAACCAGGCGCAAGAGCTCTGCAAAGCGGTGGGCAAGCGACTCTGCGACGCGCACGAGTGGGAGGGGGCGTGTGCGGGGGCAGTGCTCGCTCCTGCCGACGACTACGCGTTCGGTCGCCCGCGCAACGTCATGCGGGGCATGCACAACATCAAGCGCGAGATCGTGTGGGCCTACGGTGCCGAGAAAGACCACAAGAAGTGCGCGACGGGGAGCAAGAAGTCGAAGAAGTGCCCGGAGAGCGCCTGGAAGTGCGGCTCCAACACCTACCCCACCGGCGCGTTCCCCGAGTGCCGCAGCAAGTTCGGGGTCTACGATCTCCACGGCAACGCGGCCGAGCACATGGCGCTGCCGCTTTCGGAGGCGGAGCTCGGGAAGAAGGGAGGCTTCGGCGTGCCCGAGATGAAGGGGAGCTGGTTCATCTTTCAGACCATCGAGGCCCACGAGGACGACTGCCGTTGGCGCGCGCCGGCGTGGCACGACAACGAAGGCAAGAACCACGCGAACTATCACCTCGGCTTCCGCTGCTGCAAAGACGTGAGCCCGAGCGCTCCGAAGTGAACGTCACCGCGGCCAGCCCCAGGCTGGCCGCTCGCGCAGGCGCCCGAGCTCGCGCGGCAACATGCCGAACACCTCGTCGGCGAGCGGCAGCAACGCGCTGCAGCCCGAGGGCCCCAGATCGTGGCGCTCGCGCGGATCGGCTGTCACGTCGAAGCACAGGTAGCGGGCGTCGTCGCTACGCGCGAGCAGCTTGCGACTCCCGGCCATGAGCGCCCAGTTCGGATCGCCATACTCCCAGGCCCACGAGACGTTGGTCAACACCTCGGGAGCGCGGGAGAGCCGGCGCGTGAGCGGGGGGCTCGCCATGCGTCCGACGTGAGCGGCGAGGGCTGGCGCATCCCAGAGCCCGAGCAGATCGAGCACCGTCGGCGCCACCACGCTCTGAAACACCCGCTCCTCGCGTGCCTCGCGGAGGGCCTCGGCCTCACGCGCCGTCAACGTCGTCGGGGGGGCGTCGATCCACGCCGGAATACGGATCTCCTCGTCGAAGAGCGTCGCGCCGTGGTCGTTGTTCTGCCCGTGCTCGAACCAGGCCTCACCGTGATCGGACAGGTACAGGATCACGGTGCGTGCGCCGCTCGGGCGCGCGCGCACCTCGGCCACCAGCTGCGCCACCGCGAGCTCGGAGAGGTACACCGCGTTGCGATAGTAGTTCTTCTGGCCTTCGTCGCTCGAGCGGCGATAGCGCCGGTCGGTGGGTTGGAAGGGCGCCCGCTCCGGATCGATCCGTCGTGGCATGTGCACGTTCGAGTAGTGGGCGACGGCGAAGAACGGCTCCTCGAGGGTGTCCAGATCGGCGAGCGCGCGCTGGGTGACGAGCTCGTCGCGGGCGCCGATGAGGTAATCGGCCACCGGATCGAGCTCGGTGGCCCAGACGCAGCGGTCGCGCGGCGCTCCCTGCACCAACAGGCGGGTGTTGGCGAACATCGGGTGCTGACTCGTCCAGTACGCCGTGCGGTAGCCGGCGTGGTGAGCCAGGTCCCACAAGAGGGGCGCCGAGAAGAGCACCTCGCGCGGCGCGGTCGGCGGCAGACCGGTCCACATGGTGGTGAGCGCCACCGCGGTGCTCGAGCTCACCGCGCGCATCTCGGAGAAGACGATGCGTCCGGGGGTGACGGCGTGGGTCGGGGCGGAGGGGGCGTCGCAGGCTGCGCTAGGCTCGGGGCAGGACACGTCGGCACGCACCGCCTCTTGCACGATCACGAGCACGTTGCGCGGCGGGTGTGGGCGCGGCTCGAGCGGGGGGAGCTCGGGGGGCGTGCGCAGCTGGAAGCGCGCGCGGCGCGGTGGCTCGCCGAGGGCCTCGCGGAGGTTCTCGGTCACCCCGACGCGGAGGGCGTGGAGGTAGAGCACGTCGGGCGTCGACGACTGGACGCCCCGGTAGCTGGTGGGGACGGCGGTGAGCGCGATCAGGGGGGCCGCGGCGCCGAGGAGTGCGAGTCTCACCCCCAAGGGGCGAGGACCGCTCACCCGCCACGCGATGGCGACGCACCCGATGGCGACCAAGAGCCATCCCGCGGCGACGGCCAAGGCGCGCCCCCCGAGGGGCAATGAGCCCGCGAGCGCCCAGGGGATCGACTCCGCGTTCAGCTGCGCGTCGAGCGCGAGGTACACGTTGTAGTGGGTGAAGAACTCGTGTTGCACCGCCGCGCTCAGCGCGAACGTGAGCACGAACGAGAGCGCCGCCACCGCACGCGCCGGCGAGGGGCGGGTCGCCGCCGTGAGCCACAGCGCCCAGGCGGCGAGGGACAAGACGGCGGTGCCGGCGTAGCCGAGTCGATGCGGCCCATCCATGAGGGCGAAGCGCTCGCCCCGCCGGACGACATCGAGCCCGATCACGAGCGCGCCGGGAAGGGCGAGCGCCAGCCAGCCGCGAGCTCTCGCAGCCAGCGGCGGCGCGTCGCGCGAGGCGGCGTCGCGCGAGGCGGTGTCGCGCCCTCGGTCTCCCATCGTCGTCGAGGCGCGAGCGGACACGCCACGCTATCTCACTGCTTGCCGCCCTTCTGGGCGCACTTCATCGCGCACATCAGGTCTCCCACCTTGCACCCGCACGGGTTGAGGTTGGGCGGCTTCGCCGTCGCGGTCGTCGAAGGCTTCGGCGCCGGGGTCGCTGGGGGCTGTGGCGTCGGCGGCTTTGGCGTGGGCGTCGGTGTGGGCGTCGGCGTGGGGCTGGCCGGAGTGGGGGTCGGAGTGGGGGTCGGGGTTGGGGGCGGCGCCGGCGACGGCTCGGGGCTCGCGGTCGACTCGAAGGTGTCGGTCGCGGTCGGGAGCGCGTGAACCCAGCCTCTCTCGCGCGTGGCGCTATCGCTCGGCTTGTCGTACTCGATCAAGCTCCAGCCTTGGTGCGAGGCTTTCATGGTGACGAGCGTACCGCTCGTCAGCTCCACGAGCTGCGTCGCGCCGTCTTCGGCCGCGGTGCGCACGGGGATAACCTTGAGGAGCTTGAAGTCGCCCGACTCCTCCTTCTGGTCGGGGTAGGTGGTGACCGACGCGGGCGCCGGCTCGCTCGCCGGCTGCGTGGGGGCCGGCTCCGACCTGGGCGCGGGCTCCACGTCCTTCGCGTCGTCGTCATCGTCGTCATCGTCGTCGTCGTCGTCGTCGTCGTCGCCGTCGTCGCTCTTCTTCTTCTTCTTTTTGCTCTTGCCGTCGTCGTCGGTCTCGTCTTTGTCGGCGCCGCCGGCCAGCTTCTCGAGCTGTTGGCAGCCTCCCGACGTGACCACGATGGCGAGCACCGCGAGCCAGATCACCCACGACGCCACGAAACGCTGTGTCATCCCCATGCCCATCCGCTGCCTCCGGAGCGGAGCATAACGCACGTCACGCTGGCCGTCGTGCACGCTCGCGCTCGGCTCGGGCGCTCGTCGCCCGGCCGGCGCTCGTGGCGTCGGGGCCGCGCGCGCACCTTGCGTTCAGTCTTCGAGCTCGAGCAACGCGAACGCCCGCGCCAAGAACGCGTCGGTCTGATCGGTGCGCAGCACGAACTCGTGCAGACCGAGGCCCCACAGGAGCGCGAGCAGCAGATCCACGGCGGGATCCTCGGGAGGGCGCGAGATCGCGGTGGCGAGCATCGTCCGCAGCATGAGCGCGTTGCGCTCGAGGATGGCAGAGAGCTCGGGCTCGGTCTCCGACATCACGAGCAAGCCGAGCAACATGCGCGTGCGGTCGCGATCGACGATGAGGTGCTTGGCGTACGCGATGAGCCGCGCCCGCGGCGGGAGCTCGGCGCGCTCCGCGAAGAACGCCACGAGCTCGGCGCCGCTCACCTCGGCGAAGCGGGACGCCACCCCGAGGACGAGATCGCTCTTCTTGGGGAAATAGTACGTGAGGTGGCCCTGCGGGATGCCAGCCACCTGGGCGACCCGTGTCTGCGTCATCGCGCGCTCTCCATGCTCCTTCAGCACGGCGATCGCGGCGTCGAGGATCTGCGCGCGCACGTTGTTGGGGGGCCGGGACAACGTCTCACGATAGGCCATGGGTCGTCGCGGTGTCTGCACTCCTCGACCGTTCCGTGAGCGACGGCGAGTCACCGCCGATCGGCGTCGGCTTCAGCGCGCGAGCCACAGCACGAGCACGACGAGCACCAGGCCAAGGAAGGCGACGCCGAGCACGGCCGGGGTGCTGGAGCGCGTCACGGCTCTCGGGGGAGGCCCCGACACGCGCTCATCCATCGCGACGTCGAACTGCATCGCGGCGAAGAAGGCTCGGATCCCCTCGCAGAGCTCCTCGTGTTGCTCGCGACTCACGCTCCACCCCTGACCGTAGCGCGCGCTGTAGGCTCGGATGAGCGCCGCGTGCGTGCGCAGCACCACGCGCCGCGCGAGGGCGTCGGTGTGACCGATCGTGATGCGCTGGCCCGCGTCGTTGACCAAGGTCACCGGGAGGAGCGCGTGTTTGCCTCCCTCGGTGCTGAGCCCGACGGGCGCCGCGACCTCGGTGCGCCAGCCAGGGATCGACTTGCCGAACCCAACGTTGAACGCCTCCGAGATGATCTTGGCGGTGCCCGCCACCATGCTCATCGCGGCCTCTTCGCGCGCGGCGAGCGACGGCTGTGGCGCGCGCGGCGCGCCGGGGAGCGCGATGGGCGGCGACATCGGTGGCGCGTTCGCCGGATCGACGAGGGTGTCGATCCGCGGCAGCGGCGCTGGCTGCGGGAACGCCTGGGTGGGAGGGGGCTCGTCGTCGGCGGGGGGGATCACCGAGGGCGGGAGCGAGAAGTGCTGCGGGATGGGGCGCGTGGAGGGCCGCTCGGCCGACGGCGCCGCGGGGGGCGCTGCCGACGGCGCCGCGGGGGGCGCTGCCGACGGCGCCGCGGGGGGCGCTGCGTGCGGCGCTGCCGGTGGCGCTGCGTGCGGCGCTGCGGCCGGTGGGGCCACGCTCGCAGCGCTCGGGAGCGCCGACGTCGCGTCGGACGCGCCGGTCGGGAGCGCGGCGAGGTTCGTGGTGCGGGCCGGCGCGCGCTCTTTGGGGGCGAGGTGCGGAAAGGGGACCACGCCAGGCCGGGTGAGGGAGTCGGGGTCGCGCTCCTCCGCGGGGCCCGAGCCCGGTGAGGCGCTCGGCTCCGGCGGCACCTCGTAGAGGGGTCGTGTGCCTGGATCCCAGTCGTCCTCGACGGTCGCGACGATGGTGGCTCCCGCGTCCGACTCGGCGGCACGAACCTCTCCCTCACGCGGCAGGGGAGCCGGCATCACCGTCGTGCCGCTGGGGGGGGGCGGCTCCACCGCCTCGCTCGAGAGCGCGCGCTCCGGGGCCCGAGCGTCGCGCTCGGCGGAAGCGTCCGAGGGCGAGGCGGGGGTCGCGAGCGGCGGGATGGGCCCCACGTCGGTGAGGATGGCGGTTCCTTTGGGGGGCCGGCTCGAGGTCGAGCCCTGTGGGTCGCGCTGCGCCGCCTGGCTCCCGGCCGCCCCCGCGAGGATCTGCGTGCCTTGGGTGATCGCGGGCCGCCGCCGCGCGTGGGTGGGGAGCTCGGCCGCGTGGATGGGCACGGTGGCGCGCTGGATGCGCCCCGTGTCCGTCGCCGCCCTCGAGGCGGCGGGGTCGAGCCCGCGCTCGTCGGCGCGAGCCTCGGACGGCTCGTCTTCGGCAGCGGCGGCGGGCGGCGAGGGCTCGGCGCGACCGAACGCCTTGCCGCAGCGCCCGCACACCTCGGCGCCGACGGGGATGGGCGCCCCGCAGCTCATGCACAAGCCCACGAAGCCCCTCACGAGGCACCTCGCGACGGCGCCACCGGCGCGAGCAAAGCCCTCCGACCGCCCATGCACCGCCATCTGACCGGCGGACCGGCCGTTTGGTCAAGGAAGCTGAAAATCTACCGCGGTGGCCATCCCGCGGCCGAGCGGACGGAGCGCGAGCGGCGGGAGCTCGCGGAGGAGGCAGCGCGTCACCTCGGGGTGGCTGGTGCCGCGCACCTCCTGAACCCCGCGCCCGAGCTGCCGGCCATCGGCCCCGAACGTGAACTCGAGCCGAAATTGAGCCTTCCCCGCCGCGCCGGCGGCCTCCGGACGCCAGCAGCGCTCCACCAGCGTCGCCCGGTGCTGCTCGAGGGCGGCCCCCACGAGCCGCTCGAGGGCCAGCGGCTCCACCTGGACGATCGCGGACGGCACGCTTGCCGGGCGGCGCGGTGGTGCGCTTGGGTCGGGGAGAGGAGCGTCCCGCGGCAGGGTGGTCGGGGAGGGGCGGGGCTGCAGCCCGAAGTAGAGGCCGGCCGCCATGATCGTCCCGGCGAGGACGATCGCGGCCGGTAGCGAGAGGCGGGCCTCGGGCACGCTCAGTTCGTGACCGCTACCCAGCCGTTGACGTAGTCGTTGTCGTCGATGACCGTGGCCCCTTCGTTGCGCACGCACAAGCCTACGGTGTAGATCCCCGCCGCGAGGACGGCGGTGGCGGCGGTCGCGGCGAAGGGCCTCAACGTCGTCGTGACGTCGACGATCGAGTAATCGAAGCCTACGAAGTTGATGATGGTCCCGGCCCCGAGCTGGTAACAGAGGCCCACGTGCGCGATCGACGTGCCGGCCAGCGTGGCGAGGGGAGCCTCCGCCGCGCCGAAGATCCGCTGGGTGCCGTCGAGCGTCACCGACGCGGTCGGACCGGCGAAGACGTAGACCAAGCTGTTCGCGGCGATCGGCGGGACGAACCCGGAGAACCGCTGGAGCACCATGACGCCGTCGTCGCCTGCCGGTCCGGTTGGGCCCTGTGGCCCGGGGTTGCCCTGCGCGCCCGTGGCCCCCTGAGGGCCTTGCGGCCCGGGGTTGCCTTGCGCGCCCGTGGCCCCCTGAGGGCCTTGCGGCCCGGGGTTGCCTTGCGCGCCCGTGGGGCCCTGGGGGCCGGGGTTTCCTTGCGCGCCCGTGGCTCCCGTGGGGCCCTGGGGGCCGGGGTTGCCTTGGGGGCCCGTGGGGCCCTGGGGGCCGACGTTGCCCTGCGGTCCCGTGGGGCCCTGCGGCCCTGGGGCACCCTGTGGACCCGGCGAACCCTGCGGTCCGGGGATCCCCACGCAGTCGTCCACCGAACAGAGCCCGTCGCCGGTCACGTCCTCGTCTTGATCGCAGACGCGATCCTCGTCGAGATCCCAGCACGAGATGCCGGGGTCACCGCGGGTGCCCATCACCCCGGGACCGCCCTCCATCCCCGGCGCGCCGTCCTCCCCCGGCGCCCCATCTTCTCCTGGCGGTCCCGGCGGGCCCGGCTCTCCCGGCGGCCCCTCCTCGCCGGCCTCGCAGCCCATGGTGAGCGGCGACAAACCGCCCGTCGACAGCACGAGCGCCCACGCGATCCTCGATCCTCGCCCCATCGCCATCCCATAGGGCCACACGCCGGTCAGAGCAAGCGTCAGCGCGCGCGACCGGCGCGATTGTCGGTGGGAGCTCGCGTGAGGGGCTAGCCCTCGCAGGCCGGCACACAGGTCGGATCGGTCGGGCTCACCAGCTCGAAGCCGTCGCAGGTGGCGGTGTCGCGCTGGCAGCTCGAGCTGGCGGCGCACTTCTCTTGATGGGTGGTGTAGGCGCACGCGTCGCACTTCACGTCGAGCATGCCGAACGCGTCGACCTCCTGGCACACGCAGGCCTGACCCATCCACCCCGAGTGGGTGAGCACACACGTCAGGCAGTTTCCCGTGAGCGGCGTGATGTGGGCGGTGCAGCGCGACACGCAGTCGCTGGCCGCCTCCTCCCCGAAGCACGGGTGCCGCCGGCTTTGGCCCTCACACAAGATCACGCAGCGGTCCTCGGCGGTGAGGGGCTCGTTCGGCGGCTGCACGCACGCCACCGCGGCGAGGCCCACGTAGGGCAGGACCAGAAGCACACGCATCGTGTCGAATTGGTCTCTGACCGTCCTCGACGCAAGCACATTCTCCGGCGCTCCCCCGCTCTGAAGCGCGCTCATGAGGTGTCGGCGAGGCGCTCGCTGAGCCAGCGGCTCGCCGGTCCGATGGGGCGATCGGCGCGGGTGAGGTGAGACAAGCGGATGATGTGGCCCTTGTCCGACCAGGGCTTGGGATGGAGCCGCACGAGGTCTCCCGACGCGAGGAGGGGCTCCACGCTGTGCCGCGGCATGCTCCCCCAGCCCACGCCGGCGAGGAGCAACGCGAGCTTGGTCTCGAGGTCGGCCACGCGCCACGTGCGGCTCGAGAGCACGCCCTGATCGGCGGTGCTCTCGCGGGTGCGCTCGGCGAGCACGATCTGCGTCGCCTTCCGCAGCGCGTCCACCGACTGCGGAGCCGGTGCGCACGCGAGCGCGTGGCTCGGCGCGCACACCGGGATCAGCGCGACCTCGGTGAGGGGCCGCGCCACCAGCTGATCCGAGGTGTCGTGGATCACGTTGCACACCCCGAAGTCGACGTCGCCCGCGAGCACGCGCTGCACCCCCTCCTCGAGGAGCGCCCAGTGCACGACGACGGTGACGAGCGGAAACGCGGCGTGGAACGCGGCGAGCGCGGCGATCACCCGCGACCGTGGATAGAGGACGTCGAAGACCACGTCGATCTCCGGCTCGATGCCACCCCGGAGCTCGCTGGCGTGCTGGTGGAACGCGCGGGCCTGGCTCAACACCAGCCGCGCCTCGCCGATGAGTCGCCGCCCGGCGTCGGTGAGGCGCGGCTCGCGCCCGGAGCGATCGAACAGCGGGAGGCCGAGCTCGCCCTCGAGCGCCGCGATGGCGTGGCTCACCGCCGACTGCACGCGTCCCAGCGCGCGGCCGGCGCCGGAGAACGAGCCCTCCTCCACCACCGCCAGGAACATGGTGAGCTGATCGAGCGTGACCGGCGAGAAGCCCATGAATCGGATGAGTATCTACTAGATCGATGTTTACCATCTAATTTTATCAATTTCTGTCATACATGGGGCGCTGTTAAGGGGATGAGCAGGGACGGCGAGGGGAGACAGCCTCGCTCGACGATTGGCGCAGGCCGCCGCCACCGCGACGGTCGCGGTGGGCTGCGCGCGAGGGGATGCCACGAGGGAAGCATGGTCAAAGGGCTACACCACACCGCCAACCGCTGCCGCGACTCGGAGAAGACGCGTGCGTTCTACGAAGATTTCCTGGGCCTGCGCATGGTGGAGGCCAAGCTCATCGTCGAGTCGATGACCGGGCGCGAAGTGCGCGCGTTGCACACGTTCTTCCAGATGGGGGATGGGTCGTATCTGGCGTTCTTCGAGACTCCGGACGTGCCGTTCGAGTTCAAGGATCAGCACGACTACGATCTCCACGTCGCGCTCGAGGTGGAGCGCCACGAGCTCGAGGGGTGGATGGACCGCGCGCGGACGCGCGGGATCGAGGTGCGTGGGATCGCCGATCACGAGTGCATCGAGTCGATCTACTTCCGAGATCCCAACGGCTACGTGGTGGAGCTCACCGCGAAGCGCCCGCAGCACGACGAGCTGATGGACCCGGAGCGAAACGGCGCCAAGGCCCGCCTCACCGCGTGGCAAACGAGCAAGGAAGCGAGCTGAGCGCGGCCTGGAAGCGGGGTGGGTCGAGGTGACGGAGAGCGAGCACAGAGCGCTGATTCGACGAGCGGCGGCGAGCACGGTGGCGAGCCTCTTCGCGAGCGGGGCGGGCCTGCACCCCGAGCGCGTCGCCCTCGACGACGGCCGGGTGGCTCGAAGCTACCGCGAGCTCGGCCTGCGCACACGGCGCCTCGCGGCGGCGCTCTCGGCGCGCGGCGTGGGCCGCGGCGCCACGGTGGCCATCCTCGCCGAGAACCGCCTCGAGTACCTCGAGATCCTCCTCGCCGCCGCCCACCTCGGGGCCATCCTCGCCTGTCAGAACTGGCGCCTCGCGCCCCCCGAGCTCGCCCACTGTCTCGCCTTGGTGGAGCCGACCGTGGTGTTCGTGTCCCCCCGCCACGAGGAGCGCCTGCGCGCCCTCGACGTGGCCGCCGAGGTGGTGGTGCTCGGTGACGCCTACGAGGCGCTGCTCGCTGCCGCGCCGGCTGCGCCCCCCGAGGTCGCCGACGCGGCGCTCGTCGATCCAGAAGATCCGCTGCTCATCCTCTACACCAGCGGCACCACCGGTCTGCCCAAAGGGGCGGCCATCAGCCACCGCGCCGAGCTCGCGCGCAACCTGGTGGTGAGGGCCGAGCTCGGCCTCGCCGCCGCCGACAGCTTCGTGGCCTGGTCTCCGATGTATCACATGGGGGGCATCGAGTTCTCGCTCGGGACGCTGCTCTCCGGCGGCACCGTGTTCGTCGTCGACGGCTTCGACGAAGAGCGCCTCGGGGAGCTCGTCCGAGACTGCGAGCTCGGCTGGCTCTTGCTCATGCCCGGGATGGTGGGCGCGTTCGCCAAGCACCTGCGCGAGCGAGGGGTGAAGCCGCGCGGCGTGAAGGTGTGCGGCGTCATGGCCGATCTCGTGCCTCCGGCCGACATCGCCGCCATCACCGAGCTGCTCGGCGCACCCTACGCCAACACCTTCGGCGCCACCGAGACCGGCTGCCCGCCGTGCTCCTCGAGCCTCTTGCCCATCGGCGTGCCACCCACCAACCTGGCCAAGCAGCAGAGCCCGTATTGTGAGGTGCGCCTCGTCGACCCCGACGACCGCGACGTTCCGAGCGGACAGCCGGGAGAGCTGTGCATGCGCGGCCCCACGCTCTTCAGCGGCTACTGGCGCGCGCCAGACACCAACCGCCACGAGTTTCGCGGCGGCTGGTTTCACATGGGCGACGTGTTCGTGCGACACGAGGACGGCACCCTCTCCTTCGTGGATCGAGTGAAGTACCTCATCAAGTCGGGCGGAGAGAACATCTACCCGGCCGAGATCGAGCGCGTGTTGCTCGCGGATCCACGCGTCACCGAGGCGGCGGTGGTGAGGCGTCCCGACGCGACGTGGGGCGAGGTGCCGGTGGCGTTCGTGGCCCGGCGTGACGAGGCGCTCACCGCCGACGAGCTCCGACGAGCGTGCCGCGCCGCGCTCGCCGGCTACAAGCAGCCGAAGGCGATCCTCTTCCTCGAGCACGACGACTTCCCACGGAGCGCGTCGGGCAAGGTGCAGCGCCACGAGCTGGAGAAGCGGCTGTGATGACGAAATCCTCCGAGCCCCCCACCACCGCCATCGCCATCGGCACGCCCGACGACGTCTTCATCCGCGACAAGAGCCTGTGTCGCGACGTCGTCGGCAAGATGACGTTCACCGAGCTCATCTTCTTCCACGTGACCGGCCGCGAGGCGACCCGGGGGCAGCTCGCGCTCCTCGACGCCTGCCTCGTGACGCTCACCGAGCACGGCCTCACCCCGAGCGTGCTCGCGGCGCGCCTGGTGTACGGCAGCGCGCCGGAGGCCATGCAGGGGGCGGTGGCGGCCGGCTTGTTGGGGGTAGGGAGCGTCTTCGTGGGGACGGTGGAGGGCTGCGCCGCGCTGCTGTCGCGCATCGTCGCGAGCGCCGAGGACCCAGCGGAGACGGCGCATCGGATCGCCCACGAACACCGCGCCGGCGGACGGCCCCTGCCCGGCTTCGGCCACCCCCAGCACAAGCCCGACGATCCGCGAACGCAGCGGTTGCTCGCGCTCGCCGACGAGCACGCCGTGGCGGGAGCGCACGTGGCCGCGTTGCGCGCGCTCGGCGCGGCGGTCGACGCGGTGTACGGCAAACACATCACCATCAACGCCACCGGCGCGTTCGCGGCCATCCTCGTCGACTGCGGCATCGCCCCATCGATCCTGCGGGGCTTCGCCCTCATCGCGCGCTGCGCCGGGCTCGTCGGCCACATCCACGAGGAGCAGCGCCGGCCCGCGATGAGCGCGATCTGGCACGCGTCCGAAGCGGCCGTCCGCTACGACGGCGGGGAGGGCGGCTGAAAGGCTTCACTCACGCGGCCGCTGCGGACACCGGTCTGGCTCCCGCGGCGCGCCGCTCGTTTTGCACGACACGAGAGCCGGACCGACAACGGAACCAACATGAAGCTCTACTATCACCCTGTGTCCATGACCTCGCGTCCTCTCATGTTCTTCATCGAGGACAACGCGATCGACTGTGAGCTCGAGGTCGTCGATCTCATGAAGGGCGCGCACCATCAGCCCGACTTCGTGAAGCTCAACCCGAACCGTCTCGTGCCGGTGCTCGACGACGACGGCTTCATCCTCACCGAGGGCTCCGCCATCTTCAAGTACATCGCCGACAAGCTCGAGATGACCAAGCTCTACCCGCGCGAGCTCAAGGCGCGGGCGCGCGTCAACGAGCGCATGGATTGGTTCAACACCCAGTTCTACCGCGAGTACGGCTACCACTTGGTTTACCCGCAGATCTTTCCCCACCACAAGCGCCCCGACGAGCAGTCGCAGAAGGTCACCCTCGAGTGGGGCAAGGAGCGCGCGAGCGCGGCCCTCTCGGTGCTCAACGACGACCTCCTCGGCGAGCAACCCTACCTGTGCGGCGCCGAGCCCACGATCGCAGACTACTGGGGCGTCGGTCTCGTCACCGCTGGCGAGCACATCAAGGTCGACTTCTCCAAGTATCCCAACGTGAAGCGTTGGATCGAGCGCATGAAGGGCAAGTCGGACGCGTGGAAGAAGACCCACGAGGTGCACGAAGGGTTCCGCGCCTCGTTGGCGGCGCAGGAGTTCGTCACGATCTGAGCGACCGCATACCCGAGGAGGGCAGATCACGACGCGTGCGACGTGGGTGATCTGCGCCTCTCTCCTGCTCGCGCTCCCGCCCTTGGACGCGGCCCTCGCCCCGGCCCTCGCTGGCGAGGGTGAGGGCTCGGCGTCAGCCTCCGGCTCACGCGGTGACATTCGCTTGCCGTGGGTGAGCGTCCACTCCTACCGTCCCCGCCGCATGCTCCTCTCTCGCTGGTCTTCACGCCTGTTCGTGCCCCTCGTCGTCGCAGCCTGCGGCGACCCCGAGCCGGTCATCGCACCGCCCGACTTCTCCGCGCGGGGCCCGCTCGCGGTCGACGTCGCCCAGAGCTCCCTCACCACCGACGACTGCAGCCTGGCGTTCACCCTGTTCACCCCGGAGGGGGGCGGCTCGGCGCCGCTGGTGGTGCTCGGCCATGGCTTCTCCCGCAGCCAGAACAACATGGCCGCGCTCGCGGAGCAGCTCGCGAGCTTCGGGGTGCGGGTGGTCACCCCGCAGTACTGTCACGCGTCGCTGTCCGACGTCGATCACGTCGCCAATGGACGCGACGCGGTGGCGCTGTCGAGCGCGGTCGCGGGCGGGGCCCCGGTCGTCCACGCGGGTTACTCCGCGGGGGGCCTCGCCGCGGTGCTCGCGGCGAGTGAGGATCCGGCGGCGGTCGCGGTGCTCGGGCTCGACTGGGTGGACGCGGACGGCTTGGGCGTGGACGCCGCGGCCGCCCTCTCTGTGCCGGTGCTCGGGCTCCTCGGCGAACCCTCGATGTGCAACAGCGACAACAACGGCGCCGAAATCTTCGAGGCGCCACCGCGCTGGGCGGCGCGGGTGGTGGGCGCGACCCACTGCGACTTCGAAGACCCCACCGATGCGCTCTGCACCGCCTTCTGCGGCGAGCCCACCGGCGCCCTCCCCGTCGTGCGCTCGGTGGCCGCCGCCTTTGTCGCGTGGCAGCTCGACGTCGCGGCGTCGGGAGCGGCGTGGGCGTCTCCCGACGGGGAGGAGTGGCAGCGCCTCGTCGCCGAAGGCTGGCTCGATCCGCTCTGACCTCCGCCTCTCACCCCAAACCGAGGGTGCACTCGGTGGGCCGACGGTCCGAGGTCGCGAGGCACACGACGAGCGCTCGTGCCTCGTCGGCTCGCGCCGCTCACCCCGCCGGCGTCCTTCGGGTCGGGCCTCCATGACGGGCGGCGAGGGCGAGGCCGAGCGGTTGGACGAGGAGCACGGCGAGCGCCACGCGCACGTCGAGGTGATCGGCGAGCACGCCGAGGAGCCACGGCGCCGCCATCAAGAGCGGCGTGAACAGGTGTCCTGCGGCGTTCACGGTGCCCGAGCGACCAGGCAGCGCGGCGTAGGCCTCTGCCGACGCGATCGGGTAGAGCGGGGCGGCCGTCGCGCCCACGAGGAAGAACAGCGCCGCCGACGCCCCGAGGTGAGGAACGAGCAACCAGAGCCCATAGGTCAAGCCGCAGGCGAGGCTGGCGACCAAGAGGAGGCGGAGCGGCGCGACGTGGGCGAGCAGGCGCTCGGTGGCGACCACGCCGAGCACAGCCCCCGCGACCCCCATCCCGATCACCACGGAGCGCGCGACGGGGCCGGCGCCGAGGTGATCGCGCAGGTAGAGCGCGGCGAACACCACCACGATCTCGTCGAGGAGATCGCAGAGCGCCGTCGCGCCGAGCCAGAACAGGAGGCGACGGTTCTGGAGCGCCACGCCGAGCGCCGCCACCACGCCCACGTCGTCGCCGTCCTCCTCCTCCTCCTCGTGCTCGCGCTCGTGCTCGTGCTCGTGCTCGTGCGCGTGCGCGTGCGCGTGCTCGTCGTCGTCGCTCCGGCGCGACGCCGCGCCGCGCGCGCGATCGTCGGGGAAGGGCTCACGCGCGAGCAGGATGGCCCACGTGAGCACGAGCGCGCCGACGACGACGTAGGCCGAGCGCCAGGTCATCCCCAGCACGGCGACGGTGGCCATGAGGCCGGGGGCGAGGAGATCGCCGAGCTCGCCGAGGAGCGCCCAGCGGGTCAGGGCGCGCTCGCGGTCGTGGGGGGCCGCGTCGACCAGCGTCGCCTGCGAGAGCGCCACGCCGCAGCCGCTGCCGAGGAACGCGACCGAGAGGGCCGCCGTGAGCACCACCACGTTGGGTGCGGCGGCGGCGGCGAAGGCCGCGAGCGCCATCGCCAAGAGGCCACCGCACACGAACCAGCGTCGCGGGTAACGGTCGGCCAGCACGAACAGCACCGGCTCCACCAAGAGCGCCACCGCGCTCGGCACCAGCAACAGGGCCGACGACGTGAGCGCGTAAGACGCCCCGAAGGTCTCCTGGATGTCGGCGGACCCCACCGACGGCACCCCGCTGTAGAGCTCGTCGCAGAGCTCAACGCCGAGGAGCAGGAGCGCAAGCCGCGCCATGCGGGCCGCGGTGGTCGCCTGCGGTCGAGGACCGGTGCGTGCCGCCGCGGTGGCCGTGGACGAGGGCTCGGCTCAGATGTGTTCGGTCTCGCGCCGCTTCATGACCAACAACGTATCACGCGCTCGGCCGGTGCGCCCGTCGCTCGCGGTCACCACCGGAACAGCGCAGCGCAGCCGGTCTTGGTGGGCATGCGGTCACGGTCGAGCACGAGCACCTCCCCACCACGCAGCAACGTCATCTCGGCGAGCTCGTCGAGCACTTCGACGTCGTGCGCGCCGCGTTGCTCCTCGTGGAGCGCGATGGCTCCCGACTCTCGATCCACCACCCCGAAGAGGTGGTCGTCGCCCGACACGAGGAGCGTCCGCACGCGGCCATGGGCCACTGCGTGCCCGATCGTCTGCAGCTCATCGCTCCCGCGCCCTTGGGCCGCGGCGGCGCCGTACTGCTCGATCACGTGGTCGTGCTCCTCACGGAGGGTGGCCTCGACGAGCGGCCACGTCGCCGCGAGCACCTCGCTCGTCGCCGCCTTGTCGAAGTTGCCGTCGGCCCCCGCGTCGAGGAGGCGAGGGTTCTTGCTGACGGAGCGGTAGATGTCCTGAAGGTAGCCCACGCCGGCGAGCACCAACGGCGCGTGCTCGTCGTCCAACACGCTCGCGAGCGCGCGATCCACACGGCGGAAATACTCGTGGAGCGCTTCTTTCTTCGCCTCCTGACCTGGACCGGCCGCGCGATACACGGGGCGCCACCCCTTCGCCACGCCGCGAAAGTCGACGTGGCCGTGGCTCCGGACGCCGAGGGCGCTCGCGAGGCTGGTGGGCATCGAGCCGAGATCCACCGGATCGACGCTCGTGGGGGTGCACGCGTAGAGCGCGAGCTCGGTGGTCGAGAGCGCGAGCGCGAAGTAGCGGCGGCTGTTCGTCGCCTCGCGCACGAGCGGCTTGGTGTGAGGAGAAGGCCCCACCACGACCAGCTCTGCCACCGGGGTCGAGAGGCGTACGAAGCTCTCGTGTCCGCGGGCGCAGAACACGGCGAGCCCGTCGCGCTGGTGGTTCCAGAACTCCGGGGCGTCGAGCGCGCCGAGCGTGTCGATGAGCTGGGTCCTCGCCTTCTCGTCGACGTGCTCCGCGAGCAACGCGCGAGCCTGCTCCACGAGGCCGCGGTAGCGAATGGGGTCTTGTGCGGTCTCCGGCGCGTGCCGATGGGTGGGCATGTAGATGGAGATCCAAGGAGAGGTGTCGACGGCCAACAGCCGCTTGATGGTCTCGAGGTTCATGGTCGTTCTTGTTTGGCATCGTTGAGCCATGCTGGCGAGTCTTGTTCGGCGGAATCGAGCCCTTGGCGCAGCGGCCGCGATTTTCCGGGTGCCAGTCGCCTCGGCCCGCCGTCGCAGGGGCTTGCGCCGTGGCTCACGCGCTCGAGCGCGGCCCCTGCGACGGCGGGAGGCGGCGGGCCACCTCGTGCCACGCGAGGCCGGTCGCGAGCAGCCCCAGGCCCGCCAGCCACACCGTGGTGTCCACCCAGAACGCCAGGAAGAGGCACGCGCCGAGCCCGGCTGCCGCCATCCAACGAGGGTAGCGCCGCTCTTGCTCGGGCAGGGCGAGGGCGGCGAGGTTCGTGATCGCGTAGTACACGAGCACCGTGAAGGCGCTGAACGACCACGTGGTCGCGACGTTGCCGATGAGGGCGAGCGCGGCGACCACGAGGCCGGTGGCGACGACGGCGGGCGCCGGGGTTCCGCGGGCGTCGATGCGTTCGAACATCGTGGGCATGTCACGTCGCCGCGCCATCGCGAGGAGCACCCGTGACAGGCCAAGCACGAGGTTCAGCAGCACGCCGAGCATCGCCGTGATCGCTCCCACCGCGAGCGCCCACGGCAGCCACCACGCGCCGAGCTCGCGCGCGATCACCTCGAGGGGGGCGGCGCCCTCTCGGGTCGCCGCGGCGAACTGCGGCGCTCCCACCGCCCCCACCCCCACCGCCCCCACGCCGACGTAGAGGAGCATCGACACGATCAGGGTGATGAGGATGGCTCGGGGGATGGTCTGCTTCGGCGCACGGACCTCCTCGCCGAGCGTCGCGATGCGGCCATACCCGGTGAACGCGACGAACATCAGCGCCGTCGCGTGCAGGACGTTGCCGGCGGGGGAGCCGTCCGCGCTCCCCCCGGTGAAGAAGCCAGCGAAGTGCACCCCCCCGGAGCGGATCACCAGCGGCGCTCCGATCACCACGAAGGCGAGGAGGGAGGTCATCGTCAGCGAGACGATCACCGCGTTCGACCGGTTGGAGCGCCGAATGCCACCGAGGACCACGAGCGTGACCACGGCCACCAACCCGGCCGCCACCGCGACCCTCCAGCGCGAGGGGTCCGCCCCGAGCGCGTCGAGCGCGTAGCCACTCAGCCCGAGCGCGGCGGTCGCGGCCGAGGACGATTTCGCGGCGAGGAACGTCCAGCCGGCGACGAAGCCGAGCCGGGGGCTCAGGTAGCGGTAGCCATACTCATAGGTGCCACCGCTCACCGGGTGGCTGGCCGCGAGCTGGGCGCTCGAGAGCCCGTTGAAGGTGGCGGTGAGCGCGGCGAGGGCGATGGCGAGCACGACGGCAGGACCGGCGACTCCCACCGCCACGCCGATGCTCACGAACACCCCGGTGCCCACGATGGAGCCGAGCCCCATGAGCACCGCGCCGGGGACCCCGATCACGCGGAGCAGCCGGCCGCCGGGTGCGTCACGCTGCGTCATCCTCCCCGCCCCCGCGAGCGTAGCCCGCGCGACGCACCTCGAGCGAGCGCCCGCCTCCCGAGCGCCCGCGTCCCGAGCGCCCGCCTCCCCGCGGCGAGGCTCCCACGCGACGCGCGCGCGTGACGACGTACAGTGCTCGGCGTGCATGCTCGGTGCATGAGCGCTGAGGTTCGATCGGAGCGATTCCATGCGTCAAGGACGTGGACCAGAACTTGCGTTGGGCTCCTGTCGTGATGAGCGCCTGTTGTGGGATTGGAGCGCACTCCGCTCGAGGACCGCACGTCTTGTTGCGTGCCTTGTGCGCTGCGTGGGCCTATCGTGGCGTGCGTCGCGTGTCGTGTGTGCGTCGCGTCGTCGATGGTCCTCTGGCGAGGTCGCCTTCGAGCGATGGATTGGGGTGACGACGGAGGTTATGGATGACGAAGGGGGATGACGCGTCGGGCTCGACGCCAACGCCGACGGAGGTGACGAGCAAGGGCGAGGAGTCGCGTTTCGACTACGTCGCGGCGCTCGATCACATGTTCGAGGGGCTGCAGATCATCGATCGCGACTATCGCTACCTCTACGTGAACGAGACGGCCGCGGTGCATGGGCGCCGCCCGAAGGCGGAGCTCGTGGGACGGACCATGCAGACGTGTTTCCCTGGCATCGAAGACACGGCGATGTTCGCTCGGCTACGGCTCGCGATGGAGGGCGAGCCGCAGCGCCTCGACAACGAGTTCGTGTATGCGGACGGCACGAGCTGCTGGTTCGAGCTGCACGTTCAGCCGATCCCGGAGGGGATCCTGATCCTCTCTCACGACATCACCGAGCGGAAGGTGCGCGAGCGCGAGCTCGCTCGAAGCCGCGAAGAGATGGCCGCCATCCTCGACTGCCTCGCCGACGCCGTCCTCACCCTCGACGAGCATGGCCGCATCACGCGCATGAACCCAGCGGCGGAGAAGCTCCTCGAGTGCGATCGAGTGGAGGCGCTCGGCCACCTGCTGGGGCACTGGGCGTCGTTCGTCGACACGCGCGGGCGCACCCCGGTGCGCTTCGGCGTGGGGAACGCCACCACGAGCGGCAAGGTGGTGGAGCTGCAGCGCATCGACGGCACGGAGCTGCCGGTGGTGGCGAGCGAGGCGCCGCTGCTCGATCCGAGCGGAAGCGCGGCGGGGGTCGTCATCGCGCTGCGGGACATCTCGCAGGAGCAGAGCCTCCAGGCCCAGCTGCGACAGGCGCAGAAGATGGAGGCCGTCGGTCGGCTCGCGGCCGGCGTGGCGCACGACTTCAACAACGTGCTGACGGCCATCCTCTCCTTCAGCCAGTTTGCACGTGAAGGGCTCGAGCACGGCTCCCAGGCCAGCCAAGATCTGGACGAGGTGATGCTCGCCGCGCAGCGCGCCGTGTCGCTGACGCGCCACCTCTTGACCTTCTCGCGGCAGCGCACCGTCCAGCCGCTCGTCATCGACGTCAACGAGCTCCTCGTCCACCTCGAGCGCCTGCTCCGCCGCTTGCTCTCGGCCGACGTGGCGCTCGAGCTCCGTCTTGGTAACGACCCGTGGCCGGTCTTCGTCGATCCTGGAGCGTTGGAGCAGGTCGTGGTCAACCTCATGGTGAACGCGCGCGACGCGATGCCCACGGGGGGCGTCGTCACCCTGAGCACCGCCAACATCGCCCTCCGGGCGCCGCTGAAGGGGGCGGACGGGGCGCCGATCCCGCCTGGCGACTACCTCTCTGTGGCGGTCATCGACGATGGGATCGGGATGAGCGACGACATGATCGAGCACGTGTTCGATCCCTTCTTCACCACCAAGCGAGCGGAGAAGGGGACGGGCCTCGGCCTCTCCACGTGCTACGGCATCGTGCGCCAAGCGAGCGGCTTCATCGCCGTGACGAGCGAGCGAGGCTTCGGCAGCAAGTTCGAGATCTTCCTCCCACGGTGTCACGACCCGCTGAGCGATCCACCGCGCGCCCCCGAGCGGGCCGACACGGCCACCGCGGGGGGAGCCTGCGTGCTCGTCGCCGAGGACGACGACATGGTGCGAAAGATGGTGGTGCGCACGCTTCGGCGCGCGGGCTACACCGTCCTCGCCGCTCGCGACGCGGACGAGGCGCTCGCGACGCTCCAAGCCTCACCGGGCGAGATCGACGCCCTCGTCTCCGACGTCGTCATGCCGAGCGGCTCGGGGATCCTTCTCGCCCAGCGGGCCATGGACACCTGGCGCATCCCCACCCTCTTCATGTCCGGCTACTCGGCGGGGGCCCTGCGTCAGAACCGCGTCATCGACGACGCCACCATCATCCTCCACAAGCCCTTCGGCCCCGACGAGCTCATCGAAGCGGTCGCCAACCTCGTCGCGGCCCGCAACGGGCGCGAACGCTCTTGAGCACCCCACGGCCCCACCACATGGCGCATTGCAGCCAAAAGGCCGTGGGAGTCGACTCGGCCCATGGCTCCGCTCCCACCGCTCGATATGCGCGATCCGGCGTTTCGGTCCGACCCCTACAGCATCCTCGCGCGCCTGCGGGAGCATGAGCCGGTACATCGCGACGCCTTTGGGGTTTGGCTCGTGACCCGCCACGAGGACGTTGTGAGGCTGACCGCGATCCGCGCCTCGGACGCGATCTGCGCAAATGGATGGGCTATGCGATGGTGCGTCCCCACCTGGCCGACTCGGCGCTCGAGCGCTGCGTCGAGGCGTGGCCCCATCACCACTCGCCCCTGACCCACCCCCGGTGCTGCAGAGGTCTCCTCAAGCCGTGAGGCTCCCGACTCCTCCGCTGGTAGCCCGGTGCCGAGGACGACAGCGGACGACGCGACCCGATTCGCGGCCGAGCTGGCAACCATGTGGAAACGGGCAGGCGGGTGGCGGGGGCTGCTCAGCGGCGTCGCTGGACCGTTGGACGACCTCACGCGGCTCGGAACTTGAGCACCGCGACGTCCGCGCCGGATCGCGATGCCTGATCCACCTGGGCGAGCACCTGCTTGGTCACGTCGGCGTCGAAGTACGGCTCGCTGCACTGCTGACAGACCTGCGCCGGTACCTCGCGGAGCACGTAGGTGTGACCGTTCCGGTCGACCGTGAACGTCGCGCTCTCCGCCTTCGTCTCGCCGGTCTTGCAGATGACGCACTTCATGGGGCTCTCCTGGATCTGAATGTAGCATCCCAGAGGCTGGGATCGGGTTCGTAGACCGTGACCACGATCGTCTGCTGACCAGCGTCGTCATCTGCCGCGACGACATGAACGGCTCTGCCGTCCACGAACCCCAAGTAGAGGGCGCTCGGATACGGCGTGTCGTCGGCGTAGGTCTCGATGGCATCGTCAGCGTCGAGGACTTGGCGAACGTCCGCCTCGTCGATGCCCCGGGTGATCATCCGGGTCAAAGCGTGTCCAGAGAACAGCAACTGCGGGTACGGCATGGCAGCTCACCGGAGCGCGACCACCTGGTCGATCACCTCCGACGGGATGTCGGTGTCGAGCAGCACCTCAGCCATCGACGCGCCGCATCCGGCTCTGCTTTTCTGGCCTGCATCGCCAGCTCGCACACCCGATCCATCAACTCCGGTTCGTCGGCCATCATGCCCATGATGGCCCTCGGATCGCCGGCTGGACGCACATCGCCCGCCAGGTCGCGCCTCAACTGCTCGACAAGGCAGACGCGCTCCTCATGGGGCAGAGCACGTATGGCTTCGAGGAGGGCTGCCGCTTCGGTGCTCACGACGACCCTGCAAGGATAGCACGCACGGCGCAGCCCCACGCCGCTCCTGGTCAGCGGTGCTCGGCATGGCCCGCACGCCCACCCCGGCCCCCACCTGAAGCCCTCGACGTGCGGCTCGAGTGGCAACCGTTGGGACACGGCCGGAGAGGCGTGCCGCCAAGCTGTTCGCTTCCAGAGACCTTGAAGGTCGTTCTGTCGGGGTGAGTGGATTCGAACCACCGACTTCCTGCTCCCGAAGCGCGCCGCTAACGACACAAGTCTTTTGTCGGGGTGAGTGGATTCGAACCACCGACTTCCTGCTCCCGAAGGGCGCCGCCAATGACACAAGTCTTTTGTCGGGGTGAGTGGATTCGAACCACCGACTTCCTGCTCCCGAAGGGCGCCGCCAATGACACAAGTCTT
>CAYOAL010000073.1:0-7872 GCA_964401935.1 uncultured Polyangiaceae bacterium
CGTCCCGGCCGCTCCCGACGCGCGACCTGCCCCGCCCCCGCAGGACGGCGATCTCCCACCGTTCAACGCCTCCCAGGCCCAAGCGAAGATCGCGACCGCACAGAGCCACGCCGCCCATGCGTGCAAGAACCTCGACGGTCCGCGTCAGTTCGGCGCCAACCTCGTGTTCCACCCCGACGGCGACCTCGAAATACAGGGCAGCTTCGACGGCGCGACCGGACAGTGCGTGAAGGCGACGCTTGGGATGGCGCGCGTCGGCGCCTTCGGGAAGCGGAGGTCGCCACCGCACACCCTGCCGGCGTCGGTCACGCTGCATGCGCCCGACTGACGCGAGGATGGCGGGAGCTCACTCGCTCGGGAGCTGGATCCGCTCCACCTTGGGCGGTGGGGCCGACGCGCCGAGCGGGACCACCCGGCTCGGCGCGATGCGGTCTCGATACTTCTTGGAGAGCAGCTGCTCGGCGCGCTCCCCCCAACACCACACCTCGCCATCGGCGCGAATCGCGCAGGTTGCACCCTCGCTCGCGACCACGTCGATCGCCCGCTCCACGCCGAGCACGCGGCGGGGCGAGTGGCTCGCGAGGCGATCGCCGGTGCCGAGCTGCCCGCCCTGATTCTCGCCCCAGCACCACACCGCGCCGTCCTCCGTCACCGCACAGCCGTGTTCGCTGGACACCGCGACGGCGCGCGCGGGGGGGAGCTTCACGCGAGCGAGCCCGCCGGGATCGGTCCACGTGCCGTTGCCGAGCTCACCGTCTTGGTTGCGCCCCCAACACGACACCTCCCCGTCGGCGAGCACGCAGGTGATCCCGTCGGCCGCGGCGAGGCTTTGGAGCCCGGGCACCGTACCGAGCGCGAGAGGCTCCACGGGCTCATCGCGCACCACGCCGTCGAAGTCGTGAAGGCGGCTACCCCGGCAGAACAGTTTCCCGCCCTCGCGCGCCCAGCAGAGATGCCGACGCCCCGCCGCGACGGCGGTGACGGGACCGGGGTCGAGCACGGCCACGTCGCCCCGCGCCAGAGACGCCGGCGCGTCGGCGGGGGGCGCGATCCCGTAGTGCCACCCCCAACACCACAGCTTGCGCTCCGCCCCCGCGATGGCACAGCCAAACCCCTCCCCCACCGTGATGGCCTCCACCTCCGGCAGCTCGAGGACCATCAGCCCATCGAGATTCGTGCTCCCCACACAGACGACGGCGCCCGCCCGAGACCCGCACGCATCGAAGACCCCGGAGACGATGCGGGTGATGGCTGCGGCCGCCGGGACCTGCTTGCCAGCCGGGGGTGCTGCGGAGAAGGGCGCGTCGTCGCGAGTCGCCGTCCCCCAGCACCGTGGCGCTGGCTCCGCGACCACACAGGCGTGGTGGTTGCCCAGCGAGAAGCCGTGAGGGTTGGGCGCGCGGTGGCCGAGCACGAAGCGATGATTCAGCGTGCCGTGATCGCCGCGGCCCAGCTCGCCCCAGAAGTCCGAACCCCAACAAGAGGCCCCACCGTCCTCATGGAGCGCGCAGCTGTGCGTCCAGCCCGGCGCGAAGGCGACGACGTCATCGGCGACTGGGACCGGATGCGGTGCCCAAATGTCCGTGGGCGCCTTCGATGGATCGATCCCGCCCGTGGCGTTGTACCCCCAACACCGCCACGTGCCGTCCACTCGGACACAGGGCATCCTCCCTGCCGCGACCGCGGTCGCGCCGCGGACCACGCCGTGGTGACACACCTTGTTCTCAAGGCGACTCCTCCCGCACGCAGCGCCGAAGCAGTCGAGCGCACCGTCACTCGTCACCGCGCACACGCCGTCCTCCATGGTCACCGCCAAGTCGACATACGTGCCGCCACCAAGCTGCCGCGGTTTTTGCTCCGAGGGTCGCCAACACCAGAGACCACCCCCCACCAAGGCGCAGGCGAAGAAGTCGCCGGCGGCGATTCTGCTCGCGGCGCCGGGGAGCATCACGTCGCGGGGCTCTTCATAGTTCACGACGCTGAAGTCGTTTCGGGCGAAATCGCCCCAGCAGGCGACTCGTCCCCCCTCTCGCAACGCGCACGCCATGGTGGAGGCGACCACCACCTGCGTGGCCCCCTCGACGTCCACCTCGAACAGCCCCTGACGACGCTCGCCGACCGCAAGCCCCGCCGGCCCACCCCAGCCCCAGCAGCTCACCTTCCCCGCTCGATGCCGCGCACAGTACGCGCCAAACGCGAGATCTACCGCCACCACGTCTTCGACGTCTTCTACCAGCACGGGCACGCTGCTCGCGCCGCGGGGCAGCTTCCCCCAGCACCACACCCTGCCGTCATCGGAGGTGCCGCAGCTCGCCCAGCCAGCGCTGGCGAGCTGAACGAGCTTGGGCTCGTCCTCGACCTGCGCCGTGCCCGTGACGTCGGCGAGCGACGCCGTGCCTACCTTCTGGAGCGACTCCCCACCGCAGCCCCCGAGCCCTGCCCCGCACGCGAGCGTGCAGACGAGCGCCGAGCGCGCGGCCCACGCGGGCCGCGGGTCGTGCTCGGTGCGAAACGCTGAAACTCGAACCCCCAACCGCTCACTCCTTCGGTAACACGATACGCGCGAGCTTCGGCGCCGGAACCGTGACGCCGAGCGCCACCACCCGCGCGGCCGCGAAGACCGCCTCACGCTCCTTGGGCTCGAACAGATCGGTGGCGAGATCGCCCCAGCACACCACCTCGCCATCCGCTCTGATGGCACACGACCCGGCGCGTCCCACCACCACGTTGACGGCTCTCTCGACCCCGAGCACGCGCCGCGGGGTGTGGGCCGCGAGGCGATCCCCGGTGCCCAGCTCACCGTCTTCGTTTTGCCCCCAACACCACACCGCCCCATCTTCGGTCACGGCGCAGGCGTGCCGACGGGCGAGGGCGATCGCAATGGCGGGAGCCGCGAGCTTCACCTTCGCGAGACCGCTCGGGTCTTCCCAGGAGCCGTTGCCGAGCTGACCGAAGGCGTTGCTCCCCCAGCACGACACCGTCCCCTCCACCAACATGCAGGTGGCGTAGTCCCCAGCCGCGAGCGCTTGCACGCCGGGAAACGTGCCGAGCGCGAGAGGCTCCACCGGGTTGTTTCGCGTCTCACCCGCGTGATCGTAGAGGTGGGTTCCCCGGCAGAAGAGCGCACCCCCCTCCCGCACCCAGCAGAGGTGACGGTCTCCGGCCGCTGCGGCCACGACCGGGGCGGCCCCGTCGATCACCGCGGGCTCGTCGTCACCGAGGCCCTGCGGCGCGTCCGCCGGTCGCGCGATGTTCCCGTCCCACCCCCAACACCAGAGCTTACGCTCCGCGCCGACGACGCCACAGCCGAAGCGCGCCCCCACCGTCACGGTGTGCACGTCGGCGAGCGCTACCACCAGCGGCGGGTCGTTGTGCTTATCGCCGAAGCACACCACCGCGCCCGGACGCAGCCCGCAGGCGTCTTCCCCGCCCGACGCCAGATGCGTGACGCCGGCCGCGGCGGGGATCTGCACGCCGGCGACCGAGCCTCGCTGGAACGGTGAGGTCCCCGTGGTGAACGTGCCCCAGCAGCGCGGGGCCGGGCTATCCGCCACGCAGCCGTGGTTGTCGCCGAGCGAGAAGCCGGTCGGGTTCGGGGCGTGCGTGCTCAGCACGTAACGGCGATTCAGCAGCTTCCCTTCGCCGCGGCCCAACTCACCGTGATAACTCGAGCCCCAGCACGAGGCGGCGCCGTCGTCGTGGAGAGCACACGCGTGGGTCCACCCTGGCGCGACCGCGACGACATCCTCGGAGGGGACGGGGATGGGGCTCGGTGTGTTCAGCCGCGCGCTCCCGTTGGATGGATCGATTTCGCCGCTCGTGTTGATCCCCCAACACCTCCACTCCCCTCCCACGCGAACACACGGGTTGCGTCCGGACGAGACGGCGGTCGCGGCCTCGAGCACGTCGAGGTGGCACGCGTCCCCCAAGTCCCAGCGGCGTGAGCCGTACGGGCAGGCAGCTCCGAAGCAGTCCAGCACCCCGTCGCTCGTCACCGCACACACGCCGTCATCGTCGGTCACGGTCAGATCGACGTAGGCGCCGCCTCCCACGGTGTGGGGCTTGGCTCGCCACGGCGCCCAACACCAGAGCGTGGTCTCCACGAGCGCACAGGTGGTGTCGCGTCCGGCGGCGATCTTCGTGCTGCGACCACGCAGCAAGACATCGTGGGCCTTGTCGCGCCAGAACCGCTGCCCGCGGAACGACCCGATGTCGCCCCAACAAGCCACCCGCCCGCTCTCGCGCAGGGCGCAGCCCATCTTGGAGCTCACCGCGATCTGCACCGCGTGGTCCACGGGCGCGCGCCAGAACCCGTCGGTCATGGTGCCGCCGTCGGAGCCCGCCGGCAGCCCCCAGCCCCAGCACGACACCTTTCCCGTGCGGTGCCGCGCGCAGTGGGCGCCGAACGCGCCCTGCACCTCGACGACGTCGTCGAGCCCCTTGACCCGGGTCGGCACGGCGACGGCGCCCCGCGGCAGCCTCCCCCAACACCACACGCTCCCATCGTCGGCCGCGCCGCAGGTGGCCATGGGTGACGACGCGAGCTGAACGAGCTTGGGGGGCGTGGCCAGAGGAACGCTGGCGCTCGGGCCGGGGAGGATGCGCGCTGGTGGAGCCTTGGCGAGCTCGGTCCCGCAGGACAGCTGCGCTGTCGCGAGGAGCGCCAGCGCCCACACCGAAGGCGAGAGACGAGATAACATCGCAGAGGAGCGAACGGTGCGTTGGACGTGCGCTCGACGCATGGTGTTAGGCGCGCCGCCTCTCAGCGTCGAGCACAAGGACGGCCTCCCCCGCTGCCTCCTCGTCGCGGTCCATATCGAGCACGGCGAGGGCCTCCGCCAAGGCGTCGTCGTCGCCCGCCACCTCCGCCGCGAGCGCCACCCGCAGCCCTTCGGAGGCCGTAGCCTGCGCGACGTCGCCGATCCGCCGCCGCTCCGCTCCGTCCGAGCGCGGCCCGAGCGCCACCGCTGCCGCGGCGCGGGCGAGCGGCGAGGACACGGGACTCTCGAGGATGCGGAAGAGTTGCTCACGCAGCACCGCCCCGCGGCGGTGTTGCCCCACCTCGGTGATCACCCGCAACCGCTCGAGCCACGTGCGTGGGTCATCGTCGGGTCGGCGGGCGAGCAGCGACTCGGCCGCCGTCACCTCGCCCGCTGCGTGGGCACGGCGCGCCGCCTCGATGCGACTCCTCAGCGTGTGCTCGTGATCGTGCGAGGAGGCGAGGCCCAACGGGAGCTGCAACGCCTCGCCGGTGGTCAACACGAGCGTGAGCACACGCTCCCGAAACGCCACCTCCTCGCGGACCTCGGCGATGCGCTCGAAGGGGATGAAGCGCCGCCGTTGGAGCCACGACACGCGCAGCCCATCCGCGCCAACGCGCACGGTCTGTGGTGCTACCGCCGCGAACATGCTCAGAACGAGCGCCAGCGCCACGAACGGCATCGCCGCCGGGGGCGCCACCATCATCATCCCGAAGCACGTCGCCGCGAGCCCGAGCACCACGAGCGCCCCGCGACGCCCCGCGAGGGGCGCGCCCGCCGCGAAGGTGCTCGCTCGCTGGCTCACTCCGAGGCCCAGCGTGACGAGCAGTCGCTCGCCAGCGGCCACGTCGTCGACCCAGAGCCGCACCGATCGCAGGATCCCGCCGCGACGCACGCCGAGCTCCACGAGCACCTTGTTTTCGCGCCGAATCACCGATGCGCTCACCACCTGCTCGCGTGGGATCGACTCGTCACCGATGGTGAGCACCCGCTCGTCGGCGTGGCACTCCACCACGTCGACGCGAGGCGTTGGGTTGTCTCTCAGCACCCGTCCGAGGCGTGCTGCACCGAGCACGAACAAGAGCGCCGTCTCGGCGAACAAGAACGCGCTCACCGCGAGCGGCACGCCGTCGAGCCCAAGCGTCACCGTGGTGGCCACCGCCGCCGCGAGGCCCAGCATCAAGAGGATGGAGGCCCTCGCCACCCTGCGCCAGCTGCGCCGAACCCGCCGCGCGGTGGTCATCGCAAAAGGATAGCAGCCCGTCGGATGCGAGCGCTCCAGAAGAGAAGGGAGAGCTGCTAAGCTAAAACCATGAGACTGGGCCTCTTCGCCTTGGCGGCGGCTTGGGCGACGCTTGGATGCGCATCCGGTGGCTCCACGACGGACGGCGCCGCGGGTCAAGGCGGGGCGATCACCGGTGTCGGGAACGGCGGGGTGGGAGGCGGCGACGGCCTGCCCCTCGGCGCCCCGTGCAGCGACGACGCGGAGTGCGCGTCCAACACCTGCGAGGAGGTCTTCCTCGATCTCCCCGACCGGGTGTGCGTCGAGCGCTGCTTCGGCCAGGACGACTGCCCCGAGGGCGGCGACTTCTTCTGTGAGGCCATCTCCCCGGGCGCGATGGATGGCTACTGCATCCCTCGGAGCCCCGCCCACTGCGCCCCGTGCGAGAACAACAGCGACTGCGGCTACTTCACGGAGACCTGCCTCACCGCTCCGGGGAGCGCACAGAGCGCTTGCCACGTCGACTGCGCTCTCGCCGGCGCCGACGCCTGCCCCCCCGACTACAGCTGCACCGCGGTGGTGCTCGGCAACACCACCCGGCAGCTGTGCGTCCCCGACGAGCCGCTCTGCGCCGACGCCCTCGGCGGCTACTGCGATCACGTCGCCGGGCCGCTCGCTTGCAGCCGCGCCAACGCCGACGGTGTGTGTGTCGGCGAGCGCAGCTGCGACGCCGCCACCGAGCGCTTCACCGCCTGCGGCGCCGCCACGCCCAGCTGCAAGGCCTCGTGCGACGACGCCGATCCCGCGGGCTGCATGCTCGAGGCCTGCGGCGGCGGCGACGACACGGTCGAGCACTGCGGGATGTGCAACAACCCGTGCCCCGGGGTGGGGGCTCCCAACGCCGAGCCCACCTGCACGGACGGCACCTGCGGCTTCGCGTGCCGCGGCGAGAGCTACGACGTGGACGGCAACGTGCAGAACGGCTGCGAGGTCACCGACGCCCCGCTCGGCAACCACACCCAAGCGAGCGGCGTGTACGTGGGCTCGTTCCCCTGCACCGACGGCAGCAGCAACCGCAACATCGCGGGCACCATCCCGAGCGACACCCGCGCCCACATCAACCCGAGCATCACCGGCTTCGACGCCGCCACCGGCGCCGCCCCCGACTGGTACAACCTCTTCGCCGACGGTGGATTCTGCGAGAACGAGGTGGTGCTCACCCTCTCGGTGAGCGGAACCGGCAGCCTCGCCTGCTACCAGCTGCGGGTCATCACCAACAACGGCACCCACACCTGCACCACCAACGCGAGCGGCTCCTGCACCATCAACCAGGACGGGACCGGCGTGTACAGCGACGACACCACCATCCACATCGAGGTGAAGAAGACCTGCGCCGCCTCGAGCCCCGGCGCAGTGAGCTACACCGTCACCGGCCACCTCTGAAGAACCGCGCGCCGCCGCAAACGCGCTCAGTCGTCGTCGAGCTCGGCGAGGAGGGACGTCGCGTCGCCGAGCTGCTCGCACTCCCAGAGGATGGAGATCAGGCGCTCGGTACCCCTCGCGAGGTGGCGCCGATAGGTGCCATACGGCAGCCCGAGGCGCTCTGCAGCCTTCTCCTGGGTGGGTGCGGGTTTGAGGTAGGTGGCGTGGAGCGCGCGCAAGAGCTTGCGGTCGCGCGGGTGGGCGTCGAGGGCATGGGCCGCGGCTTCGATCACGCGCCGCACGTGGTGCGGGCCGACGGGCTCGGGCTCGGCCGCCCGCTTGACGATCTGCGCGTCGACGAGCGGGTTCGTGGCGAGCCGCGGAGTCCGCACGAAGTCGCGGAGGGCGGCGCGCGTCGCGGCCGCGAAGGCCTCGTGGGACAGCCCGGGCGCCGCTGAGAGAGGCATG
>CAYOAL010000073.1:7972-47663 GCA_964401935.1 uncultured Polyangiaceae bacterium
GAGGCAGCGCTGGAGGCGGAGGCAGCGCTGGAGGCGGAGGCAGCGCTGGAGGCGGAGGCAGCGCTGGAGGCGGGGCTCGGCCGGGGGGCGCCGATCCACTGCTCGGGGGGCGTCCGCCGCCAGTCGTGGGGATGCACGGTGAACCGCCGCCCCCCCTGCACGAAGGCAGCGTCATCGGCGGGGGGCATGCCGAGCTGCTCGAACTGCGCCGTCCACACCTCGGGCCGCTGAGTGGGCACGAACGACCACGCGAGCTCGGGTATGGTCAGCCACGCGCCACCGAGCCGCGACTGGATGAGATCCTGAATCGGGGACACGGCTTGATACGCGCCCCGCACGATCCAGAACCGCGCATAGTGAATTCTGTCTCCTCCGGCCAGCTGTCCGCGCGCCCGCACGTGACGGAACGCCGCCGCGACCGCTGGGTCGTCCACCGAGGCGTCCTCCGCCGACAAGAGGAGCGCACACAAGATGCCGACGATCCCGGCCGAAGGGTCACGCAGCACCGTGAACGCGCGCGGCTGACGCTCGAGCCACAAGCGCGCGCTCGCCTCTGCTTCGGCGCCCTCGTGCTCCCGCACCAACGCGAGGATGGCGTCGCGATCACTCGGGCGCGCGGGTTCACCATAGGCAGCGCAGGAATCATCGAACGTGTAGAACCCTCCGACCCCAGGGTGATCTCGGCCCAAGAACACGAGGTCGTAGAAGCACCGCTCGCGGTCGTTCTGCGGCAGCGCCTTTCGGAAGAGCCGCTCCAAGAGTCGCTGGGTCAGCTGCCGCCGGAGCGCGCCCCGTCGTGTGCGGTCGCGCTGGAGCAGATCGCGCTCGAGCAGCGCTCGCACCAGATCGTGGGGCACGAGGCCGTCCGTGCGTCGTTGCATGAACGGCAGCGCTCCCATCCAGTCGTACAAGGGCGCTGCGTCGTGCCCCAGCACGGCACCGAGGCTGTCCTCGTCGGTGACACGCAGCATGGCGCACACGTCGAGGGCCTCTCGATGACGAGCGGTCGGGAGGTGGTCCAAGAACCGATCGAGCAGCGCCGCGACGATGTCGGGCCCGAGCTCGGGGACGACGCCGGGCTCCTCGCGGGCGACCTCGGCCAAGAGCGCGAGGGCGAGCGGGTGACCATGCGTGACGCGATGGACGGCCTCCTGCGTCGCGCGGTGCGTCACTCCCCGCTGCCGCAGCAGCTCTCGGGCGTCCGCGTCGTCGAGGGTGCCGAGGCCGATGGAGTGCAGGATCCCCGTCCACGCCGGATCCGCGCGCCACGCCTCGGAGGGAGGATCTCGCCCGGTGAGCACCACGAACGCCTGACCCGGGAGCTCCGGCAACAACCGCGAGCGAAACCACGGCTCGAGGCGCGCGAGCTGCTCGAACGTGTCCACCCACACGAGCCACCGCGCCTCCGAGGCGAGCTCCACCTTGCCGTCGGCGCCGACGCGCGCCCCCGCCGCGTCTGCCAACGCCTGGGTCACCGCGTCCGGCCAGGGTTGGAGATCCCGGGCGTCGAGGCTCAACACCCTCCAGTCTCCGCCGATCGCGGCGCAGAAGTGCCCCGCGAGCGTGCTCTTCCCGATCCCCCCCGGCCCGTGGAGGAACACCACCGCCGGCGCTCCGCTGTCGAGGAGCGCGTGGAGGCGCGCGAGCTCCTTCGCCCGCCCCGCGAAGCGGACCCGCCGGTTCTCACGGAGGCGCTCTCCCAAGGTGTCGGGCATTGGCCCTCAACATAGTCGAACTCTCGAACGAGAGAACGCCGCGTCGGGTGGGGAGTGAGCAGAAATGGAGCAGGACCCGATCTGGCGATCGGACGCCGTCTCCGCGCAAGCTCGAGCTCAAGGAGACCGCCATGCGTCCACTCGATCACGTCCTCGTCCTCGGCGGCAGCGTCGCCGGCATGCTCGCCGCCCGCGCCGTGTCCGACCACGCCCACCGGGTCACCATCATCGATCGCGACCGCTTCCCCGACGGCCCCGCGCACCGAAAGGGCACACCGCAGTCACGTCACGCCAACAACCTCATGCCCCGCGCGCTCTCCGAGCTCGAGCGCTGGTTCCCGGGCTTCGCCGACGAGGCGGTCGCCCGAGGCGCGGTGCGCGATCTCGGCGCTCGCACGCGGTTCTGGGCCCGAGGGGAGCTCCTCGCGTTCTCCGCGCTCGAAGACGCCCCGAACGTGATGATGACCCGCGAGCTCCTCGACGACGTGCTGCGCGGGCGGCTCCGTGCGCTGCCCAACGTGCGCCTGCTCGGCGAGACCGTCTTCTCCGGGCCGGAGCTCCACGGTGACCGCGTCACCGGCGCGCGCGTCCGCGCCTCCGGCGTCGAGTCGGTGCTCGCGGCCGACCTGGTCATCGACACCACCGGACGAGGGTCGAGCGGCCTCGCCAACAGCGGCCCCCACGGCTCCCCGAACCCGCCCGAGATCTGCCTCGAGGTGGGCGTGCGCTACGCCTCGCGCACGTTCGTCCGCCGGCCCGGGGGGCCCTTCCCCGAGGCCCTGGCCTTCCTCGTCAACCCCACCCCAGCCTGCCCGCGCGGCGGCGTCGCGTTCGCCGTCGAAGGCGAGCGCTGGCTCGTCACGCTCTTCGGCTACGTCGGCGAGCAGCCCCCCACCGCGCTCGATGGGTTCCTCGACTTCGCCGGCGGGCTCGTGAGTGACGACATCGCGCGCCTCTTGCGTCACGCCGAGCCGCTCGACGAGGGCGTGCCCTTCCACTTTCCCGCCGCCCGCCTCCGACGCTTCGATCGCGTCGAGCGCCCCCCCGAGGGCTGGCTCGCGCTCGGCGACGCGGTGTGCAGCCTCAACCCTTGCTACGGCCAGGGGATCACCTCGGCCGCGCTGCAGGCGGTCACGCTCGAGCACACGGTCGGCGCCGGCACGCACCGTCTCGCCTCCCGGCACTACGCGGCCGCCATCCCTCACGCCCTACAGCTCCTCGAGCTCGGCTGGGGTCGCGACGCCGAGATCCCGGGCGTAGAGGCTCCCCCGAGCCCGCAGCCGGCACCGGTTCGGTGGTACCTGGGGCGCGCCCTCGCCTGCGCCACCACCGACACCGTCGTCTGTCGCGCCTTCCAACGCGTGGTCGGTGGCCTCGCCCCGCCCCAGTCGCTGCTCGCCCCCCGCCTCGTGTGGCGCGTGCTGCGCCACGGGGGGCGCGCGGCTCCCCGTGCCGCGACCAGCGTGGCCGCGTGAGCCCCCGGCGCGGCGGCGCGGGTCAGGTGGTGAACACGTGGCGGCGAGCGAGCATCACCGCGTGCATCTGGTGTTGGGTCACGTCGATACGCAAGCGCGACTCCTTGGCGTGGTTCTGCACCCCGCCCACCGCGCGCTCGTCGGGCTCACCGTGGGAGCGGATGAACGCGTTGGCGAGCGGGTGGCCCACCTGCCACGACGTGAGCTTCGTGAGGCCACAGGCGATCACGCGACGGTAGCGCTCCCGGCGCTTCTCGTCCCCATCGCGGGCTGCGATGGCATAGGCGGGCACGATGCCCTCGTAGGCGTAGCCCGTGTTGCGCTTGCGGGAGAGGGTGCGATGAACGTCGATCATCCAGTCGGCGAGGGCGAGCAGCCGCTCGGCGTGCACGCTCGAGGTCACCGCCGACCAGGTCGCGAGCTCGTGATAGGCCATCGACGCCCACTGATAGTAGCCCTTGGTGACGTTGGAGTCGGGATCCGCGGCGAGCGCGCGCGCGACGTTGAGCTTGTGACCGGCGTCCGCCTCCTCGAGCGCTAGCTCCAACAGCTCACTCCGACCGAGGTGACGGGCCGCCTTCACGAGCGCGAGGAGCGCCTCACCGTCGAAGTAGGGGGACGGGGCCCCGTGCGGCTTGCCGTCCTGGTGTCGATAGCTCTGATGAAAGCGTCCTGCCGGCAGCCGCGCCGCGACCAGGAACGCCAGGTACTCGTCGAGCCGCTGCTGGAGCGCGGGGCTCGCCACGACGCGCAGGTAGTCGACGAGGGTGAGGGCGACCAGCGCCACCGTGCCCAGGCTCCCGTGCTCGGTGCCCGGATACACGATGTAGCGCCCGCCGGTCGCGGTGAGCTTCGAGTGCTTCTCGAAGAACGACAGGGCACGGAGGACGGCCTTCTCCACCGGCTTCGCCGCGCGCGCGTGGTGGATGAGCGACAGGCCCCACGCCGCGCCGGCCTGCCGCACGGGGCTGTCATCGGCGGTGTACTCCATCGTCTGGTAGTCGAGCTCGTACTGAAAGTTGCCAGCCTTCCGCTGGTTTCGCAGCAGAAACGCGGTTCCCAACGCGAGCGAGCGACCGAGGAGCGGGCGCGTGAGCAGCTCTTGGCAGGCGCCATGAGCGCTCGGTCCACGGAGGAGGCACGCGGCACCGAGCGCGCCGCCGAGGAAGGCGCGGCGAGCGAGCCGGGTACCACCACCGCTCTTCACAGGAGGCTTCATCGCGCGAAGGAGCTGGAGCAACGCTCTGCACCGCGGCGGGTCGCCCGGTGCCGCCGACAGTGTACACGCTCGCCGGCGGAGGAGGGTCGCCGACGGCGAGGTGGGCCAATGCGCGGGGATCTTGTTGGCGCGCCGCGCCGATGGGCGTACCAGAGGAGGAGATGCCGGGGGACGACCCAGAGAACCTTCGCGTCGAGCGCGACGACGGTGACGCCGACGGCGAGGTGCCGCAGCGCATCGGGGTAGGGATCGCCCTCACCACCGATCCGCACATGACCCGCGGCCTCCTCCAGTCGTTGTGTCTGGCCCTCACCGACGCCACCGGTGTGGAGGTCGTTCCGAGGGGTGTGTCGAGCTACAACCGCCTGCTCGAGCAGCTCGAAGACGGGGAGATCGACATCGTCTGGTTGCCGCCTTTGCTCGCGCTGCGCGCGACGGCGCAGCGTCACGTCGTGCCGATCGCGCTGCCGATCCGCAACGGTGAGTCGTCGTACTTCACCGCCCTCTTCAGCCGCAGCGACGGGCGCATCCGCCACCTCGACGACCTCGAGAGCCTGCGCGCGGCGTGGGTCGACCCTCAAAGCGCCGCCGGTCACCTCATCATCCGCGCCCACCTCGCCGACCGTGGCGTCGATCTCGAGCGCGCGTTCACCGAGAACCTCTTCATGGGTTCGCACGCGGGGGTCACCCGGGCCGTCGAAGACGGCAAGGCCGACGTGGGGGCCACCTTCGTGTACCTCGATCCTGTCACCGAGGGGCGTGAGCCCCGCGCCCGCCGCGCCGGCTGGGGTTCGAAGGAGATGCGCATGATCGCCTGCGCCGGCCCAATCCCCAACGACATCATCGCCGCCCGCCGAGGCCTCTCCTCGATCCTGGTGCGCCTGGTGCAGAGCGCCCTCGTCGACGTGCACAACGCCAAGCTCCGCGAGGCGGCCCGCGTGCTCCTCACCGCCGAAGGCTTCGCGGTGCCCACCCGCGAGCACCTCGAGCCGCTCCATCACCTCCTCACCGGTCTCGCGGAAGCGCAGTCTACCCCCCACTCGATGTTTCCCCCGCCCCTCGATCGATGACCTGCATCGTTGGCCTGATCGAACAAGACCGCGTCTACATCGGCGCCGACTCGGCTGCGGTGGCCGGCTGGACGCGACGGCAGTCTCTCGTCAAGAAGGTGTTCCGCCGCGGGCCGTTCCTCATCGGCTACACCACGAGCTTTCGCATGGGACAGCTCCTCGAACACCAGCTCGAGGTGCCCGCCCAGGCCGCGCGCGAGTCGGACATGAGCTACATGGTCAATCGCTTCATCGAGAGCACGCGCAGCCTCCTCAAGGAGCGCGGCTTCGCCAAGATCGAGTCGAACAACGAGACCGGGGGCCAGTTCCTGGTGGGATACAACGGGCGCCTCTATTCGATCGAGAGCGACTTCCAAGTGGGGCAGATGGCCGACGGGTTCGACGCCATCGGGAGCGGCTCCGACTACGCGCTCGGGGCGATGGCCGCCCTCGGCGACGTCGCTCCCAAGCGCCGCATCACCCGCGCGCTCACCATCGCGTCTCGCTACAACATGGGCGTGTGCCCGCCTTTCGTGGTGAAATCGATGCGGTCGCGGTGACCGCACGCTCCGATCCTTGATCAGGGCCACTCCGATACTTGTCAGGGCCACGATGCCGGCAACGATCCCACCTCCCACCGACGCCGACAGCGAAGACGTCCACTGGGCGCTGACCACGGCCCAGAGCCTCGAGGCGCAGGGAGACTACGGCGAGGCCTTGCGGTGGCTGCGTCGCGCCGTGGCCGCGGCCGCGACCCAGGCCGACCACGGGCGAGCGAGCGAGCTCGAGCGCTGTGCCGCGTCCCTCGAGAACGTGCTGAAGAGCCAGCCCAGCGAGCGCCGCAACACCACCGACGTGATGCCGCCGCTGTTTCGAGACGAGCGCGAGGGCGACGCACCACGGATGGACGATCTCGATCAGCCCACCCACGTCGATCCGAGCTCCCGGAGCGTCCACGCCGAGGAGGCCCTCACCGACAGCCGCTCCCCCGCCATCGACAGCGAGATCACGCTCGTCCCGTTCACGATGAAGGCCGTCGAGTCACCCGCGGGTGCGCTGCCGCCGCGCGCCCCGGCGCACGCTGCGGCGCCTCGCGCCGCGCGACGAGGCTCGGACACCCTCGAGGTCGCCCACTTCGAAGCCGGCACCGATCCTCGCCCGGGCCACGAGGAGCTGCCCCCGTATGTGGAGGAGGGAGAGGAGAGCACGCTCGCCATGCGCGCAGCGCCCAACCAAGACGAAATCTCCGACGTCGACTCCATGGTCGGCATCCCGTCGTCGCACACCGCGCGCGCGATCGAGGCGGTGCCACGGCATCGGGTCGCCCTCCTCGCCTCCCCCGACGGTCACGATCCGCGGGTGATGCTGCTGCGCGACGGCATGCAGCCCCCGCCCGGAGCGGGTATCGCGATGCTGATCCCCTCCTCGAGCCAGGACGCCAAGATCGTGGCCCAGCTCCTCAGCCCCGAAAACCCCACCCACCGGGCCCGCCCCACCCAACCGGGGGGCGCCACACGCCCCCACGAGCCTCCGAAGCGGAAGACCTGATCTCTCCGTCGCAGAGCGCCCCATGAACCTCGCCCTCGTCGTCGTCGGACTCCTCAAAGCGCTCTTCGGCGTCATCGTAGGCGCCGCAGGCATCTTCGTGTCGTCCCGGGCGCTCCATCGGCTGCTCGGCTCGGGCGCGCTCGACGCCTCGCAGCGCGAGGGCAACGTCGCGGTCGGCGTGCTCAAGGCGGGGAGCCTCATCGCGCTGGGCTTGCTGCTGCAGCACGCCGTCGTCTCCACCTTCGACGCGCTCGATCTCATGTACCGCGACGCCGCCATCGATGGCACCGCCCTCCGCCACATCTTCACCTACGCCGCCCTCCACGTGGGCGTCACCGTGGTGGTGGGCGCCTGCGTGCTCGCGCTGGGCACGATGCTCTTCACGCGACTCACCCGCGACGTAGACGAGATGGCGGAGATCCGACGCGGCAACGTGGCCCCTGCCATCGTGCTCGCGGCGGTGATGGTCGTGCTCGCGGTCATGACCGCTCCCGGCCTCCAGATGACGCTCGAGGGCCTCATCCCGCTGCCCGAGCTCGGCCGCGATCTGATCTCGGGTCCGTCATGAGCCCCCGCTCACCGCGGTGGCTCGCGCTCTCGCTCGCCGCAGCGATGGCGACGAGCGGCTGCTGCAAGCTCCTCGACGAGCTCGACGATCCCCGTCGCGAGCGGCGCCGCGCGCCCGCCGACGACGATGACGAAGGCGCCGCCGACACCAAGAAGCGGAAGCCGCCCGCCGCCTCCGACGAGCGCATCGATCTGGGCACGGCCGAACACCCCGAGCCCAACGACGCGCCGCGGGTGGAGCACCCGTTCTGGCTCCCCAAGCTCGAGCCAAAGCACTACCGGCTCGGCTACAAGCTCCACGACAACGCGGCGGCAGACATCCACCGGCTCTACCAGGGCTGGGCGCAGAAGGTGGGACACCGCAAGATCGACGAGAACCGGTTCCAGTGGCGTCCACCCCAAGGGTGCCACGGCGGCCTGCACTGCGTGTACGACCTGCTCGACGACGGCAGCGCCCCCGGCGTGGAGCCCATCGCCCGGCTCTTCCGTCGCCGCGCCGCCGCCGCGCGCCTCGACGCCGAGGGCCTGACCGCGCTCGTGGTCACCTTCGTGCAGGAGATCCAGTACGAGATCCCCGAAGACGAGCCGTTCGGCGTGCTGCCGCCAGCGCTCGTCGTAAAGCGCAAGAAGGGCGACTGCGACTCCAAGACCTTGCTCGCCCACATGTTGCTTCGCTCGCTGGGGATCCGGAGCGTGCTCATCTCCTCCGACGCACACAAACACACGATGCTCGGGGTCGCCATCCCGTCCGCCGGCCAGAGCTTCACCCATCGCGGCACCAAGTACGCGTTCGTGGAGCTCACTGCGCAGCGCTCACCCATCGGCCACATCAACCCGAAGCTCCTCCGGCCCAACGACTGGCGCGTCGTGAGCATGCAGTACAAGCCGCTCGGACAGCCGCCCCAAGCGAGCGACGCGCCCCGCGACGCCGAGGCGAAGCCGCAGCCCAAGCCCCGTCGCGGCGGCGCCGCCTACATCCTCGGCGGGGGCAAGATCAAGTCGCGCTGAGGCGCGCGCGGGGGGGCCATGGCCCGGGGTTCAACAATCGTCGCGCCCCGGTGAGGGGACACGCAGCGGGCGAGCCGGGGTGGTATGCTCGCCGCGATGATCACTGGGGATCTCCAGCCTGGCGACGTGGTGGGGGAGTATCGCATCGAGCGCGTCATCGGCGAGGGCAGCTTCGGCAAGGTCTACGCCGGCACCCACCCCATGATCGGCAAGCGCGCGGCCATCAAGGTGCTCGGCTTCGAGCACTCCGCCAACCCCCAGTTCGTCTCGCGGTTCCTCGAGGAGGCGCGCGCGGTGAACAAGATCCGCCACCGCAACATCGTCGACATCTTCTCGTTCGGAAAGCTCGACGACGGGCGGCACTATCTGGTGATGGAGCTGCTCGAGGGCAAGCCGATGTCGACGTGGCTCGCCGAGCGTGGTGCCATCCCTCCCGCAGAAGCCCTCCCCCTCCTCCGCAAGGTGGCGCGCGCGCTCGAGGCCGCGCACAAGCACGGCATCGCCCACCGCGATCTCAAGCCCGACAACATCTTCCTCACCTTCGACGAGGACGGCATCATCTTCCCCAAGCTCCTCGACTTCGGCATCGCGAAGCTGATGGGCGACTCGCCGATGGGTCACAAGACCCGCACCGGCACCCCCATGGGCACGCCTCTCTACATGTCGCCCGAGCAGTGCAAGGGGGGCCACATGGATCATCGCACCGACATCTACTCGTTCGGCGTGGTGGCCTTCGAGATGCTCACCGGGCACCGCCCGTTCGACTCCGACAACGTGATGGAGATCTTGATGGCGCACCTCACCCAGCCGCCTCCCAAGATGTCCGCGAAGAACCCTCACGTCCCCACTGCCCTCGATCCTCCGATCGAGCGCATGCTCGAAAAGAAGCCCGAGGCCCGCCCTCCATCGGTCACCATCGCCATCGAAGCGCTCATCGCGGCCGCCAAGAGCGTCGGGGTCGCGGTGCCCTCCTCGCGCGATGTGGCGCTGTCGGGCCTCGACTTCAGGAGCAACACCAAGCCGATGGAGGAGGGCTCCCATCGGATGGTCACGGTGCCCGAGGCGCCGCTCGCGCCGAGCCCACCGGCAGCTCCCCAGACGCCGGCGCCGCGGCAGATCCCGCACTACGAGATCACCAAGGAGTCGGCCGCGTATCCAACGCCGGCCCACGGCACCCCTCAGCCCCACGTCGCGGTGCCCGCCGGCTCCCTCGCCGACTCGTCGCTCAAGCCGGTGGGCGCCCCCATCCCTCCCCCACCCCCAACGAACCGAGAGCGCCGCGGGGGTGGCGGCGCGCTCCTGTTCATCATCGGCGGGCTCGTCGCGCTGGTGCTCGTGGTGGGCGGTGGGCTGTTCGTCGTCGCGTCTCGCGGAGGCGACGACACCGAGGAGAGCGAGAGCGAGCACGACGACGACGACGACGATCCCTCGAGCGACAACGGCAAGAGCGCACGCGCCAAACGCGGCAAGAACAACCAGGCCGACCCTCCGCCCCCGCCGGCCAAGGAAGGCATCCTCTTCGCCAACGCCGTCCCTCACGTCGGCGCCGCGGCGCACACCTCGGAGTCGACGGTGTCCGCCTTTCATCGGGTCGACAACGGACAGAAGCAGCACATCTCCCAGAACGTCACCGTCGACGCGGTCATCGAGGTCCTCGGCGCGTCTGCCACCGGCGTACAGCGCGTCAAGGTGAGCGTGGAGAAGGCGGAGAGCCGTGTCACGCTCGATCATGGCGCCACCAACTCGACGAAGGAGGCCACCCACGGCCAGCGCTACGAGGCGGAGCTCCAGGGTGCGTCGGTCGTGGTGACCAAGCTCGGTGGCGTGCTCGGCAACGACGAGCGCAAGGACGTGGAGCAACGCGTGGCGGGGACGCTCGGGCCCAACTTGTTCGCGAGCGAGCTCGGCGGCAAGACGCTCGCCGTCGGCGACCGGGTCGCCCTCCCCTTCGTGACGACCATGCACCTCTTGCGCGAGGTCGACCGCACCAAGTTCCCCAAGCTGAACGGCTCGATGACCCTGCAGAAGGTGCTGGATACCGGCGCCGGGAAGGTGGCGGTGTTCAACATCGCCATCTCGTTCAACTACAAGGCCAACGGTGACGTCATGTTCAAGAGCGACATGACGGGGACGGTGAGCGTGCTCGTCGACAAGACCTGGGTGACGGCCCTCGATCTCACCGGGCCACTGAACCTCGAGTCGACGACGCCTGGCACGAAGTTCGAGCCCGGCACGTTCAACTACAGCTACACGACCACGTACCGCTGACCCGCGAGCCACGACGGCGGCCGAGGCAGGCACGAGCGCGCGGGTGCGCAGCCGCGCGTGATTGTCCCTACCTGCGACCGGCGCGCCGCAACTCCTCGCCCGAGGCCGGCCGCACGCGCGCCAACAAGCGAGAACTCCACGAGAGCACGCGTCGGCACGCCTCTTGTTATGCTCGCTCATGAACCCAAGACAACGAGGTGCCCCATGAACCCGTTCAAGACTGCAGCCATCCTCCTCACCGGCCTCTTGTTCGCGATCCCCGCCGCCGCAAAACCTGGCCGAGAAGCCGGCCCCAAGAAGACGGAGGCGCCCGCCGCGGCCGCACGAGCCGGCAGCGAAGCCAGCAACGCTGGTAAGGCCAAGGCAACGGAGGCGAAGGCCAGGGCGGCCGCCAAGGCCGCCGATGCCAAGGCCAACGGCAAGGCCAACGGTGCGCTCCGAAAGGCGAAGGCGGGCGAAGGGCCCACGACCAAGAACCGCGACGCCGCCGAGCGCGCAGCCAAGCGACCCATGAGCTCGGCGCTCCTCCAGGAGACACGCCGTCACGCGAGCCGTAGCGCGCGCCTGCTCCGTATCCGGGCCATCGCCGAGGAGAAGGGCGACGCCGCGGCCGTGAGCCGCGCCGACGCGCTGCTCGCCAAGGAGGACGCGCGCCACGACCGCTGGATGAAGGTGTACGCGGCCCGCACCACCCCATGAGCACACCCCTCGCGAGCCTCCGGGGCTGAGGTCCCCGCCGACGCCGGAGGGGCCGGCGGCTCACGTCGCCGGCGCCCACGCTCGGGAAACGCTGTATGGTTGGGTTCCCGTCGATTCACCGTCGCGGGAACCCAAGGACGCGGTGATGCGTCCAACCCCCCCATGGCGACCCGAGGCTCCCTCCTGCTGACCGCGCTCGGCCTGACCGGCGCTCTCGTCGCCGCTTCGGCCTGCGGCCCCCATCGACAGCCGCCGCCCGACCCTTCCATCATGAAGGAGACCGAGTGGCCGCAGTGCATCACCACGAGCATGAGCGAGCGGATCGATCACTGCCCCGCCCTCGTGCCGCTGGCCAGCGCCGACCCGGCGCCCTGCACCGTGTCGCCGCCCCCCCCGGAGCGCGCCGCGCTCGCGCCGAGCCACGTCCCCCCCGCCGACGTCGTCGCCGCTCACCCAGCGCTCCAGCAGGCGCTGCTCGCCCTCGAAGCGGCGACCGATCAAGGCCTCGACGGGGCACAGCGCGCCTACACCCGCGCGCTCCGCAACACGCCCAAGGGCTCGGTGGCCCGCGCCTGGGCCCACCTCGGCGCCCGAGAGATCGCCGTGCGTCGGGGCGATCTGCTCGCCGCCCGAGACGAGTCTCTCGACGCACGCCGCGTCGCGCTCACCACACACGACGAAGCGCTGCTCGCCGTGACACGCGAAGCGCTCGTCACCTCCTTCGCCGCCACCGGCCAGCCGAGCGCGGCCGCGGACGGGCTCGACCCCTGGCGCGGCGAGGAAGCCCTCGCCCCGCTCCTGTCCGACCTCGCCGCCGAGCTCGTCGCGACCGGCCGTCACGACGGCGCCGCGACGGTGACTCAAACCTTGCGCCAGCTCGATCCGGGGCGCTCGTGCCTGCATCAAGCCACGTTGGCCGAGCTGTCGGCGAGCGCCACGGACGCCAACGCGCGCGAGGCCACCGCCGCCGCGCTGAGCGAGCTGGTCGCCGACGTTCAGGCCATCCCCATCACGGCCGGGCAGGGGCACGCCTGTCACCAACGCACGGCGCGCATCTTGGTCGAGCTCGCAGAGCGTTGGCGCGTGCAGGCGCTCGGCGACGCGACCAGCGCGAGGGCCGAGCCGCACGCGCCGCTGGACGCAGTCAGCCTCGACTACGCGGCGCAGGCTCACGCCGCCGTCCTCGGTTTGTTCGATCAGGCGAAGCTCGAGGCGCTCGGGGTGTGCGCCGACCGCCGCGTGCTCGCCCACCACCACGCCGAGCTCCTGTTCGCACAAAACAACTGGCAGGAGTGCGGGAACGCGTTCGAGCTCGCGCTGCGCGCCGATCCGCGGGGGGCGCGCGGGGAGCACGCGGCCCTCGCCGCGGTCACCTGCCGACAGCGAGCGTGGCTCGAGGGCGCCGCCGAGCTCGCCGTGGCCTCCGAGGAGAACCGGATGGCCGCCGTGCTCGAGCGCACCGACGACTGGCGCATGATGCTGCGCGCCTTCAAGCGCTACATGTGTGTCGCTGGAGGGGCCGCCGCGATCGAAGACTCGGTGTCCAAGGTGGCCTACGCGCGCGCCGAAGCCTTCCTCGACGGCGGCGCGGTGTGGGAGTCGGCCATCGCGTTTCGCCTGCTCGCCTTCAGCGTCGCCCACGGCGCCGCATCCCGCCAGGCGGCAGCGCGTTACGCCGAGCAGATGGATGAGCTCGCGGGCTCCGACGATGTCTGCAGAAACGAGCTCCAGCTCGATCTCGAGCGCCTCGACGCGATGCACTGCGCCGACACCGGCGGCGCGAAGCCCAACAGCGCCCCGGCGGGAAACACCGAGTGCGGCCGGCTCCGCACCGTGCTCGACCGGATCAAGCGCCCCATCCTCTGAACGCTCGAGCGTGCCGCCGCATCCTCTCGCTCCCTTCGCGCAGGCCCCATGGTGCGCCCGGGCCCCACCCAACCGCGCGGCGCGAGAGTCCGGGGCTTCGTCCGTCGGGTATCGAGTGGGGCGGGGTGCCTCACTCCGCGGGCTTGGGTTGCACCAAGCTCTTGATGCCCCCGGTGACCCGGCGCGAGAGCGAGCGGAGGTCTTCCACGATGCTGTAGAAGGTGGGCACCATCACCAGCGTGAGGAGGGTCGCGAAGGCGAGGCCGAAAATCACGGCCACCGCCATCGGCCCCCACCAGTCGGCCGACTGGCCGCCGAGGATCAGCTTGGGCCCCGTGAGCGGCGACAGCGACATCACGCTGAAGTCGAGCGCCACACCGGTGGCCATGGGCACCAACCCCAAGATCGTGGTGATGGCCGTGAGCATCACCGGCCGAAAGCGAACCAAGCCAGCCTCGATCAGCGCGTCGCGGACGGTGCGCCCCTCCGCCTGCAGCTGCTGCACGTAATCGAGCAGCACGATGGCGTTGTTCACCACCACCCCGGCGAGCGAGATCACCCCGAGGCCGGTCATGATGATGCCGAACGGCGTGCCGGTGAGGATCAGGCCCCAGAGCACGCCGACCAGCGAGAGCAGCACCGTGCCGAGGATGATCGTGGGCACCGCGAAGCTGTTGAACTGGGTGACGAGCACGATCGCGATGAGAAACACCGCCACCGTGAACGCGCCGGAGAGAAACTCGGAGGCGCGCTGCTGTTCTTCGTCTGCACCGCCGAGGCGCAGCTTGTAGCCCGGAGGCAGCTCGGCCTTCTCGATGTAGTCGTTGACGCGTTGGCGCACCTCGTTCTCGTTGTACCCAGCGAGCACGTCGCCCGAGATCGTCACCACCAGATCCTGGTCGATGTGGCGAATCGAGCCGCTCCCTCCGGCGAGCTCGTAGGTGGCCACCGCCGAGATCGGCACCGCGAACGTGTCGGGGCTGGTGTCGATGCGGCCCGGGATCCGCAGCGCCAGGATCGACTGGAGATCGTCCTTGAAGCGTGGCGCGAGCTCCACCGTGATATCGTACTCGTCGTCGCCGTCGCGCAGCGTGCTGGCCTTCGTGCCTGCCACCGCGGTGCGCACCGCGCCCGCCACTGCCTGCGTGCTCGCCCCCACCCGCTTGGCCGCGCCGCGATCGATGCGCAACCGCATCTCCGGCCGCCCCACGCGGTAGTCGTCGTTCAGATCGGTGGTGCGTGCCATCCAGCTCGGCGAGGTCGCGCCGCACCTGGGCCGCAATAGCGCCCACTCGATGGAACGAGTCGCCCGACACCTCGACCCCGATCTTCGGCCCTACCGGGGGACCCATCTCCTGCTGCTCGACCGTGATCTTGGCGCCGACGATGTCGACCAGGGTCTCACGCAAGCGCTGGATGGTGTCGAAGGTGCTCTCGATGCGCGCGGTCTCTCCGGCCTTCGCTTTCGTGGCGTGGGGGAGGAAGTCGAGCGTGATGCGCGCCATGTTGGCCGCGGCCTGCGAGCCCAGGATCGGGTCGCCGCCACCGGCCACGCCCACCTCCGCCACGTAGGTCTCGATGTTGCCCTCCGCGGCGAGCATCGCCTCCACCGCGCGGACGATGCGATCCGTCTCTTCGAGATCGGTGCCGTCGGGCGCGCGGACAGAGATCGTGGCCGCGTCGGGCTCGGTGTTGGGAAAAAACTCCACCCCGTGATTGAGCCCCGCATACGCCGCGAACGTGCCCACCAGCGCCGCCGTGACGAGCGCCGCGGACAGATAGCGAAAGCGGATGGAGAGGCTCAAGAGGCCCCGATACGCGCGCAGCACGAGATTCTCCGGGCGCCGCGCCCCCGCGTCGGTCACCGCAATCTTCTTGGGCGTCACCTTCATCAGCTTCGCCGTGAACACGGGGAGGATGCACACCGCCACCACGAGCGACGCGACGAGCACGATGATCACCGTCTTCGGCAGAAAGCCCATGAACTGGCCCATGATGCCGGTCCAGAACACGAGGGGAAGAAACGCGGCGACGGTGGTGGCGGTGGAGGCAAACACCGCCATGGCGATCTCCTGCGTCCCGCGGATCGACGCCGTCACCAAGTCGGCGCCTTCCTCGACGTGCCGGTAGATGTTCTCCACCAAGACGATCGCGTTGTCGACGAGCATCCCGAGGGCGAGGATGAGCGAGAAGAGCACCACCATGTTCAGCGTCATGCCGAGCACCCAGATGACGATCATGCCGAGCAACATCGACATGGGGATGGCGACGGCCACGAAGAGGCTGTTGCGAATCCCCATGAAGAACAACAGCACCGCCACCACGAGGAGCAGCGCGGTGATGATGTTGTTCTCGAGATCGGTGACCATGTCTTGCACGTTCGCCGACTGGTCGCCGAGGACGCTGAAGGTCACCCCCTCCGGCCAAGCCTTCGCATGCTCCGCGGCCAGCGCTTTGGCGGCGTCGGCCACCTCGAGGATGTTGGCCCCCGAGCGCTTGCTCACCGCGATCGACACCGAGGGGATGCCGTTCATGCGCGAGTAGCTCGCGCGATCCTTGAACGCGTCGACCACCTGGCCCACGTCGCGGATGAACACGGGCCGATCGCCGATGCGCTTGACGGCCACCGTCTCGATCTCGGCCGCGTCTCGAAAGTCGCCAGGAACGCGCAGCAAGAAGTTCGCGGCACCGGCGGAGACGTTCCCGCCGGGAATGTTCACGTTCTCGGCGCTGATCGCGCCGATCACGTCGTTCATCGACAGCGAGTAGTACTGCAGTCGATGGGGATCGATCTGCACCCGGATCTCGCGTGTCCGCCCCCCGGTGAGCTTCGCCTCGAGCACGCCAGGGATCCCGCCGAGGTCGTCCTCGAGGCGCTCACCGATGTGCTTGAGGGCTTCTTCGTCGACGGGGCCGCCGAGGGTGATGATGAGGATCGGGAAGTCGCTGAACGAGATCTCGCGAATGTCCGGCTCCTCGGCATCGGGAGGGAGCTCCGACTTCACGCGGCTCACCCGATCGCGCACGCGCTGGATGGCGTCCTCGATCACCACCTCGGGCACGAACTCGAGCATCACGATGCTCGCCCCCTCGGCGGAGGTGGAGCTCATCTTCTTGAGGTCTTTCAGGCTCGCCAGCTCGTTCTCCACCGGGATGGTCACGAGCGACTCGATGTCTGCCGGCGACACCCCGATGTACGGCACCGTGACCATCACCACCGGCACCTTCACGTCGGGTGCGGCCTCGCGCGGCAACGAGTTGTACGTGCTCAAGCCGAAGACCAGGATGCAGAGCACCCCCAACAGAACGGTCGCGCGGTGATTGACCAGCCACGTGATCACGGGGTGCCTACTCCTCGCTGGCCGGCTTGCTGGCGTCGTCGAACACGATGCGGCCGTCCGTGCAACACTTGCCCAGGCGGGCGACGATGAGGGCATCGCCGCTGGCGAGCTCGCGGTGCCCCGACGTGATGAGCACGTCGCCCGCTTTCAGCCCCGACTCCACCACGCAGCTGTTGCGTACGACGGGGCCGATCGTCACGTCGCGCCACTCGGCGGTGGCTCCACCGCTCAGCCCGTCCCCCGTGTCGCCGCCCGCGAGCACGAACACCCCGAGCCCGCTCGGCTGCGTGACGAGCCACTCCTGCGCGATCACGATCTGCGCAGCCTCCATGGGAGCCTCGAGCGTGACCGTCGCGATCATCCCTGGCAGGAGCTTGCCGTCGGTGTTCTGCACCTCGATCTCCGCCGTGAACGAACGCGTGTTGAGATCCGCGGCGGGCTGAATGTGTTTCACGACGCCCTCGCGCAAGTTGCCGCGGGCGTCGGTGACCACTTGCGCCTTCATGCCGGTGTGCACCGCGAGCACGTCCCGATCCGAGAGCGAGACGGTGACCTTCACCGGATCGAGGCGCACCACCCGGATGAGCGGCACCGTGGGCGCCGCGACCTCCCCCTCCTCGACATCGACGTTCACCGCGACCCCGGCGAAGGGCGCGGTGATGATGCTGCGACTCACCTGCACGTCGGCAGAGGCGTAGGCCGCCTTGGCCGCCTCGTGGCGTGCCTTCGCGGCGTCGAGCTGCGCAAGCGGGAGCGTCTTGCCGAGCTTCCGTGCCCGCTCGAGCTCCACCTTGGAGGCGTCGAGCTCCACCTTCGCCTGGTTGCGGCGCGCCACATGGCTCGCGGTGTCGATGAGGGCGAGGAGCTGCCCCTTGCGCACGGTGTCCCCCGACTTCACCCGAACACTCTCCACGTAGCCGCCCATCGACGAGGCGAGCTGCGCGTCGCGCCAGGCCTCTACCTCGCCGGGAAGCTTGAGCGTGAGGGCCGCCTTCGAGGGCGCGATCACCGCCGCTTCGACGCGGGTTGCGTTGCGACCGCCCGCCCGCGGTCGCGCCGACGTGACGACGTCGGGCTGAGCCTCCGCCTTGCCGTTGCATGCGCTCGCCGCCCCCATGACGAGCACGACCCCAAGGTACCCAAAGCGGTTCAAGGTGACAGACCTCCGAAGAGCAACGTGAGGGCGCGCTGCGCGGCGTCCTCCGGGATGGGCTCCCCCTGCAACACCCAAAGCCTACAGCGGATGTCGACGATGCCCACCAGCGCGTGGAGCGCGTCGTCGAGATCGATCTCCGCCCCGAGCTCACCGCTCGCCACCCCCTCCTCGAGCAACAGCCGGAGCTGCTCCCAGTAGCGCTTGCGCACCGACACCCAGTCGAAGCTCGGCTGCCCATGCTGCACGTGCATCTCCGAGCGCCACAACACCTTGATGGCCGTGGGCTCGCGCCGCACGTAGTCGAAGTACGCTTGCGCGGCCCCTTCGAGCCGCTCGCGCACCGAGCGGGGGGCCGTGAACGCGGCATGCAAGATGGCGCTGATCGCGTCCGTACGCGAGCGGATGACCGCGAGGAACAGCGCTTCCTTGTTCTCGAAGTGATAGTAGAGCGCGGGTTTGGTGCAGCGCGCCGCCTCCGCCACCTCACGCATGGTGGTGCCCGCGAAACCCTTCTCGGCGAACTGGCGCGTCGCCTCGCGCAGGATCGCTTCGCGCAGATCGCTGCTGCCACGCTCGAAGGGGATGGGGAGTGGGGTGCTCATCTCGGGCCTCGGCGAACCGTGTGGCGCTCCTTGTCGAGCACCAAAATCCGCACATCATGCGCCAGTCGGCTGCGACGTTGCTCCAGCGGGGGGCTCCAGCGGGGGTGGGGACTCCAGAGGGATTGGGAACGCGAACGCTCGGTGGGGGCCACCGTGAGGTTTCTAGACTGACGGTCTTACCTACCGGTAGGTAAGGTAGTAGGCTCCCCTCGTCAACGCAAGACCCGCAGGAGAGCGATGAACACGAGAACGAAGATCCTCCGTCGTGCCTGGGCCCTGGTGCCCTTCTTGCCGGTGCCCTTCTTGGCAGCGTCCACGGCCGCGGCGCAGGAGCCGGACGAGCCCGTGCCGAGCCCCGACGTCCCCACGCAGATCGACGACGGCGTGCTCGACCGGGTCACCAAGACGCCAGGCGGCAAGCTCACCGTCGATCTGCTCGCGATCGAGCTGCGACCGATCAAGGGGGGACTCACCCCCGACAAAGTGGCTGACCGCGCCGTCGCCCACAGCCCGAGCGTCAAGATCAAGAAGGCGGAGCTACGCGCCGCGGCCGCGCGCGTCGATCAGGCCTACGCCGCCTACGTGCCCACCGTCACCCTCGGCGCCTCCTACACGCGGCTGAGCCGGGTGGTGAACTCGTTCGACATCGGCCTCGAGCTCCCCCCCGGCGTCGACACCACGTTCCCGATCATCGTGAACCAGTATTCGCTGTCGGCCTCGCTCGAGGTGCCGCTCTCGGACTACCTCTTGCGCACCACGCAGGCGTTCTCGGCGGTGTCCCTGGAGGTGGAGGCGAAGGAGCTGGAGATCCGCGCCCAGGAGCTTCAAGCCCGCGCGGAGGCCAAGATCGCCTTCTTCAACTGGCTGCGGGCCCGCGGGCAGAAGGTGATGGCGGGGCTCTCCGTCGCGCTCTCGGAGCGGCACCTCAAAGACGCGCAGATCGGCCTCGCGGCGGGAGTTCTCTCCGAAGCCGACGTGGCGCGGCTCGAGGCTCAGGTCGCTCAGTCGATGCACTTTGCCCGGATGACCGCCAACTTCGAGAAGGTCGCCGAAGAGCAGCTCCGCCTGGTGATGGGCCTCAAGCCCGACGTTCCCCTCCACACCGCCGTCGACGTGCTCGCCGAGCCCCCCGAGCTCCACACGTCGCTCGCCGACCTCAAGCGTGACGCGCTCGCGCAGCGCCTCGACAAGAAGGCCATCGCCAAGGCGAGCCGTTCCCTCGAGGAGGTGGAGTCGGCGACGCGCGCGAACCACTACCCACGGGTCGCTGGCTTCGCCAACGCGCTCTACGCCAACCCCAACCCGCGCGTCTTTCCGCAGCAGGAGAAGTGGGATTTCACCTGGGAGGTCGGCGTGCGCCTCACCTGGCGGATCAACGACACCTTCTCCACCATCGGTTCGGCCCGCGAGGTGCAGGCGCAGCGCATCCTGCTCGACGAGAACCAGCGCGGGCTCGAGGATGCGATCAAGCTGTCGGTCACCGGCGCCTACTACGACGTGCTCACCGCCGAGTCGGCCATCGAAGCCGCCAAGAAGCGGGAGGTGGCGTCGGCCATCAACCTCGAGGCGCGCCGCAAGCTCTTCCAAGGAGGTCGGGCCACCGCCACCGAGATCGTCGACGCCGAGGCGGAGCTCACCGAAGCGCGCCTCCAGCGCCTCGACGCTCACATCGACTACCTCATCGCGGTGGCCAAGCTCGAGCTCGCGGTCGGCGGCACGGTCCGGTAGGGCGAAGCGCCCCCGACAGCGCGCGGCGGATGGCCTGCCTGCGACGACGCCAACCGGTGTATCGTGGAGGGATGGGTCGCCGCGTGCTCGTGGGGGTGGTTATCGCCGCTGGGGGTTGCGGCGTGGGCTTCGAGGATCGCCCCGCGGACGCCGACCCGGGACCCGCGTCGTCTTCGACGTCGACGGGGGCTCCGAGCGCCACGTCGGCCGCGAGCACCGGCGGCGACGGTGGCGCGCGCGGGGGCGACGACACGAGCGGCGGCGCCGGCGCGGGCGGCGGGAGCCCGAGCGCGACCATGGCCGCGCTCGACGGGCTCCGCGTCGAGCTCCCCTGTGGCCCGCACTTCGTCACCCCGAGCTATGGCTGTCCCGCGGAGAGCGCAGCCGCGACGGTGACGGCCGACGGAGATCCCGACCACGTCTACGCGGTCACGCTGCGGGTGAGAGGGGTGATGGAGCAGAACAGCTACACCGGCGGCACGCAGAACGGCGCCTTCTACACCGGAGGAGCGCCGGACAATGGCGGCTGGAACGAGGTGCGCCTCAGCGTGTCGGCCCCCGCCGTCGACTACTACTTCAACGCGGGGACCGCCGGCATCACGCACTGCTTCGCCTACGACTACGACGTCACGGTGCCGATCGAAGGCGGGGCGACCCTCACCCTCCTCCACGACGGCAAAGACGGGGCCCAGGTCATCAACATCGACGAGGTGGGCGATCCTCTCAGCGTGCCCGAGATCGGCGGCCTCGCCCAACCGTACGACGGCCAGTTCGTGCAGCTCGACGTGGTGGCGATCGCCCAGCGCTAACCGCGACGCGCGGCGAGCCGAGCCCTGACACGCCCAGGGCTCGGCATGCAGCGTTGGGGCGCTCGGCCTCACTCCAGCCCGACGATGACGCTGGTCGAACCGGTGACGACGATCGCGCGCTCGACGAGCTCCTTGCGCTGCCGCGCATCGGTGCCCAGCTCCTCGAGGCTCAACGCCAAGAGGCGGCGGTGCGCCAGGGTCAGTTTGTACTCCATGGCCGGCGGCGGCTCTTCGTTGACGTTGTGCTCCACCTCGACGCGCCCGCTCACGTCGAACCTCCAACCGGCCGCGAAGGCCCGGGCCCTCCAGTCGGCGGGGACGGCGATCTCGTAGCTGATGTACCCATTGAGCTCTCTCGACAGTGTGACTTCGTGAAACATCACGACCTCCTTGTGTGGGCCGCTATCGGCACGAGGGAGCCGAATGTTGCCTCCTTTTTCGCGCGCGCACGTTTCCGACGCTCCGCCCCTCGGAGGCCGGCCCGAGCCGCGGGAGACCGCGCTCGGCGCCTCCCCGCTCGCCACGCGAGACCCCGTCGCCGCGCGAAACCCCCTCGCCGCAGCGACGTAGCACGTCCGTCGGGAGAGGCGCCGCTGTGAGAGGCTTCACACACCGGACCACCCAAACAGACCTTTTCGTGATATCTTCCCCGACCGCTCGGGAAATTGCTCTCGCGTGCCGTGGGATTGAAGGCGGAGGACGAATCGTGGAACGACGTTGGATGCGACTTATCGGTGGGCTGGTGCTCGTCCTCGGAACGAGCGGAGCCTCGTTGACCTCTTGCACCGTCCAGGAAGCAGACGACGACGACGCGGCGCCGGCGTGCGGCGACGGCAAGGTGAACGGCGACGACGAGTGCGATGGCACCAAGTTCGCCGGTCGGAGCTGCCTCACCGAGGGCTTCGAGGCCGGCGAAGTGAGCTGCAGCAGCGACTGCCGGATCGTCGCCGCCGCTTGCGTCATCCTCGACGAGGATCAGGATCAGCTCAACATCTACGACGAGCAGGCGGCGGGCTCCGACCCGCTGAACCCCGACACCGATGACGACGGCGTGCTCGATGGGGTGGAGTGGTTCGCCGGTGCCGATCCGACCAACATGTTCTCGTGGCCGCAAGGCACCGGCACCTGGCCTTGGCGCACCGACGCGGCGCAGGAGGCGCTCGCCGGCCAACCCACCGGTTGGGGCAAGGTGGGCGAAGTGCTCAAGAACCACCCCTGGACCGATCAGTTCGGTCAGTACGTCGAGCTCCACCAGTTCTACGGCTACGTGATCGTGCTCAGCGTCGGCGCGGCTTGGTGCGGTCCCTGTCGCCAGGCCGCCTCCTCCTCGCAACACCTGTGGGATCAGCACCGCGATCAGGGCGTGATCTTCCTCGAGTTCCTGGTCGACGGGAACGTGCAAGGCGTCGACGCCACCGACGCCGACATCCAGCAGTGGGCCAACCAGTATGGCTTGCAGTTCCCCGTCATGCGGGCCGACTACTCGCTCATCACCGCCAGCTCGCTGCCCACCTTCTACGTCCTCAACCGCAACATGGTGGTCACGGACAAGCAGGAAGGCTTCGGCGGCGACGCAGCGATCTCGCAGGCCATCAACGCCGCCCTCGCCTCCACGCCCTGATTTTGCTGGAGGGTGCTCCGCACCCTCCCCCCACGCTGCGCGCGGGTCCCCCCCACCGTGTTGCGCTTGGGGCCGCAACGCCCGAGCGCGCTTCGCGAGAGCGTCGGCCTGTTCCGGTCAGGTCTTGAGTTTCTGGAGGGTGCACCCACCGCGTTGCGCTGGGGCCCGCTCACGGCCAGGTCACGACGACACGATCGCGTCGCTTGGTAAACTGACACCCGCTCAGCTCGGCGCCCCACACGGCGTTGGCGATGCAGCGCGAGAGGGTGCTCTCGGGAGCTTGGTTGGCCGTGACATCGACCACCTCGTCGAACGTGGTGTCCACCGTGACCGACAGTTTCCAACCCGATGGCGGCGCCCCCTCGCGACGGCACGCCGCGACCGCCTTCTCGACGTCGGCCTTGATGCTGTAGGCAGGGCAGTGGCCCGCGCCGTGTCCGATGGTGCCGATCCCCCCGAGACCGATGCCCTCCCCTCGGCCCCCTCCCCCGTCTCCCACGCCGCTGAGCCTGAGCCCGTCCTGAGACGGACGCACCCCCGGCTCCACCGCCAAGTACGACGTGACCGGCGAGACCACTTTGCCGGCGAGGGCCACGTTGAGCATCTCCGCCGGGGAGAGCTCTCTGTGCATGTCGTGAGAGAACACGAACGCCGCCGTCGCCTGCGAGAAGCGCAGCGGGCCTTCGACCGCCCGTGAGAACGAACGCGACCAGATCTTGCCGGTGAGCGTCACCGCCCCCGGCGCCTTCGGCAACAGCGCCATCTCGCGCACGCCCTCGCCTTCGTGGAGCACGGTGGGGAGGGCCTGCGCTGCGGGGAGCGCGAGGCCGAGGACGCGGAAGTTGTCGATCCGGATGGGGCGGACGAGGCCCAGCGTCACGTCATCGAGCTCCTTGTTGGCGTCCCCTGGCCGGTCGACACGGAGGAGGATGCCTCCGCTCTTGTGCGCGAGCGACGCGAGGGGGTGACCGTCGTCGCGCTGGTCTCGGCCGTCTCCGGACCAGACGTGCTCGGCGCGCCAGAGTTGAGGGAGCACCACGTGCGCGATGTGGGGTGCCATCCGATCGAGCAGCGCTTGGGCTGCCTCGCGCTGCCAGGTTGGACGCAACAGGTCGTCGCTGAGCATCACGATGCGGTGCGACCCCGGCTGCGCTCGCAGCGCGGCGCCCGCCCCCCGGATGCCCTCCTCGAGCGCGCTCCCGTTGCCGAGCGCGAGGCGACCGTCTTTCTCCGCCTTCGCGAGGAGCGCCTCGACGTCGGGGGCAGCGGCGAAGCTCCCGAACAACCGCTCGGCGTGACGCCGGTAGAGCACGACCTCCACCTGAGCCTTCGGCACGTGCGAGAGGTACGATCTCAGCAACGAGAGCTGCTCGGCGAGGCCCATCTCGCTCACCGACTTGGAGGCATCGACCACGAACACCACGTGGAGGTCGTCGGGGATCTTTCCGAGCGCTGGGGCCGCGTCGATCTCGAGGCGCACGAACTGCTTCGACGCGGACGCCTCGACTCGACCGAGGCGGGCCGCGACCGTCTTGATGGGTGGCGCCGCGACCTCGATCGACACCATGTTCCCCGCCTCCCCGCTCGGAGCGTCGGGGATGAACCGGGGGACATCGAGCGCCACCAGCTTCTTGTCGAGCGGCCCCCCCGCGAGCGTGATCGACCACCCATCGATGGAGCCGACATCGAGCGCCGCAGCGTCGCTGACGACGAGCCTCCACACACCTTTCACGCTCTCTGCCTCGTCCTTGCTCAGCACCACCTCGAAGGTGCGGCGGATGTCGTTCTCTCCGCCGCCGTCACGGGCGACGAGGGTGCGCCACGGCCCCTTGGGCGGCACGAGCTCCACCGTCAGATCGCCGCGATAGGTGTGGCGCACGTCGACGGCGACGGAGAGCTTCTTCGCGCGGAGCGCCTCGGCGATGGTGATCTCGCTCACCGCGAAGGTGCCCGGGAGCTTGCCCTGAGGTGCCCACGACGGGTGCTCGGGAGCGTCGAGCGGGGTGGGCTCGCCCGCCGTCACGAGCTGGCCGTCGAGCCACACCGGCGAGCCCTCGTTGTGGCCCACCACCTCCAGCACCGGCGGCGCGAGCCCCAGAGAGCCGCGCGGATAGCTCACGATGTAGTGACCGCCTTGATAGCGGGTCGGCCCGGTGAGCGTGTACTCGAGGGTGCTCTCGCCCGCAGGCGGCACCGGGAACACGCGCAGCTCGAGCTCGTTCGCCCAGCGCCATGACAAGAGCGCAGGGTCCTTCACGGTGTGGGGGCCGAAGCCGGTGAGCTCTTGGTAGAGCGCGGCCGCCTGCTCGGCGCGCATGAGGTGCCCCTCGTACCACCCCGACGGGGTCTTGATGCGGAGGCCGGTGGCCGCGGCACCAAACGGCAGGCCGAGCGCCAGCACCGCCTCTTCGTGGAGCGTGCCCGCGTTGTGGAAGGTGCGGCGAACACGATAGGTGGCCACGCCATCCCGCACCGAGACCCTCACGCTGTGCTTCGACTCGTCGAGCTCCTGGTCGCGGGTGGCCGAGAGCGAGTCGGCGTGGGCGGGTGCGGTCGCGAGGAGCGCGAGGGACGTGAGCGCCCACAGGGGGGTGGCGATGCGCATGCGATTGGGACACACACCGGTCCGCGGAGTTCCCGCGCTCTGTCACACCACGGGGCGACTCGACGGCGGCACGTTCCCCGCGTCTTCCTCCGCCGGTGGCCCGGTGAGCCGCTTCTCGAGCGCGGCGAGCGCCGCCTGGTGAGCGCGCTCGAGCTCCGCCTCACGACGCGCGATCTTCGCCTCCCACTCCTCTCGCACCCGAGTGAGCGCCCGTGAGTGCGACTCGCGCCGCGCCGCGAGCTGCCGCTCCAGCTCCTGCTCGAGCTGGGTCTCGAGGGCGGCGAGCTCGGCATCGTGTTCCTGACGCAGCTCCTCGAGCTCGAGGAGCCTTCGACGGTCGGCCTCGATGAGCTCCTCCTCGAAGTCGCGCCGCAGCGCCTCGAGCTCCTCGGCGTGCGCGCGCTCGAGCGGCTCGATCTCCGCCACGGAGGCCACCGGGCTCGCGGCCTCGACCGCCCCGCCGCGCAGCTCTTCGAGCTCTCGCGCGTGCTTCTTCTGGAGCGCCTCGATCTCGCTGTCCTTCGCCTTCAGCATCGTGGCGATGCGCTCGAAGTGTTTCTGTTGCGTGCTCTTCGCGAGCTGCTCGCGAGCCCGCCGCTCCGCGTCGAGCTCTTCGACGTGCAGCTCCTCGAGCGACGCGAGCTGCTCGGCGAAGGCGAGGCGCTGCGCCTGCTGGGCCTCCGCGAGCTCGGCCTCGAGCCGCGCTCGCAGCTCGGCGAGCTCGCTCTCGTGGCGCTTCTTCTCCTCGCTGAGGGCGAGCTCGGCCGCGCGGAGCTTCTCCTCGTGAGTAGAGGGCTCCTCGCGACGCCGCTTCTCGTCCAGCAGCGCCTTCTCCGCGGCACGCCGCTTTTCGGCCTCACGTTCGAGCGCGACCGCGTGCCGCTTCTGCTCCTCCGAGAGCGCCTTCTCCGCCGCACGACGCTTGTCCGCTTCACGCTCGAGCACGCTCGCGTGGCGCTTCTTCTCCTCCGCGAGCGCCGTCTCCGCTGCCCGCCGCTTCTCGGTCTCCTCGGCCAGCCGCGCCGACGAGATCGCCGCGCCGCTCCGTCGCGGGAGCGCCTTGTTCTGGGCCTCGAGCGCCGCGATCTTCTCCTTCGCGTCGTTGAGCTCGCTCCGCAGCTCGGCCACGGTGTCCATGGCCTTCTTGAGCTTGTCGCGCGCGGCCAGCACGGCGCGATGCTCGCGCTCGAGCGTCTTGTCCTTGGCCTCTCGCTCACCCCGGAGGCGCCTTGTTTCCTCCTCGAGCTTCGCGAGCTCCGCGGCGTAACGTTGCTCGAACTCGGCGAGGTCGGCCGCGTGCTCCTCTTGCACGGCGTTGAGCGTCTCGTAGGCGAGGGCCAGCTCTTCCTCCGCGGTGCCCTCTCTGGCGCCGCCCTCGGGTCTCGCCTGCAGCCTCCGCTCGAGGTTCTTTACGGCGACGTCGTGGGCCTTCGTGCGCCGCGCGAGCTCCGCCTCATGCACCTGTGTGAGGTTGCGCAGTTTGTCGGCGTGGGCGCGCTGTTGCGCCAGCAGCTCCTCCTGATGGGCGGCTCGCAAGCGACCGAGCTGATCGTCGGCGTCGTCGTAGGCCGCCGCGAGCGCCTCCTCGAGCGCGGTCACCTCCTCGGCGTGAGCCTCCTCGAGCGCCGCGATCTCGCGTCGATGCGCTTGCCGCTGCGCCTCGAGCGAGAGCACCTCCCCCTCCTCGCTCGGGGTGGCCCACGGCACCGCCCCCTCGCGCGAGCGCGGCTCGTCGTCAGGAGGCGTCCAGCTCACGCCACTCACCCGATCGCCGTCCCCGTCCACCTCTTCCCAGGTCACCTCATCCTCCCCGGCCGCAGCGTGATCCCGCACGACAAAGGGCGCGAGGGGCTTGAGCACCTCGTCGAGCGTTCCGGCCGCGGCGAAGCCCTCGATCCGCGCGGTCTCCGCCGCGCCAGAGCGAGCCCCCTCCACCCTGAAGAGCAGCCGAGCAGCGGTGAGCTTGAGCCGCCCCTCGAGCTCGCGAGTGAGCTTGTTGCCGCTCTTCTGCAGGTGCTCCACCGACACGAGCACCACGTCGGGGTCGGGGCCGGGCGCAATCTTGGGGAGGCTCGAGCCCTCGCCGCGCAACACGACAACGCTGTCGAGGTTGCTCAAGAGCGGCTCAGCCTGTTGGGGTAATCCGCGATCGTCGTCGAATACGAGGACCGTGATCACCGGTACCTCCCGCGACCGAGCCTAGCACTAGAGCGGCGCGGCCATCACCAGTCGGTGACGCGAATCTCACATCCAGGGAGCAGCCGGCCGAGGCGCTTCAGCTCCCCCGCCTTGATGGCCCCGCAGCGGTCGAGGTGCAAGAGGCGAAGATTGTGCAAGCGACCGATCTCACTCGGGAGCTTGCCAAACGCGACGGAGGTGAGGGTGAGCCGCTCGAGCCGCGACAGCTCTCCGATCGAGGCTGGCAGCTCGACCCAGTGGCCCGCGATGTCGTCGATGGTCAGCTCTTGGAAGTGGGGCAGCCGCGCGAGCGACACGAACAACAGCTCCGGCGACAGCACCGTGGTGGTGCGCGGCGTCTCGTAGCGCAGCGACCGCAGCTTGACGAGGTTGGCGAAGGCCGGAGGCAAGCTCGCGAGCGCGAAGCGGCTGAGATCGAGATGCTCGAGGTTGGGCAGCGAGCAGATCACCTGCGCCGCCTGGGCGTGGCTGGCAAACTCGTCGATGATGCGCACGTCGGTGAGCCCCTCACAGCTCGCGAGCTGCTCGGGCAGGCGCTTGAGGCCGCTCGACACCATGGACAGCCGCGCGAGGCGGGGGAGCGCGGTGAGCTGCACCAGGGTGCGCTGAGGGTCGGCGAGGGGGAGGCCGTCGAGGTGGAGCTCCTCTAGCTGTTCGCAGTCGGTGACGCTGTCGGGCAAGGCGCGCAGCCCGCCGTGGCACACGTGCAAGCGCTCGAGGCGTGCGCAGCGCCCAAGCGACTCCGGGAGGCTCTCGAGCGCGTCGCAGCCGCTCACCAGCTCGTTGAGCTCGAGCGTGGTGAGTTGGGAGAGCTCACCGATCGCGTCTGGGAGCTCGGCGAGCGAGCGCGACGACAGCGCCAACGTCTTGAGCGCCTCGAGCGCGCCGAGGGCAGCGGGCAGGGTCGGGATGGCCACCCGCACGAGGCGTAGGTGCTCGAGACGATCGAGCCAACCGAGCCAATCGGGCAGCTCGAAGGGGCGCTCCGGTCCGCTCGGTCCCTCGACGTCGAGCACGCGCAGCTTGCGACAGCGCTCGAGCCCGGCGAGGGAGGCGAGCGGCGTGCCGCGGGCCACGAGCTCTTCGAGCGTCTCGAGCTGGGCTGGCGCGAGCGTCTCGACGGCGTTCCCCGAGAGATCGAGCCTGCGGAGGGGAAGCGCGGTCACTCTCGCCTCGAGGGCCGCCATCCCGAGCCCCCGGAAGCTGACGCTCTCGAGCTTCGACATCGCGGCCACCCCCTCCTGCAAGAGGCCGGTGAAGCCAGCGCCGTTGTTCTGCCGTGTCGCCCAGCCGCCCACGCCGAGGTGGGTGAGCGCGGTGAAGTGCTTCTGGAGGAGCTTCACGGTCGCCCGCCACTTGCCGGCCGGCACGCGGTTCCCGTCGAGGTGCAGCCGTCGCAGCGCGGGCAGGCGCGCGAGCACCACGAGGGCCTCGTCGACAGAGAGGCGGTTGTGGTCGCCCCAGTTCCCTCCGGTGAGGTCGAGCTCCTCGAGCGCGACGAGGCCGGCGAGGTCCTCGGGCACGCGACGCAACCCACAGCCAACGAGCTTGAGGCAGCGCAGGTTGGGGAGCGCAGCGAGGCGGCGGAAGGTGTCGCCGAAGTGCAGCTTCGGGTTGCCCGACAGGTCGAGCGACTCGAGCGTCTCGAGCCGCTCCACGCCCACCGGCAACCGCCTCAGATCGAGCTCGGACAGATCGAGGGTGGTGAGCGGCGTCCCAGCCCGAACTGCGGCCCGCACCTGAGCGCCGCCCCGCGGCACCTCGTTGACCACGCGAGCGCGCGGCAAGAGCTCGGCGAGCGCCTCCACGTGCTCGGCGGCCCAGCCGCACGAAGCGATGTCGATGCGCTGCAGCGTCGTGAGGGGCGCGAGCACGTCGAGCACCAGCTCCGGCTCGAGCTCGGGATTGCCGGTGAGGAGCAACACCTCGAGCGCAGTGAACGCGTCGAGGGCGGGGAGCTCACAGAGGCGGGCGTGGCTCCAGTCGATCACCTTCACCGTAGTCGGCTCCTGTTTCTCCACCTTGGCCCAGCGCTTCTCGGCGGCGGCCATCTCCTCGAGCATGCGGGTGTCGATGGTGCCGAGGAGCTCTTGCGGCAGCACGTGATGGAGCTTGGCGAGCTTCGCGAGACCGCCAAAACAGCTGGCCACCACCCTCAGAAAGCGCGGACCGCGTGGCGGATCCGCGTCACCGAACGCGGCGTAGAGCGCGGTCTGGAGCTCCACGAGCTGCTGCACGTCGAGCACGCCCTCGTGCATGACGTCGGAGCTCTTCATGCTCACCTTGCCCGACTCGGGCATGAGCCACAGATCGCAGCCGTTGGCGCTGCCGACGGGCACGCCGGGGATGTCGGCGGCCATCTCGATGGCGCCCATCCCCTTCACCCGGAACGGCCCCTTGATGAGCGACACCCCGGCCGTCGACTCGATGAACTGGCGCGCCATCTGGTGCACCTTCTTCACGCCCAGCGTCGTCTTCAGCTGCTCGACGAGCTGCTCGGGATCACGAGGATGAATGGCCTCGATGTGATTCTCCGCGCGGAGGAGCTCAGCGATCGACATGGGCGGACCATCTCACACCGCGGTCCCTATGGAAATAGCCTTATACGGAGCACCGGTTCAGTTTCACATGAGCAGGCGCCGTCGGGGCCTCTCGGAGCTGCAGCGCGGCGCCCTCGAGCTCCTGCGCGACCGACGTTGCAGGTCGGGTTGGGTTGGCGTGCCCCAGTCAGTCGACAGCTCGAACAACATCACGAGCGCGTCGCGTCGTGAGCGTGTCAGCGAGGGGCACGACGCACCGAACCTCTGTGATCGGCGGTCGTGTAGAGCTCGGTCCAATACACGCACGTCGCACCGAGGACGACCTGGTCGACCGCACCGCTCGCGCTCACGTGCACCTCGCTCGCGCTCTGTGCTGCCGCATCCACGCGGCGCAACGCGCCGGGAGGATCACCCCATTCGCCGAAGTAGACCACGCCGTCGTCGACCGCGACCCCCTGCGGTGCGTGGAGATCGGTGGCGACCGCGCGCACATCGTCGCCGTTCGCACGCAGGGACAGGACCTCGTCGCCATGGCTGTGCGCGACATAGAGGCGATCCCCGTCTCGGCTCATGCCGTGGGGCCAAGCGAGCGCGTCGAGCAGCGTGGAAGGTTCACCGCCGGTTTTTTCGATCCTCAACACGGAGCTGTCGAAGTTCTCCTTGCCGTTGAGGAACCCCACCGAGCTCCCCCAGTAGACGTGGGTGGGATCGAGCACGATGACCGCGGGGCGACCGTCGGAGGTGGCCAGCTCGGTGATCTCCGAGGTCGCGCGGTCGACACGAAGCACCTTGCCGCGCGACTGGAGCCCCACGGACACGTGGGCCCCCACGTACACGTGTGTCTCGTCCGCGGCGATCGCATCGGGGCTGATGAGCGCGCCCGCGATCGTGGTCACTTCGCCCGTCGCGACATCGACGCGCTCGAGCGCTCCATGCGGCGTGACGTAGCCAGAATGCCGCACGAAGTAGAGCTCACCGGCCGCGTAGGCCAGGCGACTGGGCGCGCACAGACCCTCCACGATGGGCTTCGCCTCGCCGCCTGCGAGCGGGTAGGCCCAGATGGCGCCGTCACACCCGTAGAGATCCCCCTCGTCACTCATAAACAACATGTCGGGCGCCAGCGCGAGACCGCCGGGCTACTTCATCTCCACGATGGTGCTCGGCGCCTCGCCCGGGACACATGCGTCGACAGGAGCTTCGACATCGACGTGCACCGGCGCTTCGTCGCCGACGGGTCCCTCATCCTCGCCGGCGGGATCGTCGTCGTTTGGCCCTCCGCCGCGGACCGTCACCTCGCTCCCGCACCCTTGCATGGCCAGCGCCGCCGCCAGCAGCGCCCATCGGTCGTTCAGCACGAGGGCCGCCACGCAATCCTCGTGCCGCGGCAAGAACCCAAAACCTCGTGCCACAACTCAGCGCCCCACGTGACTCCGGCTCAGTGTGGCACACTCTTCTCACGGCAGTGTCACTGCCCGTATTTCGGCACCCGTCGACGTTGGGTAGGCTTTACGGCGTCATCAGCAACGTCCGCCCCTTCGTCGTCGTCTACCGCGCGACGTTCCCGGCCCCGTTCTTGAAGAGAACTTACTCGAGGTGGCCGATGGGGATCTCGACGACGCTCTCCTTGGGGAGGGTCTGCGAGGGAGTCTTCGGCTCCCAGGCGAGGGTGTGCTGGAGCCGCGCGGTGCCGATGGTGGAGGGCACGCGGAAGCCTCCCACCCAGCCCCGAACCTTCTGGCCTGGCTTCACGAAGCCGCCGCTCAGGTTGGGTGCGCAAGGGCTAGCGTCGCCGAAGTCGTAGCGCTGGAGCGCGTAGACGTAGCCCTCGGCGTCGTGGATCTTGAAGTAGCCGGGGATGGCGAGGTCGGTGCTGCCGCGGTTGTCGATGCGGATCTCGACGCCGAGCCACATCTTGCCGTTCTCGATCACTTCACTGCACGGTTTGAGATCGGTCACCGTCACGGTGTAGTCGGAGCCGCTCACCGCCGTGGGCTTCGGCTTGATCCATTTCTTGGGGGCTTGCAGCGCCGGGGATGGCTCGGGGACGGACCCGATCGCGATCTCGATCGGCGCGTAGCCGGACGACATGAAGCCACCCGCGGTCACGTTGTGATGCAGCGTGAGATCGGCCGCACCCGGTTTCATCATGAAGGGGAAGAGCCAGCCGCGCGCACGTTGGCCCGGCTCGACTCGAGCGTGCTCGAGCCGCGGCTCGCAATCGCCGACGTAGCCCACCGTGTTGTTCTTGTGTTCGTAGCCATCGGCGTCCTTCAGGGTCGCGCTCTCGCGCATCTCGAGCGTCACGTTGGAGAAGTTCTCGAACAAGACCTCGACGCCGAAGCTCAGCTTGCCGTCGATCGCTTGGGGCATGCACAGCTTGGTGCTCATCACCGTCGTGCGGAAGTACGGCGTCTCCACCGGCTCGCCGACCCGCTTCTGGGGTGCCGGGGGGCGCTTGTCGAGCGTGCGGCCGGCGCCACTGAGGACAGGGGCCTCGAGGCCCTTCTTCAAGCCGAAGATCAGGCGGTGCTCGGCGAGCCCGTGAGGGTGCCGGAGCTCGAGCTCGAGATGCGCGAGGTCGGCCAGCGCGCCTTCAACCGGGAGCCAGATGCGCTCGATGGTGCCGGCCGCGACGACCATGCTCTCGTTGCGGCAGCGCTCGTAGGTCGCGGTCCTCGGCAGCGGCTCGCCGCTCGCCTTCTTCACCGTGGCGTGGGTCTCGAGCTCGTAGCCGGACAGCTGGCGGTCGCTCCGGTTGCGGATCTCGAGCTCGACGCCGGCGATGTCCCGTTCGCAGTCGCGCACCGCGCGCACACGAAGATCGGCCCAACCGAGCTTGGCGGTATGGCCCCAATCGATCCACATCGAACCCACCGGAAACTGCTTCCAGTCGATGATGCCGGCCGGCTTCCGCTCGCCACGGCGTGCGGCCGCGTCGTCGCCCGATGTGGGCACGATGCGTGGGGATTTCTCTCTCTGGCGTTCTGAGAGCTTGGCACGAAGCGCGGCGTTCTCGGCCTCGAGCCGGTCGAGCTGCCCCGTCGAGGCACACGCCGAGGCGAGGAACAGAGCGGCTGGGAACACGATGGTGGGGAGGGCCCACGATTTCGGGCGGTCGCGCATTCGACGTCGCGCCCTGCACACGCCATGCCCCGCCCGTCGCGCCTCTTGTCCGGCACTTGGCCCGCTGTTGTGGTCTGCCGTTCACACTGGCGTGTGAACACGAGGGGCCACGAGGAGCCTACTCCACGTGTTGCGCACAGTGGGCGCGCGCGCGCGAAGATTCCGCCCGACGTTACCGAGGAACATCAGATGCACATCGACCGGCACGCCTACCTCTACTTCACTGCGGCACTCGCTCGAGCGCATCGTCGCAGACGAGGCCGAGGTGATCCGCCGCTTGCACACTTGGCGAGGAACTTGAGACGTACGCGGAACACGAAGGCCGTAGCGGTCGACGCGCTACGAGGCCTCGGTGAACACGTACTCGTGCTGCGAGTCGCGCAGGATGAGCGTGCGCTTGCCACTCGCGCTGCCCACGACCAGCTCGACGCCGCTCATGCCCGGCACGATCGTGATGAAGGAGACCGAGCCGTCCGGGTTCTTGCGCGAGGCGACCTGGCTCGCGTACTCGCCGAAGTCGAACACCGTCGCGGCGCCCTGCTTCTTGACGACGATGTCACCGAGGGCGGTGCTCGTGTATTTCGCGGCGAGCGCGCTGGCGTCGCCGGCATCGGCGGGCACGGTGATCCGCTTGCGCCGCGCCGCGAGCGACTCGAAGTACGATGTGGTGCTCGCCGCGAGCTTGGCCTCCGCCTCGGGCTTGCCGTCGAACAGCACCTCGAGCAGCTTGCGCTGGAAGAGGTCTCGGATCGCCCAGCCCGGATCGCCGTTGGTCAGGATCACCGCGCCGACGCCGTGCTCGGGGAGCCACAGCATGTCGCTGTGGAAGCCGATCAGATCGCCGCCGTGGTGCACGACGGTGACGCCCCAGGCCTTGTCGACCATGAGGCCCATGCCGTAGGTGGCGTCCGTGCCGAGCGAGACCTGCGGGGCGCGTCGCGCGAGCAGCACGTCCTTGCTGATGTACTGCTTGCCCGTCGGCAGCGCGCCCTCGGCGAGCTCCATCTGCACGTACTTGAGCATGTCCTTCACGCTGCTCCACGCGCCGCCCGCCGGTCGCATGGGCGCGATCGACGTGTTGACCTTGGCGATCGCGAGCTGCGGCTTGCCGTCGACATCGGGCGCGTGGGGCGCGGCGGCGTTGCCCTGCGCTCCCTTCTTGAAGTCATGCGTCGTCGCCTTCATCCCGAGCGGGTCGAACACCAGCGTCTGCATCGCCTTGTCATAGGCGGCGCCGAGCTCGAGCTTGGGGAACGCGACGTGGCCGCCGATGAACCCGGCCGCCGCCGCGAGCGGGTTCGAATACTGGAACAGCTCGCCGAACTTGCTCGTCGGCTGCATCGTTCCGAGCAGCTCCATCACCTTGGCGGGCGTCACGCCCTCCCACTGAAAGAGCCACTCCAGGTCCTGGCGAGGCAAGCCCGTGCACGCGCAGATCAGGTGCTTCACGAGCACCTTCGCGGTGGTGTCCGGATCGCCGAGCTTGAACGTCGGCAAGAGCGAGGTCGCCGGAGCGTCCCACGTGATCTTGTTCGCATCGACGAGCTTCGCGAGCATCAGCGTCGCGAGGGCCTTCGTGTTGGACGCGATCATGAACTTCGTGTCGCCGTCGATCTTCGCCGGCTTGCCGAGCTGCCGCACGCCGGAGCCGCCCGCGAACACGACCTTGCCGTTCTGGATCAAGCCAAACGCCACGCCGGGGACCTTGGTGGCCTCGCGCGCATCGTCGACGAACTTCTGCAGCGCCGCGATCCGCGCCTTGTCGAGCGGGTGCGCTTGCTTGCCGGCGAACGACTCGCGCGCGCCGCCCTTGGGCAGGAACTTGCCGAGCGCGAGCCCGATCTGCCCGTCGCGCTTCTCGGCGACGGCCTGATCCATGTCGAACAGGATCACCGTCCACACGCCGTTCGCGTACCGCGCGTTCGCGCCGACCGCGCGCTTCAGGTTCGGCGGCACGTCGTAGGCGTAGCCCTTGATCTTGCTCCACCCGTCGGCGTCGGCCGAGGCCGCGCTGTGGGTCAGCGCATACGGCGGCTTGCCCTTGTAGTGCTGCCACGCCTGCGCGACCGCCTCGTCCGCGTCCTTTGCAGCGCGCAGGTCGTAGATCGCGATGATCGATCCGCCCTCCGGCGACTCCAGGATCGTCGCCGGGCCACGCACGCGCAGCTTCCACTCGACCGGCGCGATGAACGTGTTGCCCGCGACGGTGGTCTTCGGCGTGTCGGCTGTCATCGTCTGCGTGGCCGCCTCGGCGAGGTTACCCGGCGGCGTGGCCGGCTCGATCGGCGTGCCCGAGCGTTCGGGATCCGTCGATGGCGCGGGGATGCCGACCGCGGGCTTGCCCGGCGACGAGCACGCGACCACGGCGAGCGACAAGAGGAGGGCGCGCATGCGCGCGACCCTAGCAGCTACTTCGCGACGGAGGGGTCGGTCTTGAAGTCGAGCGTGGACTTCGCATCGCCGCGCCACAGCTGCGCCGTCACCCGCGGTGCGTTTGTGTGGGTTTGTGTTGGGTTTGGCACGGTGGTTGCGCCCCCGGATCCAGGCGTGGTGGTGGGCGAAAGCGTTGGCGGAGGGTAGGCGGGCGGGTAAGCATTGCCCTATGCGCATTGCCCACGCCATCCGGCACGTCGCGGAGAACGCCCGCGCGTTCGGCCCCCAAGCGGCGCTGATCGATCTCGAGCACCGAGCGGTGAACAAGCTCGTTCCGTTTCAGATTCTGCGGGGCATGACCGTCGAGGTAGGCGACGTCAGTCGCGACATGTTCGACGCGGGTGACTGCCAAACTCGCTTCGCGACGCGCGACGAGCTGCTCGCGGCGGCGGCGGACGACGAGGTGAAAGCCGAGATGACCCCGGCGTTCATCGAGGCCGCGCTCGCGAGAGGTGACGAGTGTTACGGCGTGTTCGACGGCGACTGCTTGGTGTCGTTCGGCTGGTACTCGAGCCAACCCACCGAGGTGTCGCCGACGCTCGTGCTGCACTTCGATCCGCGCTGGCGATACATGTACAAGGGCTACACGCGCGTCTCGCACCGCGGCAAGCGCCTCCACGGGATCGGCATGAGCTTGGCGCTGCGCGCGTACGCAGAGCGAGGCTTCAGCGGTCTGATCTCGTACGTTGCCTCGAACAACTTCCGCTCGCTGCGCTCGACCGAGCGCATGGGCTACCGGGGGTTCGGCGACGTCTACGTGGCGCGCTGGCTCGGTCGCGACCTGTCGTGGGCGAGCCCGGGCTGCGCAAATTACGGCTTTCGGGTCGAGCCCAATGATGCCGATCCGTCGCCGCTCGATTGACGGGCCGCGTGACAGAGCGCACCGATTCGACGCGGTGACCATTAATCCCTGACGCTGCTTCTCGCTCGAGTCTAACGCCAACCAGTCGGGGGACCGCGAACATGGCTTCGCTTCCACTGTCGCCTCCGCGCGCGCTTCAAGTCGTGTCGAGCTCGAAGTCGTTCGCCGACCGTAGCGCCCGCAGCTCGCCTTCGATCTCGTAGAACCAGCCGCCTAGGCGAATCGCCCAGCACGCCGAGGTGATTGTAACCACGCCCTCGTCTCGGACGCGAACGCGCTGTCCGGGACCGAATCGCGGGCGCGATGAATCCGCGTCGCCCGTCGCCACGGTCGCGGGGAGCTGGAAGACGAAGGGGTCGGGCACGATGCGACGAACGGCACCTACGGTCTGCCGCCTCACCTCCCCCGCACCCAACTCTTGAGGAGCGGACCCGCACGCTTCGACGTACGCTTCCTGACGACGGGCATCCTCGATCGCGAAGTGGACCCGCTGCGCCAGCGCAAGGAAGCCGAACACGTCGCGTCCGTTCAGCCGTTCACCGCTTCGCCACTGGCGCTGCTCCTTCGCGATGCTCGAGAGCCGCGGCACGCGAGGAAGCTCTTCGGCGATCCGCTCGCACGCCTGGCGGTGGCGAAGCGGATGCAGGCGATCCAGGGTGTGGAGGAGCGCGACCGGGTCTTCGGAAGCGCTCCAGGCCGCCCACACCTGAGACTTCGCGGCGGCGTCGGAGCAGAGCGTCGCCCACCAGGCCTCGCCGGGGTGCGCTTCGAGCAGGTCGGTGAGCGCCGCCACGACGGCAACGTAGCACGCCAGCCCCTCGTCGCCCGAGACGAGCCGCGCGCGACCGGCGCGGCCCGACGTCGGCAGGTCGCGATCACTTCGCCGCGAGCGTCTCGCAACTCTTGAGGACCTTCTCGGCGTCGCCCTGCGTCTTCAGGCCGGCCATGCCGGAGCTCTGGCAGAGGTACGCCTCGCCGCCCACCTCGCGCCAACTGAACGCGAGGTACCCGTCTTGCCGGAGTCGGAGAACTCGGCGATCGCAGTCGTCGCGTCCTCCTTGGCGGCCGGAGCCTTCCACCTGGGCCCGCGCGGCTCGACCGCCGGCCGCTCTCCGTGCGCTCTTCGGGTTCGATCTCCCTAAGCGCTCACTTCGACAACGACGCTCCCCCGCTTTCGCTTCGTCTCGACGCGGGCGTGTGCCTCGGCGATCTGCGCGAGCGGGAACGCGCTGTCGATCACGGGACGATACGCGCCCTCGGACGCGAGGTCGGCGAGGTAGCGGATGTCCTCGAGGCGCTCGGTGCTCACGCCCGCGATCACGCGATGCCCCGCAAAGCGCCCCTGTAGCGGGGCGAACAGGAGATCCGCAAGATCCGCGACCACGCGGAGGAACCGTCCGCGCGGTCGAAGCACGGGGCGGACCGCGTGGTACGAGGTGGCGCCCACGCAGTCGATCACGACGTCGTACGTCGAGCCGTCCGCCGCGAAGTCGGTGCGCGTGTAGTCGATCGTCCGCGCCGCCCCGAGCTCGGCCGCGAGTGTGGCGTTTGCGCCGCTCGTGACGGTCGTCACGTCGGCGCCGAGCACGCGCGCGAGCTGGACGGCGGCCGTGCCGACGGCGCCGGACGCGCCGACGACGAGCAGGCGCTCGCCGGGCTGGAGATGCGCCTTCGCCCGCAGGTAGTGGAGCGCGGTCAGGCCGCCGAAACAGAGGGCGCCGGCCTCGCGGAACGAGAGCGCGCTGGGCTTGGCGACGACGTTGCCGCGCGCGGGCATCGCCTTGAACTCGGCGTGCGCGCCCATCGACGCGCCCGGCATCGCGATCACCGCGTCACCCTCGCGGAACGCGGTGACGCCGGCGCCGACCTCTTCCACGATGCCTGCCAGCTCGGTCCCGAGGATCGGCTGCCGGGGCGCGCAGAGACCCAGGGCGAGGCGCATGATCAGCCCGAAACCCTTGGGCACGTCGAACGAACGGATTCTCCAGTCCCCGCTGCTCACGGTCGTCGTGACGACGCGGATCAGAATTTCGCCGGGCCGCGTCGTGGGCCTCGGGACCTCGCGCAGCTCGACCCGCTCGGGACCTCCGTATCGCGTCACATAGGCGGCTCTCATCGTGATCATCTTCGCGCTCCTTCTCGGCGGTGCCTCGGCTGAGGCTTACATAGTAAGCTATACTGGATTACAAAGTAAGCCTCGTCAAGCGTCCAGGGGCGCGGTAGGAGAGGGCTGTGGGTGACGCGCGGGTAAAGAGGAAGCGGCGACCGGTGACACGCGAGCGGGTGCTCGACGCGGCCATGGCGATCGCCGATCGCGATGGCATCGACGCCGTGACGATGCGGGCGGTGGCGGCACGACTCGGCGTGGAGGCGATGTCGCTCTACAAGCACGTCGCCAACAAGGACGACGTCCTCGACGGGCTTGTGCAGCGGGTGATGGCGGAGATGGCGCTGCCGCCGTCGCCGGTCGAGTGGCGCGAAGGGCTCGTGCTCCGCGCGCGCGGCATGCGCGAGGTCCTCTTGGCGCACCGTTGGGCTCCGATGCTGATCGAGTCGCGCACCGCGCCCGTCCCCGCACGGCTCCGACATCACGACACCTCGCTCGGGCTGCTGCGCGACGCGGGGTTCTCGGTCGAGCTCGCGTACCGCGCCATCCTGGCCCTCGACAGCTACATCTACGGGTTCGTCGCGCAGGAGGTGTGGTGGCCCTTCACGGGGGAGGACCTACCCGCGATGGTGGAGACGCTGGTGCCGACCATCGACCCCGCGACCTACCCGCACCTCGTCGAGGTCGCCGGCTTCGTCGCGGGCCGGCGGACCGGCTTCGACGCGGACTTCGAGCTCGGGCTCGGCCTCCTCCTCGACGGGCTCGCCCGCGCGCGCCGGGCCGACACCGGGCGGCGTCGCCCACGAGCGCGCCGCGCCGCGGATCCGTGAGCACGATGGCGTCAACCCTGCGGGAACACCGGCAGCTCGTGCTTCAGCACGGCCACGATGCGCCGCGCGTCGGCGCCGAGCTCGCAGACCTCGGTCACCTGCGCGCCGTATCGCACGAGCTCTCCGTGTGGAGCAGCTAGGCGTGGAGCGAGGCGAGCTCCGACCGCAGCTCGCGGAGGGCTTGCATCCGGGTGGCGCCGAAGAGCCGCTTGAGCTCGCAGCTGAACTAGACTGGCGCTGGTAGCCGACGCGGTAGGCCATGAAGTACTGTGACGCTCACCAAAGTGGACCCACTTCTGCTCGTCAGAGTTGACCCATGTT
>CAYOAL010000074.1:0-31903 GCA_964401935.1 uncultured Polyangiaceae bacterium
GCGGGTTGTTCGCCACGCGCCTCGGCGCTGCGCGCCTCGACGCGTCGCTCGAATTGAGCGCCAATTTCGTGGCGCCGGTCGCCCACGCGTCGTCACCGCGCGGGTCGCGCCACGCCACACCACGCCTCGTCGCGAAATGTGACCGAACGTCAGCCGCCTCGAGCCGACGCCCGGCACGTGTATGTGAGCGGACGCTCGTGATCGTCGAGACGCCCGAGCTGTTGACAACGACGGAACGAGAACGTTCGGCATCCGGGGGTTGACGCGGAGAGGTGGGTGGAGGACTTCACATCACGCCGCGGCGTCGTCATCGCTCGATGACGACGACCACAACCTCGGTGAACATCATGGCCAATCCCAAGCGGCCCTCGAGCTCGGATTCGAAGGTGATACACGTCGCCTTTGGTCCCGGTGGAGGTCGGATCGATCCGAAGCAGCACGCCCTCGTGAGCGAGGCGCTGCCGGAGCCGTCGGGCAAGGAGCCGGTGGCCGACGTGTACACCCAGAGCGAGGTGGCACGGCTCCTGGGGATGACGGCAGGGCGGCTGCGTTCGCTCGATCGAGCCGGCATCGTGTCACCGAGCGGGCGCCGCCGTGGCCGCCGGGCCTACACCTTCAGCGATCTGATCGCGTTGCGCGCGGCGCGCGATCTCCTCCACGGCAAGGTGCGCCTCCGCGACGTGTCACGCGCCATCAAGCGGATCCGGGAGACCTTGCCGCGGGTGGCGCGTCCGCTCGCCGAGCTCCGCATCGCGTCGGACGGCAAAGAGGTGATGGTCAAGACCAACGAGGGCGTCATCGTGCCCACCACGGGCCAGATGGTGCTCGACTTCCAGGTGCGGCAGCTCCACGACGACGTCGTCCGAATGTTGCGCCCCGCCGCGGGACGTGACCGCGCCCGCACTGCCTACGAGCTGTATCTGCAGGCGAGCCAGCTCGACGAGAACCCGGAGACGATGGACGAGGCGGAGGCGCTCTACCGCGCCGCCATCAAACACGATCCCTGGCTGGCCATCGTGTACACCAACCTCGGCAACATCCGCTTCCGTCGTGGCGACGAGGAGCAAGCCGAGCACCTCTACCGCGCCGCCCTCGAGATCGAGCCGCTGCAACCGGAGGCGCAGTACAACCTCGGCTACATGATGCTTCATCGAGGCGAACCGGAGACCGCGATCGACTTCTTCACGGGGGCCATCGACAGCGACAACCGCTTCGCCGACGCGTTCTTCAACCTCGCGATGGCTTACGAGCAGCTCGGCGACACCCGCGCGGCGCGTAAGGCGTGGGTGCGCTACCTCGAGCTCGAGCCCACCGGGACCTGGGCCGAGATCGCGCGGCAGCACCTCGGTGAGTAGCGGCCGGCGCGGGGCCCGGCACGGCCCGTGCCCGTCGGCGCCAGCGACAGCTCGCGCGCGGCGATCGCCGCCGGCGCACGCCCGTCACTTGCCCATGATCGCGTCGCTCGAGTCGGGCGAGATGTTCTGGTTGAGGCGCTGCGTCTCACCCTCGCCGAGGGTCACCGTCTGCGTCATCCTCTCGTCGCCATCGAACAGGAAGGTCACGTCGTGCGTTCCGGGCTCGAGGTCGTTCACCTCCAGCGGCGTCTTGCCCACGTTCTTGCCGTCGATCTCGATCTCGACCGAGGGACTCGAGGTGATGATGAGACCCGCCTTGAGCGCCTTGGGCTCTGGCAAGGGATCCGAGCTGAGCGTTGGATCGCTGTCTGGCTCTTTGGGATCGGGCATGTCCTTCCCGCTGCAGCCGATGCAGAGGGCGCCAGCGAGGGCGATACCGAGGAGCTTGATGTGGGAACGCATGATGTATTCTGGTGGGATATACTACACTGTTGTCAAGCGGATCGCAGTCAAAACCATTGCGTTTCTGAAGTGATTTGGCTTGAGTCGCGGGCGTGAGCTACGACGACCCCAAGCTGGCGATCAACCGCGTGTACACGAAGAAGGGGGACTCGGGGGATACGGCGTTGGTCGGAGGGCAGCGCGTGAGCAAGAGCGCGCCGCGGATCGATACCTACGGAACGGTCGACGAGCTGAACTCTTTCATCGGGGCCGCTCGCGCGTCGATCGTCGCGGCCGCCGACGCCAACGGGGACGAGGCGCTCGCGGGGCTCGGCCAGACGCTGCTCCGCGTCCAGCACGAGCTCTTCAACCTCGGCAGTATCCTCGCCACCTTGCCCGAGGACGTGCACCCCAAGCAGCCGCGGGTAGGGAGCGCCGACGTGACCGCGCTCGAGCGCGACATGGACGACAAGAACGCCGAGCTCCCGCCGCTCCGCTCGTTCGTGCTCCCGGGGGGCCATCGGGTCAACACCGATCTCCACGTGGCGCGCACGGTGTGCCGGCGCGCGGAGCGGATGTGCGTGGCGCTCGCGGCCGACGAAGCGGTGGATCCGCTCGCGATCACCTACCTCAACCGCCTCAGCGACGCGCTCTTCGTGTGGAGCCGCTGGGCGGTGGCCCGACTCGGGATCGAGGAGGTGCTGTGGGAGCCGAACCGCGCCTCGTCCGGCGGCTGAAGGCCCGATCGGAGCTTCGGGCGCCTCCAGGCGTTGAGCGCGGCGGGGGCCTGCGCGCGACCGTGGGGCGCGTCGCTTCAGCCTTCGGGGCAGCCGGCCGGTGCGTTCTCCGGATAGTGCGTCACCACGCAGGCGGACTCATCGAGGATCGCGCAGTTGAAGATGCCGTTGAAGTGCTCGATGCAGCCGTCGACCGAGCCTTGATCGAACTCGGAGCACTGGGGCGTGTAGGTGGTGCGCAAGAAGTTGGGGCAGGGACGGAGCGTCTTGGTGCAGGCGAGCTCTTGCACCTTGGTCTCGAAGGCCCCGCGCAGCTGGGCACAAGCGTCCGCCTCGCTGATGCGAACCCCGTTGGGCTCGGGGCGCACCTTCCCATCGTTGGCGCCGCCGCCGGCGGTCGAGGTCTGGTCGTCGTCGTCGCTCGTCTCCGAGCTGCACGCGGCAGCGAGCGCGAAGAGCAGCGAGGCCAACACGGCCCCAGAGAGCAGGTGCGTACGGCTGAGCATGATCGACCGCATCCTACACGACCCGGCCCCCGGCCAGAGAAGCCGGCCGCGAGGCCGGGGTGGCGATTGTCTCGGGCCGCCGCGTGAGCGCCACAGGTGGGCTTTTTTGCTGGTCATTGGGCAGTGTCGTGTGTCAAATGCCGTCTCGGTCGGCTGGCCGGTCTGGATCGGGGCCGGTCGACAGGGGGCGCTGGGTTTCAGAGACGGGTCTCCAGGACGGACGGCATGTGGGTCTTCGCGTTGTTGGTGGTGGGGTTGGTCGTCGCGGCCGCGGTGCTGCTCCGGGAGCTGTCGCGGGCGCGGATTTCGCTCGAGACGCGACGGCGGCTGTCGCTGGCGCTGAGGGTGCTCACCGAAGGCACGTTGCCCGCGCTCGCACCCGAGCGCGCCGAGCCCGCACCACCACCGGCGCGGGCGTGGTGCTGTGGCGGCGTGGGCACGGGGGACGACGCCGCCTGCGTCCCCGACGCGTGGGAGCGCTACCGTCCCGTGCGCTCGACGATCTTGCCGGCGCCGCGCCGCGCCGATCCGAGCGATGAGGCGGGGACGACGCGGCGGTCGTCGTGGCCTGGGATCCCGGTGCGGGCCGAGTCGTACCCGAAGGCCCCACCGCTGCCGCGCGAGCTCTGTGGGGGCGTCGTCGACGAGGCGGACGACGGCTCGGTCGAGCTCGATCTCGCGGCCCTCGACGACGTCGAAGACTGGGTGGACACCCAGCCGAGCCTGGTGCTCACGCCCTTCGAGGCCGAGACGCTCCTCGCCGCCGCCGCGGGGTTCGGCGACGCGACCTCGGCCGAGGCCCACGACGCGCGCCGCAGCCGGCCCGACGAGCCCGCGCCGATTCGAGCCGCGGCCCCGCTCCCGCCGGCGGCGCCTTCCGCGCGCGCACGAGGCTCGCAGACCGGCTCACGCAAGAGCGCGCTGCCGCTCCCCCCGAGCTCCCGGGGCGGCTGGGATCAACGGGCCACCCAACCCAAGCCGGTGCTGCCCCTCGACGACATCCTGCAGGAGGCCCCCACCGGGCGCGGGCTGCTCGTTCGTGATGACGCCGCCGCGCTCGATCCCGACGACACCCAGCCCCGCCGCGCCCTGGCCGGCTGACGCGGCCGGAGCGCGTCGCCGAGCCGCGCTCACCCCTCGGGGACGACGTCGATCCCCACCATGCGCATCAGCCGCAGCGCGTTCGAGGTGCTCACCGCGCCTTCCTTCATCAGGTAGTCGAACGCCATCTTGTCGTCGGCGAGGTGGTCCTCGAAGTGGTAGTTCTTCACGCGTCCCCCGGTGAGCTCCTCGAGCTCGACCAGGCCCAGATCGTGAGAGGACACCGCCCCCACGGCGCCGCGGTCGACGAGGTGCTGCACCACCGCCTTGGCGCCGATGATGCGTTCCCGCGAGTTGGTGCCGTGGAGCACCTCGTCGAGGAGGAACAGCACCGTCTCGCCCGCGTTCACGCGGTCGACCACGTCCTTCAGCCTCCGAACCTCCATGTAGAAGCGCGACGCGCCGCGATCGAGGGCGTCGCCGATCCGCATGCTCGTGTGCACCTCGAGCGTGCTCATGGAAAGGCTCGACGCGCACACCGGGGCCCCCGCCTGAGCGAGCACCGCGGCCACCCCCATGGAGCGCAGCATCGTGCTCTTCCCAGACATGTTCGAGCCGGTGATCATCAACGCTCGCACGCCACCGGTGAGGGCGACGTCGTTGACGACGCGCGCCGAGATGGGGATGAGCGGGTGCCCGAGGCCGGTGGCCTCGAAGTGAGGCTTGCCGTCGTCGACGCGGGGCCAACCGTAGCTCGGGTGCTCGTCGGCGAAGGTGGCGAGCGCCGCGATGGCCTCGAGCTCACTCAGCGCGTCGAGCCAGGCGGCGACCCGTGGGCCCACCCGCGCCCGCCACCGATCGACGAGCCACGCGCACCACACGTCCCACAACAGGAAGATGTCCGCGAGCACGTGCACGATGCCGTTGTGACGCACCGCCGCGAGCCCGGTGAGGCGGTCGAGCGATCGCATCTGGGCCGAGGCGGTGTGGCCGTCTTTGCCTTCGAGGGCGCCCTTGAGCGCCGACAGGCGTGCATCCTCGAAGGGGTGCGCCTCGACGAGGGCCAACAGATCGCGGTAGGTGCCGAGGGGCGACTGCTGAATGCACACCGGGGCGAGCACCGGCTCGAGGCGGGGACGGAGCACGAGGAGCAGCACGAGCTGCAGCACCACCACGCCGAGCCAGGCTCGCGTGAAGATGCCGCCTACGAGCCACGAGGTGACCATCAGCGCGCTCGAGGTGGCCACGAGCGCGAGCGCGAGCGCGACGAGGGGGCCGCCGCTCTTCGCGAAGGCCGCCGGCTCCTTGGCCCAGCCGAGGAACTTGCTGAGGTCGCGATCGATCTTGCCTGCCCGCATGCCGGCGAGCGCCATCTCTTCGCGCAGGGCCCGGAGGCTGGCGAGCTCCTTGGCCGCTTGCTGCCGGGCCGCGATCTCGTCGGAGGGAGCCGCCCCCAAGAGCCAATCGGCGAGGCGGCGCGCCCCCCCCGGAGTCTGGGTCACGTTGAGCTGCTCGAACAGCGACGCGGGCCCGAAGACGTCGAGATCTCCGGTGTAGGGGTGCTCGGGGTCTTGGAAGCGCTCGCCCCGCACGTGGGCCTCGTCGGGCGCCGCGCGGTAGGTGCCGGCGAGGCGCTCGAGACCGCGCTCGCAGTATCGCAGGCGCCGCTCGAGATCGAACTGACGGCTGCTGACCAGCGCGTGCTGCACCACGAAGGCGATGAAGAGCGTCCCCGCGACGGCGGCGCTCACCCACACCGTGGGGCTCGAGCGTAACAGGCCCACGAGGACGCCGAGCGCGGTGGCGACGAACGTGAGGCCGCGGAGCGACGACAGGCGGCGGTCACGCTCGGCGAGGCCTTTGCCCGCGGCGCGGAGCTCGGCGATGCGCTGCGTGTAGGCGTGTTGCGCCTCGGAGGGGGGGGCGGAGGCTCCTCTGGCCACTTGCTTCGCCTTCTCGGCGCTCGTCTCTTCGGTCACGACGAGCGCACCTTAGCAGGGCCACGCGTCGGTGCCGGCAGGATCCCGCCACCACGATCTTGCTCGCGGGCGGTGTCCGCGCCAAGGTCGGCGCCGGGGAAGCCATGGCAGAGTTCGAGCACGACGAGTCGTTCCGGGCGATCGAGGCCTCCGGGCATCTGAGCCTGGATCGGTACGAGGCCGCGTACCAGGAGCTGTTCAGCGAGGCGCTCGAGGACGGGGTGATCACGCACGAGGAGCGGGAGCGGCTCGATCGTGCAGCCGAGACCCTCGGCCTCGATGCCACGCGCCTTCGAGCCCTCGAGAAGGCGATGCGGGGGGCGTACGAGGCCCACCACGGGTTCAACGTGCTCGACACGAGCCGGATGTTTGCGCCCCGTCAGACGTTGCACGCACCGGCGCCCGACTTCGTGGCGACGGTGCACCCACCGGCGGCACCTTCGGAAGACGCCTCGGCGGAGCGGGACGCGCTGAGGGCCCGGGTGGCGTTCCTCGAGGAGCGGGTGCGCGAGCTCGAGCTGAAGCTCGAGGACGCCCGCTCCCAGGTGGCCTACGAGGTCGACTTCTCCGATCTCGACGCGCCGGTGCCGTCGGTGGCGCTCGCCGAGCCCACCTCGCTGCATCGCCGTCTCCGACACGATCCCCGCGACAAGGACACGCTGTGGCTCTTGTTCGAGGCCTACGCTCACGACGCCGATCGGCGCTACTGCATCGCGCACGCGCTCGCCTACCTCGGCGACACCGATCCGCGAGTGGCAGAGAGCCTGGCCGGGGAGCGGAGCGGCGACGACCTCATCCACCCCACCCAGGCCCTCGACGCGTCGGGGTGGCGCCGCTTCGTCTTTCATCCCGACGACGACGCGGTCACCAGCGACGTGCTCGCCGTCATCGTCTCGGCGGTGCTCCTGGCCCACAGCGGCGCGTTGAAGCAGGCGGGCAAGCTCCCCGCTCTCGAGGCAGGCAGGCTCCTCGATCCTCGCACCTCCACGGTGCAAGCGGCGCGGTGCGTCGGCTGGGCCGCCGACGCGCTGGGGATGAGGCCGCCGCCCGTCTACGCCAACCCCGACGCGTACGCGGTGGCCTCCCTCATCCCTCACGTGCCCCCGGTGTGCAGCCTCGGCAAGCTCGCGCTGAGCGGTCGCACGCCGAACGAGCTCGCCTTCCTCGCCGGTCAGCAGCTGGCCTACTACCGCCCAGAGCGCTTCGTGCGCTTGCTCGTGCCCGACATCGTGCAGCTCCAGGATTTGTTCCTCGCCGCCCTCAGCCTCGGCAACCCCAAGCTCCCGCTCCACGCCGACGTGAGGGCGCGGGTGGGGCCCATCGCGAGCGCGGTGGAGCCCCTGCTCGAGGCGAACGAGCTCGATCGCCTCCGCGCCGCCTATCGCCGCTTCGTCGAGCACGGCGGGGTGGCCAACCTCCAGCGCTGGGCGCTGGCCGCCGATCTCACGGCGGTGCGGGCCGGCTTCGCCCTGTGCGCCGATCTCACCACCGCGCAGCGCATGCTCGAGCTCACGGGCGCGCCGCACGTGGAGCAAGCCATGGACGATCTCATCCTCTTCCTCACCAGCGACCGCTTCGCCCAGCTGCGCGCCCACATGGGCGTCACGGTGTCTTCATGACCCGCGGCCCGAGCTCGCGCGCGCTCTTCTCGGGGCCGCCTCCAGGCCGCGGCGTGTACGCCAACCGGACGCTCAACCTGCGCTCGATCCCGGTGATCGGCTACGACATGGACTACACGCTGGTGCACTACCACGTGGAAGACTGGGAGCGCCGCGCCTACCAACACATCAAGGCCCGCCTGAAGGCCGCGGGGTGGCCCATCGACGACCTCGAGTTCGACGCCGAGCTGGTGGTGCGGGGCCTCGTGGTCGACACCGAGCTCGGCAACCTGCTCAAGGTGAACCGCTTTGGCTTCGTGAAGACCGCCTATCACGGCACGCAGCGCATGTCGTTCGATGACATGCGCCGGCTCTACGGGCGCGAGATCATCGATCTGGCCGAGCCACGCTATCGCTTCATGAACACCCTGTTCGCGCTCTCCGAGGGGTGCATGTACTCGCAGCTCGTGGATCGGCTCGACGCCGATGGGCTCCGCGCTTCGGCGGGTACGGGGAGCCAGGCCCACGGCTACCACGATCTCTACCGGGACGTGCGTCGGCACAGCGACGCCACCCACATGGAGGGGGAGCTGAAGGCGGAGATCGCAGAGAGCCCCGAGAAGTTCGTCGAGCTCGACGAGGAGACGGTGCTCGCGCTCTTGGATCAGCGTTACGCAGGCAAGCGGCTGGTGCTGATCACCAACTCGGAGTGGGACTACACGCGGGCGATGATGACCTACGCCTTCGACCGGTTTCTGCCGAGCGGGATGTCGTGGCGTGAGCTGTTCGAGGTGACGGTGGTGGCCGCACGGAAACCCTCGTTCTTCGAGACCGACGCCCCGCTGCTCGAGGTGACCAACGACGCGGGGTTGTTGCGGCCCCACCTCGGACCGCTCGCCGAGCACGGCTGCTACTACGGTGGCAACGCCGCCGAGCTCGAGCGTCACCTCGGGGTGAGCGGCGACGAGATCCTCTACCTCGGCGACCACATGTATGGCGACGTGCACGTCACCAAGAGCGTGCTGCGATGGCGCACCGGCCTCATCCTCCGCGAGCTCGAGGCGGAGCTCGCCGCCGTTGAAGAAGCTCGCGACGACCAAGCCGCCCTCGCCGAGCTCATGCGCCAGAAGGAGGAGCTCGAGTACGAGCAGTGCCAGCATCGGCTCGCGGCCCTGCGCACCAAACACGGCTACGCGCCGGTCGACACCGCCGACGCCTCGGCGCGGCAGCAGGCGATCCGGCAGGAGCTCGCGCGGCTCGACGAGCAGATCGCGCCGCTCGCCGCCGCCGCCGACAAGGCGCACAACTCACGCTGGGGCCTGTTGATGCGCGCCGGCAACGACAAGAGTCAGCTCGCGCGCCAGATCGAGCGCTACGCCGACCTCTACACCTCGCGGGTGTCGAACCTGCTCTATGCCACGCCGTTCGCGTACCTGCGCAGCCACCGGGGCTCGCTGCCGCACGAGGGCTGGCCGATTCGCTCCTGACCCGCTGCCGCCACGACCCGGGAGCGGGCTGGCGCTCAGAGCGCCTCTTGGGGGGCCTCGACCAGCGCGTAGAGCACGTCCATCAGCTCCTTGGCCTCGTGGGCCAGCGCCGACGGTCCCGGCACGGTGGAGCCGGTGTGGCCGTACATGCCGGTGATGTGGACCCGGTGGCGGTGCCCGATGGGGAGGGCGAGGGCGAGCTTGTGGGCCTCGCTGAAGGGGATCACGTCGTCGTCACGACCGTGGCCGATCACCACCGGGGTGGCGATGCGTCCGAGGTGTGCGCTCGGATCGGTGAAGGCGAAATGCTCGCCGGCGTGGGCGAGCCCTGCCTCGAGGAGGGCAGCGCCGCCCCGCTCGAGGCCGCAGCCGATCATGAACAGCTCGCGACGGGCCGGCGGCAGCTCGGCGGCGAGGGCCTCGGCGATGGGGCGACGCCGCGCCGCCGGGCGCAGCTCGGGACGGCCCCAGGTGCGACGGGCCATCTCCAGCCACGCGCGTCGGAGGGGCTCGGTGTGCTCGCGGGCGTCGAGGAAGTCGACGAGGTTGATGAACACCGCTGGCGCGTTCGACGGGTCGTGGGGCACGTCGATGGCGGCGCCGTCCTCGAAGGCGCGGCCGGTGATGGCGAAGCGGATGGCGGCGTTGAAGCTGTAGAAGCCACCGAACAGCACCAACCCGCCCAGCGCGTCGCGAAAGCGGTCGCTGGCCGCCACCTCGATGGCGGGGAGCGAGCCGAAGGAGATGCTGAACATCGCCGGCCGCGGCAGACCGCGGCGGGCGCTCATGGTGACCGCCGCGTGGCAGGCCACGCTCACCTCCGCGGCCACGCGCGGCGTGACCCGCAGCTCGAGGAAGTCGGTGAGCATCGGGGCGAGGACCACGAAGCCGGCGGCGGCGAGGATGCGACAGAAGCGATCCATGCGGGGGTCGTCGGCCCCCTCGTAGTGAAGGCCCTGCAGCACGAGGTAGGTGCCGAGCACCGCCCCGTCTTGTGGCTCGTAGCGCACGCCCCGCACCGTGATCTCCTCCCCGCCCGCGGTGGCGGGAGCGGCGAAGATCTCCGGCGTTCGCGTCACCCCCTGGGGGGATACGTCGGTGGGCGCCCAGGGGCCGAGCCAGCGCGCGAGGAGCAGAGCGGTCTTGTGGCGCCCGAGGCTCATTCCCGCACCTTAGACCACGGTGCCTCGGAGGTGGCGAGCCCTATTCGGGCGGCGGCAGCTTGGTCGCACAACCGAACACGATGTCCATCGTCGCGTCGGGGTCGTTCGACACCACGTCGCAGGTGGCGGGGCAGAGGATGATCTTCGTCGGGTTCGCGGGGTTGTCGTAGTACCAGCCGCCGTCGACGGGATCGCAGTCGCCCGCGCCGTCCACCTTGTAGATCTCGTGCTCGACGTTGGCGCCGTCGGTGAAGACCACGTTCACCTGATTTGGATCGAGCGCCTCGCCGTCCGGCGGGGCGGGGATCACGTACTCGCAGGGGAGCGCCCCCGCGTTGATGATGACCTGATCCGCCACCGCGTCGAAGATGGGCTGGAAGTCCTGCTGGGCGAGATCGCCGTGGATCCCCCCGGCGGTGGCGTTGACGAGGTCTTCGTACACCTGCCCCTTCTGCACGCAGTCGCCGCTCCCGCTGAAGCAGTAGATGGCGTGGGCCATGAAGCCGGTGAGCTTGGTCGGCGCGAGCGCGGTCCAGCGGGTGATGAAGTCCTGCGCGTCGAGGATCGGATCGGAGAGGCTGGTGTTCGGCGCGTAGTTGTCGTCGGTGATGATGATCAAGTACGTGTTCGCGTCTTCGCGCAGCACGTCGCCATAGGAGGGGAACAGGTCGTAGATCACCTGGAGCGAGTCGCTGCTCCCGATCTCCGAGGACGGGTGATAGTAAAGGGGTGGGTTCGCGTCGTCCGGACAGTTGCCCGAGCCGAGCGGCGCGTCGATGCATATGCCCGGCGGCGTGATGGGGAGCGGGAAGGGGAAGGCGATCGGCGGCTCCGCGAGCATCACCACCCGCACGTCGACCCCGCTGTCGATGATCTGCTGCGAGAAGGCGTTCATCTTCTCGTTCACGAACCCGCTCTCCTCCCCCATGGAGCCCGAGGTGTCGATCGCGAAGATGATGTCGGCCGCCTCGAGCGCCGGCTTGGCGCTCTTCTCGTCGCCGAAGCACTCATCGAAGCCCCCCTGCCCATTGCCGCCGGTCTGGCTGAACCCGCCCTGACCGAGCCCGCCGCCGGAGCCGGTCGCCCCCGCGCCTTCGGTGCCCGATGACAGCGAGCTCGAGCCGTCGCTCGTGCAAGCCCCGATCGCCCCAGCTGCGGCCAAAGCCGCCACACACACCCCAACCAAGCGCATCTGAACCTCCTTGCGCTGCCGCCCCGGGACCCACCGGAACGGACGAACGCTGCGCCGAGGGGCCGTTCCCCAACAGATCCCCGGCGGCTTGGTAACTATGCTATCGTGGCGGATTTTTCAAGTACATTGTGCGGCGGCGCCGCACTTCGGCTCACGGCAAGGGTTGGAATTTGCCCTTGTAGGGCGGCTCCGGCGACTGGCTCGGCCAATACACGTGCAGCGTGTGGGTGCGGTCGGTCCAGCTGAACTCGGCCTCCACGTCCACCCCTTCCACGAAGCGGACCACCAGGCTCGCGAGCGCCGCCCCCGACATCACGTAGTCCTGCCACTTGCCGCTGCCCTTCGTGACCTTCACGCCGACGGCCGTCCCCCCCGAGTGGTTGCGCCCGCGGCACGAGACCCGCAGCCACTCGCGCAGCATCTTGGTCTCGCAGTTCAGCTTCGAGCTGCCGTGCACGACCACCTCCTTGGTGACCGCGGCCCAGTCGGCGGTGCTCGGCGGCTGGCTCGGCCCGGTGGGGCTGGGGGAGGGGGACGGGGAGGGGAACGGGGTCGGGGGCACCGGAGTCGGTTGATCCGGCGACGACGGGTTGGCGCAGCCCATGCTCTTGGCCGCGTCCTGAAGGCCGTCGAGGACCGACTTGCAGGTGGCCTCGGCGTTGGGGCCGAGCATGGCGAGCGACTTCTTCAGGCTGTCGATCGACTCCTGGATCGATGCCCGGCCATCGGGGGGCATCTTGTCGCGGATGCACTCCATGGTCTTGATGACGGTGGCGCACACGCCGCTCTGTTGCGGCTCGGTCGGGGGCGGCGGCGGGACGGGGCTCGGCGACGGCTTGTCGTCGTCGTCGTCGTCGTCATCGTCATCGTCGTCGCCGCTCTTCTTCTCCGTCTTCTTCTTGCCGCTCTTCTTCTTGGTCTTCTTCTTCTTCTTTTTCTTGCTCGAGCCGTCGTCGTCCGCCGCGTCGTCGCTCGTGGACGCGCTCGAGAGGGCATCGCAACCGACGCCGAGGAGCGCCATCACGAACACCAGCAACACCCCCAGCATCCACGACCGCCGCGACCACGGAAGAGCCTCTCGCATCCCGCAGGCGTACCGCCGATGCCGAGAGGCCTCAACCGCGCTGAGCGCTCCAGGCCGCGCTGTCGAGCGAGGTCGTCAGCGCGGGCCGCGCGCCGGCGCCGCGTCAGTATCGGGGGACGCTGGGGTCTACCTGAGCGGACCAGGCGTCGATACCCCCGACCAGGTTGAACACGTTGGTGAACCCCTGAGCGATGAGCTGTTCGCCGGCCGTCTTGCTGCGGATGCCGTGGTGGCAATAGAGCACGATGCGCGCGTTCTTCGGGAGCGTGTCGAGGTAGGCCTGGCCCTCGCCGTCGAGGACACGATCTCCTGCGAGCTTGGCGAGGGAGCGCTCCTTGTCGCCGCGAACGTCGAACAGATGGAGCTCCTCGTGGCCGTCGAGGGCCGCCTTCACCTCTTTGGGGGTGATGTTCTTCACGCTCGGCGGCTCGTTCGGGTTGTCGATCTTGAACCCTTGACCCTCGGGCCCGTCGACGAAGTCGATGCGGGTGCCGTTCACGCGACGAGCGCTGCGCCGCGCCACGTGAACGACGAGGCCACCGACGTCGATGGCGAAGTCGCCGTCCTGTTTGGGCCCGAAGAAGAGATCGTACTTGAACGACGGGCTCACGTCGAAGCGCAGCACGTCCTCGCCCACGTCCTTCGCGGCGGCGCGGAAGGCCTCTTTGGCGGTGTCGGTGACGGTGAGCTGAGGGGGCGCCTCTTCGGCGCTCGCGCCGCCGTCGTCGACGCCGAGCAGCTTCTGGAGCTCCCCGCTCTCGTACATCTCGAGCAGGATGTCGGAGCCCCCGACGAACTTCCCGTCGACGTAGGCCTGGGGGATGGTGGGCCAGTTGGAGAAGTCTTTGATGCCCTGGCGGATGGCGGGATCGGCGAGGACGTTCACGTCTTTGAACTGCACCCCGCAGCGCTTGAAGATCTCCACCGCGCGCGAGGAGAACCCGCACTGAGGGAACATGCGCGTCCCCTTCATGAACAGGACGACCTTGTTGTCTTCAACGAGCTTCTGGATGTCTTCGTGCTTGGACATGGGACTTGATGAGTGGCTCCGCGGCGAGCGACGCTCGCGAGCGGGTTGGAATCTACCGTTACGGAACCTATTTGTATAGCCAGTCGAGGCCTTCTGCCATGACCCGTTGCGCTTCGGGGCCATATTCTCCGTGGCCAGCCCCCGGGAGCTCGAGGTACTTCACCGGCTGGCCCTGCTTCTCGAGGGCGTCGCGTCCGGCCTGGATGTGCTTCTTGGCGTCTTTCTCCCCCGCGACGAGGAGCACGCGGCTCGCGTCCTGCAGCTTGGCCGCGTCGGGCTCGCGGGCGGGGGCCATCAGCGCCACGCGGGAGAACCGCGCCGGGAAGCGATGGGCCATGGCCTCGACCCGATGGGCCCCCTGCGAGTAGCCCATGAGCACCACCCCATCCCGCGTGAGGGGGGCGGGCTCGACCGAGTCGACGAGGTGAGAGCGCGCCTCCTCGGCGGCCGCGATCGCGCGATCGATCCGCCGCTCGAGCGCGGCGAAGGCGTACGACCACTGGAAGCGGCCCTTGCGCTTCTCGCACGGCTCGTCGCCGCGCATGGAGATGAGGGTGGCGTGCTTGCCCGCCGCCTTGGCCCAGCTCCCGAACGCGAGCGGGTCGCCGCACACTCCGTGCAAGTAGACGATGACCTCGGAGCCGTCGAGGGGCCCGAACACCACCTCCACGTTGCGATCCCCCTTCACCTTCAGGGTCCAGATCGGCGCGTTCGCCGACGGCTGCGGCGGGCGCTTCTTCGGCGGGGGCGAGTCGGCCGCGCTCACCCCCGACAGGCCCGTCGCCCCGAGGCCGAGCAGCGAGAGCCACCCGAGGGCGCCGCGGCGGTTCATCCGCGACCCTTCGAGCACCACGCGGCCCGACCCACGAAGAAGGGGCCCATCTGCGAGATGTACTCCGAGGTCTGCCTCGTCTTGCGCATCGCCTCCACGCAGTGCGACAGCGGATGCAAGCGCTCTCCGATGAGGCCGATCACGAACTCGTTGTCGTTCTTGTCGAGCCCGTGGCAGGCGAGGCGCACGTCCTGGGCGAGGCCTTGCTCGCCGTAGGCGCGGCCGATGGCGCCGTGCTCGCGCAGCATCGCCAGCTGCTCGTCGCGCGAGAGGCGGGCGAAGGCCCCGCTCCGCCGCAGCGGGTACCACACGCCCCAGTGCCCCTCGGTGGTGGCGCGCTCGATGGGGGCGGTGATCAGCCGCTCGATGAGATCGTGCTCGTAGCCGATCGCGTAGGTGCGGCCGAGCATGGTGTACTCCGGCAACAGGCGCAGACGCCGCAGATCGCCGGCGCCGAGCACCGGCCTCACCTCGGTGAGGAAGGTCTGGGGGTCTTCGCTCCAGCTGAGCACGGCGATGCCTTGGGGGTTGTTCACGTCCTCGTAGACGGTGGCGGCCACCCCCGCCTGCCCAAAGCCCTGGCCGAGCTGCCCGATCACCTCGGTGGCCGCCATCTCGGGCGGACACTCGTACACGAGCAGCTGCATGAAGAGGCGGCGGTCCATCTTCTGTCGCTCCCCATCTTTTTCGCCTCCGTACTCGAAGACGTCGATGGTGGCGGTTCCTCGGCCCTGCGTACCTGGCAGGGTGTGGGCGGGACGCCCCGGCTTGTCGGCGCTCATGCTCGCGTTATAGCGCCTCGGGGGCCGGTCGTGGGGGTGGAGTGGACCCGGCCGGCTCCTCGAGGGCCTCCACCGACAGCACCGTGCCGCCGTAGCCGTCGGCGTAGAGCGCCTCCGAGATGGCCACGTAGGTCGCTTCGGTGCAGCGGTCGCTCTCCACCTCGGCGCGCGCGCTCTCGAAGCTCACGCGCGCGCGGCGCACTCCGTTCACCGACTCGATGGCGTGCGTCACGCGCACGGGGCAGGCGACCGGTCACGTCATGCCGGTTATGGAGAGCACCATGCGGCATGGACCGGCGCTTGCGACCACAGAAGGGGCCTTCACCGGCGGGGGGCCGCACGCCCCCGTCGGGGTCAGGATCAACGACAAAATGAGCAGCGCGCGCCTCATGAGCTCACCCAGTCCTAACTCCTAACCCAATCTCTCTCCAAGATGTTATGAGGGGGCGCGAGAGGCTCATTCGATGGCGACCAAAGCGCTCAGAGTTCCCGACACGACCATCGGCAAGAAGGTGATCATGGCGACGAGCGGCGTCGTGCTGTTCGGCTTCGTGATCGGCCACATGCTCGGTAACCTCCAGGTGTACCTCGGCCGCGCCGCGTTCAACGCGTACGCCGAGTTCCTCCACTCCACGCCGTCGCTCTTGTGGGGCACGCGGGTGGTGCTGCTTCTCGCGGTGACGGCCCACGTGGTGACCGCGGTGCAGCTCGCGCGGCTGAACCAGAGCGCACGCCCGCGGTCGTACCAGGTGAAGAAGAACGCGACCACGAGCTACGCGGCGCGCACCATGCTGTGGAGCGGCCCCATCCTCTTCATCTACCTCGTGTACCACATCGCCCACCTCACGCTCGGCTACTCCGCCGGCCTCGGCTACGAGCACACGGTGGATCCACGCGGGATGCCGGACGCGTTCACGCACGTGGTGACGAGCTTCAAGGTGCCGTGGTGCACCGGGATCTACGTGGTGGCGATGATCATGTTGGGTCTGCACCTCTACCACGGCGCGTGGAGCTTGTTTCAGTCGCTGGGGCTGAACCACCGCCGCTACAACGAGACGCTGCGCAGCGCGGCGAGCGCGATCGCCCTCGCCACGGTGGCAGGCTTTCTGGCCGTGCCCATCGGCGTGTTCATGGGGTGGGTCGGCTAGGAGAAGGAGAACATGATCCTCGACGGCAAATGCCCCACGGGCGACATCGAAACGCGCTGGGATCGGCACCGCTTCGACATGAAGCTGGTCAACCCGGCCAACAAGCGGAAGTACGACATCATCGTGGTCGGCTCCGGCCTCGCCGGGGGCGCGGCGGCGGCCACGCTCGGTGAGCTCGGCTACAACGTCCAGTGCTTCTGCTACCAGGACAGCGCGCGCCGGGCCCACAGCATCGCGGCGCAGGGCGGCATCAACGCGGCCAAGAACTATCAGAACGACGGCGACAGCATCTTCCGCCTCTTCTACGACACGGTGAAGGGCGGCGACTATCGCGCCCGCGAGAGCAACGTGTACCGCCTCGCGCAGGTGAGCGTGAACATCATCGATCAGGTGGTGGCGCAGGGGGTGCCGCTCGCGCGCGAGTACGGCGGCCTGCTCGACAACCGCTCCTTCGGCGGGGCCCAGGTGTCGCGCACGTTCTACGCCCGAGGTCAAACCGGCCAGCAGCTCTTGCTCGGCGCGTATCAGGCGTTGGCGCGGCAGGTGGCGGCGGGCACGGTGGCGATGTTCCCGCGCACCGAGATGCTCGAGCTCATCGTGATCGACGGGCGGGCGCGTGGCATCGTCACCCGCAACCTCGCCAACGGCGAGATCCGCACCCACATCGCCGACTGCGTGGTGCTCGCCACCGGCGGCTACGGGAACGTGTTCTACCTGTCCACCAACGCGATGGGCTGCAACGTCACCGCGGCCTGGCGTGCGCACCGCAAGGGCGCCTTCTTCGCCAACCCCTGCTACACGCAGATCCACCCCACCTGCATCCCGGTGAAGGGCAGCTACCAGAGCAAGCTCACGCTGATGAGCGAGTCGCTGCGCAACGACGGGCGGGTGTGGGTGCCGAAGAACGAGAGCGACGTGGGCCTGCCGCCGCGCGAGATCGCAGAGAGCGACCGCGACTACTACCTCGAGCGCCGCTACCCCGCCTTCGGCAACCTGGTGCCGCGCGACGTGGCCTCCCGCGCCGCCAAGGCGGTGTGCGACGAGGGGCGGGGGGTGGGCGCGTCGGGCCTCGGCGTGTACCTCGACTTCGCGGACGCCATCGAGCGCCTCGGCGAGAAGGTGGTGAAGGAGCGCTACGGCAACCTCTTCGACATGTATCACCACATCACCGACGAGAACCCCTACCAGGTGCCGATGCGGATCTTCCCCGCGGTGCACTACACGATGGGGGGCCTGTGGGTGGACTACAACCTCATGAGCAACGTCGAGGGGCTGTTCGTGCTCGGCGAGGCCAACTTCTCCGACCACGGGGCCAACCGGCTCGGGGCGAGCGCGCTGATGCAGGGCCTCGCCGACGGCTACTTCGTGGCGCCGAGCACCATCGGCGACTACCTCGCGCGGGTGAAGCCGGGCAGCGCCGCGAAAGACGTGGAGAAGGATCACCCCGAGGTGAAAGCGGCCCGGAAGTCGGTGCGGGCGCGGCTCAAGAAGCTGCTCGACGTGGGCGGCAACCGCACCGTCGACTCGTTTCACCGCGAGCTGGGGCTGCTCTGCTGGGACAAGTGCGGCATGGCCCGCAACGAGGCCGGCCTCAAGGAGGCGCTCGAGAAGATCCCGGCGCTCCGCGAGGAGTTCTGGGAGAACGTGCGTGTGCCCGGCACCGGCGAGCAGCTCAACGTGGAGCTCGAGAAGGCGAACCGCGTCGCCGACTTCCTCGAGCTCGCGGAGCTGATGTGCAAAGACGCGCTCAACCGCGCCGAGTCGTGCGGGGGGCACTTCCGCGAAGAGAGCGCCACGCCCGAGGGAGAGGCCAAGCGCGACGACGAGAACTACTGCTACGTCGCCGCCTGGGGTTGGGAGGGGGAAGGAAACGACTGGACGCTCCACCGCGAGCCGCTCGAGTTCGAGTACGTCAAGCTGAGCCAGAGGAGCTACAAATGAGCGACCGAGAGAGCCCCCGCAGCATGAAGCTGAAGCTCCACGTGTGGCGGCAGGACAACGCCAACACCCCGGGGCGCTTCGAGACCTACGTCGCGAGCGACGTGTCGCCCGATCAGTCGTTCCTCGAGATGCTCGACGTGGTGAACGAGGAGCTCATCGAGTCGGGGGGAGAGCCGATCGCGTTCGACCACGACTGTCGCGAGGGGATCTGCGGCACGTGCAGCCTCGTCATCAACGGCGCGCCCCACGGCCCGCAGGACGCCGCCACGACCTGCCAGCTTCACATGCGCAAGTTCAAGGACGGCGAGGAGATCTGGGTCGAGCCGTGGCGCGCGGCGGCCTTCCCCGTGATCCGCGATCTGGTCGTGGATCGCTCCGCCTTCGACCGCATCATCGAGGCGGGAGGCTTCATCTCGATCCGCACCGGCTCGCCGCCCGACGCGAACGAGATCCCGATCCCCAAGCAGGTGGCCGACGCGGCCATGGACGCCGCCGCTTGCATCGGCTGCGGGGCGTGCGTGGCCGCGTGCCCCAACGCCTCCGCGATGTTGTTCACGGCGGCGAAGGTGCGCCACCTCAACATGCTCCCCCAAGGTCAGCCCGAGCGCGACGACCGCGTGCGCAAGATGGTGGCCCAGATGGACGCGGAGGGCTTCGGCGCCTGCACCAACCACTTCGAGTGCGAGGCCGCCTGCCCCAAGGAGATCTCCACCGACTTCATCGCGGAGATGAACCGCGACTTCCTCTCCGCCATGGTGCGCGCCCGGAACGAGATCTGAGCGCGCGCCGCGTGGCCGACCACGCCGCCGCTCTTCGTTGCGCGCCCACCCGCGCGCGCCGACGCCGAGGGCTCAGGTGGGAGGCGTGGAGGGGGCGCCGAAGGCGGCGTGGAGGATGCGCGCGGTGAACTGGGTGCGGAGGTAGAACCCGCGGGGGAGGGTCTCGGTGAGCTCCCCCTCGGCGTCGATGGTGCGCGTGCGCACGCGGGCGTGCGCAGCCTTGGGACGCACCTGGAGGTAGCGGCCGAGCCGACCGGTGATGGCGTCGAGGTCGCCGCGGCCGATGAGGCCGGCGAGCTCCTCCCAGTCGTGGCGCAGCGCCGCCTCCTCGTCGGGGCTCGGGCGCCAGAGGATCGCGGAGCCCACGCGTCGCGCGGGCACCGGGATCGGCCGCTCCCCTTCCACCGGCACCCAGAGCACGTGAGCCAGCTTCCGCATGACGCGCGAGGTCTCCCACGGCGTGTCACCGACGCGATCGAGGGGGATGGTGCACACGAAGGTGGTCTCGAGCGGCTTGCCGCTGCGATCCACCGGGAGCGTCTTGAGCTCGACGCCGAGCGCTTCGAAGTCGGGCGCGTCGCGGCTCTCTGCGGTGGCCCCCAGCGCGCGCTCGACGAGGTGCCCCACCCAGCCCTTGTGGCCCTTGAGATCGGCGGGGGCGGGCAGGCCGAGCTCGGCCGCGAGCTCGCCGAGGGTGCGCCCGGCGAGGCGACGCGCCCGCTCGAGGAGCTCGGTCGTCGAGGTGGGCGGAGGTACGGAGATGGCCGCCTTCACGAGGTCGAGCGATAGCACGGCGCGCAGACGGCGCCCGATCTACAATCGCGCCCATGCCTGCGCTGGCCCGACAGACCGTGGAGCCGCCGAGCGGTGACGCGGCGACCCTCGCCGCGCCCTCCTTCGAAGCGGCGCAGGCGCAGCTCACCGCGGCGTGGGACGTGCGGGGCATCGACGTGGCCTCGCTTCAGTACCGCCGCGGCACGGTGGTCGGCGCGACGGTGGGGGTGCCGCCGAGCCAGCGCGCGGCCACCTTGCCGTCGCTCCTCACGGTTGGGCCCCACGGCGCCGAGCCCCAGTTTCAGATCGGCGACGTCCTCGGGGAGGGGGGCATGGGCGTGGTGCGCGTGGCCAAGCAGCTGGCCCTGCGTCGTGAGGTGGCGGTGAAGACGCTCAAGCCGGTGGCTGGCGACAGCGAGGCCACTCAGCTCCTGCGCGAGGCCCGCGTGACCGGGGTGCTCGAGCATCCCAACGTGGTGCCGGTGTACGCGCTCGGGCTCGACAACGACGCGCGCCCGCTCCTCGTGATGAAGCGGATCAGCGGCGAGAGCTGGGGCGCGCAGCTCGACGCCGCCGAGGCGGACGACCGGCTCACCGACGCGTACCTCCGCAAGCACCTCGCGGTGCTCAAGCAGGTGGCGCTCGCGGTGCACTACGCCCACGCCAAGGGCATCATCCACCGCGATCTCAAGCCCGACAACGTGATGATCGGCGACTTCGGCGAGGTGTACCTGGTCGACTGGGGGATCGCGGTGTCGCTCCGGGACGACGCCGACGGTGTGCCCTCTGTGCGCGACATCACCGCCATCGAGGGGACGCCCGGCTACATGGCGCCGGAGATGGCGGCGGCCGACGGCGCCCACATCGACGAGCGCAGCGACGTGTACCTGCTCGGCGCGATCCTGCACCAGATCATCACCGGCGATGTGCCCCACACGGGCAAGAGCATCGTCGACATCCTCACCGCGGCGTTCGTGAGCGAGCTCCCCACCTACCCGCCCGCGGTGCCCCGGGATCTGGCCGCGATCTGCCACCGGGCGATGGCTCGCTTCAGCGAGGATCGCTACCCCAGCGCGGCGGCGTTTGCGGAGGCGCTCGACGAGTTCGTGGTGCACCGGAGCTCCACGCTCTTGAGCGACGAGGCGTCGGCTCACCTCGCCGAGGCCCGCGCGCTGATGGCGGCCAACGAAGACGACCCCGTGCAGCTCTACGCGAAGTTCAGCGAGTGTCGCTTCGCCTTCACGCAGGCCCTGCGGAGCTGGCCCGAGAACCAGGCCGCCACCGCCGGACTGCAGCAGACCCTCGAGCTGATGATCGAGCACGAGCTCGCGCGCGACGCACCTCAGGCCGCCCACGCGCTCCTCTCGTCGTTGCCTGGCGAGAGCCCGGCGCTCGCGGCGCGGGTGGAGGCTGCCCTCGAGGAGAAGCGTCTCCAAGGGGCCCGGCTCGCGGAGCTCGAGCGCGACGCCGACATCAACGTCGGCGCCTCGACCCGGAAGATGATCGGCATGATGCTCGCGTCGTCGTGGGGGGTGGCGGGAGTGGTGTTCGGGATGCTCACGCGCGCCGGGGTCGTTCGCGCGCCCCATTTCACCTTCGCGGTGTTGGCGTTCGCGTTCGCGGGGGCCGCGCTCGTGAGCGCCGTGCTGCGGCGCAAGCGAATCCTTACCACCGCGCTGAACCGCCGCCTGACGATCTGCACGGTGTTGGTGTTCGTGGGCTACGCGGCGTTGTGGGTGCAGGGGGGGATCGCCGGGGTCGCGCTCCACGAGATGTGTGCGTTCCAGGCGCTGCTCGGCGCGGTGGTGTGGACCATCGCCGGGCTCACCACGGTGAAGACCTGGGCGCTCATCGCGGTGGGGGACGCCATCGCCTGGCTGCTATTGTTCGTGATCCCCGAATACCCCTTCGAGATCGTCGGCGTCCTGGGGGGCGCGTCGGCCATGCTCGTGGCCTACCTCACGTCGTCGCCGACGGCGGGGGATGGGTCGGCTGCCTCCTCCCCATGACCGCTCCTGCCCATCCCAAGCTCGAGGCGATCCTCGCCGTGTTGGACGAGGTGATGCGAGTCGGCGAGATTCGCGAGGTGTCGCGCCTCATCGCGCGCGGCTTCGTCGACATCGGCGCGGTGATGGCCGCGCTGCTCGTGGTGGATCGCAGCGTGCTGCGCGTCGCCGGCCGGTGGCCCGAGACCGACGCCGACGAGCTCTACGCGCGCCTGCACGGCGGGAAGTTCGCCGAGTTCACCATCCCCATCGCTCGCGTCGACAACAACTACGTGCGGGTGCTCACCCGCCGCGCGCCGCTCTACCTCGACGGTCCAACGGAGGTGGCCGAGCACATCGTGAAGACGTACGAGGTGGATCCGGCCCTGAAGAGCGCGGTGCAGAAGGGGCTCCACGGCGCAGCGGGGGCGGTGTTGCCCATGGTCGCGGGCGACGAGGCGGTGGGGGTGGTCGCCATCAACTACCGGCACGATCTCGGAGCCGCCGAGCGCCACCTGTTCAACATCTTCGCGAGCAGCGCCGCCTCGCTCCTCCGGTTCAAGCGCGACGTAGTGAGCCGCGAGGCGATCCTCGCCGAGCTCGAGCTGGCGCTCGCGAAGGAACGCGAGGCCCGCGCCGAGCTCAACCGCGCCGAGCGCCTCGCCGCCCTCGGGGAGATGGCGGCGGTGGTGGCCCACGAGATCCGCAACCCGGTGGCGGTGATCAAGAACTCGGCGGCGGCGCTGCGCAAGACGGTCTCGGGCGACGAGCAGGGAGCCATGCTCTGCGACATCGTCGATGAGGAGACGGGGAGCATCGAGCGGATCATCGACGACATGCTCTCGTTCTCGCAGCCGCTCGAGCGCGGGGCGACCAAGGTGGCGGTGGGGGAGCTCATCGAGCGCGCCACGTACCTCCTCGGCGAGCGCCAGAACCGTCCCGCCATCACGATCGACGTCGCTCCGGTTCTCGCCGCGGCGGAGGTGGCGGTGGATCTACGCAGCATGTCACACGCGCTCGTCAACGTGCTCATCAACGCCCGTCAGGCCACCGAGGCGCGCGGGGCCGTGACCCTCCGAGCGACCGCCGCCGAGCACGAAGGACGCGCGTTCGTGCGCATCGCGATCGAGGACTCCGGGGCGGGGATCTCCCCCTCGGTGCTCCCCAACGTGTTCAAGCCGTTCGTGACCACGAAGAGCTCGGGGATCGGCCTCGGGCTCTCGATCGTGAAGCGCATCGTCGACGCTCACGGCGGGCGGGTGTGGGCCGACTCGACCGAGGGCCAAGGGACGACGGTGGTGGTGGAGCTGCCGGTGGCCGACCCCTGAGCGGGGGCGCGGCAGGCGCGAGCGTCCCCGCGTCGGGGGTCACGCCTCGGGGGGAGCGCTCGGCGAGTTGGGAGGGGGGTCGCTGGGGTCGCTCGGCGTCTCGCCGGGGGCGTCGCTCGGCGTCTCGCCGGGAGCGTCGCTGGGTGCCTTGCTGGGTGCCTTGCTGGGCGGCTGCGGCGGAGCGATGTGTCGGATCAGCGTGAGCGCGAGCCGCACGAAGTCGGCCTCGGTGACGATTCCGAGGAGGACGTCGTCGTCGTTGGTCACGCAGAGGCAGCCCACCTTCATCTCCCACATGAGCTTGCCGGCCGCGAGGAGGCTGTCGCCGGGACTCACGGTGGCTACCTCGGTGCGCATGATGCGGCCGACCGGCACTTGGTGAATCAACCGATCGCGGATCTCGCGCTGGCTGGACAGTGAGCTCGCCGAGAGCTGCAACATGTCGCGGTGGGTGACGAGGCCCACGAGCCGGTTGCCCCGCACGACGGGGAGGTGCCGGAAGCGGTACTTCTCCATTCCCGCCGTGATGTGCTCGAGGGTGTCCTCCTCGCTGACCGTGATGAGTCGGCGGGTCATGATGTCGGCGACCTTGGTGGGAACGCTGGAGCTCGTCATGGCGGTGGCGTGAGCCATGCGCGCGCGGCGCCGAGGATGCAAGCGCCGGGGCGGAGAGCAGGGGTCGCCTGCACGCGTTGCATGAATCCGCAAAGCTTGCAGCGTCGACGGCGCGACGCTTGGAGATGACGGCTCGCTCGCGCCGCTCAACGCCTGTTCGCGACCCTCCGGGCCGGCCCGAGCGCCGGCGGGGGAGGTGGCAAGGCGCTTGCTTGGACAGTCCAAACGTGGGGCTGGTTGGCCGGCCGGTCCCACGCACGAGCGGCCAACCACCCCCTGGGAGCGGCGGGGAGCTCCCATCACCGACCACAGGACCATCGAGCATCATGAAGCACATCCTCATTCTGGGTGCGGGAACCGCGGGCACCATGATGGCGAACAAACTCGCCGAGCGCCTCTCCGCCGAGTGGCAGATCACCGTGGTCGATCGCGACGGCCTCCATGTGTACCAGCCGGGGCTCTTGTTCCTGCCCTTTGGCGAGTACGACCCCAAAGATCTGCTCAAGCCGCGCCGGTCGCTGTTTCCGGCCCGGGTCGCGCTCAACCTCAGCGGCCTGGTGAAGGTGGAGGCCGATCAGCGGGTGGCCATCACCGGCGATGGCTCGCGGCTCCCCTACGACGTGCTCATCATCGCCACCGGCACGCGCCTGCTACCGGAGGAGACGGACGGCCTCACCGGACCAGGGTGGCGACAGAGCGCCCACGAGTTCTACACGCTCGAGGGCGCGCTCGCCCTCCGCGACGCGCTCGCCGCGTTCGACGGCGGGCGCTTCGTGGTCAACTTCGTCGATCTCCCGATCAAGTGCCCGGTGGCGCCGCTCGAGCTCACGTTCCTCGCCGACGCCTTCTTCACCGGAAGAGACATGCGCGAGCGCGTGGAGATGACCTTCGTCACGCCGCTGGATGCGGCCTTCACCAAGCCGCGCGCGGCGGCCGCTTTCGGTGGCCTCCTCGAGGAGCGACAGGTGGCGGTGGAGACGAGCTTCGCGGTGGCGGAGGTGGACGGGGGGAGCCGCGTCCTGCGCAGCCACGACGGCCGGGAGCTCCCCTACGACCTCTTGGTGACGGTGCCGCTCCATGGGGGCAGCCAGGCCATCGTGGACAGCGGCTTCGGCGACGAGCTCGGCTTCGTGCCCACCCACAAACACACGCTGCAGTCGACAGAGAGGCCCGAGGTGTTCGCGCTCGGGGACGCGACCAACCTCCCCACCTCGAAGGCGGGGAGCGTGGCGCACTTCCAAGCCGAGGTGCTGATCGAGAACGTGCTCCGATACATCGAGGGCAAGCCCCTCGAGGCCGGCTTCGACGGGCACGCCAACTGCTTCATCGAGACCGGCTACGGCAAGGCGATGCTCATCGACTTCAACTACGACACCGAGCCGCTGCCCGGGAAGTATCCCCTGCCCGGGCTCGGACCCTTCGATCTGCTCGCCGAGAGCGCGCCCAACCACTGGGGCAAGCTCGCGTTCAAGTGGGCCTACTGGCAGGTGCTCTTGAAGGGCAAGCCGATGCCGATCGATCACCGCATGCTGATGGCAGGGAAGTGGAGCTGAACATGGAAGCCAAACCCGATGTTGTGTCGCAGCTGTCGCGCCTGAACGAACAGCTCGCGGAGATGAGCCAACAGCTCGCCTTCCTCGCGGAGAAACAACGCGAGCGCGACGAGCTGTTCCACGAGATGCAGCCGGTGCTGAAGGCGGTGATGGAGCACGCCACCAAGAGCCTCCAGAAGGTGGAGGAGCGCGGCTACTTCACCTTCGCGCGAGAGCTCTCGCGCGTGCTCGACCGCGTGGTCGAGGGCTACGACGAACAAGACGTGAGCGCCCTCGGCGACAACATCGTCCGCATCATGGACACGGTGCGGGCCTACACCCAACCTCAGGTGCTCGCGCTCGCCAACGAGGCCACCGACGTGATCGATCACGCCGACGAGCTCGAGCCCACCGGGATCTTTGGGATGGTCCGGGCGAGCCGCGACGAGGACGTGCAGCGCGGCATGGCCGTGTTCCTCGGCATCTTGCGCAGCGTCGGCAGGGGCGTAAAGGCGGTGGCGAGCGATCGGCGCCCCCAGCGGAGGGTGCGCTCGGCGCCGCTCGCGGAGCTGCCCGCGTCTGGCGCGACGCCAGCTCGCGCCGTGTCTCGCGCGGCCATGAGAGACACCGGCCAAGCGGCGGCGCCGGTGGTGATCGACGGGGTGGCCTTCGACGCTCAGGGCTACGTCGCGGAGCCGAGCCAATGGACACCCGAGCTCGGTGGCGCCATCGCCGCCTCGCTCGGCGTCTCCCTCACCGACGTGCACTGGGCCACGCTCATGGCCGCGCGCAACGACTACCTCGAGAACGGGATGTCGCCCAACATCCGCCGCCTCACCAAAGTGGCGGGCATCACCACCAAAGAGCTCTATCGGCAGTTCCCCAAGGCGCCCGGGATGACCGTGGCGCGCGTCGCCGGGATCCCCAAGCCCGCCGGTTGCATCTGAGGACACGGAGAGGACATCGGAGAGGAACCCACCATGCAAGCACACGCCCCAGCACGAGCCCAAGCCCCGGTCTTCGCCCCGCAGGTCGCCGAGAACCGCAAGGTCGCCATCATCTGCGCCAAGGGGGGCCTCGACGAGGCCTACCCAGCGCTCATCCTCGCCCACGCCGCCCGCGCGGCGGGGATCGAGGCCACCATCTTCTTCACCTTCTACGGGCTCGACGTGATCACCGAGAAGAAGATCGACAAGCTCCACGTGAACATGGCGGGGAACCCGTCGAGCCCCATGCCCACCATGGTCGCCGGTCTGCCGGGCATGGAGCGCCTCGCCGCGAGCATGATGAAAAAGCAGATGGAGGAGCTCGAGCTCCCCAGCGTCCGCGAGATGCTGGAGATGCTGTCCGAGGCCGGCTGCGAGCTCTACGCCTGCGAGCTGGCGATGAAGATGTTCAAGCTCGAACGCAAAGACCTCATCGCCGAGGTGGCGGAGGTGATCACCGCCACCGACTTCTACGAGAAGACGGTAGGCGCGCAGATCGTGTTCATCTAAGCCACCCTACGCATCCTCGAGCGGGAGGTCGCGGGACGGAGCGCCGACGCCGTTGTCGCCCCGACCCGCGAGCCCCGAGCCCAGAGCGTACCCATGGCCGAGCCGCTGAAGGCGTTCTTCTCGCCCGACCTCGTGAAACGCATCGCGGACGACGTGCGCGGTGCCGAGCCCAGCTTTCCGGCGCGCGCCTTCGTCCGCAAGGCGTGCGCGGGCCTCGACGCGCTCGAGCTGCTCGACCGTGGCAAGCACATCGCCGGCGCCCTCGCGGCGTACCTCCCGCCAGACTATCCGGACGCGATCGACGTGCTCCTCCGCTCGCTCGGACCGGAGCACGACAAGGATGAGCTCCTGGGCGCAGGGATGGCGCCGTTCTACTACCTGCCCCACGTGCTCTTCGTGGCCGAGCAGGGGCTCGAGCACTTCGAGCCTTCGATGCGCGCCCAGTACGAGCTCACCAAGCGCTTCTCCGCGGAGTTCAGCATCCGCTTCTTCCTCGAGCGCGACCCCGAGCGTACCTTCGCCCGGCTCGCCGCGTGGGCCGGCGACGACAACGCCCACGTGCGACGTCTCGCGTCGGAGGGCACGCGCATGCGCTTGCCTTGGGCCAAGCGGGTGGGCTGGCTGGATCAGAACCCGCACCGCATCGTCGCCCTGCTCGAGCGCCTCCGCGATGATCCGTCCACCGTCGTCCGCCGCAGTGTAGCCAACAACCTGAACGACCTCGGCAAGCTCTATCCCGAGCTCCTCGTCGACACCTGCCGCCGGTGGCTCGTCGACGCCACCCCCGAGCGCCGCGCCTTGGTCGAGCATGCGCTGCGGAGCGCGGTCAAGCGCAGCGAGCCGGGGGCCCTCGCGGTGCTCGGCTACGGGAAGCGACCGAGGGTGACCCTCGAGCGGGTCGCGTTCGAGCCCCTGCGCGTGGTCATAGGAGGTCACGTGGTGGCGCGGTTCAGCCTGCGGAGCGCCGCCGAGGAGACCCAGGCCCTCCTCGTAGACGTGGCCGTCCACTTCGTGAAGGCTCACGGCAAGACCTCTGCGAAGGTGTTCAAGGTGGGCCGCGTCGAGCTCGCGGGGCAGGGGACGGTGGAGCTCCGCGCGCGGATCTCGCTCGCCGTCCACACCACCCGCAAGCCACGTCCCGGCGTTCACGCGGTGGACGTGCTCGTGAACGGCCAGCGGTTTCCGGCGGGAGCGTTCGAGGTGGTCGGTGCTGGTGGGGCGCGACGATGATACGTTGAGGCACCATGACCTGTGGCGCGTGGCGACTCCTCCTCGTTGGCCTCTCGAGTGCTGCGATGGGCTGCACCGACGTGGAGCCGCTCGGAGTGCCGTTCGACGTGCGGCCGGGCGTCGAGATCGTCACCGTCGTGAACGCGGCGCCACGCGCGCCGCTCACCCTCTACGACCCCAAAGGACAGCCGCTCTTGACGCTCATCGCCGACGAGCTCGGACAGGCGCACTTCGCCTACATCCCCGACGAGCTCCTCACCTTCGACTCGAACGAGGGCACGATCCCCGTCGTCGAGGGCGGCACGCTCAAGCCAGGGAAGGGGTACGTCATCCGCGCGGACGAAGGGGCGGGCGAAATCGCCTCCGCGCCCTTCGACGTGCTCGCGGTGGAGGACGTGCCCGACGTCGCGTTGTACGAGAGCCAGTCGCTGAGCGGCGTTCACTACACGTTGGGAGGCGTCGCGTCCGGCGAGAGCGCGGCCGACGGCTTCAACTACCTGGTCATGCGCGACGGCGTCGCGCTCAGCGCCATGGTGCGCTTCCCTGACCGCGGCATTTGGGGAGAGGGCCCGTGGCCGACGGTGATCGAGTATTCGGGCTACTCGCCCTCGCACCCGGACAACCCCGAGCCCGGCACCCGCATCGCGACGCTGCTCGGCTTCGCCACGGTGGCCGTGAACATGCGCGGCTCGGGCTGCTCAGGCGGCGTGTTCGATGTGTTCAACCCCGCCCAGCACGCCGACGGCTACGACATCGTCGAGATCGTCGCGCGGCAGCCGTGGGTGCTGCACAACCGGGTGGGCATGGTGGGGCTCTCCTACTCGGGGATCGCGCAGCTCTTCGTGGGCTCCACGCGGCCGCCGAGCCTCGCCGCGCTCACGCCGCTGTCGGTGATCGGCGACCCGTGGGAGCAGCAGTGGCCGGGGGGCGTCTACAACGCCGGCTTCACCCGCCAGTGGCTCCAGCAGCGGGACGCCCAAGCGGCGGCCGGCGGCCAGCGCTGGACCGACGCGCGCATCGCGGCCGGCGACACGCGCTGCCGCGAGCATCAGGAGCTGCGGCGGCAGAACATCGACTTCGAGTCGTTCTTCCGACAGCTCGAGTTTTCCCCGCGGGACGCCGAGTCTCGCAGCTTGCCGCTCTTGGTGAGCGAGATCGAGGTGCCGGTGTTCCTCGGTGGGGCGTGGCAGGACGAGCAGACGGGAGCGACCTTCGCGGGGATGTTGGATCGCTTCACGTCGAGCCCCCACGCGCGCTTCACCCTGTACAACGGCCGTCACCCCGACGGCTACAGCCCGCTCTTGCTCGGTCGTTGGCTGGAGTTTCTCCAGCTGTACGTGGCGCGCGAGGTGCCGCGCCTCGACGGCGCCATTCGCGGGCTCCTCTCCCAAGCGCTCTCCGAGGAGTTCAACCTCGAGTCGGTGGTCGAGCTCGAGGGCGACCGCTTCCCCAACTTCGCCGACGACGACTACGAGGGCGTGCGAGCGGCCTACGAGGCCGAGGCGCCGGTGCGGGTGCTCTTCGAGAACGGCGCTGGTGTTGCGGAGCCGGGAGCCACCGCGGCGCGCTTTTCGGCCAGCTTCGACGCGTGGCCGCCGCCCCTCGCTACCGGCCTGAGCTTGTACCTCGCCCCCGAGGGCGCGCTCGCCGACGCGCCCAGCGCGAGCGGCGCCGACAGCTACCTGCACGACCCCGAGGCGGGGCGCTCCACCTTCTTCGGCCCCGCCGGTTACGAGCTCCTCCCCCCGCTCTGGGACATCGACTGGACGCGCTTCCCCGCGGGCAGGAGCGTCTCCTACCTCACCGAGCCGCTGCCCGAGGACTTGGTGGTGGCGGGCCCCGGCTGGGCGGAGCTGTGGTTCGAGAGCGAGGTGGACGACGTCAACGTGCAGGTGACGCTCACCGAGGTGCGCACCGACGACACCGAGGTGCTCGTGCAGTCGGGCTGGCTCCGCCTCGGGCATCGCAAGCTCGACGCGGCGAGCTCCGACACGTTTCGGCTGCGCCGCACCTGCGCGGAGGCCGACTTCGAGCCTCTCGTCCCTGGAGAGCGGGTCGTGGTCAAGGTCGCCATCCCTTCCTTCGGCCAGGCGTTCCGCGCCGGCTCGAGGCTCCGCCTCACCATCAGCGCCCCCGGCCGCAACCACGGCACCTGGGAGTTCGAGAGCCCCAACTACGGCGACGCGACCCCCAAGCAGATCGTCGCGTACGGTCCCGACACCCCGTCCCGAGTCTTCCTCCCCGTCGTCGGCGGCGTGCCCGTGGCCCCGGGGATCCCCCCGTGCCCCTCGCTCCGCGGCCAGCCGTGCCGCGACTACGTCGCGTCGACCAACACCCGTGAGTGACGCTCGCCGGCGACCGTCACCGCGCGCGCGGCGCGTCGACACGAGCGAACGCTGACCGGTCGCGGATGTCGAGCGAGCCGACGGGGCTCGTGCGCGGGGGCCGCTACCCGGGGCGGTGGCCGATGGCGATGTATTGGTCGGGGAGCGAGGTGGCGTCGAGGCGGGTCTCGAAGCCGGCCGCCTCGAGCTCGGCGAGCACGAGCTCGGGCTTCAGGCGGTGCTCCTTCTTGGGACCGCGCGAGGTCTGCATGTTGAAGTCGATCACGAACACCTCGCCGCCCGGGCTGAGGGCACGAAAGAGCTTCTTGCCGTAGCTCTCGCGCTCGGGGATATGGTGCCAGGTGTTGACCACCAGGATCCGCGCCACGCTCCCGTCGGCGAGCAGCGGATCGTCGGTGAGCGCGAGCCGCGCCTCCACGTTGTCGAAGCCGGCCTTGTTGGCCCGAGCCTTGAGGTGGCGCACCATCGACGGCTCGATGTCGATGGAGAGCACGCGCCCGCTCGAGCCCACCGCGCCCACGAGGTGCTCCATGAAGTAGCCGGTGCCGGCGCCGATGTCGGCCACCGTCATGCCGGCGGTGAGCTGCAGCTTCTCGATGACGACGGCCGGCTTCTGCGACGCGTCGCGGTCTGGACCTTCGAAGCGCGTCTGCCAGTGCTCACCGCCCTCGGTGAAGCGGTGCACGAGCGGTCCGCCGTGCGCGCCGTGTGCGCCAGGCTCTCCGCCGTGAGGGCGCGTCGCGGGGTGGCCATGCGCGCCGTGGGGGCCGTGGCCATGCTCGCCGCCAGGCTGCTCGCTGCTGCCGTGAGAGCCGGCGTCGTGATGGGCGTGCGCGTGGGGCGCCGCTCCTCCGGGGTCCGCGGCCGGCGGGGGAGGGCACGCACAGCCGGAGAGGGCGAGCAGGGTGGAGAGCGACAGCGCGTGGGCGAGGGGCGTGGCGGCCGCACGTGGCCAAGCGCCGAGGGTGGGGCGGGGGGACATGCCCCTCCTTTAGCCGAATCCGAGGAGACGTCCACCCTGGTAGACGAGGAAGCTCATCGTCCACGCGAGCGTGGTCATGTAGACGAACAGGAACGACGGCCACTTCCAGCTCTTGGTCTCGCGCTTCACCACCGCGAGCGTGCTCATGCACTGGCAGGCTAGCGCGAAGAAGATCATCAGCGACAGCCCCACGAGCGGCGAGTACACCGCGCTGCCGTCGGGCCGGCGGTCGGCGCGGATCTTGTCGCGCAGCGGCTGCGACTCCTCGTCGACCTCGCCTCCGATCCCGTACACCACGCCCATCGTCGACACGAACACCTCCCGCGCCGCGAACGCCCCGATGATGCCGATGCCCAGCTTCCAGTCGAAACCCAGCGGCTCGATCACCGGCTCGATGATCTTGCCGAGGCGGCCGCCGTAGCTCTGCGCGAGCTGGTTGGCGGCGGCGCGATCGCGCTCCCCCTCGTCGCGCTCCCCCTCGTCGCGCTCCCCCTCGTCGCGCTCCCCCTCGTCGCGCTCCC
>CAYOAL010000074.1:32003-47148 GCA_964401935.1 uncultured Polyangiaceae bacterium
CCTCGCCCTCGTCGGGCGCCGCGTGCAGCGCCGTCGTCTCGGAGGCGGCGGCCTCGGCGTCTGCCTTCGGGAAGCTCAAGAGCGCCCAGAGCACGACGGTGCAGGCCAAGATCACGGTGCCCGCCTCTCTCAGGAACACGGCGGCGCGCTCGAAGGTCTGGCGCACCACCGAGCGCAGCGTGGGCAGGCGGTACGGGGGCAGCTCGAGCAAGAGGGGCATCCGGCGGCCCTTCACCACCGTGCGGCCGAGCACCCCCGCCGCCGCGAGCGCGGTGAGGGTGGAGAACAGGTACATGAACACCATGAGGAGGCCCTGCACCGGCAGCACACCGAACACGTCGGTGGGGGGAAACAGCGCAGCGATGATCAGCGTGTACACCGGCAAGCGCGCCGAGCAGGTCATCAGGGGGATGACGAGCATGGTCAAGAGCCGGTCGCGCTCGCGCTCCATGGTGCGCGTGGCCATGATGGCGGGGATGGCGCAGGCGCAGCCGCTGAGCATGGGGACGAAGGCCCGACCGTGGAGGCCGAGGCTCTTCATGATGCGGTCCATCAGGTACGCGGCGCGCGCCATGTAGCCCGAGTCTTCGAGCAGGCCGAGGAGCAGGAAAAGGAGCAGGATCTGCGGGAGGAAGACCACCACGTTGCCGACCCCCGCGATGAGGCCCTCCGCTACCAGATCCGCGAGGAACCCCTCCGGCAGGTAGGCGCGGGCGCTCTCCGAGAGCCAGCCGAAGAGGTCTTCGACGAGGCCGATGGCCGGGTCCGCCCAGCTGAAGAGCGACTGGAACAACACGAGCATCACCACCACGAAGACGGCGAAGCCGAACACCGGGTGCAGCGCCACCGCGTCCACGCGATCGGTGAGCCTCTGGGCCGGCGGCACCGCGCTCTCGTCGCCGCTCGCGAGCCAGGGGGCGAGGCGCTCCTCGAGGAATGCGTAGCGCGAGGTCACGATCTCCGCGTCCACGTCGTGCTCGCCGCTCTCGAGCACCTCGAGCACGCGCCGACGAAGCTCGGGCTCGATGTCGGGCAGCTCGTCGTCGACGTCGATGCTCGTGAGCGCCCACAGCGCGAGGGCGTGCTTCGCTTCCGGGTGGTGCGTCCAGCTCTCGGGGAGGGCCGTCGCGACCTCGTCGGCGAGCTCGGTGAGACCGGAGGGGTAGCCGATGGCCACCTCGGGGGGCGGGGTTCGGCCCGCGTCGAGCGCTTCCGCGATCGCGCGCTCGAGCGCGTCGATGCCCTTGCCGGAGCGCGCGCTCGTGGGCACCACCGTCACCCCAAACGCTCTCTCGAGCGCGTTGGCGTCGGGCGGTCGCTCGAGCTCGTCGATCATGTTGAGCGCGATCACCAGCGGGACGCGCAGCTCGATGAGCTGGAGCACGAGGTAGAAGTTTCTCACCAGCTGGCCCGCGTCGACGACCACCACCGCCAGATCGGGGGTGACGTTGCCGCTCAGGCCGAGCACCGCCTGCATCGCGATCATCTCTTCGGCCGAGCGCGCCGACAGCGAGTAGCAGCCAGGGAGATCGACGATCTCGACGGCGTGCCGACCGAGCTTTCGGCGCCCGCTGCGACGCTCCACGGTGATCCCGGGGTAGTTGCCCACCCGCGCGCGGGCACCGGTGAGCCGGTTGAACACGGTGGTCTTGCCGGTGTTCGGGTTGCCGAGCAGCGCGACGACGGCCTCCCGCCGACCGCTGCCTTCGACGACCGGCGGGAGGGGCGCTCGTGGTTTCACCGCGTTCACGGGGTCTTGTTCCGTCAACCGAGCTCGACGTCAACCGAGCTCGACGTCAACCGAGCTCGACGGCGACCAAGCCCGCTTCGGCTTTGCGGATCGAGAGGGTGGAGCCGCGGGCCCGGAGCTCGAGGGGATCTCCGAGGGGCGCTACCTTCTCCACCGTCACGCGTGTGCCGGGCACCAGCCCGAGCTCCATCAGCCGCCGGCGAAAGGCGCGTTCCCCCCCCACGTGTTTCACCACCACGGGGGTGTGCAGTGCGACCTCAGCGAGGTTCATGAGAAGAAATTGACATTCATTTTCATTAACGTCAAGTCGCGACGTGCCTCGCTCGTGGCACGCTCGGCTCTCCCGCTCGGCGCGCGACGGCTTCGTCTCTCACCGCGGGGGCAGCGTCTTGGCGAGCCGCAGCGACAGGCCGGTGCCGCGCGCGAGCGCGAACATGGTGGTGCGCGAAGCGCAGCGGCACCAGTCGCTGGGCGTGCTCCACGCGCCGCCGCGGATCATGCGAGGAGGAGAGCTGCCGCGATCGACGTCGGTGGTGGGCTCCGGCTCCGACCACGCCTGCTCGAGCGGGAGCTCGCCGAAGATGTCCCCCACCCACTCGCGCATCACGCCGGCCATGTCGCGCACGCCGTAGGGCGAGGCGTCGGAAGGGAAGGTGCCGATGGGCTCGGGCTGGTGGTTGAAGGGGCGCGAGTCGCGCATCTTGCAGAAGGTTGGATCGAAGCGGTCGCCCCACGGAAAGCGCCGGCCATCGACGCCCCGCGCCGCCTTCTCCCACTCCGCTTCCGTGGGCAAGCGGTAGGTGCAGCCGTCGCGCGCGCTCCGCCACTGGCAATAGGCGCGCGCGTCGAACCAGTCGATGAGGTTGGCGGGCACGCGCCACAGGTGTCCCTCTTCGAGCGGGAACAGCTCACGGGCCGGGCCCTCGATGATGAAGTCGCTCGGCTGCCAGCGGCCGTCGGGGCCGCGTGTCACCGCCAGGCCCTCCGAGCCCCGGCGGTCGTGTGGGGCGCGTCGGATCGCCTCTTCTTCGGGCAGCGAGTCGATGAACGCGCAGTAGTCGCGCAAGGTCACCGGGAACCGTGCGATGGCGAAGTCGGCGACGAACACCTTCTGGTGGGGCAGGCCGTCGAAGGCGTCGGGATCCCCGCCGAGGAGCGCGTCGCCGCCGGGCACGAAGACGAACCCCTCGCCGAGCTCCTCGTCGCTCGGGAGCCGCACCGTGGCCTCGTGACGTTCGCCGCGGCCGAGCGACACCGGGTAGCGCACCTCGCGCCCCGCGTGGCGGAGCCGTACGAGGTAGCTGCCCGGCTCGAGCTCCGCGGTGAGCGGTGTCTCGCCGAGCGGTTGCTCGTCGGCGGGCACCAGCATCCGGTCTACCTCCTCGTAGCGCTGGGCGATCACGGTGGCACCCGAGGGATTGGAGTCGAGGACGAGCACGGCCTGCGCGCTCATCAACGCCGCGAAGCGGCCGTCGACGTCGTGCTCGAGGGTGAGGGTCTCGAAGTAGATCCGCGACGCGTGCCGTCGCTCGCGCTCGGCGTCGCAGGCGCGCGACCAATACAGCTCGGCCAGCCCGAGGTGGGCCTCTCGCTTGCCGGCGTCGTAGCCGAGGGCCTTGGTGTACAGATCGATGGCCTGCGCGAGCGCGCGGGCGCCCTCACGTTCGGCCACCTCCGCACGATCGGTCACGTCCCACGCCGCGCGCTTGCGCTCGAGCGGCTCCCACGCTTCGACGCCCCGCAGCATCTCGCGCGCCGTCTCGGCGAGCTCGCGCTGGAGCTCCCGGAGGGCCTCGAAGCGCCGAATGGGCTCCTGGGCCTGTTGGCAGAGGCGGGTCGCCTCCTCGCGGCGGCGCTCGTTCTCCTTGGCCCCCTCCATGTAGCTCTCCACGCGCTCGGCCACCTCATCGGCGGAGGCCGGGCGCGCCTCGCGCTCCTTGGCGAGGAGCTCGAGGCACAGGTCCTCGAGCAGCAGCGGGCAGAGGGGATTGAGATCGCGCGGCGCGGGCGGGGCTTGGGTGACCGTCTGGAGGATGAGCTCCGCGGCGTCACGGCCGGCGAAGGGGCGCTGGCCGGTGAGGATCTCGAAGAGCACCACACCGAGCGCAAACAGATCGGCGCGATGATCGATCTTCGACCAGTCGCCAAAAGCCACCTCCGGAGCCACGTAGCCGGGGGTCCCGCCGGGGCGCGACGGCCGCTCTTCGGTGTCGAAGGGAACTTGCGACAGGAGCGAGCGCGTCGAGCCCTTGGGCGCGAGGGGCTCGAACACCTCGGGGGGCGGTGCGCTGCTCGGGTTGCCGGTGGTGCGCACCGGGCTGTGGGGGGCAACCTTCGTCAGCCCCCAGTCGGCGAGGTACACCTCACCGAAGTCGCCGAGCAGGATGTTCTCGGGCTTGATGTCGCCGTGGAGCACGCCGCGCGAGTGTGCGTAGCCGAGGGCCCGCGACACCTGCACGAACGCGCCGAGCAAGCGCACGAGCGACCACTCCGCCCGCAGCTCCGGTTGCCGGAGCACGGCCGCGAGCGACTGCTGGTTCACGACCCGCATCGTGTAAAAAGGCGAGCCGTCGCTCTGCACGCCCATGTCGTAGACGGGGACGATGTTCGGGTGCTCGAGCTGCGCGGTCACGCGGGCCTCGATGAGGAACTTCCGCAGCAGGCGAGGTCGCGCGGCGAGGCCCTCCTGCAGCGTCTTCAGCGCCACCCGTCGGCCGATCTCGCGATCGCGGGCGGCCACCACCTGGCCCACGCCACCACGCCCCAACAGACCGCGGAGGCGATAGCGTTGGCCGCTCCGATCGCCCGGGGTGCGCCCGGGGTCGGAGCGCGTGGTGTCGGGTGCGCTCGGCTCGTGCGTCGCGCCGCGCGATGACCGCTCGCTCGGCGGTGGCGTCGGGGCGACCATCAAGCTGCTGTCGAGGTAGAGCGGCGTGCGCTCCTCGACCGCGCCTTCGAGGGCCGCGAGCTGCTCGGGGCCGAGCCGGCGCTGGAGCCAGCGCGCGGTCGACTCCCCGTTGCTCCACCGACAAGCGACGTCCCAGAGCTGCGTCGGCGTCAGCCAGCCGCGGGCTGCGGCCTCGAGTGCGATGGCCCGTGCTTGCTCCTCGGAGAGGCCCATCGTGAGCGGGAAAGTGGGCTTCGCCTCCGCGGCCGCCGGCTCAGAGCATCTGGTACATGACGAAGATCGACTGCACGTCGTAGGGGCCGGTCGGCGTGGGCTCCTCGCGGGTGATCTTCAGCGTGCAGCCGTCCTCGACGGCCTTGTCGAGCTGGGTGAGCGCGAGCGCACGCTTGGCCCCGCTCGGGAGGCTGCTCCCGGCCACGAAGTTCCAGAGCAGGTAGCGCCAGGTGCACACGTGGATCGGATCGGGCGGGTAGATCGGATCCGGCGGGTACACCTCCCACTCGGTGTCGTCGGTGATCTGGTACACGGTGAGCGCGTCGTTGCCCTCCGCGTAGCCGAGGATGGTCTTGGAGGGGCGGTGAAAGTCGACCGCGTCGACCGCACCAAACACGACGGCGGGGGTGCCGCCTCCGTCGCCGTCCCCGCCATCGTCGCCGGTGCCTTGGGCGCTCGACGTCGCAGCGAGGGTGAGCGCGCCGAGCGCGACGCCGAGGGGGGCCCAGCGGCGGAGGGCCGCGCTGCGCTTGTTGTTCTCGCCTGAGGGACGTTCCACCCGCATGAGTGGCAGGATACGCGGGCCCGGGGGGCGCGTCAATGTAGGTAAGCCGCGAGAATCAATCGCCTTGTCGCTGGTCGCGGGCGCTCCGAAGGATGGCCCGCGGCGCGCGCGGAGAATTTTCTTCTCGCTCGGACCTTTTTCTTTCGGGCCACGTAAGAAAGCTCATCCATCGCGCGTACCACGTGGAACGGGCCCGCATGACCACCGCTCTCGACGCCGCCGCTCTTTGCCCACCGCCCCGCAGCACCCCGGTCGAGCCGCCGGAGCCCCCGGCGTCTGGCGAGTCGTTGCGCGCCGCGCGCGGCGCGGAGCTCGCCGCGCTCGGCGCGGTGGTGGCGCGCTTCGAGGCGCCGCTCCTCCGCCACGCCGCTCACATCCTGCGCGACGCAGACCGCGCCCGCGACGTGGTGCAAGACACCTTCCTGCGCCTGTGGGAGAGCGAGATCGATCCGGACGACCCGCGGCTCAAGAGCTGGCTCTTCACCGTGTGCCGCAACCGCGCGATCGACGTGTTGCGGCGCGACGCGCGCCTGACCCTCGTGGCGGAGCTCCCCGAGACGCCCGCGACGGTGGTGGAGGCCTCCGAGGAGATCGATCGCGCGGTCTCGGAGGTGTTCGAGCAGATCGCGGACATGTCGCCGAAGCGGGCGCGCGTGCTCGAGATGCGCTTCCGAGACGGTCACAGCTACCGGCGCATCGCCGAGCTCACCGGCATGAGCGTGAGCCACGTCGGCGTGGTGATCCACAAGAGCGTGGCCGCGCTCAAGAAGCACGTCGCGGCGGTCGCCTTGCTGAGCCTCGTTTTGTTCTCGAGCTGGCTCACCGGCGGGCCCTCGGAGCTCGGAACCTTCAGCCGCGGCGGCTCGCGCAGCGAGGACACGGCTTTCGGGCTGTCGGCGCGCGACGCCGGTGAGCTGCGCGCCGCCGAGCCGCGCGACGATGGGCCGCGCGCCGATGGGCCGGGCGGGCGAGCGTCCGGGGCCGACTCGCCCGAGGGGGCCGCCCAGCTCGCCGCGCCGACCGCCGCACCGGCTCCTGCTCCCGAGCGGCGAGCTTCGGCGCCCGTGATGCAAGCACCGGCACCGCCGGCGCGGGCGATCTCGAGCGAAGCTGCGCCGCCGGCGCCGCACGCCGAGCCGCTACCAGACGCGTCCGTGGCGCCGTCGGCGGTGGCCGGCGCGCCGAACCCGCCGGCGACTGCTCCCCGGGCCAAGCAGGCCAAGCCGTTGACCGACGGGCCACGCGCCGCCGACGAGCAGGCGCCGCGACGGGCCGCGCCGCCGGCCAGCCAAGCGTTCTGATTCGCGCGGCGCCTCGGCGTCCCGAGGCGCGGCGCGGAGCGCTCGGTCGGCGTCCTCGTGCGCGGCGCGGCGTGGCACCTCGGCGGCGTCCGCGAATGCGAGCTGACGCGTGCCTGGGGGGCTGGTATCTCAGAGCCCATGCGGCTGTTCGACGAACGTGTCGCCTGGATCACGGGCGGAGGCAGCGGCATCGGGAGAGCGACGGCCGTCGAGCTCGCGCGTCAGGGCGCGGTGGTGGCGGTGTCGGGGAGACGCCGCGACAAGCTCCAAGCGGTGGTGGACGAGATCGAAGGGCTCGGGGGGCGCGCCACCGCGGTTCAGTGCGACGTCGCCGACGAGGCCCAGCTCGAGGCCGCGGTGGCCCTCGTCGCCGAGCGCTTCGGGCGGCTCGACGTGGCCATCGCCAACGCGGGGTTTTCGGTTGCGGGCCGCGTGGAAGACCTCGACGCGGCGGCGTGGCATCGGCAGCTCGACACCAACGTGATCGGCGCCGCCCTCACCGCCAAGCACGCGCTCCCTCGGCTGAGGGACACCAAGGGGAGGGTGGCCTTCATCGGCAGCGTCGCGGCGTTCATCTGCGCGCCGAAGCTCGGCGCCTACAACGCCTCGAAGTTCGCGGTCCGCGCCATCGCGCAGACCCTCGCGGTGGAGCTCGAAGGGAGCGGGGTGAGCGCGACCATCGTGCACCCAGGCTATGTCGACAGCGAGATCGCGCAGGTCGACAACCGCGGTCGCTTCGATCCGCAGCGGGTCGACAAGCGTCCCAAGAACCTGATGTGGCCGGCCGACAAGGCGGCGCGTGTCATCGTGCAGGCCATTCACCGCCGCAAGCGGGAGGTGGTGTTCACGGGGCACGGCAAGGTGGGGGCCTTCATCGGTCAGCACCTACCCGGGATCGCCCACTTGATGATGAGGAGAGGCACATGACCGAGATCCACCACCGCACGTGCAACCTGTGCGAGGCGATGTGCGGCGTCGCCATCGAGCACGATGGCCGCGCCGTCGTGTCGATCCGAGGCGACGAAGACGACGTGCTCAGCCACGGGCACATCTGCCCCAAGGCGGTGGCCCTCGCCGATCTGCACCACGATCCCGACCGCCTGCGCCGTCCCCAGCGTCGCACCGCCGAGGGCTTCGCGGACGTGTCGTGGGATCGCGCGCTCGACGAGATCGCGGCCAAGGTGGTCGACATCCAGCGCCGCCACGGGCCGAACGCGGTGGCGCTCTATCTCGGTAACCCCACCGTGCACAACCTCGGCGCGCTGCTCTACGGGCTTGGCTTCCTCAAGACCATCGGCACCCGCAGTCGGTTCAGCGCGACGTCCGTCGATCAGCTCCCGCACATGCTCGCGGCGCTCGAGATGTTCGGTCATCAGCTCCTCCTGCCGGTGCCCGACGTGGACCGCTGCGATCACCTGGTGATCCTCGGCGCCAACCCGCTGGTGTCGAACGGGAGCATCATGAGCGCGCCCGGGATCAAGCGCAGGCTCGAGGCCATTCGGCGTCGCGGCGGCCGGGTGATCGTGATCGATCCGCGCCGCACCGAGACCGCAAAGCTCGCCGACCGCCACTTGTTCGTGCGACCGGGCACCGATGGCCTGCTCTTGGCGGCGATGATCCACACGCTGTTCGAGGAGGGACGGGTGGCGCTCGGGAGGCTCGAGGCTTTCACCGCCGGGGTCGAGGCGGTGAAGAGCGGGGTCTCGCCGTTCTCGCCGGAGCGGGTGGCGGACAAGACGGGGATCGACGCGGTCGCCATCCGCAACCTCGTGCGTGAGTTCACCGGCGCAGCGCGGCCCGCCCTCTACGGTCGGATGGGGATCTGCACCCAGCCTTTCGGCGGCCTCAACGCCTGGCTCGTGAACGTGTTCAACGTGCTCACCGGCTCGCTCGATCGCGAGGGCGGGATGATGTTCACCAAGCCGGCGGTCGACTTCGTGAAGCTCGCCACGCTCACCGGCCAGACCGGGCACTTCGACAAGGGGCGGAGCCGGGTGAGCGGTCTGCCGGAGTTCGGCGGTGAGTATCCGGTGGTCGCCCTCGCCGAGGAGATCGAGACGCCCGGAGAGGGGCAGATCCGCGCCCTCATCACCATCGCCGGCAACCCGGTGTTGTCCACGCCCAACGGGCGGCGACTCGAGCGCGCGCTCGGCAAGCTGGAGCTCATGGCGTCGCTCGACATCTACAAGAACGAGACCACCAGCCACGCCCACTACCTCTTGCCGCCCACCTCGAGCTTGGAGCAGAGCCACTACGATCTCGCGTTCCACGTGTTTGCGGTGCGCAACACCGCCAAGTACAGTCCGCCGTTGTTCACGCCGCCGGCTGGCGGCAAGGCCGACTGGGAGATCTTGCTCGAGCTCGGCACCCGCGTGAGCATCGCTCGCGGCGGCACCGAGGCGCTGATGGCGCGGGCCACGCGGGCCGCGCTCCAACAGCTCGAGCCGGAGGGGATCCTCGACAAGCTCCTGCGCTTTGGCCCCTACGGCGCCGGGGTTCGGGGCTATCTCACCGGCGAGGGGCTGTCGCTCGCCAAGCTGCGCGACACGCCCCACGGGGTCGACCTCGGTCCGCTCGAGCCGTGCCTCCCCGGTCGCATGCCGAACGAGCGGATCCAGCTCGCGCCCTCGCGACTCGCCGCGGATCTCGGGCGCCTCCAGGCCCTCCTCGACGAGCCGCAAGAAGACGCGCTCGTGCTCATCGGTCGCCGCCAGCTCCGCACCAACAACTCGTGGCTCCACAACAGCGCTCGCATGCTCAAGGGTCGCGACCGCTGCACCCTCCTCATGCACCCCGACGACGCCACCGCCCGCGGCCTCGAGCACGGCGCGCGCGTCACCGTGTCGTCCCGCGTCGGCTCGGTGACGTTGCCCCTGCACGTGACCGATCAGATGATGCCGGGGGTGGTAAGTTTGCCCCACGGCTTCGGGCACGATCGGCCTGGGTCGGAGCTCGGGGTGGCGGCGAGTCGTCCGGGGGTGAGCGCCAACGACGTCACCGACGAGACGTTCATGGATCCGCTGACCGGCACCGCGGCCCTCAATGGGGTGACGGTGAGCGTGAGGGCGGCGGCCGCGGTGGGCGCCCTCGACGAGGCCGCGCAGTGACGCCGCGAGGGTGACACCGCGCGCGCGGTGACGCGGCGCTCGCCCAGGCCATGCGCGCGCCGAAGCGCAGCCGCTCGCGGCGGACGCCGGGCCCGCGGCGACCGAGGGGGAACCTGGGTGGGCGAGCCCGAACGCTCGCCCCAGGCGCCGCTCAGCCCTCTTCCTTCGCCTTCTTCGACTCTTCGACGATCTTGTCCTGCACGTTGCGCGGCATCGCCTCGTAGCCGCGGAAGCGAGCGCTGTGCAGACCGCGGCCCTGCGTGAGGCTGCGGAGCTGCGTCGAGTAGCGCAAGAGCTCCACCTCCGGGGCCTGGGCGAGGATCTTCTGGTTGTTGCCCTCGGCCTCCATGCCCTGGATGCGCGCGCGCCGGGTGTTGAGATCGCTCATCACGTCGCCGGTGAACTCGTCGGGCATCATCACCTCGAGATCGCAGATGGGCTCGAGGAGCACGGGGTTCGCAGCCTCGAAACCTTGCCGAAAGCACTGGCGGGCAGCCGTCTTGAAGGCCGCCTCGTTCGAGTCGACCGCGTGCATCTTGCCGTCGTAGACGACGATCCGGCAGTCGCCGCAGGGATAGCCGGCGAGGGAGCCGTGGCTCATCGCCTCGAGCACGCCCTTCTGGATGGCGCTCGCGAAGCGACGCATGTCGATGACGCCGCCGACGATGGCGTCGACGAACTCGACGGTGGCGCCCCACGAGGTGGTCACCCGGTGGCTGTCGCGCACCTTGATGTCGGCCGGCGGGTTGTACGTCTCGGTGAGGGGCTCGATGACGAGCGAGACGTCGGCGAACTGACCGGCCCCTCCGGTCTGCTTCTTGTGGCGGTACTGAGCGCGGGCCGACTTCTGGATCGTCTCGCGGTAGCTCACCTTCGGGACGGACAGATCGACGTCGACCCCGAAGCGATTCTTGAGGCGGAACTTGGCGATCTCGATGTGCATCTCGCCTTGTCCGCCGAGCAGCAGCTGCCCGAGGTCGGTGTCGTGGATGATCTGGAGCGACGGATCTTCGGCGATGAGCTTGTGCAGGCCGCTCGAGAGTTTGTCTTCCTCGCCGGCGTTCGAGGCGCGGATGGCGGCCTTGAAGCGTGGCTCGGGGAACGCGATCGGTCGCACCACCACCTTCTTGCCCTTGCCGTGGAGGGTGTTGTTGGTGTGGGTGTCCTTGAGCTTCACGGTGGCGCAGAGATCGCCCGCGCTCACCTTGTTGACCGCGTCGCGGTTGCGCCCGTTCAACACGAAGATGTTGCCCAGGCGCTCGGCGGCGCCGGTCTGGGCGTTCTCGAGATCGAGGCCGTTCTCGAGCGTCCCGCTGCACACCCGGAAGAACGAATACTCGCCCACGTGCTGCTCGCTCATGGTGCGGAACACGAACGCGACCGGATCTGGGCTATCGATCTGTACCTCGCCCTCGTCGAGCGGGAGCGGCTTGCCCTCGGCGGGGGAGGGGGCGAGGCCGCCGAGGATCTTCATCATCCGCGACACGCCGACGTTTTGGGTGGCGCTCACCACCATCACCGGGAACATCTGGCGCTCGCGCACCGCGGCGCGCAGGCCGGTCAAGAGCTCGGCTTCGGTGAGATCGCCCTCGTTGAGGTACTTCTCCATGAGGCCCTCATCGCTGCCGGCCACGTCTTCGACGAGGGTGTTGCGCAGGTCGTCCGCGCGATCTTTGAAGCCGGGATCGATCTCCCCCACCTGCGGCGCGCCCTTGCCTTCGGGGAAGGTGAGCTGCTTCATCAGCAACAGATCGATCACCGCGCGCGTCCCGTCGCCTACCGGCAGCTGCAACACGGTGGCGCTCTTGCCGAACCGCTCCTGGATGGTGGCGATCGCGGCGGGAAAGTCGACGCCGCTCCGATCGACGTGGTTGACCACGAACAGCGCAGGGAGGTTCTCCTGGGCGGCAAAGCCCCACGCCACCTCGGTGCCCACTTGCACCGGATCGGTCGCGTTCAGCACGAACAGGGCGGCGTCGGCGACCCGGAGCGAGCCCACCACCTCCCCCATGAAGTCGGGGTAGCCGGGCGTGTCGAGGAAGTTGAGCTTCGTCCCCTCGTGCTCGGCGTGGATCATCGACGCGAAGATCGACATGCCGCGCTGGTGTTCGCTGTCGTGGTAGTCGCTCACCGTCGAGCGGTCGTCGATCGACCCCATGCGGCTGATGGCGCCGGTCGAGAACAGCATCGCCTCGGCGAGCATCGTCTTCCCCGCGCCTTGGTGCCCCACCAGAGCGATGTTGCGGATGTCGGCTGTGTTGTAGACCTTCATTGAACCAGTACTCCTGCGCTCCACGCGACCCTCCCGGCGGGCCTTCCTCCCCACTTGGTGATGGCCGGGCTCGTCGGGAGCGAGGTGCGGCGTGTTGTGGTACACGCCGTGGGACCACCGGGTTTACCAGCAAAATCAGGGGCCTTCAAACGGCTTTGCGCGTAGCGTGGGAGCCATGGCGCCGCGCCAGCCACGGGCTTTTCGAGATGTGCCTCCTTTCGAGTACATGCAGTGGGCCAAGGCCCAGAGCCTCTCGCCGGTGACCCATCACCTCGGTCTGTCGGGGCTCGCGCCGCCGCCGCCAGAGCTCCTCCCCCTCGAACGACTCCTCCCCGATCTCGAGCAGCGAGGGCGACACGTACCCCCGGTGCTCGCACGGCGCATGCGGGACCGCCTCGGGGTGGGGGAGGGCGAGCTGATGCTCACGCTGGGCACGAGCCACGCGCTGTATCTGCTCGCCGCGGCGCACCTCCAACCTGGCGACCGCTGTCTCGTCGAGCGGCCGGCCTACGCGACGCTCGCGACCCTACCCACGCTCTTCGGCGCAGAGGTGGAGCGCTTCGAGCGGGAGCTCGCCTCGGGGTGGCGACCGCCGCCAGACCTGCCCGCGCGCATCCGCGCTCGCCGGCCGCGGATGATCCTCTTGTCCAACCCCCACAACCCCACCGGGGTGCGGCTCACGCGCGAGGAGCTCGCGCCGCTCGTCGAGGCCGCGGAGGAGGTGGGAGCCCTCCTCGTGGTGGACGAGGTGTACCTCGAGTACGAGCTGGAGCCGGCGGCGCTTACCGCCTTCGGCATGAGGCCCTGTGTGGCGACCGCGTCGAGCTTCACCAAGGCGTTCGGTCTCGGCACGATCCGGTGCGGGTGGCTCACCGCCTCCGAGAGCGTGGTCGCCCGGGCGCTCCGCTACAACGACTACATCGCGGTCTTGTATCCGAACCCGTCGGCGTGGGTGGCGCTGGCTGCGCTCGACGCGCTGGGGCCGCTCAAGGAGCGCGCGCACCGCATCAGCCACGAGCACCGCGACATCGTCGACGCGTTCGTCGCCGCGCGCCCGGAGCTCCGCTGGTGTCGCCCCGACACCGGCGTGATCGGCTTCATCGAGCTACCGATCCCCGACGCCACACCGTTCTGCGAGCGTCTGGTCGCAGAGCGCCAGACCCTCGTGGTACCGGGCCGCTTCTTCGAGGCGCCGAGGTTCGTGCGCGTCGGCTTTGGCGGCGACCGGGCCGTATTGACGGCGGGGCTCGACCGCCTCGGCGCGGCGCTCGACGCGCTCTGAGGTGCCGGGCATCACGCGCTGCCGCCGAGGGCGGGCGGATGGGAGCGCGCGGATGGGGGCGGGCGGACGGGGCGGGCGAGCGGGGGCGAGTGATTGGGGGGCTGCTCGCCGAGGGCGGGCGGATGGGGGCGGGCGGACGGGGCGGGCGAGCGGGCACTTGGGGGGCGGGTCGGCGAGGGCTTGGATCGGGCCGGTCGTGGTTGCGTGCGCGCGCGGCCTTTGCGAGGGTGGGGCGCATGAAGGACGCGATCCTCTTCTGGAAGAGCACGTGAACCAGCTGTCGGAGCGTGCGAGGCTTCGTACGCGAGGTGGCCGAGATCGAGGAGCGGAACTACGCCAAAGAGCCGCTCACCAAGGCCGAGATCGAGCGCATCGTCGGCGCCGCCGACTCGGTGGGAGAGCTGGTCAACACGCGCCACGCCATCGCCAAGCAGCTCGGCTGGAAGGCGAAACCGCCGTCCAAGAGCTCGCTGGTACGCGCCGCGCTCGAGGACGCCAACGTGCTGCGTCGTCCCATCCTCGTTCGAGGCGAGCGCTCGGTCGTGGTGAAAGACGAGCGCGCCGTTCGTGACCTGCTCGGCTGAGTGGCTGGACGCGGTTGCGTGTTAGCGCGGCGCCGTGGGGGCGTCGGGCTGGCGGTCGGGGTGGGCGTTCGCGAACGCGTCGAGGCGCACACACTCGGTCTCCACGCGGAGCAGCGTGGGGTGCCGGTCGAGGGGCACCCCGAGCTCACGCGCCACGAAGAGCTCGGGGACGAGGAAGGTGTCTGCGACCGAGACCGTGTCTCCCACGAGATAGCGCCCGGCGGTGGTCACGGCGAGCGCCTCGAGGGCGGCGAGGCCACGCGCGATGTAGTGCCGCGCGAAGCCGTCCCCGTCCCCTCCGAACGAAGCTATCCGCAGCCTCACCGAGCGGTTCTGGAGCGGTTGGATGCCGGCGTTGACGATCTCGGTGAGGCTGAGCGCGTGCGCGCGGGCGACGGGCTCGGCGGGCCAGAGGGCGGGGGTGGGGTGGAGCTGATCGAGCAGCGCGATGATCGCGAGCGACTGGGTGACGCGCACGGTGCGGTCGCGGTGGGTGAGCTCGAGCAGGGGCACCTGCGAGAGCGGGTTCAAGTCACGATACGCGTCTTGGTCTTGCCGCCCTGTCGTGAGATCCACGGGCACCTGCTGAAACGAGAGGCCCTTGTGGTGGAGCGCGATGCGGACCCGCCACGCGCTCGAGCTCTTCCAGTAGTCGAACAGCTTCATGCGTGCACTCTAGCCCTGAGAGGGACGCGCGTGCCCCCTGGTCCTGAAGAAAGCGACCCCGTTGAGGAGGCTCGCGTCACGCCCCGAAGAGATCTCCAAACCTCGTAGGCGGCTCGGCCGGCGATCGCAGGTGAGGGTGGTCGCCGCCGCTCCCGCTGCGTTGCCGCTCCCGCTGCGCCGCCGCTCCCGCTGGGTTGCCGCTCCCGCTGCGCCGCCGCTCCCGCTGCGCCGCCGCTCCCGCTGCGCCGCCGCTGCCGCTGGGTTGCCGCTCCCGCTGCGCCGCCGCTGCCGCTGGGTTGCCGCTGGGTTGCCGCTGCCGCTGAACCGGGACCCGACCCCGAACCCCCGACGTGCACCGGAAAAGTGCGCGCTACGGGTTGCCCCGAAAGAAAATATGCCCATACTAAGCCAATGGGAGTAGGTGGGATCCAGAGGGGGCGCCGTTCTGGAGGCTCGGGTTCTGGAGGCTCGGGTTCTGGAGGCTCGGGTTCTGGAGG
>CAYOAL010000075.1:0-42794 GCA_964401935.1 uncultured Polyangiaceae bacterium
CTGCCCTGGCATCGATCTCAATCAGGTGGTCATCCGGGCCGCCGATCTGTCGCTGGTGCCGCGACAGCTGGCCGAGCGGCACTGCCTGCTGCCGGTGTTGGTCAAAGGCAACCGTATGTTCGTGGCCATGGCCGATCCCGCCGACGGCCGCGTGTTGCAGGAGCTCGAGATGGTGACGGGGAAGAAGGCCTTCCCCTACATCTCCTTGAAGAGCTCGCTCCGCCACGTGATCACCGACGCCTACACGTGTGTGGACCACGGCCAGAGCCACTACGTGGGGCCCAAGTGCTCCCCCGAGACGTTGCGCAAGGCGGGGATCGCGCCTCCCCCCAGCGACTCTGGCTCGGGCCAGGGGGGCGTGATCTTGCCCCAGCGCGGTCGGCGCTCGCCGCCGGTCGACGAGTCGCCATCGGTGCAGCTCGAGCGGCACATGCGACCCGGGCTCCCGCCGAGCCTGCACAGCGGGCAGGGGAGCGGTCAGGTGGTGATCGTCGATGACACGATGGCCGCGTCCCAGCGCGAAGACCCCGGGATTCTGTTCGACGACCCCACCTTCGCGGAGCTCGAGGTGCAGTCCGACGTAGCGCAGCAGCCATACCCCACCTCCTCCCAGCAAGGGGCGGAGACGTTGCTCGTGGTCGACCCCGACGAAGAGGCGCGGCGGCGGGTGGCCGAGGTGTTCACCGAGCAAGGCTACCGCGTGCTCGAGGCGGATCGGGGCGACTCCGCGCTGCAGATGGTGTCCCACTACGCCCCCGACGTCATGATCCTCGAGGCGACGCTCCCCGGGGTGCACGGGTTCGAGGTGGCTCGGCAGCTGAAGTTCAGCGAGCGTTACCGCAACATACGGATCGTGATGACGTCCAACCACTACCGCGGGTGGCGCATCGCCGAAGATCTCAAGGCGAACTTCCGCGTCGATGGCTTCGTGGAGAAGCCCTACAAGATCGACGACGTGGTGCACGAGGTGGACAAGACCCGGCTCGCCGCGGACAGCCAGCGCGCGGCGGGGACCTCGGCCGAGGCCGAGCCCTACCTCAACGCCGGCATCGCGGCCTACAAGGCCGGCCGCATCGACGAGGCGATCGCCCAGCTGCGCGCCGGCACCCAGGTGGATCCGCTCGCGTACAAGGTGCACTTTCACCTTGGGCTGCTCTACGGCAAGAACGGTCAGCTCTTCGACGGGATCCAGGAGCTCGAGACCGTGCTCGGCATCCGGTCCGATTTTTTTCCCGCCCTCAAGAACCTGGCCGTGCTTTACCAAAACGCAGGGTTTCGAAACAAGGCGATCGAGATGTGGGAACGCTGCCTCGCCAATGCACCCGACGAAGCGACGCGCGACACTATCAAGAGACACCTCGTCGCGGTTTTGTGACGCGTCGACGTCGACGCATCAACACCACCCACCCCCCACAATCATGTACCCTTTGGAGAGCGGAGCTCGTCCCTGACCCCCACCTGACGGATGCGTTTCAACTGCAAGGCCTGCAACGCGAAGTACCAAATCGCGGACGAGAAGGTGGCGGGGAAGACCGTCCGGATGAAGTGTCGCAAGTGCGGCCACGTCATCCAGGTACGTTCGAAAGACGGTCCGGAGGGGCTCGAGCCGGTCTATGTCACCGAATCTACGGGAGGTGACGTCTCGGAGCAGCAGGGGGCTCCCGCGTCCGAGCGGCCCGCCTCCCCAGGGGGAAGGGCGGCCGCCCCGTCCTCCCCCGGGGCCCTGGGCGGGCTGCCTTCAGCGCGCCCCTCGTCGCCGGGAGGGCTGCCCCCGGCGCGCCCCTCGTCGCCGGGTGGGCTGCCCTCCGCGCGGTCGCCTCTGGCTGCGCGCCCGTCGTCGGTCGGGGTGCCGCCGCGACCGGGGGGCCCACCTCGACCGGGCGTGCCGCGGGCCCAACCTTCCGGCGTCCTCGGGGCGAGACCAGCCCCCGCTGGCCTGGCTGGGGGGGCGCTTGGTGGCGCAGGCGCGGAGCGTGCGAGCGCGGCTCTAGGGACGCCCGGGTCGCGGTCGTCGCGGCCTCCGGCGCGGCCGGCGGCGTCCGCGGGGACGGCGCGTGCGGCCGCGGTGCCGCTCGACGCGACGGTGGTGATGTCGCAACAGGACGAGGCCCCCCCGTCGACTCCCGCGGCGCACGTCGCGCCCGCGGCTCCGGGCGAGGCGCCGGAGTGGTTCGTGGGGGTCGACGGCGAGCCGCTCGGCCCGATCACCCGCGCCGCGCTCGGGGAGCAGATCCGTCGCGGCAAGGTGACCGCGGAGTCGCTGGTGTGGCGTGAGGAGCTGCCCGACTGGCGCCCGCTCCGCACCTTCCCGGAGCTCGCGGGGCTGGTCGCGCCGCCCGAGAGCAAACACTCCGATCCCATCGCGCTCACGCGTGCCAAAGAAGAGGCGGCGCGAAAGAGCGCCGAGGCGGCGCGGCAACGCGACGAGGCCGCGGCCCGGGAGGCGGCACGGCTCCGTGAACAAGAGCGCGCGGCCGAGGCGACGCGCGCGCGTGAAGAAGAGCGGCGCCGAGAGCTCGAGGAGGCGAAGCGTCGCGCTCACGAGGAGAAGCTGCGCGAGGAGGAGCGAGCGCGGGAGATCGCCGCCGCGAAGGCGGTGGGCCGGCCGGGCCCCGCGGTGTCGTGGGCTCCGCCTTCGGGGCCCGACCTCCTCGGCGCTGCGCCGAGCGCGACGGATCTGTTCGGAGCGCCGGCCTCGACGGACGTGCCGGTGACCTCGAGCGGTGAGCCAGGCCGCGCGTCGGACGCCAAGGCGCTCGACGGACCCACGTCGGGGGCGGGCCGATCGTCGGGCTCCGCGCTCGTGAGCGACCCGGGAGCGCCGCCGGTGAGCGACCCGGGAGCGCCGCCCGTGAGCGATCCGGGGGCGCTGACGGTGAGCGATCCGGGGGCGGCGGCGCCGAGCCCGGAGCTCGACGCGGAGGAGCTCCGCGCGGCGGGGCTGCCGCCGGACGCGGAGCGCCGCAGCCGCCGTCGCGGGCTCAACCCCATGGCCTACGCCTTTATCGCCGCCGCGACCGCGTTCGGCGCGGTGTCGGCGTGGTTCCTCTTCGGGCAGAAGACCGAGCCCGGGCCGATCGCCCAGAACACCACCGGCGCCGGCCAGGCGACGCCGACCGACGATCTCGGCTCGGGGCCCACCCGCGAGACGGTGGGTGAGGCCGGCGACCCCCACCCGTCGCACTCCGCCGACGGGACCGGCGGCGGCGCGGCAGGGGGACCGCGCTTGTCGGGCACGTTTCCTGGCAAGATGGGGGACACCGGCGCCGACCCGCAGCCGGGGAGCGACACCAAGACGGAGCCGAGCCCCAAGGCGGTGAAGTGCACCGATCCGGACGATCCGTTCTGCAGCTCGAACGTGGACGGACCGAGCAAGGGGCCGACCCAGCAGAACGGCGGCGAGAGCGGCGCGCCGCTTTCTCCCGCTCAGGTGAACGGCACGGTGTCCAAGTTTCGCGGCTCGCTCATGCGGCGCTGCAGCGCGATGGTCACCAAGGGCAACGCGAAGGTGTCGGCCACCATCCGGGTGGCGCCTTCGGGCGCGGTGAGCTCGGTGTCGACGAGCGGCGGCGCCGAGGTTCCGGGCCTCGCCAGCTGCGTGCAGTCGCGCATCCAGAACTGGACGTTCCCCCAGGCGGGCGGCCCCACCACCGTGAACGTGTCGTTCAACTTCCTGAGCGGCTGAGCAGCGCCTGGCGGCGGTCGCGGCGGGGGGCGAGAGCGGCGCCGCGCGCGGCGGTCAGCGCCGGGCCTGCTTGTCGAGGGAGCAGGCGAAGCGGATCTCCTCGAGGGCGTGCTCGAGCGTCTCTGCCACCTTCTCGAACTGCACCTGATACCAGTGATCGAGCGTGTTGGCGTCGTCGCCGGGATCCGGCACGGGGGTCACGAACGACCGCTGCTCGACGAAGCCGCGAGCCACCGCCCGGTCGCCGAGCTCCCGCGCCCGAGCGAACAACTCCTCGTCTTCTTCGCCGGCGAAGTCGCGCTTTTCGGCTCGGGCGTAGAAGCTGATCCGCAGGGTCTCGTCGACCCTCACGCCTGAATCCATGATCAGGTTTTCGCGCACCCGCTCCGCGACGTGCACGACGCTGCCGCGGGTTCGGTAGATCTCGAACCCAGCTTCACGCAGCGCACGCTTGATCTCGGAGCTGGTGGGCATCTCGGAGCTGGTGGGCATGTTCTCACCCCCCCGAATGACACGAGCCAGGGTCAGGTTAGACGGTGCCATCGCGAACGTCCAGGGCATCCGGCGCCCCTCCGACCCGCCAGGCGCTCCCCGACCCAACGGCGACGGACCGTCCTACTCCTCTTCCGACACCGGGGGGGGGGGAACCGACCCTTCCGCGTCGCTGAAGGCCACCCCGACGATCGAGCCATCCTTTTGATTTCGAACCCATACAACGCGGCCGGGCCGTGGCTCGCCCTCGCCGAGGGTGATCTCGAACTCCTCGCCGGAGCTCACCGGCTCCTCGAGCGCGGCCCGAAGCCCCCCTCGGCTCACGTTGAGGGCCCACCCTTGGATCTCGCGCTCCCCTTGCCGAAAGCGCACGGTCTCGCTGATCGGCTGGCGCGCACCGTCCATCCGCCGGGTGCGGTCCCCCGCGCTCTCTTGCGCGTCTTGGCGGGCGGGGGAGACGCTCTCGTCGTCTTCGTCGACGTGCGGGGGATCGGAGCCGTCGTCGATTTCGTCGCTGCTGTTCACGATGTGGCGGATCATAGCGCGCGGTTCCCAGCCCGTCAGGTTCGCTGCAAACGCCGATCGATGCTATGGCCGCGCACGAAACCCGATGTCCAAGGCGATCAAGCAGATTCTGGTCCTCGCGGCCGTGGTCGCGATCTCGATGGTGTTCGTCATCCAGTTCCGTCCGGGCACGAACGTCGACGTGGCCGCTGGCGGTCCGCGGTGCGTCGTCGAGATCAGCGGAGAGTGCATCCCGCACGTCGACTACCTCACCGCGTACCGCCTCGCGGCGCCCAACCTCGATCCGGAGCAGCTCAAACAGATGCGCTTGCGCGAGCTCGTGGTCGAGGGGCTCATCGAGCGCTGGCTCTTGCTCGAGGACGCCAAGCGCCTCGGGATCACGGCCTCCGACGAGGACGTGAAGGCGTACCTCGCACAGAAGAGCCTGGCGCGCTTCTCGCTGCCGGCGGCGCGCGAGGAGTCGTTCATCGCCAACATGGCCTACGTCACACGCGGCCTCTTGGTGGGGGCTCCCTACGGTCCGGCGCGCATCATCCCGGTGTTCGACCCCAAGACCACCAAGTTCGACTACAAGCGCTACCAGCGGTGGGTGCAGCGCTCGTCGGGTAAGACGGAGCAGGCCTTCGTCGAGTTTCAGCGAGAGGAGCTGATCGCGGCCCGCATGCGGAGTCTCGTGAAGAACCGCGTGCGGGTGTCGGAGACCGAGGCCTTCGCAAAGTATGCCCGCGCCAACGAGCAGCTGGTGGTCGACTACATCAAGCTCGAGGAGAGCTACTACCAAGACTACGTGCTCGACACGTCGGACGAGGCGATCGCCAAGTGGGCGCTCACCCATGAGGAGGACGTCAACGAGAAGTGGGAGGAGGAGAAAGAGAAGTACCTCCCCGAGTGTCGCAAGACGCGCCACATCCTGGTGCGCATCGACGACACGGCCACCGACAAGGACGCCGAGAAGAAGCGCGTCGAGGAGGTCCTCGCCAAGGCCAAGAAGGACATCGAAGAGGGCGCCGCCTTCGCCGACGTGGCCAAGCGCGTGAGCGAAGATCAGACCACGGCCAAGGACGGGGGCGATCTCGGCTGCTTCGCCAAGGGCAAGCTCGTGCGCGGTGCGGCGGGCAAGAAGATCGACGACGCGGCCGCGGGGCTCGAGGTGGGGAAGGTGTCCGACGTGGTCGAGAGTGAGCACGGGCTGCACCTCGTGCTCGTCGAGAAGGTGGCGGGAGAGGAAGAGGCGACCGGGATCGGCAAGGCCGCGCTTACGCGCGAGCTCTACAAGAAGACAGAGGCCGAGCGGATGGTGTCGGAGGGGGGCAAGCAGATCCTCGCCGCCGTGAAGGACGGCAAGACGCTGCAGCAAGCGCTCGACGCGCATCTGGACGCGGTGCTCCCCGAGGCGGCCAAGAAGGCCTTCGAAGCGGGCAAGAGCGGCGGCGACAAGAAAGACGAAGACGCCAAAGACGAAGACGCCAAAGACGAAGACGCCAAAGACGACGACGCCAAAGACGAGAGCTCCGGCTACGACGCCTGGACGGATCCTGCGCGTCCGGCGGTGAAGACGGGCGACGCGTTCTCTCGGGGCTCGCCCCCTTTCTCACGCGTGCAGAACCCCGCCGACGCGGGGAAGGTGCTCTTTGCGCTCGAGAAGGTGGGCGCCGTCCCCGATGATCTGATCCGCCTCTTCGGGGGCTTCGCGGTGGCCCAGCTCAAGGAGCGCAAACCGGTGGAGCAGGCGAAGTGGGACGAGGAGCGCGTCGCGTTCATGGACTCGCTCCGCGCGCAGAAGCAGACCGACGCCTTGGTGGCTTACGTCAAGGGGCTGCGCGACACCTACGCCAAAGAGGTGGCGTACAAGATCGATCTCAACGAGTCGGCGAGCTCCGACGCCCAGCCCGAGGGCTGAGCATCCCGCGCCCGAGGGCTGAGCATCCCGCGCCCGAGGGCTGAGCATCACCGCGCCCGAGGGCTGAGCAACACCGCGCGCGTGGGGCTGGGCGTGTCCCACCCCGAACGCGCGGCGGCGGAGCGGTCAAGGCCGGGCGAGCGTGACCGCGGTCTTCAGCTTGCGGGTGAGGAGGTCCCGGAGGGCGGACCAGAGCTCGTCCTTGCCGTCGTTGGCCACCCACGCGTCCCGGGTGGGCTCGTAGTCGAAGTGCCAGGCGGCGCGCTCGGCAGCCATCCAGATCTGCTGCGCCGCGCGGTGACTGTTCACCACGTAGCGGGTGTCGTCGTCGAAGTTGATGGTGAGCACGCCGCTCTCGAGATCGGGATCGACCTCCTCGGAGCACGCGATCACCGCCTCGAGCAGGGCGTTGAGCTCTTCGTCGGCGCGACGTTCGAAGTCAGTCTCGTGGGAATGGCTCATCAGGTGTTCTCCAGGGATAGGAACGGCTCAGCCGCCGCCGCCGCCCGTGTTCCAGCCTGGAACGCAGGCGCCGAGGCTCGGGGACGGCGTCGGGGGACTGCAGTCGTGGGTGCCGGAAGGCCCGCTCCCGCCGGCTCCACCGCTGCCCCCATCGCCACCGCTGCCCCCATCGCCACCGCTGCCCCCATCGCCGCCGCTGCCACCGGTTCCGCCCGCGCCGCCACCGTCGCCGCCGCTGCCGCCCGCACCCCCGTTGCCGCCCGCACCTCCGCTGCCGCCCGCACCTCCGCTGCCGCCCGCACCCGAGGTGCCCTTGAGGCACAAGCCCACCGAGCCTGGGAACGACGCGAGGAAGGTTTTGTCGCACACCGCGTCGGCGCTGCAGTCGTCGTCGTCGCAACAGTACTTGGCGCAGAGGCCCTGATAACACGTGTGGGTCGCCTCGCACCAACCGTCGGTCTGACCGCACGGCTCGCAGATGCCGTTGTCGTTGGGCGGCGGGAAGCACTCGAACGCTTCCTGTTGGAAGTTGGTGTCACACGCCTCGCCGGGGTCGTCGCAGCCGCGGTTGGTGACCGGGTTGCACGGCTCGCTCGGCGGCATGCCCCCCATGCCGCCGGCGGCGCTACCGGTGGCGGCGTTGACGGCCACGGTCACTGGGTTGCCGGTCGTCGTCGCGGGGTCTCCGCCGCCGGTGCCGGGGGGCGTGACGCCGTCGCCATCGTCGCAACCAACCCAGAGCAGCGCGAGCGCGCTCGCGCCTCCGAGGAGCATGTGGAATGTGCGCTGCATGAAGAAAGACCTCGCAGCGATCATGTGGCAGCGTGGCGCGTGACGCAACCCGCCGGCGCTCAAGTGGGTGGACGGCGCGAGAGCGCGGCGCCCGCGCGGAGCGACGGGGGCGCCGAGAAGGACGTGGAGCGTGGAGCAGCGCGGCGCGAGGTTCGAGGGGGATCCGACGGTGGTCGGCGTGGTGCTCGCCGCGGGGCGTGGCGCCCGCCTCGGCGGCCCGAAGGCGCTCCTCGCGGTCTCTAGCCCAAGCGGTGACGTCCCGCTCGCGCTGGCCCACGCGCGCGCCTGGTCGTCTCTCGCGCGGGTGCTCATCGTGACCCGCGCCGACATCGCGCGCTCCCTCGTGGCCGCGGCGCCAGAGCTCGCGGCAGCGCTCGTGGTGTCGGTGGCACCCGACGAGGAGGGGCCGGCCGGCTCCCTCGCGCGCGCGGTGATGGAGCTCGAGGGAGACGAGCTCTTGCTGGTGACGCCGGTCGACTGCCCACCGGTGGCCCCCGAGATCCCGCGTGCGCTCGTTGCCGCGCTCGTGCGAGACCCTCACGCCTGGGCCGCCAAGCCGCGGTTTCGGGGGCGAGGAGGTCACCCCGTCGCCCTGCGCCCCGAGCTCTGGCGGCGGTATCGGAGCGATCGGCAGCCGCTGCGCGAGCGGCTCCGTGCTCACCCCGAGCGCGTGCTCGCGGTGGTGGTCGACGACCCGGCCGTGTGCGCCGACATCGACACCGCGGCCGCGCTCGGAGGGACGCCGCGCTTCTTCGGTGGCGAGCGGCCCGGCGAGCGGTGATCGCGCTGTTCGCTGGACAGCGATGACCGCACGGACGACACTCCCCACGGCATGAGCGAAGCGCGAAACATCGGCGCCAGCGTCGGCCGTGTCGACGGCGCGGCCAAAGTGAGCGGCGCTGCCCGGTACGTCGACGACATCCCACCGCGTCCGGGGGAGCTCTTCGGCGCCACTGTGCGCAGTCAGGTAGCGCGCGGCGTGCTCGAGCGGGTGGAGCTCGATCCGGCCTTCGACTGGTCCGACGTCACCGTGGTGCTCGCGTCGGACGTCCCGGAGAACGTGGTGCAGCTGATCGAGGACGACCAGCCAGTGCTCGCCGCGACCCGCATCAACCATCGCTACGAACCGGTCGCGCTGCTCGCCTGTGCAAGCCGCGACAAGCTCAGAGAGGCGCTCGAGCACGTGAACGTGGTGGTGCACGAGGAGCCGGCGGTGTTCGACGCGCTCGCGGCCCTCGCCCCGGGAGCGCCGGTGGTGTGGGGCGACGACAACGTCCAGAGCCGCTACGTCATCCAGAAGGGCGGGGCCGACGGGGACGACGGCGCGGAGGCGGCGGCGCGTCTCCTCGCAGCGTGCGACGTGGTGGTGACCGGTCGTTACACCACCCATCATCAGGAGCAGCTCTACATCGAGCCGCAGGGGATGATCGCGTGGTGGGACGAGCTCGGTGTGCACGCCATCGGCTCCCTCCAGTGTCCGTTCTACGTGCAGAAAGCCGTCAAGCGCTGCTTCGGCCTCCCTGCCGAGCGCATCCACATCACCCAGGCCGTCACTGGCGGCGGGTTTGGCGGCAAGGAGGAGTATCCGTCGCTCGTCGCGCTCCACGCCGCGCTCCTCGCCCAGAAGAGCGGGCGACCGGTACGCCTCGTCTACGACCGCACCGAGGACATCGAAGCGACCACCAAGCGTCATCCGTCGGTGTGCGACATCACCACCGGCTGCGATCGGGACGGGACCCTGCGCGTGCTCCAGGCGAGGGTGCTGTTCGACGCGGGGGCCTACGTCACCCTGACCCCGGTGGTGCTCTCGCGCGGGGTGCTGCACGCCGGCGGCGCGTACCGCTGGGAGCACGTTCGCATCGAGGGTCTGAGCGTGGCCACCAACACGCCGCCCAACGGCGCCTTCCGCGGGTTTGGTGCGCCGCAGACCATCTGGGCCATCGAGCGGCACCTCGACAAGGTGGCGCGGCAGCTCGGCCGTGATCCAGGGGAGCTCAAGCGCCAGAACCTCCTCGGCGTGGGCGACACCACGCCCACCGGGCAAGTGTTGCGGTCGTCGGTAGGAGGCGCGGTGTGCGTCGAGAAGGCCTTTGCGGCGAGCGACTATCTCGCCCAGCGAGCGGCCGGACCCCACGTGGTGGGACGCAAAGCGCGCGGCATCGGCTGCTCGGTGTTCATGCACGGCGGCGGGTTCACCGGCTCGGGTGAGCGCATGCTCAAGGGCCAAGTCGCGGTGGATCTGCAACCTGGCGGGCGGTTGCTCATCCGCACCGCCTCCACCGACATCGGCCAAGGGACCGAGACCGTGTTCTCGCAGATCGCAGCGGACGCAGCGGGAGTTCAGCTCGACGCGGTGACGTTCGCCACGCCGTGCACGACGACGGTTCCGGACTCGGGGCCGACGGTGGCGTCTCGGACGGTGATGGTGGTGGGCTCGATCGTGGAGCAGGCCGCGGCCGCGGTGGCCGAGCGCGTTCGCGCCGAGCTGGAGGCGGGAGGTGGCACCTGGTCCCAGGCCGCGGATCGCCTGCTCGAGCGCGAGGGCGAGGTGACGTCCGTTCGTCAGTACGAGCCCCCGGCGTGGGTGCAGTGGGACGAGAAGGCGTACAAGGGCGACGCCTACCCGGTGTATGCCTGGATGTGCGACGTCGCCGAGGTGGAGGTGGATCTGGACACCTTCGAGGTGAAGGTGCTCCGGTTTTGGCAAGCCGCCGACGTGGGCAAAGCCATCCACCCCATCATGTGCGTTGGGCAGCTGGAGGGCGGCACGCTGCAAGCCATCGGCTGGGCGCTCTGCGAAGAGCTGGTGTGGGACCGCGGGCGCATCCTCAACCCGCGGATGACGAACTACATCATCCCCACCGCGCTCGACGCGCCACCGTTCGACACGATGCTCGTGGAGGAGCCCTACGAAGGAGGCCCCGGCGGCGGCGCGAAGGGCATCGGTGAGCTGCCGATGGACGGGGGCGCGGCCGCCGTCGCGGCCGCCGTCGAGCACGCCACCGGGATCGCGATCGACCACCTGCCCCTCACGCCGGAGCGGCTGTTCTCGGTGTTTTCGAACTTGGAGACCGCGCGATGAAGGTGCAGCTGACGATCAACGGAGAGAGGCGCACCCTCGATCTGCCCCCCATGACGCGTTTGCTCGACGCCCTCCGCGGCCCGCTGGGTCTCACCGGCGCCAAAGAGGGCTGCGGAGAAGGCGAGTGCGGCACGTGCACCGTGTTGCTCGATGGCGAGCCGGTCAACGCGTGTCTGGTGGCGATCGGACAGTGCGATGGGCGGGAGGTGGTGACGGTGGAGGGCATCGGAGACCGCGAGCACCTCGCCCCCATCCAACGGTGCATGTCGGATCATGGCGGCGCGCAGTGTGGCATCTGCACCCCGGGCATGATCGTGGCGGCAGAGTCGCTCTTGTCGCGGAACGCCGAGCCTTCGGCCCGCGACGTCCGCGCCGCCATCGCCGGCAATCTCTGCCGCTGCACTGGATACGAACGCATCGTCGCGAGCGTGCTCGAGGCGGCGAAGCTGCGCCGCGCGCGTGAGGCGGCGGAGTGAAGGAGTCGTCGTGAGCCTCGCCGATCTGAGCCGCTACGAAATGGCCCACGCCCCAAACCTCGAGGGCTTGTGTGAGCTCGTGCACCAGCACCACGAGGCGGGCATCGCGCTGCTCGCGGGGGGGACGGATCTGATGGTGAGCATCAGCCAGAGCGGCGTCGCGCGGGAGCGGCTCCCCCTCGTCGTCGACATCTCGCGCCTCCCGGAGCTGCGCGAGATCGCGTGGGACGGCAAACACCTCCGGATCGGTGCCGCCGTCACCTATCTCGAGCTGCAGCGCCACGAGGCGGTGAAGCGCCACGCGCCGCTCATCGCCCAGATGACCTACGACGTCGGCGGACCGACCATTCAGGCGCGCGGCACGCTCGGCGGCAACCTCGCCACGGCCTCCCCTGCCGCCGACGGGATCGCGGCCATCGCCCCCTTCGAGCCCACCATCGAGGTGCGCAGCGTGCGTGGCAGCCGGCGCGTTCCGATGCGCTCCTTCCAGACCGGCTACAAGACCACGTCGCGGCATCCGGACGAGGTGATCGTCGCCATCGAGCTGTCTCCGCCGCCGGAGGGCTCCCCTTGGATCTGGCGCAAGGTGGGCACGCGGCAGGCCCAGGCGATCTCGAAGGTGGCGCTCGGCGGCATCGCGGTGGTCGAGGACGAGAAGATCAAGCGCTTCGGCATCGCCCTCGCGAGCGTGGCACCGGTGACGGCCCTGATGCACGAGACGCACGCGCTCGTGTTGGGGAGCAAGCTGAGCAGCATCGGCTCCAAGGATCTCGATCAGGCGATCGAGCGGGACATCGCGCCCATCGACGACATCCGCTCCAACGCGGCCTACCGCGCTCACTGCGCCAAGGCGCTCGTGCGAGCTTTCGTGCGGGAGCTCGGGGCGCCGATCCCTTGACGCTCTCCTTGGGTGGGGGCAACGTCGCCGTCATGCACGAGCAGGACAAGGCGATCCTCCAGGGGTTGGTCTCGGTGGCGTGGGCCGACGGCACCTTCGAAGACCGTGAGAAGGAGTTGCTCGACGCACTGATCGAGTCGTTCGGGGCGTCCGACGAGGAGGCCAACGAGCTCCGCGCCTACGCGGCGGAGAAGAAAGGGCTCGACGACATCCCGCTCACCGAGCTGTCCTTCGGGGACCGCCGAACGCTGATGAGCCACGCGGTGACGCTGTCGTGGATCGACGGGGATCAACACGCGTCGGAGACGGCGTTTTTGCACGCGCTGCGCGAGCACCTCAAGATCAGCGAGGACGAGTTCAACGAGATCAACGCGGTGGCCACGCAGCGAGCCAAAGATCTGCTCGCCGCGGGCTGACGCTCCGTCGCACGCTGGCCAGAGGTCGTCGGGCTGGCCGACGTGCCGTTCGCCACAGCGCCCTCTCTGGCGTCGCGCTCCCGGGCCGGCTCACTCGAGCTGGCGCTTGAGGTAGGGCGGGCACGGGCGCTCGCCCCGAGGAGCGGCATCGCAGAGCTCGCGCACGCACTTCCGGTAGCGCGAGTTGGGGAATCGCTGGGGGAGGGCCTTGGCCAGCTCGCACGTGTCCTTGGCGTCGCCCTGGCGTCTCGCGAGGAGCGCGGCTTGCCACATCGCGTCGTCGGCGAGGATCGACGTGCCGTGGCGCTCGAACATGCGCCGAAACTCGACCCGAGCCCGCGCGAGGTCGCCGAGTTGGTCGCGGAACAGCTCGGCGATGCGCATCTGAGCCTGAGGAAAGCGCGGGCGCTCGTAGCTGAAGCCAAACGCCGACTCCTCCCGCACCCCGAGGAGCTCCTCGAGATCGTCGACGGCGAGTCGAGCGTCTCCCAGCTGCTCCGCGACTCGGGCCGCGTTCCAGAGGGCGTCGTCGGTGAGGTTGCCGTGCGGGTAGGGGTGCTCACGCGCGGCGCGACGCAGCCACGCGTGTGCGGCGGAGAGGTCTGCGGCGCGCGCGAGCGACAGCCCCATCTCATACTTGAGCTGCTGCACGAGCACGCTCGTCGCGAGCTTGTCGAGCCAGACGCCGAGCTGGCGCTGCACGGCCGTTTCCCCGACCGACTCCGACGTGTGCATCACCCAGCGACGGATGGCGTAGGGGGCCGAGCCGTGATTGGGGTAGCGCTCGATCGCGCGCACGAGCTCCACCCACCCCACCGCGCTGTCGCCATGATCGACGTTCGAGGTGGCGTGCTCGAAGGCCGCTCGGGCGGTGCGTGGCCCCCGCGGTGACACCGCGATCAGGTGACGGTACACCGCGCGCGCGTCTTCGTAGCGCCGCAGCCGCTCATACATGAGCGCCCGGTTGAAGAGAGCCTCGTCGCGATCTTTGACGCGCTGGGCCTGGGCGGCGGCGTCGAGGTAGAGACGAGCCGCTTCTTCGTATCGACCGGCACCGTGGGCCCGTTGGGCAGCGCGATACGACGCGAGGAAGGCGTCTCCATAGTCGGGGCCACCGCACCCGAGGAGGGGGAGCATGAGCAGCGAGAAGACGACGCACGCGCGCCCCCAGGCCCGCCACCGCCGGGGGGGCCGAGCCCAACACGCCAGGCAGGGCGCCCGACACCCGGATGGAGAGCGAGGTGTCACGCGGTCGCGAGAGCGGCACCGAACGCGGCCGCGGTTTGGGTCACGCACCGCTCGAACGAAGGGCCCACCACGTCGAGGTGCGTGACGAGGCGGATGCGGTGGGGGCCGGTCGCGCTCACCAGGACGCCGAGCTCGCGGGCGCCGTCCACGACGCGCTCCGCGGGACAGGTTACGTCGACGTTGACGATGTTCGTCTCGATCGGCGCCACCACCACCCCGTCGATGGCCGCGAGCGCTTCGCCGAGGCGGCGGGCCGCGACGTGGTCGTCCACGATCCGGCCCCGGTGGTGCTCGAGCGCGTGGAGCGCGCCGGCGGCGAGGATCCCCACCTGGCGCATGCCGCCCCCGAGCATCTTGCGAAAGCGCAGGGCGCGGGCGATCACCTCGCGAGAGCCGGCGAGGGCAGAGCCCACCGGCGCGCCGAGGCCTTTGGAGAAGCACACCGCGACCGTGTCGAACGGAGCGGCGAGCTCACGCACCGTGAGGCCCGTCGCCGCCTCGGCGTTCCAGAGCCGGGCGCCGTCGAGGTGCAGGCGAAGCTCGTGGGCGCGCGCGACCTCGGCGATGCCGGTCGCGTCGTGCTGGGGGAACAGCCTGCCGCCCGCACGATTGTGCGTGTTCTCCACCACGACCAGGCTCGTGTGGGGGCAGTAGTAGGCCCGCGGCTTGATGGCTGCTTCCACGTCGGGCGCGGTGAAGAGGCCTCCTTCGCCCACCTCCAGGAGCTGCACGCCAGACCAGGCGGGGGCGGCTCCCGACTCGTAGAACGCGCAGTGTGCGCCTTGTCCTACGATGACCTCGTCGCCTGGGCGCGTGTGGCAAAGGATCGCGATTTGGTTCGCCATCGTGCCGCTTGGCACGAACAGGGCCGCCTCTTTCCCCAAGAGCTCGGCGGTTCGTGCTTCGAGCCGCTCGGTCGTGGGGTCCTCGCGGTACACGTCGTCGCCCACGGGGGCGCTGGCCATCGCCTCGCGCATCGCTTGGGTGGGGCGTGTCACCGTGTCCGACCGAAGGTCGAAAGGGGCACGACGATCCTCTCCAGACGCTTGTCGCTCGTTCACGGCGCGATCATGGCAGAGGCAGCCCGTGAGGCAAACCGCGGCGCGTGCACGGCGCCTGCGCCGATCGCCAGAGCCGCGGCGCCTCAGCCGCCATCGGGGCCAGCGTCGGCGGTCGGGTCGGAGGGGGGAGGATCCCCAAACAAGACGATCGAGCCGCTGCGGCAGGCCGCGAGCAGCTTGCCGGGGCCGGCTGGCAAGAGCGTGATCGGTCGCGCGCACAAGCGGGGGCTCAGGGTGAGCATGCTCCCGTCGGGGCGCAGCAGGCCCAGCTTGCCCGCAGCGCGAAAAAACGCCACCACCCCGTCCGGATCCACGATGAGCGGAGGGCTCGGCGGCGAATCGAGGCGCCGGAAGATCGACGGCATGGGGGCCCCGGCGTCGGAGCCGAAGAGCGGGGGCAGCGGCTCGAGGGGGACGCGGCGCTGGACGACGCCGTGCGCGTCCACGCCGAACAGCTCTCCGACCACCGAGGTGACGAGCAGCTCGCCGGTGGGGGCGAGGGTGGCGGGGCCTTCGAGCTCGACGAGCGTCGAGGCGTCCCCGATGACGAGGGTGGTGTTGCCGCTCTTCAGATCGAGCACGACCACGCGCCGGTGATCCACCACGCCGATCACGGCGCGATCGCTCACGCGCATGAGGCCGCCCTCGAGGGCCCCGCCAAGGGAGCCGAGCTTGCGGGGGCGGGTGGGAGCGCGCCAGTGCCACACGGCGCCGTCCTGGGTGGCCAAGAGGATGCCTCGCTGATGGCGCATGAGGGGACCCACCGGGCGGGAGGCGAGGCGCGCGCTAGCGCGCACTCTACCATCGTGGCCGAGGAGCATGACGTCGCGTTCGCCGGCGAGGGCGACGGTGCCGTTGTCGAGGGCCAGGGGGGACGCCACCGCCTTCTTGGTGCGAATGGCGAGCTCGGTGCTGAACCGAATCGTGCCCCCCGCGCTCACGCTCCAGGCGGTGCCATCGCCGGCGACGACGAAGGTGGAGCCATCGCTCGTGAGCACCGGGGCCACCACCGCGGCCGCGGTGCCGAGCCGTGTGCGCCACACCTGCCGCCCGTCGGCGTCGATCCGCACCAGATCCGGGGTCGCAAGCGCGGCGACGACGTCGCCTTCAGCGGCGATCACCGGGGGCAGATCGAGCCCGCCCGTGAGCTCGCGGCGCCACAGCTCCTCCGGTTGGCTCGGGAAGCGCGTGCGGCTCTGACCCTGCCGCGACGGGTCGAGCCGATCGGTCACCGCGTGGCCTCGGGGCTTGCCCACCACGACCGTGGTGGGGGTGCCCGGATCGAAGCTGTCGGCCACCGCCAGCGACGCCACGCCCACGGCGGCCACACCCACCACCGCGGCGAGCAGTCGAACTCGGCGCGGTGGCCGACGTGGAGACGGTGCGCTCATCGCCGTACCCGACGGTAGCGGAAAAGAGGAGGGCGTTCAAAGACGACCTTCGCGAGCGCCCGCCAGCGAAGGGCGGAGCGGCGCCGTCACTCGTCGGCATGCACGACGCGCACCGCGTAGCTGGCCGGCTCGGGCAGCGGCGGCTCACCGTTACCCGTCCACGGATCGCTGGTGAGCCGAAGGCGGAGACACCGTGCTCCTTGCCGGGCCTCGTACACCGGACTCAGCCAGGGGCTGTGCACGTCCGCGTCGAGCACCGGCTTGCCGAAGGGTCGCTTGGTGTCGCCGTGAACGCGGGCCACCGGCGCCGGCGCCCCCTCGAGCAGTGGGGTGGCCTCGAGCACGGCGCCGGCACGCCGCTTGTCGTCGCGCACCTCCCACGCGATGGCGCCGTCGAAGCTCTGCGAGACGCAGTAGACGTCTTCATCGCCGACCCACGCGAGCGCCCCCTCCACGCGGCCTCCGGCAGCGACCTCTTGACGCGACTCGAGCGTGTCGTTCGGCTCGATCTCGTCGGTGGGCTCGGGCCGCGCGCTCCGGACGACGATGGTGTACGGGTCGGAAACGTTCTCGTACACGAGCGCCGCCTCGGGGCCTTGGAGCTTTCGGTCCTGGGTGACGCCGACGTAGTAGCTGCCGCCCTCGAGGCGGAGGTTTCGAGCGACGAGCGCCTGCGCTGGGGACCCGGTGCAGTACTGCGCCAGCGGCTGCTGAAAGCCCACCCGGTAGAGCACGGCGCAGGTGGCGAGGTTGGGGATGGCGCTCACCTCGAGCGTCACGTGACCGTCCGCCTTGAGCGCGAACGTGAAGAAGTCGCGGTCTGCCGCCCCGTCTTCGAGGCGCTTGCCGAGGTAGCCGGTGACGGGGTGATCGACGGGCAGCGGGTTGGCGTCGGCGGCCGCGTTGTTGGGCTCCTTCTCGTGGCCGGTGAAGCGCTCTCGCTCGCGCAACGCGTAGGCACCCCCGCCGGCGCTGCCGAGGAGCACGACGGCGCCGACCGCCCAGCCCGCGTAGCGATTGCGCCGAAGCTTCGTCTCGTAGCGCTCGAGCTCCTCGCGGGTGGCGAGCTGCGAGGCCGCGAGCTCGGGCACACCCACCGCCAGCGCCACCCGCTCACGGCGCTTTCGCTTGCGCTCTCCGGAGTCGATGAGGCGCTCGCCGCTCGGTTCGTCGAGGAGGAGCCGCTCGTGGGACGGCAGCGGGAGCGCGTTGAGCTCGTCGAGCAGCATGTCGCGCACGTCTTCCACGCTTTGGAAGCGCTTGTCCGGCTCCTTGGCCATGCAGCGCTGAATGGCTCGGCTCACCCCTTCGGGGATGCCGAGCTTGGGCGCCCGCTCGCACGCCGAGGGGGGAACCTCGGTGAGGTGCTTGGTGAACATGCCCATCGGCGACTTGGCCTGGAACGGATAGGTGCCGGTGAGCGCTCTGAACATCACCGCACCGAGGGAATAGATGTCGGTGCGTCCGTCGACGTCCTCGCCATAGACCTGCTCCGGCGACATGAAGTAGGGCGTCCCCACCACCGCGCCTTGCAGCGTCACCTCATTGAGCTCGGCGTTCTCGCGCAGCTTGGCGAGTCCGAAGTCGAGCACCTTGGCCGCCTCGACCCCGTGGTGGTCGCTGACGATCATGATGTTCTCGGGCTTGATGTCTCGGTGCGTGATGCCCTTGTCGTGGGCCTCGGCCAGGGAGCTGCACACGTGCACCATCAGCCGCCCGAGCCGCTGGAACGGGAGCGGGCCGGTGCGCCGCAGCTCGGCCGAGAGATCGTGACCCTCGACGAGCTCCATCACGAGGTAGGTGAGGTGGCTCCACACGCCGTAGTCGAACACCTGCACCGTGTAGGGGCACGAGAGCTTGGACACCGTGAGGGCCTCGAGCTTGAACCGGCGCACGACCTCCTTGTTGGTGGAGAGCTCGCCGGCCAAGAGCTTCATCGCGAGCAGCTTGCCGATGCGGATGTGCTGCACCTTGTAGACGATGCCCATCCCGCCGCGCCCGATGCGCTCCAGGATGCGGTAGCGGTCGGCGACGACCAGGCCGATGAGTGGGTCGGCGCGCGCGTCGTCGTCGTCGGCCCTGTCGTAGATCGAGCCTGGCGACGAAGCCTCCTCCGCGAGCAAGGTCTTCGATAAGCGCCCCGGTTTCACGCTCGAGGCCTCGGAGTCGGGCGCGGGGTCGGGGGCCGGCGCGCCGCGGCCCGCGTCGGAGCCCTGCGCGTCGACGAGGGTGTCGGCCTGGGTGTCGGCGAGCTCGCCTGCGCTCCTTGGAGCGGCCTCGCTGGCCGCTGCGCCCTGGGGACGACGGTCCTCGTCTTGGGGGGCGCCGTGGCTCGCTCCCGCGCCTCCTCTTGCACTCCCGTCGCCGTCTTCGGCGCCGCTTTCCCTCACTCCGTCGCCGGATGCGCCGCGGTCGCTGCGCCGATCGTTCTGGTGCAGCTCGGCCACGCGAGGAGCATACACCCTTCTTGGCCGGTTTCATGCGTTTGGGTTATGCGGCCACGAGGTCCTGATCCATGCAGATCGAGAACGTTTCGCTCATCGAGGTGGTCGCCGCAGCCCGCGGACGGCACGCATCGCTCGTCCCCGAGTCCACCGGCTACCTCATGCTCGGCGTGATCCGCGCGATGGGTGGGCGCCACGTCGAGGTCGACGCACGCCGCGTGATGTTGAGCACCGAGGGGGTGGTCTCGCTCACTGGGCAGCACCGGCGGGTCGCCCCCGAGGTGGCGTCTCGGGCGCTGCATCGGCTGCTCCGCACGCTCCTCGACGTGTCGCAGGGGCTCGGAACGGCGCTGCGAGAGCTCGCCGAGAAACCGGCCCCGACGCTCGAGTCGCTGCTCGTGGCGGTGACGAAGTCGCTCATCCCGATCAACCGGGGCGCCGCCAAGCGCTCGCTCGGCCGGCTCGCGCGTGAGACGGTTCGCGCCCGGGAGCGGGGCCTCATCACCACCGACGATCTCGACGCCGAGGCGCAGCACGAGGAGCGCGCCCATCCCGAGCCGGCGGCCGAGGGGCCCGCGCCCGTGGGCGAAACGGCGGGGGTCGCGGTGCCCCAAGGCGCCGCTCCGGTCACGACGGCGGTGGAGGCCTCCGCGCCCGTGTCCACCCACGAGGCTCCGAGCGGACGCGTCGAGGCGCTCGCGCCCTCGGTCGCCGAGCCCGAGGACTGGGAGGACATCGACGCCGAGTTCGAGCTCGCGACGCCGTTCCCTGGTCCCGCGCTGACCTTCGAGCTCGCGACGCCGACCCCGTCTCCGGTCTTCGAGCTCGTCACCCGTCGGCGCGAGGGGGGCACCGAGGCGGTGGTGACGCGCGTGGACGCGGCGGACGTGGGGCTCGCGCGGAGCGCGGCGGACGACCCGCTGTTGCCGGAGCGGCGCGAGACGGAGGCGCCGGGTGGCCGCGCGCCAGCCGACACTCTCGTCGTCCCCGGCGCCGGTGCATGCGTCGCGTCGGAAGCGCAGGGACCGCCGCACCACGACACCCTCGTCCCCGCCGCAAGCGCGGGCGTCGCGTCGGACGGAGAGAGCCCGCGGCACCGAGACACCCTCGCTCCCCCCGCCACCGCCGCCGCTTCGGACGAGCCTGCTCGACGCGCCGTCGACGGCCCCACGCTCGAAGTGGCGGCCAGCGCAGCGTCCGAGGACGACGACGTGGAGGAGACCTTCGCCTCGGATCGGCTCGCCACCGAGATGTTCGCCCACGACGTGCTCGCGGTGTCTGCGTCGCGCCCGCGTCCGCAGGACGACGTCGCCGTGACCGGTCGTGCGGCGGAGGTGCCGGCGTCGAGGCGCGCGCCGTCGCCGACCGCCCCGCGGGCGCCGTTCGTGGTGGTGACCCCCCAGCCTGCTGCCGTCGATCTGTCGCCGTCGCCGCTCGGTGCGACCAGTGGGACCCCGACCATCGTGGACGCCACGCTCTATGGGCTCACGGGCCGCGTCGGCCCGGGGCTCGTCGACGAGCAGGCCCGGGTGTCGGTGCTGAGCGTCGAGCTGCCGCCGACGGACTTGTTCGAGCTCGCGGGAGATCCCGCCGCGGGCGACGACGAGGTGGACGTGTCGTTCTCCGAGGAGCCGCCGGGGGTCGTGCGCGACGAGCTCGCTGCGGCGGTCACGACCGTTGCCGAACCGCTCTCGGCGCACCCGGCGGAGCGCGCGCGCGAACATGCGGCCCACGACAGCGACGCTGCTCGACCCGCGGTCACGTCGACTGGGGCGCACGAGGAGCGCGACCCTGGCGAGCCCGCACGTCATGACGATCGCTCGGTGCAGGACGGCGCGCTCGAAGAGAGCGCGTCGCCCTCGACCGCCGCCTCCCGCGTCTCGGCCCTCTCGGTGGGGGACGCGCTCGGAGCCGTCGAGGAAGAGGGCGCGGACGACGAGGCGGCGCCCGACGACGCGGCGGCCGACGAAGACCCGTCCGACAGCGTCGCCGCCGAGGGCGTCGCGCGCGACCACGTCGCTGTCGCCGAGGTCGCAGCGAAGAGCGATCTGGAGCAGGAGGCGGAGCTGGCGGAGCGGCTCCTCACCGCGCTCGAGAAGCGACGCAGTGAGGTGCGGCCCGGGAGCGTCGAGGCGCTGCTCGAGCGCTTCGGCAACGACCCCGACGAGGACGCGGTCGTCGAGGCCGCGCGCAGCCTCGGCCGCATGATGAGGCTCGAGGTGACGCCGGCACCTGCCCTCGCTGCGGCGCCGGTCGTTGTGGCCGAGCCGGCGAGGCGGCCCCTCGAGGTGCGCCCCGACCCACTCCCCGCTCTGCCCGCCGGGCGTTCCCGCGCGGCCACCGTCAGCGTGGCCGGCGACGACAGCGACGACAGCGACGACATCGTCGCGATCGAGGATTCAACCATGGACCACAAGACCTCCGACCCGCAACGCTTCGACTCTTCCCGAGACGCCGTCCCGAGCGTCTCGCCGCCGCCCGTTCACGTGAGCGAGACGGAGGATGGCCAACACGATCCGATGCGGCTGACGCCCGTCACGATGACGACCGAGAGGTCGCCCCTGGCGCAGCGGGCGCTCTTCTTCAGCACCACCGCGCTCCTCGCCGGAGTGTTCGTCGTGGGGTTCCTCTACTGGCAGCACCCCCACGTGATTGGTCTCGTTCGCGACAAGGCCGCGGCCGTGAGCCTCGGCGGGGCCGCGCCCCCCGCGGCCGGGCCGTGCTACGCGGAGCTGACGCTGAAGGATCTGCCGTCTCCGCACGAGGTGCTCCTGCGGCTCGGTGAGGCGCCCTTCACCTCGCAGCCGCTGCCCACGGGCGTGACGCTCGAGCTGATCGGCCTCGCGCCGGGCCACCAACCCAAGCGCGTCATCGTGCCCAAGGACGCGGCGTGGACCGAGGGGGAGGGGGGCACCCGCGCCCTCGCGCTGCACCTCGCCCTCGAAGGGGGAGAGACCAACAGCTGGCCCGCCGCGCCTCCCGGTGAGGTCGGTGGCATCGGCCCCCAAGGCACCCTCGACATCACCGCCCAACCCGCGGGCGCGGAGGTGTGGCTCGTCGCCGGGGCGGGCGAAGGAGACAGGGCCAAGGTGTCGGTGCCCTGCGCGAGCACCGCGCACCTGCTCGTGCTCAACCCGCGCGACCCCGGCAAGCGCCGGCGGCTGAGCGTGGAGCCCAACATGCTCGACGCGGCGCGACACGCTGGGGGCGCCGAGCTGAGCGTGACGCCCTGAGGGCAGCGACGCGCGCACTTTTGTGAGCCGGTCGCGGGAGCTCTGGCCACCCATTCAAGGCGAATCGAAGGATCGAGCCGGGTGGTGGGTGCGTCGTGCGACGAGTGCTCCCGTGTGGGCAGCGCGCGTACCAGATTTTTCTCAATACTGTAAAAATCGAGCGCCGAGCGATACGCTCCGTTTGTAGTTGGCTTCTTGGCAACGCAACGGAGGACTCATGCGCGCACGCTCTCTGCTCATCCTCACCCCGCTTCTTCTCTCGCTTTCTTTTGCCTGCAGTGACGACGAAGGGACGACGACCGCCGGAGGTGGCGGCGGCCCGACCAGCGACGCTGATGGCGACGGGATCTCCGACGCCGACGAGGGGGCCGCGGACAACGTCGACACCGATGGCGACGGGACGCCCGACTATCTCGACCTCGACTCGGACGACGACGGCATCCCCGACGCCGTCGAGGCAGGGGACAGCGATCTCGCGACGCCGCCGGTCGACAGCGACGGCGACGGCACGCCCGACTTCCGTGACACCGACTCCGACGACAACGGAATCCTCGACGCGGTGGAGGGGGAGGTCGACACCGACGGCGACGGGAAAGGTGACTACGCCGACTTCGACAACGACGGTGATGGCGCCAGCGACGTAGACGAGATTCTCGGCGCGAACGCCGACTGCGACGGGGACGGCGTGGCCGATCCAGAAGGCACGCCCGACGCGCCAGCAGACTGCGACGGCGACGGCACGCCGAACTTCATGGACACCGACTCCGACGACGATCTCATCCTGGACCAACACGAGTCTTCCAACATCGACACCGACAACGATGGCTTCCTCGATCGTTACGATCTCGACAGCGACAACGACGGCTGGCTCGACATCGACGAGGCCGGGGACGCGGTGCTCGCCACGCCTCCGGTCGACACCGACGGCGACCTGGTGCCCGACTTCCGCGATCTCGACTCCGACAACGACGGCCTGAGCGACGCCGACGAGCTCTTGTACGGCACCGATCCGACCAATCAAGACTCCGACGGCGACGGCGTGAGCGATCTCGTCGAGGTCGCGGCGGGGACCGACCCGCTCGACCCCATGGACAACCCGCAGGCCTACGGCGACTTCGTGTTCATCGTGCCGTATCAGCAGCAGACCACGCCGCCCGACGACACGCTCGAGTTCCGCACGAGCATCCAGATCGCCGACATCTACTTCCTGCTCGATGAGACGGGCTCGATGAGCCAGGAGTTCAGCACGCTGAACAACGCGGTCAACGGCGTGCCTGCCATCATCGACGCGCTGAAGTGCCAGGACTTTGGCACGGCCTGCAACATCGACAACGACTGCGCGGCCGGGCAAGTCTGCGCCAGCACCACGTCGACCTGCATCGAGGATCCGCTCACCGCCAACAGCGGGGCCGGCTGCCTCGTGGATCTGTGGACCGGGGTGGGCCACTTCAACAACTGCAACACGTACCGGAACACGCAGTTCCTCCAGCCCGATGCGGCGACCACCGCCACCGCGGTAGGGACCACCGGACCCGGCAGCGCGGAGGCGGTGCTTCAGTCGCCGGCCTGCGTCGCGGATCCGACGTTGTGCTCCAACGGCAACATCAACTGCGGCGCTCACGCCTCGGTGACCAACCCCGTGGGCTGCGCCGGCTTCCGACCGGAGGCGGTGCGGCTCTTGTTGCATGGCACCGACGCGGGCGATCAGGCCCCGAACACGTGCGGCGTGCCCCACGACGCGAGCTTCCCCGGGAACGCCCTTCAGGCGGCCGGCATCGAGTACGTGGGGCTCCCGGGCAGCAGCGACAACGGCGGCGACCCGTGCGCCAACGCGACCACCTGCCTCACCCAGATCGGCATCGCGGCGGGCACCGTCGACTCGCTCGGCAACCCGTTCCTGAGCCCCGCCGTCGACACCGGCGGCGCGGCCTTCCGCGACGGGATCATCAACGTGGTGCTCGAGGTGGCGCGCAACAAGCCGCTCTACGTGACCATCGACGCGGTGGACGAGCCGGGGGACGCGGGCGACGCGCTCCAGTTCCTCGACTACCTCGAGGTGAACATCTCGGGGACGGGCAACTGCACCACCGTCACCCCCACGGGCGACGAGAACGCGGACGGTCGGGACGACTCCTTCCCGTCGCTCCTCGGCGGCACCCCGGTGTGCTGGGACGTGTACCCGGTGCAGTCGCAGAGCACGACCCCGGCCACCGATCAGGTGCAGCTCTTCAAGGCGAAGCTCACGGTGTACGGCGACGGCTCGCCGCTCGACGCGCGCGACGTGTACTTCCTCGTGCCGCCGGCCGGAATCACCGTCCCCCCGCCCCCGCAGTAGACCGGAGAGAACGTGGGTCGAGCGCGGTGGTCGCCGCGCTCGAGCCGACGGAGGCCGCGCCCTGGCTGCGCGGCCTTCGCCGTTTGTGCGCCTGCGCTGTCGACCTCGGCTCTACCCCCCGTCCTGCGCTCTCCCGTCAGTCGGAGCGGCAGCTGCCGCTCTTGGTGAGCACGTCGCGGGTGATGGAGCGGATGAGCGGGGGCACCGGCCCCCCGCGTGTCAGGAGGGGGGCGAGGCGCGTGGCGAGATCCGGTGGCTTGAGCTCGCCGAGGGCGGCGAGCGCAGCGAGGCCGAGCGGCTGGTCGTAGGGGAGCTGTTGGTAGCCGGCGCGGAGCGCGAGCTTGTAGAGGAGCTCGGTCGAGTCGGCGCGGCAGAGCGCGCCGAGGGTGGCGATGGCGGTGCTGCGAACGCCGATGGGCTCTTTGGCGTCGTCGGCGATGTCATGGACGAGATCTCCGGCGGCGTGCGTCTTGCGCTCGCCGAGCGCGCGCAGCACCGCCTCGCGTACTTGGTTGTTGGGGTCCTCGAGCGCGGCGAGGAGCGCGCGATCCACCGCGCCCCCTGCCGGTCGCTGCACCAGGGCCTGGGCCGCCGCCATCCGGACGAAGGTCCACTTGTCTTCGGCCAAGAGCTTCACCACCCGTCCCTCGGCCGCGCTCGGCATCTTCGCCGCCGCCGTCAGCCCTCCGAGGGCCGCTTCGCGCACGCGCGGGGAGGCGTCCCCGAGCGCGGCGACCATCGCTGCATCGAGGGCCGGGATGCCGCCGCTCACGGCCGCCGCGCGCGCACGGAGGTGGGCGCTCTTGCTCGCCTCGAGGGTGCTTCGCAACAAGGCGAGGGCGCCGACGCTGCCTGCGCGGGCGAGCTGCGCGGCGGGGGGCATGAGGAGGTAGCGGGTGCGGAAGCTCGCCTCCGGCTTCAGCAGGCCGTCGAGGGCTGCGCTCGCCTCCGGCTCGAGCTTCACGATGTCGGACCCGAGCGCGCGCAACAGATCGATCCGCACCACCAAGGGCAGCTTCGCGAACGGCTCGGGCGCGAGCAGCTCGCGCACCGCCCGCTCCGCGCGGGGGTGCCGAGCGGCCACCGCGAGCGCCCGGCGCAGACCGCGGCGGACCTCGTCGCTGGCGCCCGAGGCCTTCGGTGCGGTCGAGCCGTCCTCGAGCACCGCGAGGATGGCGGCGAGAGCGGGCGCGGGGTTGATGTCGGCCAGCTCACGGGCCGCGATGACCCGTCGTTTCCCCGGCGGCTCGGTCGTGAGGGCCGCGGCGAGGGCGGTGGTGGCCGCGTCGCGACAGCCGCGCAGCTGCGTGCGTGCCCGCTTCGCGACCGGATCGAGCTCGGGCTCGAACGCCTGGAGCTCCACCCCGCGACCCAGCAACCGGTCGACGTAGAACCCGGCGGTGGCCGAGCAGCCGCCGCTCTCGAGCACCTCGATGGCGCGGGCCTGTCCGCGTCGATCGAGTGAGGGGTAGGCCGCCATCACCGCCGCCACCGCCGCCGGGCCCCCGCGCGCCAGGAGCGCCTTGGCTGCGTCGGCCTCGGGGCTGTCACCACGCAAGAGCTCGGTGAGCTCCGCCGGCCCCTTGCCGTCGAGCGCGGTCTGCGCGCGCAGCTCAGTGATGCTCACCTCGTCACGCTCGCCAGCGACGAAGGCGTCATCGAGCACCACCGCCACACAGTCCGACGTCACCGGCTTGGGGAGCGCCACCCGGTACAGGCGCCCTGGCTCCGCTGTGAAGGCGTCCTCGGCGACCGTCACGTGGAACAGCTCGGCGTCGGTGGCGATGTAGAAGCTCTTGGGGGCCGCACCCTTCGGCGCGTCGCCGGTAGGGCGAAACACCAGCTCGAAGCCGGTCATGGGCACCTCCTCCGAGCCGTTCATGCTGATGAGCTCACCGCGCCCCGATCCCGGCCGTTTCTCGGCCCAGCGGGTGGCGAGGTCGCCGTCGGTCATCCCGGAGCGGCTCTGGCCCAACGCGCTCGACGCGACGGTGGCGTGGAGGAGCCGGGGCGCGTTGGTGTCGAAGGCGTCGCTCGATGCGGCGGCGGTGACCTCGGTGGCGGCGAGCTGGGCGTCGAGCGAGAGCGAGCGCGCGTGCGTGGGGCGCCACGACAGATCGGCAGGATCGAGCTCCTGAGCGGAGAGCGTGGCGGGACGCCCGCACACCGTGGCGTTGTCGTATTGCTTCCCGATCACGAGGCGGGTGCCGTTTTGGAGCTTCTCCAGCGCGAGCACCCGGCGGAACTGCTCGCCCTCCACGCCGCCGCGGGCCACGTCGAGCGTGCCCGTGAGAGGACTCTCCACCGCGGGGCTCCCCTTGGCCGACGAGGTGGCGAGCACCAGCACCCAGCTCCCGCCTCCCTTCTGCGGGATCCGCACCAGCGCCACCCCGCGGTCGTCGCTGAGCCACACCGGCTCTGCGGTCGCCTTGCCGATCAGCGCGTCTTTGGGGATCGGGTAGCTCTCGCCGGAGCACTGGCCGCCGGGGCGACAGGCCTCTGCCTTCACGACCCCGTCGCCGACGGTGACCTCGAGCCGGTGTTGGGCTTTGGTGGCGCGCAGCACCACCGCCGGTTCGGCGGCAGCGGCGTTCGTCGCGACGTGAGCGAGCGCCAGGAACGGACAGGCCGCGACCAAGAGCGCGAGGAGCGAGGTGTGGGGCGACCGGCGACAGTGCGATGGCGTGCTCATCGGCGGGTTTCTCCCTCGGGTCCTTGGGCGGCGAAGAGGCCGAGCGCACGTGGGGCCGCGCGCAGGTTCGAGGAAAACATCGGCGCCCAATCTACACCAGCCTGGACTAGGGTCCGAAGCAGCATGTCCAACCCGCAGCCTCTCGACGACTTCGGCGGCACGCGCGTGGTGGTGGCCACGCCCCGCAAGGTTCCCAAGGCCGAGCAGCTCGAGGGGCGGGTGGTGGTGCTCGACATCGCCTTCGCCTCGACGAGCGGCGGGAGGAAGAAGGCCTTCGAGCGCACCACCAAGCGGCTCATCGACGGGCTCGGCGAGCGCCTCGCGCTGTGGATCGATCATCACGACAGCGAGCATCACGTGGACTATGCGCGCGACGCGCGGTTCGTGCTCGCGACCAAGGCGGAGCACGGGGCCTGCCCGGAGATGGTGACTCCCGAGCGCGTGGCGCGCGCGGGCCCGGTGGACACCATCGTCTGTCACAGCGACTTCGATGGCCTCGCGAGCGCGGCCAAGTGGCTCCTCGGAGGCAGGGAGCCTTATGTGGGCTGCGACGACGACGCTCGGGCCATCGACACCCGCACCGGGCGACCGAGCAGCAACGGCGAGCGGATCGATCGCGCGCTACGGGCGCAACCTCGCGATCCGACGCTGCAGCGGATGGTGCTCCGCTTGCTCTATCGGCGGCTCGAGGATCCACAAGCGTGGGCCCTCGTCGACGGGGCGGCGCTCGAGCTCCTCCCGCGCGAGCAGGCGTCGCGCGAGCTGGCCGACCGGTTCGTCGCGCTCACCGAGGAGCTGGTGATCGTGGACACCACGAGCACGAGCGCCCCCTTCGACCGCACCTTGCTCCTCTTGCTCGGTCAGGAGCGCGCGCGTATGGCTGCCGTCGTCGACGCGGACAACATCACCTTCGCCGCGCCCTACGACAGCGGCGTGAACTTTCTGGAGCGCTTCGGTCTGTCGGGCGGGATGCCCACCTGCGTGAGCGTGCACCGCGGCCAGCTCCGCGACGCCTTGATCAGCCTCGGGGTGGCCCCCGACGACGCGTCGCGCTGGGCCGACGGGCAGGCCTGACCGGGGCCAAGCGTCGCTGCGCGGCTCGAGACCGCGGCGGCGCTCAGGTGAGGCCCAAGTTTCGGCGCATCCGCGGGGCGGGGTCTTCGAGGTTGGGCTCGAAGGCGCTGCCCGTGACGCGCTCGCAGGCTTCCACGTAGCGACGCATCGCTTCGATCTTCACCTCGTCGGGGATCACCGGGATCTCGCCGTCGCCGTCGAATCCCTGGTCTGCGAGCCAGCGGCGCACGTATTCCTTGTCGAACGACTCGGGGGGCAGGCCCGCCTCGAAGCGCGCCGAGTAGCTCTCGGCGAACCAAAAACGTGACGAGTCGGGGGTGTGGATCTCGTCGATGACGCAGATGGTTCCGTCGGCGTCCTTGCCGAGCTCGTACTTCGTGTCCACCAGGATGAGACCCTGCGCCGCGCAGTGACGTTGGCCGAAGTCGAAGAGCTTCATCACGAGCTCGGCCGCTGCGTCGAAGTCTGCGCCGGTGATGTAGCCGTGCTCGATGAGCTCCTCGCGCGACATCGACACGTCGTGATCGCCCTTCGGCGCTTTGCTGCTCGGGGTGAGGATGGGGCGCTCGAGCTGCTGATCTTTCACGAGCCCGTCGGGGAGCGTGTGCCCGCAGAACACGCGCTCCCCCTTCTGATAGTGCGTCCAGATGCTGGTGCTGGTCACGCCCGTGATGTAGGCACGCACCACCATCTCTGCCCCGAGCGGCGTGCACTCCTTGCACTCCATCACGTTGGGATCGGGGGTGGAGATCACGTGGTTCGGCACCAGCTGGCGGGTCTTGTCGAACCAGAAGCTCGTCACCCACTGGAGCACCTGCCCCTTGAGCGGGAGTGTCCCGAGCACGCGGTCGAAGGCGCTGATGCGGTCGGTGGTGACGATGTAGCGCCGCCCGTCGGCGGTGGAGTAGTTGTCGCGCACCTTGCCCGTGTACTTGGTCCCGAGCTCGGGGAGGTCGCTGCCCTCGAGGGGGTTCGCCAGGGCCCGCCGGATCTGCTCCACATCCTTCATGGTCGTAAGCCGTAGCTGTAGACCTTTGCCGCTTCAAGTCTCTCTCCCGGGGTGGTAGGAGGCGGGCAGCATGACCAAGATTTCGTTGATCGGAGCAGGAAACATCGGTGGTGAGCTCGCGGCGATGTGCGCGCGCAAGGAGCTGGCGCAGGAGGTCGTATTGTTCGACATCCCGCCCAAGGAAAACTTTGCGAAGGGCAAGGCCCTCGACCTCGAGCAGTGCGGTACGGTGATCGGCTACGACTGCCAAATCACCGGCACCTCGAAGTGGGAAGACTGCGCCGGCAGCGACGTGTTGATCATCACCGCCGGCATCCCCCGCAAGCCGGGACAGGATCGCAAGGATCTGGTGGCGACCAACCTCCCGATCATTCGCGACGTGGCGGACAACGCGAAGAGGCACTGCCCAGACGCGTTCGTCATCGTGATCTCCAACCCGCTCGACGCGATGGTCTACGAGCTCCGGAAGCGCACCGGCTTCGAAAAGGGCAAGGTGATCGGCATGGCCGGCGTGCTCGACAGCGCTCGCTTCCAGCTGTTCCTCGCCCGGGAGGCCGGGGTGAGCGTGAAGGACGTGCGCGCGATGGTGCTCGGCGGACACGGCGACACGATGGTGCCGGTGCTGTCGGCCTGCACGATCAACGGCGTGAACGCCACCGAGCTCATCAGCGCCGACAAGCTCGACGCCATCGTCGATCGCACCCGCAAAGGTGGTGGCGAGATCGTGGGCTTGATGGGCACCAGCGCGTACTACGCCCCGGCGGCTGCGGCGGTGGCGATGGCCGAAGCGTACCTCAACGACCAAAAGCGTCTCGTCGCGGCGGCCGCCTACCTCGAAGGCGAGTACGGCTACGAGGGCTTCTTCATGGGCGTGCCCGTGGTCATCGGCCGAGGCGGCGTCGAGCGCATCGTGGAGCTGTCGCTCAACGACGCGGAGAAGGCGATGCTCGAGACGAGCGCACAGGCGGTCAAGGAGATCGTCGACATCGTCAACGCCGCGGGCTGACGCACGCTGCGACGCTCCCGAGCGGACCGTCTGCCCCTCCCCGCGGCGCGGGCGCATCACGAGCCAGGGCGCGGAGGGTCACCTCCGCGCTTTCCCACCTCACGCCGAGAGCGACCGCCACCCCGACCGCGCGGCCCGCCTGCCGAGGCTCGCCGAACCGCGCCTCGAGGGGGCCCTCGACGCCGTTCCGGTCGGGCCTTCAGACGTCTTCGTCGAATCCCGGCTCGTCGTACTCGTCGAGTGCGCCGGCGCCCTCTTCGTCGTCCTCGTCGTCCTCGTCGTCTTCTTCCTCTTCCGCTTCCGCACCTTCCACGTCGGGGACGAAGCTCGGATCTTCCTCCTCGTCCTCGACGGTGCCGAACTCGTCGTCCTCGTCTTCTGCGGAGTAGTACTTCAGATCGATGCCGTGGTCGCCGAGCTGGGTCTCGAGCAGCTCGAACAACTCGTCGACGTCGTCGCCGCTCCACTCCTCGAGGAGCTCTCCGAGCATGACCATGAGGTCACCGTCGGCGAGCATTTGCTCGAGGGCTTCGACTTGTTCCTCGGGAAAGGCCTCGAAGATGTCGACTTGAAGAGCTTCGAGGTCTCCTTCTTCGATGGCGTCTGCCGCCGAGAGACGGATCTGCTTTACGGCACGTTTGCCGAGGTAGATTTCCATGGGCCTGCCAAGAGTGAGTTGGATGTCGAGCGTCTACTCGATTCCGCTCGGTAGTCAATCGGTTCGATCCAGCGTGGCAGCGGATCACGGCCTTCAAACCAGCCGAGGCCAGCGGAGGCTATACTGCTCGCGTCGTGCCCGGTCGTCATCTTCTCTGCGCCATCTTCGTCGTCTGGGTGGTGTGGCCTCCACGGGCCCACTCGGAGGAGCCGGCGCCCAACGGTGTCGCGCCGCCGGGCGAGCCCGCCGGCGGGGCTCCGCTCGACGGGTCCGCGCCGGAGACGGTGGTCATCCCACAGAGCGCGCGCCCGCCCCCGCTCCACATCGACTACTTCACGTACGGCATCGCGGTGAGCGGTGACTTCTTGGTCGCCCCCGGAGCCCTCTGTCGCGACGACGCGGCGCCGTGCATCTTGGGCAGCGGCGGTGGGCTCGTGTTGCGGGGCGGCTATCAATCCCCGGGGCCCTGGTGGATCGGAGGGGCCTACCAGTTCTCCACCACCGATTCGTCGAACCTCTACCGTCTCGGTACGCTGCAGCAGCTGCGCGCCGAGATGCGCTACGTGCTCGATCTCGGCTACCGCACGTCGCCCTACGCCACGTGGGGCATCGGTGGCGTGGTGTACGGCAACGAGTTCGGTGTCGAGACGGGGGGCGGGACGGGCTTCCTCGGCCTCGGCTTCGAGATGCAGCTCTCACGCCTCGCCATGCTCGGCGGCGCGGTCTACTACCAGCCCATGGTGTTCGCCGGCTTCGAGGACACGGCGGGCTTCACCCGCGACACCGGCGTCGCCCACTACATGCGGGTCGAGCTCCAGGTGGAGCTGCGCTCCGAGCTGTCGCGGGACTGAAGGCCCCTGTACCGCGTCGCGCTTGGGCCCCAGCCGGCTTCGCGCGAGGCACGTCGTTCGGGGTCGGCTCGCGATCGTTCAAGTATTCGTAATTATGAAGTTGTTGGCCCGAGGGGGCGGGGCTCGGAGACCCCCGAGGGGGCGTGGTTGGGCGGCGCCGTCGCGCTCTGGACGGCGCGCCCGGGGCTCGCGCCGAGGAAAGAAAAACCCCGACGTTTTTTCAATACTTGACTCGCGATCACCGGCTTGGTCCCCTTCATTCGTGATTGCGTGCGAAGTGTGCGGAACGCGCAACGAGGAGAAGCTCACGTTCTGTCGGACGTGTGGCCATCGGCTGAAGACCAAGAAGCGTGCGGTGCCTCCCACGCCGGCCTCTGCGATCAAGAAGGCCAAGCTGCCGAGCGAGCCTCCCGACGACGAAGACTCCGACTGGCAGCTCGACGACGTCCCCGCGCGGCACTCGCGACCGTCGGCCCCCGTGCTCGATCTCGAGGGGAAACGCGAGGACGACGTGCCCGAGGGCAAGGTGAAGTGCTCTCAGTGTTCGGCGCTCAGCCCCAAGGAGTACCGCTTCTGCATCAGCTGTGGTGCGGTGCTTCGTACGCCGCCCAAGCGCGCCCGCACCCAGATCCCGGGCGAGGCCGACGCCGCGCCGGAGCCGCGCCCCGACAAGGCGGCCAAACCGTCCGCGCGACGGGAGCTCGATCTCGACAAGCCACGCCCGCGCAGTCGCGTCGAGCCGCCCGCGCCGCCGCCGGCCAAGGCGCGCCTCGACAAGCTCAAGCGCCCGGCACCGGCGGCCGCCGCCGACGCCGAGCTCGGTGACGTGCAGTGCGAGGCTTGTGACGGCGTCAATGACGGCGAGGCGGCGTTCTGCAAGTACTGCGGGGCGGCGCTCCCCAAGGAACGGCGCCGGGCCGTGCCGAAGGCCCCACCGCCCCGACGGGAGCCCGCGGCCCCGCTCGAGCTCGGCGCGCGCGCGAGCAGGGATCCATTCCCGCTCGCCAAGTCGCTCATCGAAGACGACGCCGAGGAGCTCGATCTCGAGCCGGTAGCTCCCCCCGCGCGACCGGCGACCGCCAAGGGAGTTGTCGAGGAGCCACCCACCGGCAAGCTGGTGGTGATCGTCGAGGACGGCTCGGAGGGGCGGGCGCTGGAGCTGCGCGGACGGCAGATGGACATCGGGAGCAGGGAAGGGGACATCATCCTCGCGGAAGACCGCTATCTGTCCCCGCGTCATGCCCGCCTCTTCCGGCAGGGAGGCGCCTGGTACCTGCGCGACCTGAGCTCGGTCAACGGGGTGTACCGCCGCCTCCGCAAGCCGACGGTGCTGAAGCACGGGGACTTGGTCCTCCTGGGCTTGGAGGTGTTAGAGTTCGAGGTCGTGGACCATGCGGAGCGGGGTCTGGGCCATGCGATTCAGCATGGGGTGTTGGTCTTCGGGTCGCCAGCGGCCACCCGGCGGGCTCGGCTCTGCCAACGAACGGTGGAGGGGATCGTCCGTGACGTCTATCATCTGGTCGCCGAAGAGACGACGGTAGGTCGTGAGACCGGAGATATCGTGTTTACATCCGACCCCTTCATGTCGCGCCGTCACGCCACGTTCCAGTGGGACGAAGAGACGCAGGAGTATGTGCTGATCGATCTGAACTCGTCCAACGGCACCTACCTCGCGATCCGCGATGACGTGAGGCTCGAGCACGGCGATTTCATCCGGCTGGGGCAGCACCTGTTCCGGGTCGATCTCCCTTCGGCTGACGCCTGACCGTTTCCGTGAAAGTGTGCCGCTGACCCATGAGTCCACGCTCTCCTGACGATGCCTCCGACGCGGCGGCCGCTCCGAGCTCGGAGTCGGACGACGAGCGTCTGACGGCGTCTGGCGAACGCGACTCTGCCGCTGACGAGGCCGACGAGGCGAGTCGTCGGGGCACGGCCGACGAGGACTCCAGCGACGACGACGACCAGGACGAGGAAGAGGATGACTCGGCGAACGACGCCGACGGCGGCGAGGAAGACGGACACGACGCGTCGGACTCGGACAAGGCGCCGCGGGATTCGGACGCAGGCGACGCGGACGCTGGCGACTCGGACGCTGGCGACGCGGACGCTGGCGACGCGGACGCTGGCGACGCGGACGCTGGCGACGCGGACGCTGGCGACTCGGACGCTGGCGACTCGGACGCTGGCGACTCGGACGCAGGCGACTCGGACGCTGGCGAGACCGAGTCGACTTCGTCCAAGCGCCAGTTGGGCAAGACTGCCAAGAAGCGCGACATCCGACTGACCGTCTACGGCCGCACCGACGTCGGTCAGATCCGCGAGCACAACGAGGACAACTTCCTCATCGCCGATCTCTCGGCCAAGTGGCGCGGCGTGGCCGGGGGCGCTGCCAAGACCGTGGAGCTCGGGGACGGCGGGATGCTCCTCGTGGTGTGCGACGGCATGGGCGGCGCTGCGGCCGGCGAGGTCGCCAGCCAGCTCGCCATCGACATCGTGTACGAGAAGATGCTCGCCGGCGCTGGCCACCACGACCACGATCAGCTCGCGCTCGACGTGGTGGAGGCGCTCGAGGATGCCGGCTCGCGCATCCTCGACGAGTCGAACAACAACCGCGCCTGTCGCGGCATGGGTACCACCGCGACCGTGGCCGCGCTCGTCGACGACCTGTTGATGCTCGGGCAGGTTGGCGACAGTCGCGCCTACATCCTCCGCGGCGAGCGACTCGTGCAGGTGACGCGCGACCAGTCGCTCGTCAACCAGCTGATCGAGGCTGGCCAGCTCACCGAGGAAGAGGCGGAGAACTTCGAGCACAGCAACATCATCCTCCAGGCGCTCGGCACCGCCGACGCGGTCCAGGTGGACCTCACCTTCGCCGAGCTGCGGGCGGGCGACGTCCTCATGATGTGTTCGGACGGTTTGTCGGGGATGATTCGCGACAGCGAGATCCGCGAGACGCTGCTCAGCGTGCGCGACCCCGTCGACGCGTGTCGGGTGCTCATCGACGACGCCAACCAGGCCGGTGGTCACGACAACATCACCGTGATCGTGGCCGTCTTCGACGGCGAAGGGCTCCAGAAGCCCACCCCCGCCGACGTCGACGCGCTCAAGTACGCCAAGTATACGGTCCCGTCGTGGGCCGACGATCGCGCCGACGCGACGGATCGCGTCGACGCGCTCACCGACGGCTACGACGACACGCCGACCATCGAAATCGTCGGGGAGTACGAGATCGAGCTCCGTGACGACTGGGAGGATCGGCTGCTCGGTGAGCGCCGCCCAGAGACCCCCGTCGAGGAGCCGCCTCCGGCCTCGAACTTCGTGATTTGGGTGGCAGTGGCGGTGCTCGTGTTCGCGCTCTACTATCTGATGCGCTGATGCTCCGCTTCGCGTTCCGCCGCATGCTCTGGGTGTTTCCGAGCGTGATCGGTGTGTCCTTGATCACCTTCTTCGTGCTCTCGCTCTTGCCGCGAGATGGGCTCGTCGAGGCGACCGAAGACATCCGTCGACGGGAGTTCGAGGATCTGCCGTTGTTCGTGAACGTCGATCCTCAGGACGTACGCGACCGCACGAACCGCGCCATGGAAGCGGTGTTGGCGTTGCGGTCGGTGGAAGGAGCCGAACGGGACGCGGCCCAGCGCGAGCTCGTGAGGCTTGGGGGGGCTGCGCTCCCGGTCCTGCTCCCTCAGCTCGACGAGCTGGCGCCTCCCGATCGCGTCCGCGTCGCCCTCGCGTTGGCGCCGCTGGCCGAACGGATGGGGATCGACAAGGCCGGCGAGGCGCGCGATCCCGAGCGGGTGGTGGTGTTCTGGAACCGCTTCTGGGCCGCGCGTGGGATCGAGTTTCGCGAGGGGACGGCGGGGAGCGCGGTGCGCCGGTACGCGCACTACGGCACCGCCGCCCGCGCAGAGCAGCTCGAGGTGCTCGACACGTTCGCGTTGCCCCCGTTGATGGACGCTCTCAAGGAGCCGGAGGGCGTGCTCGAGGTGGACGAGACGCGTCGGCTCGTGAGCATGGTGGTCCACGTCACCGGCCAGGGCGACCGTATCCACGAAGGCGCGTCGGCGGAGGAGGCGACGGAGGTCGTGCGCCGCTGGAAGCGGTGGTGGATGGTGTACGAGGCCGACTTCGTGCGCTTGAGCGGGGCCGAGCGGGTGGCCGCCTTCGCCGTTCAGACCCGCTACGGCAAGTGGGCCTACGAGGCGGTTGGGATGCAGCTCGGCCTCGATCGTCACGGCAAGCCGTTGCTCTGGGAGCTGTTGCAGCGCTCACGGGTCACGTTCACCATCCTGGCTCTCGCCCTGGCCCTCGCTTACGCGGTGGCGATCCCCCTCGGCTCGATGGCCGCGTGGTTCCGCGGCCGTGCGCTCGACCGCGTGGTGTCGGCGGTGGTGCTCGTGCCCTACGCCGCCTCCCCGGCGCTCATGGGCGCAGGCGCGGTGTTGTTGGGCGTGGAGCTCGGCTCGCAGACGACGCTCGCCGCGGTGTTGCTCGCCGTCGCTCTCGCCGCGGATCCGACGCGACAACAGCGGGCCGCCCTCTTGCCGGTGCTCACCGAGGACTACCTGAAGGCCGCGGCGGCGCGGGGGGCGGGGCGCGTGCGCGTGCTCATCATGCACGGTCTGCGGAACGCCCTGCTGCCGGTGGTCACGCGGGCGTCGCTCGAGCTGCCGGTGGCCATCACGGGCTGCTTCGTGCTCGAGGCAGCGCTCGGGCTGCAGGGCTTGGGCGAGGCCACGATCACCGCGGTGGCCCACCACGACCACCGCTGGCTGATGAGCTTGGCCATCTCCGGCGCGGTCTGGTCGGTGGTCGCGCTGGTGCTCACCGACGTGGCCTACGCGACGCTCGATCCCAGGCTGCGCACCGTGATCGCGCCGCAGAGGAGGTCGTGAGGTGAACCACTTCGCCTGGATTCGGCGTCGTCTGTCGCGCAGCGTGCGGGTGCGCATCGCCATGTTGGTGCTCTCTACCATCGCCCTCCCCGCGGTGTTCGCCGAGCTCATCGCGTCCCCGGCGCCGGTGGTGGCCTACGGCGCGGGCGGTTTCGTGGCGTTTCCAACGGTGTTTCACCCCGCGGCCTATCCGCCCGGTGCTCTCGAGCCCGACGTGATCGCGGCCCATCACCAAGGCGACCTCGCCCTCTGGCCCATCTTCCGTCACGGGCCGAGCACCATCTCCAAGGCGGGGGCCCACGCTGCTCCGTCGGGCCTGCACCTGCTCGGCACCGACGGCCGTGGTCGCGATCTGTTCGTGCGCTTGATCTACGGCGGGCGGGTCGCGCTCGGCATCGCCGTCGTGTCGCTGGTCCTCGCGATGCTCGTTGGGGGCCTCATGGGCGCGGTGGCCGGTTACTTCGGGGGGGCCTGGGACGAGCTCCTCGCGCGCCCGATCGAGCTCGTCGAGACGTTCCCCTCGGTGTTCGTGGTCGCGGTGGTGCGCGCCGCCTATCCCGAGGGCTCCTTGTGGTCGCTGGCCCTGGCGGTGGCGGCCGTACGCTGGGCAGAGGTCGCGCGGTTGGTGCGCGCGGAGGTCGTGAAGACGGCGTCCGCCGACTATGTCCTCGCTGCGCGCGCCCTGGGCTGCACCCACCAGCGGATCCTCCTGCGGCACATCTTGCCGGTCGCGCTGCGCCCAACCCTCGAGAGCTCGGTGTTCGGCATCGCCTCGGTCGTGATCCTCGAGGTCTCGGTGTCGTTCCTCGGGCTCGGCCCCGACGTGTCCTGGGGGGCGACGATCGCCGACTCGGTCACCCAGGGGGGGGCGGTGGGCCCGGCGCTCTGGGCAGGGGCGGCCCTCGTCGCGACCGTTGGTGCCGCCTTCATGCTCGCGGACGCCGCTGGAGAGGCGCTCAGCGCGCGGGTGGCGACGACCCGAGGTTGAGAGGCCGTCCTTGGCCGCTGCGCGGCTTCTCTTTCTTGAGTGCTCACGCCCTTTCTTTGGCTAGGCTCGAGGTATGGCGCGGGTCTTCGGGGTGGTGATCGTGCTCATCGGGTGTTCGTCGCCCCGCAGCGACAGCCCGAGCACCGACGTCTCCCCGGTCGACGGCGATCATCACTGCCGCCTGGCCACGGAGTTTGCCTCCGCGGGCCGCTGCCTCGCCGCCGGTGAGCAGCTCGCCCACTGCATCGGCCCGCGGGCGGCGGGAGCGCGTGCCCAAGCGGAGAAGCTGTGTCCCCCGGGCGCTCACGCGCCGCCGTCGGCGCCGGCTCCTCCGCCGACCGCCTCCCCTCTGCCACCGCCAGTGGACGGGCCTACTTGGCCCGGGCCGCCGTCGAGCGCGGGGCCATCCCCGGAGCCCGACCCTCCGAGGCCGGTCCCGCTGCCGAGCCCCTCGGCGCGTCCGCCCCCCTACGTGCTCCCGTCGTCGCTTCCCCCGCTCCCGCCGATGCCGGGGATGCCGTCGCCGGCAGAGCCGCTCTGACCCCCTCGGAACGCGGCGGAGACACCTTCGTACGCGTCGCTCACGGCTCGTCGTAGCGCTCGGCCAGCTGCTCGACCTGGTCCAAGAGCTCGGGGTGCGCGACGAGCTTTCGCACGACGCTCCACAGCCGTGGCTCGGCGAGCACCTCGAAGGGAGACCGTGCCTTCTTCGTGCCGCGTCTTCGGCGCGGGACAGAGCCGGGCCCCGCTTCGAGCAGGGCCTTCATCCGCTCCACGTAGCGCTTGGTCGGGAACAGCTGCTCTTGCTCCCACGCCATCACCGTCTTGGCGTCGAGTCCGAGCGCCTCGCCGAGCTCGTGCGGGGTGCAGCGCAGCGCCTTGCGGAGCGCGATGATCTCCTCCGGCTTCATCCTGCGCGTCTTAGTGCGCGCGGTGGGCGACACCACGAAAAACGCACCATCGCAGGTCTTTTCTTGGGGCCGTGAGGCAACTTGGCGCTGTTTCGAGCGATGGAAGGTTGTGAAAGCACCGATCGCAATCGCCTGGTTCATGTCGATGGTTGCACTCGCGGGGGCTTGCTCCCCGCTGTCTCACGACCGTGGGGCCCACCTCGACGACCCCCTCCACGTGCGCGTCGTCCCCGATGGCGCCCTCGACGCGGCGCCAGCCATCCTGCGCATCGTCGTGAGAGGTCGTGGCGTCGCCCCCGACGACGTGTATCTCATCGACGGTGAGGTAGGGCCGCATCAGCTCGGTCAGCTCGCGCGCGGTGAGCCGTCGCTCGCGCTCTCCGAGCGCATCCTCCCGTCGTTGCGCTGGCGGGAAGGGGAGGAGGTGGTGCTGGCGCCCACGGTCCGCCTCGCGCCGGGGCGCTCGTACGCGGTCGCGGTCGGCTCCGCGCGCGAGAGTCATCCGCTGACGGTGATCGAGCACGATCCGGTGCCTTGGTTGCGTCTCGTTTGGCCTCCGGAGGGGGTGGGTCACGGGCACCTGTCCGCGGTGTGGTGCGGCGAGCAGCCGTTGCCGCCGCTCTCCACGTGGGCACGTTTCGCCCCACGAGACGGCGAGATCGAGATCTCGTCGGGAGCGAGCCCCTCGCGGATCGGCGCGAGCTGCGTGCACGCAGAGCTCCCTCCGTTGGACGTCGGGGTGGTCCCCCCGCCGGCGCTCTTGGGGCCGCTCGGGCAGGCTGCGGTGCGCCTCGAGCCGATCGAGCTGCGCTCGGATGGGGAGCCGTCTCCGCCCTCGGAGCCGCTGCTCTGCCCGCTGGGGCAGCTGCCGGTGGGGGGCGCCTGCATCGCGGACATCGCCGACGACCGGCTCCGCCTCCGAACGCCGTCGGGCGACCGGTTGTGGCTACTCGCCGACGGTCGGCAGCTCGACTGGGTGCGAGCGACCTCGGGGGAGGCGCTCGTCGTGCATCCCTTGGTGCCCGGCACCCCTACCGATCTGCGCTGGGCCACGGTCGATGTCTTGGGGCGGCACGAGGGCGGCGTCGCGCGCGTGTTCACCCGCCCCCCGATGGCCCACGTGGTCATCACGGAGGTCCACGCGAACCCGTTGGGACCCGAGCCGGATCAAGAGTTCGTCGAGCTCTACAACGACGGCCTGGCCCCCGCCGAGCTCGGCGACTTCGTGCTCGAGGACGTGGGGGGGCGCACGCCGCTCCCGTCCGGGATCGTGTTGATGCCGGGGGCGTTCGCCCTCGTCGTGAACCAGAGCTACGACGCGACCTCCGACTACGACCCGGCGCCGATCCAAGGAACGCTCATCGTTCGTGTGGAGAAGCTGGGCAAAGGCGGGCTGAGGAACGACGGCGAACCGCTCGCGCTCTCCACCGTGGACGGCGTCGTGTCGCGCTTTCCTCCCGTCCCCAAGCCTCGTTCGGGTGAGAGCGTGCAGCGGCTGCACCCGCGCGTGTCGGTCGACGAGGGCGACGGGTTCGTGCGTGCCGTGCCGACGCCGGGCAGGGCCTACGAGGTGGCGGAGGGCCCGCCCTCGTGAGATTGGGGAACCTCTGCGCGCTCGACTGCGGCGCGGCCGACGGCAGCTCGGTGGGCGACGGCGCGCCGTGGGGAGCGCGCGGCCCGAGCCCGACTCGAGCGCGCTCGGGCAGCGCTGCGCGCCGGCGGCGCGGTCGTGGCTCAGCTCCCGGCGATGGTCATCTGGGCCACCCGCAGGGTGGGGGCGGCCGTCGCGGTGCGCAGATCGAGGTCGTTGGCGATGGCGTCGATGCTCTTGAACATGTCATCCACGTTGAGCGAGATCGTCACCTCACTCACCGGGTGGGTGAGCTCTCCGTTCTCGATCCAGAAGCCCGAGGCGCCACGCGAGAAATCGCCGGTGACGGGGTTGAACCCGAAGCCCATCATGTCCGTGACGTAGAGGCCGCGCCGAGTGTCACGGACGAGCTCCTCGGGAGACATCGTGCCCGGCTGCAACACGAAATTGGTGGTGGAGGGGCCGACGCCGCCACCCCCTCCACGCGCCGCGCTGGCGGTGGGCGGGCGGTCGAGCTTGCGACCGCTGTACGCGTCGCAGAGGTAGGTCTTCAGGATGCCCTGCTCCACCACCACGTTGCGGCGCGACAACAGACCCTCACCGTCGAAGGGGCGCGAGCCGGGGCCGCGAGGGATGAACGGATCGTCTACGATGGTCACCAGCTCGCTGGCGACCTGGGTGTCGATGCGGTCGACGAGGTAGCTCTGTTTGCGCCAGATCGAGCTGCCCATCACGCTGCTCGCGAGCATCCCGAGGATCGAGCGGGCGGCGTCGGGGTCGAACACCACCGGCGCCTCACAGCTCGGCACTTTGCGGGCGCCGAGCTTGCGAACGGTTCGGCGTGCCGCCTCCTTGCCCACCTCTTCGGCGCTCACGAGATCCTCGAGGAACCGCGTGGCGGTCCAGTGATGACCGCGGCGCTTCTTATGACCCTCGTCCTCGCACACCGGAATCACCACCAGAGACGCGTAGGAGCTCTGATAGGCGCCGCGGAAGCCGCCCGAGAGCACGAGCGCGAAGCCGCCCGAAACGCGCGAGAACGTGGCCCCGTCGCTGTTGGTGATGCGCGCGTCCTCACGCTGGGCGGCGGCTTCACCGCGGCGCGCCCAGTCGAGGGCGGTGTCGGCGTCGATGTGGTCGATGGCGGGATCGAACATGCCCTCGGGCTGACCGATCCGCTCTTGGGTCACGAGCTCGGGGTCGGCGGGGCCGGCGAACGGGTCTTCCTGGCTCACCTCCACCAGCTCGAGCGCGTCTGCCACGAACAGATCGAGACCTCGCTCCGTGAGATCCGACGTGGAGGTGAGCGCCACGCGGCGGTTCTTGATCACACGCAGGCCGATCGCACGATGCCCGGCCTCTTCCACCAGCTCTGGCTCCCCGAGGCGCACCTTGATCGACAGCTCCGAGCCCTTGCGGGCGATCGCTTCGGCCACGTCGACACCGCCCGCGAGGGCGCGCTCGACCACGCGCGCCGCGAGCTCTTCGAGCTCCCCGAGGGGCACGCCCGCGTTGGGCTCCGTTGGTTTCGTCTCGATCGACACGGTCCGAGCGTGTGCGCACGGGGGGCTCCCGTCAATGCGGAGCGCGTCCGGTGGTCGCGACCACGCCAATGGGCTCGACGTCGGTGGCGCGGGAGGATAGACAGCCAACGTGTCTCCGGAGCGTTTTCGCGAGTTGCTCGAAGCGGTGAGAGGTGGCGAGCTGTCCGTGGAGGAGGGCATCGAGCGGGCGCGGCACCTGCCCTTTCGCGACCTCGGGGTGGCCGTGATCGATCACCATCGTGCGCTCCGCCAGGGGGTGCCCGAGGTGGTGTTTGGAGAGGGAAAAACGGTCGAGCAGCTCCGCACCATCGCCGCCGAGTTGGTGACCACCGGTCACAACCTGCTCGTCACGAGGATCGACGCGGAAAAGGCGGCGGGCCTGAAGACGCAGATCCCCGAGCTCTCCTACGCTGCCGCCGCGCGCGTGGCCCGCTGGGAACAAACCCCCGTCGCACCCAGGCCTTGCGAACCGGTGGCGGTGGTGTGTGCGGGCACGAGCGACATCCCGGTGGCGGAGGAGGCCCTCGAGACCCTGGCCGCGCTGGGCATCCCGGCCCATCGGGTGTTCGACGTAGGCGTCGCCGGCATCCACCGTCTCCTCGGGCGCTCCCAGGAGCTCGAGAAGGCCAGCGCCGCCATCGTCATCGCCGGCATGGAGGGGGCGCTGCCCAGCGTGGTGGCGGGCCTCGTCGCGTGTCCCGTGATCGCGGTGCCAACCTCGGTCGGCTATGGCACAGCGCTCGGCGGCCTCACGGCCTTGATGGCGATGCTCACCTCCTGCGCCTCTGGGCTCACCGTCGTGAACATCGACAACGGCTTCGGTGCCGCCATGGCCCTTCACCGCATCCTCCCCCGCGCGGAGCGCGCCTCTTGAGCGACGACGCCTCCCGTCCCCCCCGCGGCCACGCCCACCCGCACGACCCGGCGGACCCGCACACGCACGCGCACGACCACGAGCACGCGCACGACCACGCGCACGCGCACGCGCACGCGCACGACCACGACCACGACCACGACCACGAGCACGAGCACGAGCACGAGCACGACCACGCGCACGCGCACGCGCACGACCACGACCACGCGCACGCGCACGCGCACGCGCACGCGCACGCGCACGCGCACGCGCACGCGCACGCGC
>CAYOAL010000075.1:42894-45394 GCA_964401935.1 uncultured Polyangiaceae bacterium
ACGACCACGACCACGACCACACGCACGGGCACGGGCATGAGCACGGGCACGAGCACGCGCACGACCACGCGGCCTACACCCCACGCGAGCCGCTCCCGCGCGGCGTTGGGAAGGGCTGGATCCTCTTCCTCGACTGCTTCAGCGGCATCGCCGGCGACATGACCATCGCCGCCCTCGTGGATCTGGGGGTGCCCTTCGACGTGGTGCGCGCCGCCGCCGCGTCCCTCCCCGTGGCGGGGTACACCCTCTCGCTCGAGACCCGCACCCAGAGCGGGATCGCGGCCGCCAAGCTCGAGGTGAGCGTGCATGAGCCTCAGCCGCACCGCACCTACGGCGACATCGACGCGATGCTCGTGGCGTCGTCGTTGGCGCCGGCGGTGCGCGAGCTCGCCCGCGCGATCTTTCGCCGCCTCGGAGAGGCCGAGGCTCACACCCATCGCATGCCCCTCGAGCAGGTTCACTTCCACGAGGTGGGGGCGGTCGACGCGATCGTGGACATCGTGGGTGCCGCCGCCGCCCTCGACTTCTTGGGCGCCGACGTGGTGGTGAGTCCCCTGCCGATGGGGCGTGGTTTCGTGCGCGCGCAGCACGGCGTGCTCCCCCTGCCCGCCCCCGCCACCGTCACCTGTCTCGCTGGCGCGCCCACCTACGCGGTGAACCTCGAGGCCGAGCTGGTGACGCCCACGGGAGCCGCGATCGCCGCCACGGTGGCGACCGACTGGGCGCGGTGGCCCTCGCTGCGGCCGCGCTGGGTGGGCTATGGCTCCGGCACCCGCACCCTGCCCGACCGGCCCAACCTCCTCCGCGCCGTGCTCGGAGAGCGCGCGGCCTCGGCGGGCGGCGAGGACACCCACGTCCTCATCGAGGCCAACGTGGACGACATGACGGGCGAGGTGGCGGCGCACGCGCTGACGGCGCTGCTCGGGGCCGGCGCGGTCGACGCGTGGGCGACACCGATCACGATGAAGAAGGGCCGGCCGGCGTGGTGCATCGCCGCGCTCGCGCCCCGCGCGCACGACCACGGCGTGGCCGCCGCGATGCTCCGAGAGACCACGTCGATCGGAGTGCGCCGACAGCTCGTGTCACGCCTCGAACGCCCGCGTCACGTGGTGGAGGTCGCGACGCGTTTCGGCGTGATCCCGGTGAAGGTGAGCGGTGGCGAAGGGGGGCCCCCACAGGTGAAGCCGGAGTTCGACGCCTGCGCCCGCGCCGCCGCCGCCCATCGAGTCCCGGTGCGTGAGGTGATCGCCGAGGCGCTCGTCGCCTGGCGCGCGCGCTCCGACAGCGGCGCGGAGGACGTTCGTCCTGGAGAGTGACCGGCCCGAGACGCGCGGTTCGAGACGCGCGGTTCGAGACGCGCGGTTCGAGGCAGCCCCGGGCTCGACACCGGCTGGACGCGGCTCAGTCGTCGCTGTCTTCCACCGGGAAGGTCTCCGCTTCCCAGGACAGGAACCCGCCCTCGAGGAAGGGGACGGGGAGACCCTCGCCGGCGAGCTTCTCCGCCAGCGCCTTGCTCTTGTCCCCGCTGCGGCAGTAGAGCACCGGGGTGCCCAGCATGTGCAGCTCCGCGAGGCGCGTCTCGATCTCCTCGAGCGGCATGTTCACCGCCCCTGGGATGTGCGCGCGTCCGAACGTTCGCGCGTCGCGCGTGTCGACCGCCACCGCCGCCTTCTGCTGAATGAGCGCCGCGAGCTCTTCGGGCCGAACGGCGCCCTCCGCGCGCGGCAGAAACGGCTCGATGAGCGCGCGGAGGCGCGCTCTCGGCACCACGCCTCGTTCGGCGGCGGCAGGCCGCCCTTGAAAAAACACGAGGAAGGTGGGCACCGACTGGATGCGCAAGAGCTGGGCGAGGCGCGGCGACCGATCGATGTCGACCTTGACCACTTTGGCCTTGCCCGTGAGCTCCTGCTCGAGCGCGGCCACCTCCGGCTCCATCTGCTTGCAGGGCTGGCACCAGTCCCCGAAGAAGTCGACCAACACGGGGAGCTCGCTGCGGAGCACCTCTGCCTCGAATTGCTGCTCGCTCACCACCTCGGGCATGGCCCATAGATAGTGCGGGGCTGGCCTTCTGTCGACTGCCCCATCGTCGAGGTGTGCTCTGGCCCGCCCGTGGCCTCGAACACGACCTCCGTCGATGAGCGGCTCTTCGCGGCTCAGAGGATGAACAGCTCTTTGACCGAGCCGCGCCCGGTGCCTTTGGAGTTGATCGAGCGCCGCGCGCTGATTTCCACGATCTCGAAGTGGGGAGCGTAGAGCTCGTACACCAGGGGGGCCGACGAGTTGGAGAGGCGCACGTGCACACCCCTGCGCTTGAGCTCGAGCGCGAGATCGCGGAGGCGTCGTTGCGCCTCGTGATCGAAGCCGTGCTTGGTGTAGCTCGTGAACGAGGAGGTCGCGCTGAGCGGCACGTAGGGGGGGTCGAAATACACGAGGTCGCCCTTGTGGGCGCGCCGCGCGGCGGTCTCGAAGTCTTCTACCGCGAGGGTGACGCGGCTGAGGC
>CAYOAL010000076.1:0-46857 GCA_964401935.1 uncultured Polyangiaceae bacterium
GGCCGCGCAGCACCAGCCTGATCAGCAGCACGGCCACGACCACGAACACCCCCACGACTAAGCCCCCGAGACAGGCCCGCCGCCGTCGCGCTCTCGCCGTCGAAGCCATGAGCCTGGCAGCAGACGGCGTCCTCGAAGGAGGAGGTGAGGCCGTCCTCTTCGAGAGAGCGCGCGCGGCGACGACACCGCGTGAGCGCGGCAACGTCCCGACTCCGGACCGTTCCCCGAGCGACGAGGCCGTTGAACGCTGGCCACCCGACGCTGGGCGCCTTGCTCGAGCGCGCGGCTAGAAGCGGTCGGCCCAGCCGACGGCGGCGCGCAGCGGCCAGCGACTGGCGATGCCGTCGCCGGCGTCGCCAGCGCCGGACGCGTCCGCCACGCCGAGCCCGAGCTCCCCCCAGAAGCCGGTGTGGTGCGTCACCCACCCCCGCAGCGAGGCGGCGAAGCTCAGCGTGTAGCCGACCGCGTGCGCGCTCGCGAAGCCGGCTTCGTCCGCCTCGATCGCTGTGAGGCGCCACGCGGCGAGCCCCGCCTCGGGGCCGAGCGCGAGCGACAGGCGCGGGCCCCAGAGCGGGATGATGCCCGAAGCGCCGAGCACCGCGCGAAACTCGTGGAGCCCCTCCGCGAGCGCCTCGCGCCGCGGGAACGGCTTGATGTATTCGGAGCGGACGCGCAGCTCGAGGAGCTCCCAGAGGGTGAAGCCGTAGCTCACCGTGACGCCGAGCGCGGCCACGTTGAGCTCGTCGATCGGCCCCGCGACGAGGCCGGGGTGCGCTCCATCGTAGAGGGCGACGTAGAGCGGGATGAGCCCCGCCGTGATCTGATGAGGCATGCGCTCGTGCGAGCCCTCGTGCGCGACGGCGCGGCTCGGCGCGGCGACGAGCCCGGCGGCGAGGCCCACGACGAGCGCCCGCCCAGGGTGCGATCTCCTCCTCTCGGTGGTCGTGGCGCTCACCTCGAGCTTCACTCTACCCGAATCGGCGCGTCACCGTGTGCCTCCCGCCCGAGCGCGCTACCCTGCACGGGATGCGTGGTCTGGTCTCGCTCCTCGTCCTCGCCGCCTGCGCCCCCCAGGGGGAGGTGCCCCCCGTGGCGGTCGATGTGGAGCCGACGCCCGTCGACGGCACCGCGAGCGCCGACGCCGCCCCCGCGCGCGCGACCCGCGAGCCGCGCACGAGCCTGCCGCTCTTCGTGTTCGAGCGAGACGGGGAGCGCCTCGCGTTCTTCCCGCCGAATCGGGTGGAGCTCCACCGACCGGGAAAGCCCATCTGCACCTCGGAGCTGCCCGACGGGGGGAACATGTACAGCGGCGAGGACGTGCAGCGCGCCTTCGAGCACGAGCACGTGCGCGCTGCCCTCGCCGCCCCACGCCGCTACGCGGCGAACACCCGCGCGAAGATCGCAGGTCACGGCCACGCCGGCACCCTCACCTGGCTGTCGGGTTGCAGCACCTGTGCTGAGGTGCCTCCCGGCGTCGCCCAGCTCCGCAGCGTGCTCGACGTGGTGCACAAGAACCGCCAGCTCACCTGCCCCTGACCGCGGGGCGACCGTCGCTCAGAACGGGAAGCGTCCGCGAGGCTCGTTCTCGCACTCGCCCGAGCCCACCATACGCGCGATTCGGGGCAGCTGTATCATGTAGAGCTGCATCGCGAGGTTGGGCTCGCCGAGGACGCTAGGATCGAAGCGCTCCAAGAGCTCCGCGGGCAGCTCGTCGAGCACGTCGTCGAGGATCGCGTCGAGATCGATCGCCACCGCCTCGAGCTCCTCCATGAGGATGGCGCCATCGCCGTCGGCGTCGGCAGCCGCGAAGCGATCGAAGGACAAGGGCGCGTCGTCGGCCGGGGCCGCTCGGAACAGCTCCTCGCCACGCACCTCGATGGTGCGCTCGAGCGCGTCTCCGCCGGCGAGCTCGACGATGCTCACGTAGCCGTCGCCGCTTGCGTCTTTGCAGCGCTCGATCTCGTAGCTGCGCCGGAAGGTCCAGAAGAACTCCTTGCGCACCTCTTCCCGCGTGGCGCTCCCACGCACGAGGAGGGTCGCCCGCTGCTCGGTCGCGAAGGCGTCGTTCGCCTCGATGCGCATGGTCTCCCGATCTCTTGCGGTCACCCCACCGCTCAGGATCGAGTCGGTCGACGGCGCCTTGATCCGAAACTCGACGCTGCAGATCCCCAGCCCGTGCGCCAGCCCGACCTTGCCGCCCTCGGCGACCGTGAAGTCGTACAGACGATCGTAGCGCGCCTCGGCGTAGTCGGTGCAGCTGTTCTCCCCCGCGCCTTGGTCGTCGCTCTGGAGCTCGACGTCGCCGAGCGCGGTCACGAAGCGGTCGAAGCGCACCTCCCAGCCATCGTCGGTGGTGAACCCCTCGGCGGTGGCGTCGCTCTGCACCACGTTGAGCTGAAGGCTCCCCGGCGGGGGCCGCTCGTCGCCGGGGAGGCAGCCGATTCCGCTCGCGATGAGGGTGGCGAGCGCCACGAGCTCGAGTGGTCGCATCAGAACCCTCCTTCCACACCGATGCTGGGGATGCTCACCGGGCCGATCTCGTTGCCGTTGATCGTCTCGGTGTTCAACGTCGCGTTCACCATCTCGAGCACGGCCGAAATCCACGCCGTGTCGAAGATGCGCCACTTCTTCTCGAGGCGAACGTCCACGCGATAGAATACGGGATCCCGCGGCGGATCGCTCGGACGGAAGCTCTCGGGGAGGCCCACCGGGGGCTGCAGCACCGGTGAGCCGGAGTAGATCGAGAAGCGCATCCCCGTTTGCCAGCCGCCGCCGAGATCGTAGCCGAAGGCCGAGTGCAGCACGTGGGTGCGGTCGAAGGCGGCGGGGAACGTCAGGTTCTCGATCGAGCGCGTGGTGCGCGAGAAGGTGTACGACACGAACCCTCCGAGGCGCTCGGTGAGCGAGCGTCGAATGTACACCTCGACACCTCGAGCCGCGCCGAGGCTCCGGGGGATCTGCGTGCTGTCGTCGCCGGCGGGCTGGACGCCGGCGGTGTCGCTCATGTTGAGGAACACGTTGTTGAAGCCGGTGACGGTGGCCATCACCCTCCACGGCAACGCGACCTCCACGCCGGCCGCGGTTTGCAGCGACGTCTGCAGACCATCGCGCAGACTCGCCACCGCCAGACCGGGCACCGGCACGATGAACGACGGCGGCTGGTTGGCCACGCCCACCGCGTGCAAGAGGCGCACGCGTGGATGGGGCTTTACCACTACCGAGAGGCGTGGATCCACGGCGAGGGCCTTGGCGCCGTTCGAGAGATACGTGTCGAGCCGCACCCCGGGCGTCACCTCGAAATGCTTGGTGGGCTTCCACGTGAGGTCCGCATAGGCCGCGGCCGCGGTGTCGACGCGCGGCGGAAAGAGGCTGTTGAAGGCCTGCACGCCCGGGTCGTCGGGATCGGCGTAGGGCTGGGGATCGCCGCTGTACTCGTCGATCTGCAGGTCGAAGCCGGCCCGCAGATCCACGGTGTCGCCGAGGGGCTTCTCGAGGTTGATCCGGGTGCCCACCAGCATGTCGCGGGTGTTGCGCCCGTCGGCCACCCGCGTCTGATCGAAGCCCCACGTCACCGCCGCCCGGAGCTTCCCGCCGCCGGGGAAACGCACGTCGTAGCGCCCGTCCACCCGGTAAAACTCCGCCCCAAACAGCACCGTCTCGATGTCGTTCTCGGTCTGGGAGAGGAAGTCGTACGCGCCGAAGCTGAACAACGTGAGGCGATCGCGGTCCGTCACATCGTAGGTGACGCGCGCCTGGTAATCGCGATAGTCGAGCGTGATCTCGGGAGAGATGAGGGAGAACAGCCCCGCCGTGTACGAGTAGCGGCCGCCGAGCAACGCCGTGCCGCGCCCCTCGGCGAAGCCACCCTCCACCAGCGCCCCCGCGTCCACGACGCGGATGTTGCCCTCGCCATGCCAGTCGTTGCGCGGCTCGGTGGTCTCGGCGGCGACGATCGCCCCCGCGTAGCGGCCGTACTGCGCGGGATACCCCCCCGAGTACAGATCCACCCGCTCCACGATGCCCGGATGCACCACCGACGGCCCTGCCGCCGCGTGGAACAGGTAGGGCACGCGCACGCCGTCGAGGTAGTAGCCGATGTTCCCGGGGGGTGCGCCGCGCACGTAGAAGAACGGCAAGCCCGACACGATGGGGGTGACGCCGGGCAACACCTCGATGGCGCGGAACGGGTCCCCGAACGCGCCGGGCAGCTGGCGCACCTCGGCGCGCTTGAGCGACGACACCGACGGGGGATGTTTGAGCCCCTCCGCCACCACCTCGACCACGCGCAGCCCCTCGGGCGCAGCGTCGGGGGGCGCCTCCCCGTCCGAGCCTTCGGGGGGCGGTTTGGGGCCCGCTGGCGACGGGGGCTCGGGGGGCGGTGGCTCCGGATCGGGCACCACCTCCTCCACGAAGGTCACCCGAAAACGGATCTTGGCCGCGATCGGCTCCCCGTCCCGCGTGGCCGGCCGGAAGCGCCACCCTCCGGCGGCGTCACGGGCCACGCTCGCGAAGGGCTCGTCGCCGCTCTCCACCTCGGCAGACGTCACGCTCCCGCCCCGATCGATGACGAGCACGAGGATCACCTCGTGATCGCCGGTGGCACCGGGAGGGTACGGAGCGGGGGTTGGCCCCGCCGGCTTGGGCGGCACGAGCACCGGCCCATCGCCCGCGGGCGGCTGCGCGAAGGACAGGCTCGACCAGCCGAACAGCACAAGCAACACCGTCCACCCGAGCAGGCGCGTCACGTCATCCCTCACCGGTCAGAACCGAAACGCGCCGACGACCCCCGCCAGGCCAGGCCCGGCGAGGGGAACGACCGCCACGTCGCGCCCCGGACGCGGGACGTCGGGCTCATCGAGGAGGAACAGGGCCCCCCCCACCAGGAACATCCCCAGCCCAAGACCCCCCGCCACACCCGAGACGAGGCGGTAGTCGTCTCGGCGGTCGATGATCGCTGCGTACTCGGCCTGCTCGTCGGGCAGGAGCGGCCGCCCGATCGACTGGGTGAAGTCTCGAGAGGCGCGGTGCTCCACCACCGACAGCACGCCGAGCACGATGCCCGTGGCGAGGCCAGCGGCCCCCCCTCCCATGAGCAGCGCGGCCGCGATGCGCTGCGAGGTCACCTCGAGCTCCACCTCGACGGTGCGGTCCTTGCCGCGCTCGAGCTCCACCGCGCGCGCCCACGGCTCGTAGCCGTTCTCGGTCACCGCGAGCCAGCGCGTCCCGGGCGTGAGCTCGAGCGGCTCGGCGAGCGGCAACGTCCCTGCGATTTCACCGTCCACGTGCACGGTGGCCCCCTCCGGGCCCTTCACGACGAGCTTCGCCTGGAGCGGCTCGAGGGCGATCTCGACGGCGTGGACGAAGCGCCGGGTGACCGTGACCTTGCGGCGGACCCGGGCGTAGCCCTCGGCCTCGATCACCAGCACGTGCTCTCCCGGTTCGAGGCTCGTGAACAACGGCAGCTGACGCCAGCGCCCACCGTCGAGGCGTGCGCGGGCGCCGAGCGTGGTCGAGATCACCCCGAGCCGCGTCGCCATCTCGTCCGCCTCCGCCGCGGCCGCGCTCGCCTCGTCTTCGACAGGGAGCTCGAGGCGCCGGAGCTCGGCGAGGTGACGCGCGGCCTGGTCGTGGTGACGGGCCGGCGGGGTGATGGCGAGGTACTGCTCGTAGTGCTCGATCGCCCGGGCCGCGTCGCGAGGCTCCCCCCCGCGGGCGTGGCGTTGGCGGTACGCGCGGGCGATCGCGAACAGCTGCGCCGGCTCGGGGGCGACGTCGCGCGCCTGTTTCCACGCCTGCACCGCGAAGCCGTAGTCGCCGGCGCGCTCGGCCCGCTCGGCGACCCGCATCAACACCACCACGTCGGTCTCACCGGCCGCCGCGGCAGGAGCAAGGAGGACCACGAGCGCGACGACCGCGAGCGCCACCCAGGCCGAGACACCTCCCCCGGAGCCGTCGACCCGGGCCCGCGTCGTGGCCCCCACACCGCGCGGGCCACCGCGCGTGGGGTCACCGCGCGGGCCACCGCGCGTGGGGTCACCGCGCGACCCACGCTGGAGCCGCCCGGCCCGGCGACCGCGCAAGCCCTCGAAGCTGCGCCCAGGAGAGCCTCTGGACATGGACTGGCTATAACGTGAAATCCAAGGATGTGCAGCCGGCGGGCGCACATCGCGCCCCAAGGTCCCCGGCGCCGTCGAGATCCGCAGCGCGATCGCATCTGGCCCCACCTCGGACTACGATGGACCCAACGAGATCATGACGACCGCCGGGCCCACAACCTCGCGCACCGCACGGATCGAGCCGCTCATCCGGCTGGCGACCGGCGGCATGGCCGAGATCTGGCTCGCGCGAGAGCATGGGGCGGCCGGGCTCGAGCGGTTCGTGGTGATCAAGCGGCTGCTCCCGCACCTCGCCAACGAACCGAGCATCGTGGACATGTTCGTGTCGGAGGCGCGGTTCGTGGCACGCCTCGTGCACCCCAACGTGGTGCAGATCCACGAGCTCGGCGAAGACGCCCAGGGCTACTTCCTGGTGATGGAGTACGTGGAGGGCTGCACCGTCCGCGAGCTCATGACGGCCGGCAACAAGGCCTACAAGGTGCTCCCCCCGGCGGCCGTCATCTGCATCGTCGAGCAGGCCTGCCGCGGGGCCCACGCCGCGCACGAGCTGACCGATCCCTCCGGTCAGCCGCTCGGCTTGGTGCACCGCGACATCTCGCCCCACAACCTCATCGTGGGCCCGAGCGGCGACGTGAAGCTCCTCGACTTCGGTATCGCGAAGGCCACCGCCCTCGCCGAGGCCACCCGCACCGGCTCGCTCAAGGGCAAGTGCACGTACATGTCCCCCGAGCAGTGTCAGGCAAAGTCGCTCGATCGCCGCAGCGACATCTTCTCGCTGGGCATCGTGCTCTGGGAGCTTTTGGTCGGCGAGCGTCTCTTTCAGCGCGACAGCGAGTTCGCGTCGATGGAGGCCATCGTCGCCGGCGAGATCCCGATGCCGAGCGAGGAGCGTCCAGAGCTCCCAGTGGGGCTCGACGCGGTGGTGCAGAAGGCGCTCGCCAAGCGCCCCGACGATCGGTTCCAGACCGCCAGCGCGCTGCGGCGCGCGCTCCTCGCGGTGGCCGACAAACACGGCCTGCGACCCTCGCGCGACGCGCTCGCCACCGAGCTCACCGAGCTCTTGGGCGACACCTTGGCGCAGCGGCAGAAGGCGCTCCAAGAGGCCGCGAGCCGCGCGCCTGGCACCGATCACTCGGCCCTGCAACAGGCGCTGGTGGCGCCCGGCTCCCACTCGCAGCAGTCGATCTCCAAGATCACGAGCCGCACCCACTCCGACGACGTCCCCACCGTGATCCAGCGAGCCTCGTCACGACCGCCGCCAGGCACCCCGCCGGTGCCCCACGCGGGCCAAAACGGCGAGCGTGAGCCGGGAGACGACGACGCCACGGTGGCCCGCCCTCGCGCCGAGGGAGGTGCCGGTTTGCACGGCGCCGACCCCGCCACCGGCTCGGGAACCGCCGCCCCCGTCCCGCTCGTGGCCGGCCCGGCCGCCACGCCAGGCACCGGGGGGGACGCGCCGCCCACGCTGCCCTCGGGGAGCCTCCCCTCGTCGCGACGCTGGCTCTTCGTAGGTGCCGCGCTCGTGGGCGCCATCGCCGCCGTGCTCCTGTTCTTCATGGAGCGGCGCCCCGAGAGCGACGACCCCCGCGCCGCCCCGCTCGACTCTGCCCCCGTCTTGAGCGGCCCCCCTCTCCGCTTCGCCGTCGCCCCCACCGTCGAGCCCGACGTCATGCAGAAGGAGCTCGCCCCCTTCGTGCGCTGGCTCGAGGGTCGGCTCGGCCGTCCGGTCGTGGTGACGATCGCCGCGAGCTATGACGACTGTGGCGAGCAGCTCGCCAAGAGCGAGGTCGATGTCGGCCTCTTGCCGCCGCTGCTCTACGTGCAGACGTCGGCGCAGGAGCCCGGGATCCAGCCGGTGGCGCTGCGCCTCTACGATGGGTCGCGGAGCAGCGACGGCTACCTCCTCATGCGCGACGACATGCCGCTCGAGCGCGCGACCGACTTGAAGCGGCGCAGGGTGTGCCTCGTCGATCGCGAGTCGACCACCGGCTATCTCCTGCCGCGGATCTGGATGCGCGACGCTGGCCTCGATCCGGATCGCGACGTGGAGACGGTGCTCAGCGGCGACCACCTCGCCGCCATGCGCGATCTCGCCGATCACAAATGCGACGCCGCCGCCGTCTACTCCGGAGCGTACCTCTCCGCGCAGCAGCAGGGCATCCCGGTGGGCATGCTGCGCGTGCTCACCGTGACCGGGCGCGTCCCTCAAGACGTGATCGCCGCGTCGCCCGCGACGCCGAAGGACGTGGTGCAGCGCCTCCGCACCGTGCTCCTCGACTTCCAGCCCCAGCGTGACATCGACAGCCCGCGGATCGGCGCGGTGCTCGGCATCAGCGGGTTCGCCGCCTTCGAGGAGCGCGACTTCGCGCTGATCCGCAAGGCCGCGGCCGGGGAGGGGCTCATCCCCGGCGCCGCCGGCTCGGGCGCGCCGTCGGCGACCCCGCCGCCGCCCTGACGTCATGCCCGCGAAAGCCATCAGCGAGGGCCTCCGCCACGTCTTCGCGTGCTGCCAGCGGGGGGCTGAGCGGCAGCTGAAGGCCCAGGTCGCAGACGTCCACCCAACGCTGCGCCCCGCCTTCGCGCGCCCCGGCCTCGTCACCTGGGTCGCCGACGCCCCCGTCTCCCCTGCGTTCGCGCTCGGCTCCCCCTTCGCGCGCGTGTGGGGCGCCTCCCTCGGCCGGCTCGACTCCGTCGCCGCGCTCGCGCCCCGCCTCGGCGAGCCGCTGCCGATCGTGCACGTGTTCCCCCGCGACCCGAGCGCAGCGCACGCCGCCGCCGAGGTCGCCCGAGGGCTCGCGGCCTTCCCCGCGCCGTGGCGCACAGGGGAGCTGCCCACCGAGGGGGCGCTCGTGCTCGACGTGGTCGTGGCCCCCGGCGAGCCGTGGCTCGTGGGCTTGCACCAACATGGCCGGGGGCGCTCGGGGCACCCTGGGGGCGACCCAAAGATCGCGCTCCCCGCGGAGGCTCCCTCGCGCGCCTACCTCAAGCTCGAAGAGGCCGTCGCCTGGGCCGAGCTCGACGTGCGGGCGGGCCACGTCGCGCTCGAGCTTGGGGCGGCCCCGGGGGGTGCGGCCCTCGCCCTCGCTCGCCGCGGCGTGACGGTGTGGGGGGTCGACCCCGGCGCCATCGACCCCCGTGTCCTCGCCTTCACCGGACCCCGTGGCGCGCGCGTCCACCACCTCGCCACGACCGTCCAAGAGCTCCGCTGGGAGCAGCTCCCGCGCCACGTCGACTGGCTGCTCGTCGACGTGAACCTCGCCCCCCGCGTCGCCCTCCACGCCGTCGCCCGGCTCATGCCTCCGCTCCGAAGCACGCTCACCGGCGCCATCTTCACCTTCAAGCTCAACGACGCCCACGTGCTCGCCGATCTCCCCACCACGCTCGCCCGGGTGAGCGAACTCGGCTTCTCCGACGTGCGGGTCACGCAGCTCCCTGCCAACCGCCGTGAGCTCTGCTGCGTGGCCCTCCGCTGACACGGCGCGCGACGGCGCCGCGCCCCGTTCGGACCGCGCTCCCCACCCACGACGCCCGTCAGCGCGCGCGCGTCCTTGGGCCAACGGCGCCGACGGCCACCTCAGAGCTTGACCGTGACGCTCACCATGTCGCTCCCGCCGCCCTGGATCTGGATCTCCTTCACGCCCTTCGGCGTCCAGCTCGCGAAGGTGCTCTTCGCGTCGAGCACGCCGAGCTCGGGCTTGCCCCACTTGAGGCCGGCCACCTTCTTCATGTACTCCCAGAGCTCGGGCGACGACTTCTTCTCGTCGATGAGATAGCCGAGCACTTCGAGGCCCCCCTCGTCGTCGTACTCCACGTTGAGGATGTCGACGTGTGCTTGGTTCCCCTTCACCCGGTACCACGTCTTGCCACCGTCTCTGCTCGTGAGGGTGAGCATGTCGACCGTGTGCTGCTCGACCCCCGGAAACAGCTTGCCGAGCTCCTTCTTGGTCATCCCCTTCTTGGCGCCCCTGAACACGGCGGGGATCGGATCGTCGGGGTCGGTCCCCACGATCGGGCGCAGATCGAGCAACCCCTCGGGTGGGGCCATCTGCTCCTCGAGCTCTGCCTGGGTGAGCGGCGCCGGCTCGTCGGGCGCCTCGGCCTTGGCCTCCTTGGCCTCGACCTCCTCGGTGGACGCGTCCTCGGCCTTCGGCTCCGGGGGGCCGCTCGCGTCCTTCGACTTGAAGAGGCCACAGCCGGACGCCAGCGCGCCTGCGAGGAGGAGGGTAGAAGCCAATGAGCGGCGAAGGTTCATCGCGTCGTTCTACGCGGAGCCGGCGCATCTCTTCCACGCTTTTCTCGACGCGCCGCCCACACCGACGCTTCGACGTAGCGCGCACGCCCTCCTTGGGGCGCCACCGCAACAAGCGCGAAGGGAGTTGCACCAGCGACGAAGGTGCGGCACAGCATCCACGAAGCGTAGCAGCGCGGGAAATAGCACAGCCTGGTAGTGCGCGAGCTTTGGGTGCTCGAGGTCGGCGGTTCGAATCCGCCTTTCCCGACAGGCTGAGGAACACCCCCTCAGCTCCAAGATGTTCGGAACGGCCAAGCAGGGTCTCTCCAGCTGGGTCTTGACCCCCTCGGATCGCGCAACTCCACCTTCTCGCTCGCGGGCATCCCTGCCATGGTGGGGCCCATGAGCGACGGCTCGCTGTACTGCATCGGCGCCGACGAGAACGGCCTCGGCCCGCGGCTCGGGCCGATGGTGGTGACGGCGGTGCTCGCCCGCGTGAGCGCCGAGGCCGAGCGTGTGGTGCACAAAAAGCCCCGGGGCGGGCTCGGAAAGCGCCTCGGCGACTCCAAGGAGCTGGTGTCGTACGGCGACGTGGCCCTCGGCGAGGCCTGGGCCCGGGTGCTCGCGGCCCGCGGCGCTGGCAAGCACACGGCCGCCGCCACGCCCGATCAGCTGCTCGACGCGTTCACCCTCGACGACCGCCGCGAGCTGACCGCCCCCTGCCCCACCCACGTGGTGCCTCAGTGCTGGAGCGCAGACGGCGAGACCTTCTCCGAGCCAGCGGTCGTCGATGGCCTCATGCGCGCGGTGGGCCGCGATCTCGAGCGCCTCGCCGCGCGAGGGATCGAGGTGACGGCGGTGCGCAGCGTGGTGGTGTGCACCCAGCGCCTGAACGAAGCGGTCGACCGTGGCCACAGTCGCTTCGTGGTGGACCTGCACGCCATGGAGCGGCTGATCCTCGCGTTTCGAGAGCTGGCTGGCCGCGAGGTCGCCGCCGTGTGCGGCAAGGTCGGCGGGTTCGGCGAGTACGGCAAGGTGTTCGGGCCCCTCGGCGGACGCCTCCACGCCATCGTCGAGGAGGGCCGCGCGCGGAGCGCGTACCGCTTCCCCGGCATCGGGGAGATCGCGTTCGTGCGCGACGGCGACGCCTGTAACCTCCTCGTCGGCATGGCCTCCATCGTCGGCAAGTACATCCGCGAGCTCCTGATGGGGCGCATCGTCCGCCACTACCAGGGCCAGCTGCCCGGGCTCGAGGGGGCGAGCGGATACCACGATCCGGTCACCTCTCGGTTCATCGTGTCCACCGAGGCCCTACGCCGAAGACGCCGTGTCCCCGATCGCTGCTTCGTGCGCGACAAGATCGGGGCGCCCGCCTCGTCAAAGCCACCGCGCACCCTCGACGCGACCTGACCCGGGGCGCGCGCGCCTCAATAGACGACGCGGCTGAGCACGTAGCCGCGCTCGAGCTCGAGCATCGTGTACGGGAAGTCGCTCTCGGACATGGTCGCGCCCCGCTGGAAGGCCCCGTACGCGCCGAGCGCGTCGAGCAGCGGCGTCGGCTCCCCCTCCCCCGTGCCCACCCTGACGAGCTCCCCCTGGTTCCACGCCAACAGATCATGCGCCCACGTGAGCGCGTCGAGGTGGCTCATCGCCTCCCACGCCAGGTCATCGGTGAGGAAGTGATCCTCGCCGATCCAGGCGAGCCGCTCCTCCGTGTCCATCGCCTCGAGCTCGCCCTCGCCAAGGTCGTCCTCGGCCGCGAGCGCGAAGAGCAGCGCGCGAGGGGTGAGGCCGGGGCGCTTCTCGCAGAAGCTGCCGAAGATGCCATGGTTGTTGTTGTTGATGATCACCCGCGCGAAGCTGAACGGTCCCCGCACCGCGTCGGGTGGGATCGTCGCCCTCACGTCGCGCTCCTCGAACGGCGCCGAGAGCTCTGCGGCGAGGGAACCATCGGCGGTCAGCGGGCTCGCGCCGGTGGCCCGCGCGGTCCCGATCACGTGATCCGCGAGCTGCTCGAGCTCGGCCACCGACGCGTGCTCGCGCGCGCTGACGACGGCGTCGAGGAGGGCCGCCGTGTGGTCTGGATCGCGGAGATAGTCGCGAAAGCCGCCGAGCGCGCGCAACACCCCACGCCACCGCGCCGGCGCCGGGAACCCCGCGAGGGTCGGCACCTCCACCTCGTCCGGCGCCGCCGGTGGCTCGGCCCCCGACACCGCCGCCCGGTGCAGCCCCTGCAAGGTCTCCTGCAGCTGGTTGAGCGCGCCGTTCAACGCGTCGTAGTGGTCGGAGGCGATCGTGCGGTCGTCGAGGAGGGGCCGCGCCGCCACCGACAGCTGCCACACCGCCCCGCTCACCACGGTGAGGCCGAGCCAGCGCCCGACCGCCACCGGCAGCTCCCCCGCCACGCCGGCGAGCAGCCGCTGGGCCGCCGCCATCTCGTGTTGCTCGCGCTCGGCCAGCCAGTCCGCATACACGAGCCGCGGATGGGGATCTCCCGGGGCCGCGCGGACGAGCTCCTCGAGCTCTCCATTGTGCGTCGAAGCCATAGGCCGACTGGACAATTATTCAGCGATTCTGAATATGAACCGCCTGCCCGATGGCGTGGGCAGCCGCCTCCATGAGCGCCTCCCCCATCGTCGGGTGGGGATGCACCGTGAGCATGATGTCCTCCACGAAGGCCGCCATCTCGAGCGCAAGCGCGCCCTCGCTGATCATCGTGCTCGCTTCGGGGCCCACGATGTGGACGCCGAGCACCTGCTTGGTGGCCTTGTCCGCGAGCACCTTCACGAAGCCGTCGGTCTCGCGGATGGCCATCGCCTTGCCGAGCACGGAGAACGGAAACTTCCCCACCAAGAGCTCGATTTTGCGCTCCTTGGCCTCTTCCTCGGTGATCCCCACGCTCGCGATCTCCGGATCGGTGAACGTGGCCGCCGGCATCGCCTGCCAGTCCATCGCCGCCTCGTGGCCGGCGATCACCTCGGCGACGATCTCGCCCTGCTTGGTCGCCTTGTGGGCGAGGAGCGGCGGCCCCGTCACGTCGCCCACCGCGTAGATCCCGGGCACGTTCGTCTTCCCCTGCGAGTCGATGGGCACGAAGCCCTTTGCGTCGATCGTCACCCCCAACGCCTCGAGCCCGAGCCCCTTGGAGTTGGGTCGCATGCCCACCGCCACGAGCACCACGTCGGTGACGATGGTCTCGGGCTTGCCATCGCGCTCGATGGTGACCTTCAGAGCGCCGTCGGCCTGCTTCTCCACCCCCTTGGCGAGGGCCCCCTTGTAGATCTTGGCCCCATGCTTGACGAGCTTGCGCTCGACCACCTTCACGCAGTCGCCGTCGTGGCCGGTGAGGAGCTGCGGCAGGGCCTCCACCACGTGGAGCTCCGCGCCGAGCTTCAGGTACACCGAGCCGAGCTCGAGCCCGATCACGCCGCCCCCTATCACCAGGAGGCGCTTGGGCACCTCGCGCAGGCTCACCGCCTCCTTGGCGCCGATGATCTGCTTGCCGTCGAACTTGAAGGTGGGGATCTCGATGGTCGACGCCCCCGTGGCGATCACGACGCCGAGCTTGGCCTTCACCACCTCGGTGCCCCCTTCGGCGAGCGCCACCTCCACCGTGTCCTTCGCGGTGAGCTTGGCCGTGCCCGCGAGGTAGTCGCTCTTGTTGGCCTTCAAGAGCGCGCGCACGCCGCCGGTGAGCCGCTTGACGATGCCGTCCTTCCAGTCTTGCAGCGCGTTTGGATCGACCGTCACCTCGCCGGTGCGGATCCCGAACGAGGGCCCCTCCTTCGCCTTCTCGAACTGGTGGGCGGCGTAGATGAGCGCCTTGGACGGGATGCACCCCCAGTTGAGACACACGCCGCCGGGAGAGTCTTTCTCGATGCACAGCGTCTTGAGGCCGAGCTGTCCCAGTCGAATGGCACAGGGATAACCACCCGGTCCGCCACCGATCACGATCGCGTCGTAGGTCTTCATCGCCGAGCGTCATAGGCCGGGTAGCGCCGAGATGCCACTCCGAGGCGAGCCGGCGCCACGGCGCCGGAGGCCGACGAAATCCCCGCTACGACGCGCAGGAGGGGCCCACCGGGAACCCCTGGGCGGGGGCGCGGCGGAGCGCCTTCTCGGTGGGCTCGTTCCACTCGCCGTCGGTGTCGATCGGCTCCTCGGGGTGGTTTCGATTCCAGAGCCGCTGGAACGCCTCCACGTCGAGGCCCTCGCGCTTGTGGGCCCCCTCCCCCTCGTAGTCGAAGTGCCACTGATCGCGCTTCCCCATCCACTTGAAGCCGTGCTTCTGGAGCATCTTCTTCCACGTTCCCGGCGTCGACACGTCGATCGCGAGGCCCGACTGGTGGTTGCTCTTGCCCGGCTCGGCGGCGAGCTTGATGCCACAGCGGTTGCGCTTGTACCAGTCGTAGAGCAGGTACTGCTGGGCCACCGTGCGCAGCATGGAGTTGATCTTCATGTCGTAGCGCTTGCCGTACTCCAGCGTCTTGACGAGCGCGTCGCGCGCCGGCTGCATCATGTAGGGAAACACCGCGCTGCCGAGCTCGAGGTTCTTCGTCTTCTCGAGCTTCGCGTAGGCGCCGGGCATGATGCAGTTGCCCTCGGCGATGATCTGCTCGCTCAGGCCGGTCACCACCGTGGTCGAGCACCCCTGATCGAGCACCTCCGCCACGGTGGGGCCGGTGGGGGTGGCCATCGCGCTCGGCGGCGGCGGCGGCGGCGGGGGGGGGATCACCGGCTTGGGCAGGTGATCGGTCATCTTCTGGAGCGTCGGCACCTTCGCGTCCGGCTCCTGGTCCGACGAGCAGCTCGCGAGGTAGATCACGAGCCCACAGACACAAGCGACCACGGCGGCCGGGGCGGCTAGGTTCTTGACGGCAGGACTCACGGCGCGCTCGAGCGTTCGACCGCACTTTAGAGTCACCCCCCGGGTTCGGCCCAGCTATTGACGCGAGACCGGCGGTCGACCGAAGGATATGGGCGGAGTAGCACATTCTCATGGTCGCTGCGCCTGCCAAAAGGGACACCTACGTGCTCGGCCTCGGGAGCAACCTCGGCGACCGGCTCGCGACCCTGCGGGCGGCGGTGAGCGCGCTCTCCGCCCTCGACGAGGTGGAAATCGTAGCGCGGAGCGCCGTGTACCGCACCCCGCCCGTCGGGCCAGCCCAGCCCGATTTCTACAACGCCGCGGTGCGCGTGGCGGTGCGCTTCGGCCCCGAGGCGCTGCTCGACCGGGCGCTCGACGTGGAGCGCGCGCTCGGCCGGCGCCGGCCCGACCCCGTACGCTGGGGCCCCCGAATCATCGACATCGACGTGCTCTGGTGCGCCACGGGCGCGCTCCGAGGTCCGAGGCTCGAGGTGCCCCACCCCGAGCTCACCCGGCGGGCGTTCGCGCTCCGTCCGCTGCTCGACGTCGCCCCCGACGCCGCCGATCCCCACACGGGCCGCCCGTACCACGAGCTCGACGTCGCGCGGGCGCGGCTCCGCGTGATCACCTCGTCGCTGTGACGCGGACACCGCGCGACGCGTGCCTGACCACCACCAGCGCCTGACCACCAGCGCCTGACCGCGCACGCCGCACGCAGCGAAGCGAGCGCGGAGCGCGCAGCCGCTCGCACCGCGCTCAGGGCGCCTTCGGCGCGTCGGTGGGGACCGGCTCCTTGCGCTCGAGGATGAGGAACTGGACGCGCCGGTTCTTCGCGCGCCCCTCCTCCGACTCGTTGTCGGCGATGGGCTCGTCGCCCCCGAAGCCCTTGGCCACCAGCCGCTCCTTGGCCACACCGCGCTTGATGAGCGCCTGCATCACCGCGTCGGCGCGCTGCTGCGAGAGCCGCTTGTTGATCTTCGCCGGGCCCGTCGTGTCGGTGTGGCCTTGCACCTCCACCTTCGCGATCGACGGGTTGTCGACGAGGATCTTGGCCACCTCGTCGAGCAGGCCGTCGCTCTCCTTCTTGATGCGCGCGCTGTTCAGCGCAAACTCCACCTTCTCGTTGATCACGATCTGGCTCTTGGTGACCACCACGCGGTGGAAGCAGCCGTGCTTCTGCGGATCGGTGTCGGGCGAGCCCGCCTCGTCGGGGCAGGCGTCGACGCCGTCGGGGATGCGGTCGCCGTCGCGATCGGGACAACCGTGCACCGACGGATCGTCGGGGACCGCGGGGCCCTTCTCGTTCTTGCAGGCGTCGTCGGCGTCGAGGATGCCGTCGCCGTCGTTGTCGGGATCCGGACAGCCGTCGTCGTCCTGGAACCCGTCGATGTCCTCGGGCTGCGTCGGGCACTTGTCGGCCGCGCCGAGCACGCCGTCCTTGTCGGGATCCTCGTCTGGACAGCCGCGCTTCTTCGGGTCGTCGGACGGCACGCCGGGGACGAGGGGACACGCGTCGTCCACGTCGAGGATGCCGTCGCCGTCGTTGTCCCAGTCGGGGCAGCCGTCGTGATCCTCGAAGCCGTCCTCGTCCTCGCGCTCGTTCGGACACTGGTCCTGGGCGTCGGGGACGCCGTCGTCGTCGTTGTCCCAGTCCGGGCAGCCGTCGTGATCCTCGAAGCCGTCCATGTCCTCCTTGAGGTCTTCCGGGCACAGATCGCGATCATCGGGGATCCCGTCGCCGTCCTGATCGTGGGAGCGAGGCGCCCACTGCACCGAGAGGGTGGCGCGCACCGGCGCGGTGCCGATGCCGCCGATGAGGGCGGCGTCGAGACCGGCGAGGATGGACACGTCGTTCTTGAAGGTGAACCGAGCCCCGCCGCCGAGCTGCGCCTGTGACACCGCCGCGTTGGTGAACGGCGCCTGGGGGCTCGCGGGCACGTAGCCGTACGACTCGATGAACCACGTCCAGTAGCCGTTGTCGTCGAGGCCGATGGCCTTCGGCGTGAACACCAGGGCGAGGCCCCACGGCATCTCGTGGCCGAAGGTGGTGGGACACTCCGCGCCCGGTCCTTGCGCCGCGAACAGCGCCTCGCAGCCATACGACTCCTGTTCGCCGCGCGCCTTGAAGCCGATGGCCCCGTGCAGGCCGAGCGCGAGGTAGCGGTACTCGAGCAGCAGCCGCGTCTCGGAGGTGATGTGCCCCTCGCCCGCGAAGGCCTCCTCGTTCCCGGTGGGGAGCCCGAGCCGCTCATGGATCGCCATCGCGAAGCCACCGAACTCGCCCGAGGTCGGCCGGATGATCGTGCCCTTCAGGTTGAGCTTGAGATCGCCGAGGGCCTGCCCCGGCACGTCGTAGTCGCCGATGAGGTCGCGCGTGTCCGCGGTGGGGTCGTCGCCCGCGTTGAGCAGCACGAACGGCAGATCGAGGCCCACCGCGAGCCGCTTCCAGAAGCCGATGTTGAACACCACGTTGCCCCCGAGCTGGTGCTCGATGATGCTGTTCACCACCTCGTCGGCGGCCGGATCGCGCACCGTCACCGGACGCCAGGCATAGGTCATCCACAGCGCCGCGTTCCAGTCGAACGTGTCGGGAGCCTCGGCCGGCTCGTAGTTGAGGCCACCGTTCGGATCGGTGGGCGGATGAAACCCGAGATCGAGCGACGGGGTCTGCGCCAACGCCTCGGGGGCGAACAACGACGTGGTGAGGAGCAGCGCTTTGGCCAGCTTGCGGGCGGTCATGGCGACGCGAGCCTAGTACGCCCCGTCCCGCGCCCGCGAACGAAAAGAGGAGCCGGCCGCGAGCGGGGCCCTGGGGTGGCCCAGGGGCGCGTTCCGCGACGGAACGGTCTCGTGGGTTGGCGCGCGCGGACGAGCGCGCGGCGCCGTGGTTGTTGGCAGCTCGGCCACAAACGCTGTAGGCACCGATCATGGACGGCATCCGGATCACCGGGGGGAAGCCACTCCACGGGAGCGTGCGCGTCAGCGGCGCCAAGAACGCCGCGCTGCCCATTCTCTGCGCGACGCTGCTCTCCGATGGCGAGAGCTGGCTGCGCAACGTCCCCGATCTGCGCGACATCGACACGACCGCCCGGCTGCTCACCACCCTCGGGCGCGAGGTGGAGTCGTCCCCTCCCGAGGTGCGCGTGGCAGGCGGGGTGGTGGAGCCCGAGGCCCCCTACGAGCTCGTCAAGCAGATGCGCGCCAGCGTGCTGGTGCTCGGGCCGCTCCTCGCGCGCTACGGTCGCGCCAAGGTCTCGCTCCCCGGCGGCTGTCAGATCGGCACCCGCCCCGTGGATCAGCACCTCAAGGGCCTCGAGGCCCTCGGCGCGCGCATCCACATCGAGCGCGGCTACATCCTCGCCGAGGCCAACCGGCTGGTCGGGGCGGAGGTGGTGTTCGACGTCCCTACCGTGACCGGCACCGAGAACCTCATGTGCGCCGCTGCCCTCGCCAAGGGCAAGACCACGCTCGTCAACTGCGCCCGCGAGCCGGAGGTGGTGGAGGTGGCGCGCGTGCTCAACAAGATGGGCGCCAAGGTGAGCGGCGCCGGCACCTCGATCATGCAGATCGAAGGCCGCGACGAGCTCGCTCCGTTCGACCACGCCGTGATCTCCGACCGCATCGAAGCCGGCACCTACATGGTCGCGGCGGCCGCCGCGGGCGGTGAGGTGCGCATCGAGAAGGTGCCCGTCGACGACCTCGAGGCGGTGATCGTGAAGCTCCGCGCGGCGGGGGTCACGATGGAGCCGTCGGGTACCGATCTCATCGTGGCGCGCTCCGGGCCGCTCCGCAGCGTCGACGTGGCCACCGCCCCCTTCCCCGGCTTCCCCACCGACATGCAAGCGCAGTTCATGGTGCTCATGTGCCTCGCCGAGGGCACCTCCCGCATCGTAGAGACGGTGTTCGAGAACCGCTTCATGCACGTGCCCGAGCTCGTGCGCATGGGGGCGAACATCGAGATCCAGGGCCACACCGCCTACGTGCACCACGCCGAGCGGCTCACCGGCGCGTCCGTGATGGCCACCGATCTGCGGGCCAGCGCCTCACTCGTCATCGCCGGCCTCGTCGCCGAGGACGAGACCATCGTGCGGCGCGTCTACCACCTCGACCGCGGCTACGAGCGGATGGAGGAGAAGCTCGGCGCCTGCGGTGCGGACGTGATGCGCATCCACGGCATGAGCCCCTGACGGGGCGCGCGCAGGCCGGCGCTCACTTCGAAGGCGTGAAGCCCCGCGACACGGGCTTGCCCGCTGGGTGCTTCGGGGCCGGCTCCGAGGGCGGCGTCCACAGCGCGATCCCGTCGTCGGGCGGGGGCGGGAGCGCCGCCCGATCCGGATCGCTGCAGCAACGAAAGCTGATGAAGTAGTACGACCAGTGCGCGACGTGACTGGTGGTGACGGGACGGCACGCGTTGCGCACGATCCCCCACGCGCCCCCCTTGAGCCCGGCCCACTTGCCCTTGCCGCGGCTCCGCTCGGTGCGCACCCACTCGTCGAAATTGCCGGTGAGATCGTACACGCCGAAGCCGCTCTTGCAGGTGGCCATGCTCCCGCTCGGCACGCTCTGATCCAGCCGCGTGAGCTCGGGTCCGTGCACCGCCGGATCGGCGTGCTCCGCCTTGCTCAGATCGGGATGCACGTAGTTGTTGTCGATGTTGCAGTGGTCTCGGCTGCGCGTGCGGCCGTAGGGGAAGGGCAGCTCGTTCGGTCCCTCGCACGCCGCCGTCCACTCGCTCTCGAAGCACAAGCGCTTGCCCTGCTCGGCGCACAGACCGGCCGCGTCGTAGGCGCTCACCATCACCGGCGGGTGCCCGCCCTTCTCGTTCGGGTACTCGTAGCGATCGATGCAGAAGCGCTGGCGCCGCTTCTCCCCGACGCACTCGGTTCCCTCCGCGAACTCATGGCAGATGGTGAGGTTGTTGGGTTGGCTGCGCGTGTGTCGCTTGCAGGTGCGCTTCACCTCCGTGCAGTGCACGGTGTCCACCAGCTCCATGTCGGCGGGGCAGGCCGTGACCGCGCTCGCGCCGGTGGGAGCGGCCGCGCCCGAGGGGGCAGGCGCGGCGCTCGCCGCAGGCGACGGCGCGCCCTCCGCCGGCTCGGCGGCGGGCTTCTCGAAACATTGCCAGCGCTCTGCTTCACAGAAGCACACGTGCTCCGCGCCGTCGTCGCCGGCGAACGCGCAGTAGCGGTCGCTCGCCCCGGTGCACGCCTCGCCCTCCGCGGGCCGCGACGGCGGACACTGCTCGCGCAGCGGTCGGCCGCTGTGGGTGGGGTGGCAGGCCCCGAAGACGAGCAACGCCCACATCACGCCCACCTGCCCCCCGAAGCCCGGCCGCCGCGTCGACACCATCCGCGCCATCGTAGCTCACGGGCGCGCCGGGGGACGAACCTGCGACAAGACCGGCGATCCCACACGCGGCAACCTGTGCTAGTCGTGCTCGCCACCCATGAAGCTGCACGAGTATCAAGCCAAACAGATCTTCGCCCGCTACGGCGTGCCGGTTCCCCGAGGCAAGGTCGTCCTTCGCGCCGAGGACATCGAGCCCCAAGCCAAAGCCCTCATCGACGAGACCAAGAACGAGGTCGTCGTGGTGAAGGCCCAGATCCACGCCGGCGGCCGCGGCAAGGGGGGCGGCGTCAAGGTGTCGAAGGGCCTCGCCGCGGCCGTCGACAACGGCAAGAAGATCCTCGGCATGCAGCTCGTGACCAAGCAGACGGGGGAGGCGGGCCAGAAGGTTCGCCGCCTCTACCTCGAGCAGGGCCTCGACATCGCGCGCGAGCTCTACCTCGCCCTCCTCGTCGATCGCGACACCCGCAAGCCGGCCATCATCGCCTCCACCGAGGGCGGCATGGACATCGAGGAGGTGGCCGAGAAGCACCCCGAGAAGATCATCACCGTCTTCGTCGATCCGCTCATCGGCCTCGCCGCCTTCCAACAACGTCAGCTCGCCTTCGCCCTCGGCCTCACCGAGAAGAAGACGATGCGCGCGTTCAGCAAGCTCCTCGAGGGCCTCTACGACTGCTTCATCAAGGAAGACGCCAGCCTCCTCGAGGTGAACCCGCTCGTGGTCACCGGCGACGGCGACGTGGTCGCCCTCGACGGCAAGATGAGCATGGACGACAACGCCTCGTTCCGACACCCGGAGTGGGTGGAGCTCCGCGACACCGACGAAGAAGACCCGGTGGAGCTCGAGGCCAAGGAGGCCGGCCTCAGCTACGTGGCGCTCGACGGCAACATCGGCTGCCTCGTGAACGGCGCGGGCCTGGCCATGAGCACGATGGACATCATCAAGCACTACGGGGGTCAGCCCGCCAACTTCCTCGACGTGGGCGGCAGCGCCAACACCGAGCAGGTGACCAAGGCGTTTCAGATGATCCTCAGCGACGACGACGTCAAGGGCATCTTCGTGAACATCTTCGGCGGCATCATGCAGTGCGACGTGATCGCCAATGGCGTGGTGGAGGCCACCAAGAAGCTCGGCCTGAAGGTGCCGCTGGTGGTGCGGCTCGAGGGCAACAACGTCGAGCTCGGCAAGAAGATCCTCGACGAGAGCGGGCTCACCATTCAGTCGGCGAGCTCGATGGCGGATGGCGCAAAGAAGATCGTGGCGGCGGTGAGCAAATGAGCGTTCTGGTCAACAAAGACACGAAGGTCATCATCCAGGGCATCACCGGGGGCTACGGCTCTCGGCACGCGCGCGGATGCATCGAGTACGGCACGCAGGTCGTCGGCGGTGTGGTCCCCGGCAAAGGCGGCCAGAAGTTCGACGACAAGGTGCCGATCTTCGACACCGTGGCCGACGCGGTGAAGGGCACCGGCGCCACGGTGAGCTGCATCTTCGTGCCGCCCCCGTTCGCGGCCGACGCGATCTGCGAAGCGGTCGACGCCGGCGTGGAGCTCGTCGTGGCCATCACCGAGGGCGTCCCCGTCCTCGACATGGTGCGCACCCGCCGCTACGTCGACGCCTCGAACACCACGCTCCTCGGGCCGAACTGCCCCGGCGTCATCACCCCCGGGGAGTGCAAGATCGGCATCATGCCCGGCGCCATCCACACGCCGGGCCGCGTGGGGGTGGTGTCACGGAGCGGCACCCTCACCTACGAGGCGGTCGGCCAGCTCACCGCGCTCGGCATCGGGCAGTCCACCTGCATCGGCATCGGCGGCGATCCGGTGAACGGGCTCTCGTTCATCGACTGCCTGAAGCTCTTCAACGACGATCCCAACACCGACGCGGTGGTGATGATCGGTGAGATCGGGGGCTCCGCCGAGGAAGCCGCCGCCGCGTGGGTGAAGGCCAACATGAACAAACCGGTGGCTGCCTTCATCGCTGGCGTCACCGCGCCCCCTGGCAAGCGCATGGGCCACGCGGGCGCGATCATCGCCGGCGGCAAAGGGACCGCCGCCGCGAAGCAGGCGGCCTTGAAAGAGGCCGGCATCGCGGTCGCTGCCACCCCCGCCGAGATGGGGACCACGTTGCAGGCGCTGCTCTAGGAGGGTGGCTCGCGGCCGCGCGCTCGGCGCGGCCACGCCAGCGCCACCACCGCGCCCCGCTCACCAACGCGCTGAATCCACGAGCGAGCTGTGTCCACGAACAAGGCAGGCAACGGCAAGCCGCGGGGGGTCGCCCCTGCCACGGCGGGATCCATCGCGATGGATCTCGACGAGCAGCACCCCCCCGGCATCGTGATCGAGCTCGCCGCCAACTGCGTGCGGTTCGTGCTCGCCAAGGTGAAGCTCGAGCTCGACTTCAAACCCGACACGCTCTCGTTGCTCGATCACTACGTGGCCGAGGCGCGGAGCGAGCTCGCGGCGCGGCCCGAGGCCCTCCCTCTCACCGCCCACGCCATCGGCGCCTACCTCGGCGAGGTGGTGCGGCGCACCCACGCCTGCTGGTGGCGGATCGATCACCACGATCCGGGCGCCTGGCGGCTCGAGTTCCGCAGCGTGTACCTCGCCTTCTACCCGGTGCAGGTGGCCCACGCGGTGCTCACGCGCGAGGACGACGAAGACGGCTTCAGCGGCTTCGAGCTCGCCGAGGGCGACCGCGCCGCGCTCATGGCGCGCCTCGCCGAGCTGCCCGCGGTGGGGGAAGACGAGTTCTTCGCGCCGTCCACCCGGCTCGACGTGCTCGACATCGCGGTCGACGCCCTCCTCGCGCAGCGGGCCCGGAGCCCCGAGCCGGCCCACCCTTACGGCCCCGAAGACTACGCGTGACCAACGCCTCCCGAGCTGATGTAAGCTCGAGCGCTCGCCACCGTTCGTTCGTTCCCGACCCGAGGACGACGTTGAGACGCACCCGACCCACCGCCGCTCATGTCACCGTCCACGCGCGCGAGGTGACGCCTTGACGGCGACCCGCGCGCTCCCGATCTTCCGCGGCCACAAGCGGACCCCCCCGCTCGACGCCGAGGCGCGCCCCATCGATCGCGCGGCGCGCCCCATCTACTGCGTGTGGGAGGTCACCCTGCGCTGCGACCTCTCGTGCCGCCACTGCGGCTCCCGCGCCGGCAGAGCCCGCGAGGGGGAGCTCGACACCGAAGAGTGTCTCGATCTCATCGCCCAGATCGCAGACCTGGGGGTCACCGAGGTGAGCCTGATCGGCGGCGAGGTGTACCTCCGCGACGACTGGACCACGCTGGTGCGGGCGGTGCGCGATCACGGCATGGAGTGCGGCATCGTGTCCGGCGGCCGCGGGATCACCCTCGAGCGGGCCAAGATGGCGCGCGACGCGGGAGTGCAAGCGATGTCGATCTCGGTCGACGGCCTGCGCGACACCCACGACCGACTGCGCGCGCTCCGCGGCAGCTGGGACGCGGCGATGCAGGCGCTCGATCACCTCGCGGCGGTGGGCCTCCCCCGCTCCACCAACACGCAGATCAACGCGTGGAACCTGCGAGAGATCCCGTCTCTGCTCGAGCTGCTCATCCCGAAGGGGATCCACGCCTGGCAGGTGCAGTTCACGGTGGCGATGGGCCGCGCCGTGGACGAGCCCGACATGCTCCTCGAGCCTTTTCAGATGTTGGAGCTGCTCCCCTTGCTCGCGCGGCTCATGGCCCGCACCGAGGAGCACGGCATCACGATGTGGCCGGGCAACAACGTGGGCTACTTCGGGCCTTACGAGAGCTTGCTCCGCGGCAACATGCGCTGCGGGCACCTCGAGCCCTGCACCGCCGGGCGCCTCACCCTCGGCATCGAGGCCAACGGCGACATCAAGGGCTGCCCGTCGCTGCCCACCGACGACTACGTGGGCGGCAACATCCGCGAGCACCGCCTCCGCGACGTGTGGGAGCGGGCCGAGCCCCTGCGTTTCACCCGCGGACGCACCGTCGACGACCTCTGGGGCCACTGTCGAACCTGCTACTACGCGCCGGAGTGCCTCGGCGGCTGCACCTGGACGAGCCACGTGTTGTTCCAGCGCCGCGGGAACAACCCCTACTGCCACCATCGCGCGCTCGAGCTGCTCGCGAAGGGTCGACGCGAGCGCTTGGTCCCGTCGCAGCGAGCGGAGGGCCGGCCCTTCGACTACGGCGCCTTCGAGCTCGTCGAGGAGCCATGGCCCGAAGACGAGCTGCGCGCTGCCCGTGAGCTCGCCCGCACCGGCGAGGGCTTCCTTCCCACCTCGGCCGCGTCCGACCCCCGACCTCCCTCGGTCCCCCTCGTCACGGAGATCTCCCCATGACCCGCCAGCTGCTCCCCTGCCCCACCTGTCAACGCCACGCCCTGTCCACCGAGACCGCCTGCCCGTTCTGTCGGCAGCCCTTCGCCACGCTGCTCAGCCGCCGGGCCCTCGGGGGCGCTCTCGCCTCGATCACCCTCGGAGCGCTCGCCGCCTGTGACGGCGACAGGCCCCCCACCGAGCCGCCCCAGCCCACGCCCGACGGCCCGCCGGTGGTCCCGGTGGCGCCCGAGCCCGGCCCGGAGCCGACCGATCCACCGCCGGACACCGATCCGGAGCCGGCCCCCGACACCGAGCCCGATCCACGGCCCGAGCCGGAGGCGGAGCCAGCGCCGGAGCCGGAGCCGGAGCCAGACCCGGTGGGGCAGCCCGAGCCCATCCGCCCGCGCCCGAAGTACGGCATGCCGAGGCCGCAGACCAAGTACGGCATGCCCCCGCGGCCCAAGGCCGAGTACGGCATGCCCAAGCTGTGAGCCACCGGCGCGGCTGCCGCACCCCCCGCGCCACGCCTCTGCACGTCCAGCGACCGCGGCCCACGACCCGACCGGCCCACGCGCCCGACCGCCTCGAACGCGCCCACGCCTCGAGAGGGTCGGAGATACCGCGCGAGCGCGAGAGAGTGGTAGGCTGTTGAGCCGTGATCTTCATCCTGTTCGCGCTGCTGGCCGCCCTCTCGTGGGCCATCTTCTGGTTCATCCTGCAGTGGGGTGTCCTGCTCCCGATCATCGTGACCATCGGGCTCGCGGTGGCGGCGCTGGTGATCTTCGCCATCCGCACCCTCCGCGCGCGACGCTCCGCCAAGGCCCTCGAGAAGGCCCTCTCCGATCAAGGCAAGCAGCAGGCGATGAACGCTCGGCCGGAGAAGCGCGCCGAGATCGAGGCCCTCCAGAAACAGATCACCGACGGCATCGGCGCGCTCAAGTCTTCGAAGGTGGGCGGCAAGCAGCGCGGACTCTCCGCGCTCTACTCTCTGCCCTGGTACGCCATCATCGGCCCCCCTGGCGCGGGCAAGACCACCGCGCTCCGTCACTCGGGCCTCGTGTTTCCCTTCGCCGACAGCGCCATCCGCGGCGTGGGCGGCACGCGCAACTGCGACTGGTGGTTCACCAACGACGCCATCATCCTCGACACCGCCGGCCGCTACGCCACCGAGCGCGACGACCAGCAGGAGTGGCTCTCGTTCCTCGATCTGCTGCGCAAGCACCGCACGTCCAAGCCCCTCAACGGTCTGATCGTGGCCGTGTCCATCACCGACGTGGTCGACGCCACGGAGGTGGAGCTCGAGGCGATGGGCAAGAAGCTGCGGGCCCGCATCGACGAGGTGATGACGCGCCTCCGCATGACGCTCCCGGTCTACTTCTTGGTTACCAAGTGCGATCTGGTGGCGGGCTTCGTGGAGTTTTTCGGCAGCCTGCGCAAGAGCGAACGTGCCCAGCCGTGGGGCGCCACCATCCCCCTCACCGAGAACAAGAGCGATCCGGGCGGCCTCTTCGCACGTGAGTTCGATCTCCTCGTGCAAGAGGTGCACAGAAAGGCCGTCAAGCGCATGGCTCAAGAGCGCAACCGACAGGCGCGCGAGGCCATCTTCCAGTTCCCCATCGAGCTCGCCGGCATCAAGCGCAACCTGCAAGAGATCGTCAGCCAGGTGTTCGCCCCCAACGCCTTCCAGGGCACGCCCATGTTCCGTGGCTTCTACTTCTCGAGCGGCACCCAGGAGGGCCTCCCGATGAACCGGGTGCTCCAGCGGATGGGGCAGGCCATGGGCATCCCGACCCGAGAGCTCCAGACCCAGCCGAAGGTGGAGTCGAAGAGCTACTTCCTCCACGACGTGTTCATGAAGGTGGTGTTTCCCGACGCCAACGTGGCGGCCCGGAGCGCCTCGGAGGTGCGCCGGCAGCGCCTGGTGCGCCTGGCCATCGCCGCGAGCGCGATGGTGGTGGCCGGCACCTTCGCCGGCCCGTCGGTCTACTCCTACTTCAACAACACGGAGCTGCTTCAAGACACCCGGGTCAAGGCGGAGAAGGCGGGAAGCATCGACTGGGACAGCGCCGACAAGATCAGCGAGAAGCTCGAGAAGCTCGACCCCCTCCTCGCCCGCCTCAAGAAGCTCGACGAGCACAAGACCTCGGGTGTGCCGGCCGCCTACCGCTTCTTGATGTACTCCGGCGAAGAGCTCGTCGGTCCCCTCGTGAGGCTCTACATCGCCAACATGCAGCAGGGCTTCGTGAAGCCCGTGCGGCGGCGCCTCGAGTCGGATCTGGTGCAGGCCACGGGAGAGCGCTACTTCGAAGACCGGCTGACGCTGAAGACCTACCTCATGTTGAGCGAGGTGGAGCACCTCGACGTGGAGTGGGCGACCGGGCGCTACACGATGATCTGGGCCGACGAGCTCAAGTCGACGAGCGATCTGAAGATCTCACCGCTGAAGAAGCGGCTCACCCCTCACGTCGAGTATTACCTCTCGCTGATCAAGCCCGACACCGGCGTCCTCGGCGTGGGCGGCAGCGGCAAGGCCCGCGCCACCGCCACCGCCCCCAACGACAAGGTCGTGGAGAAGGCGCGCGCGGTGCTCGAGAAGGTCCCCGTCAACCAGCGCTACATGAGCCTGTTCGTCGATGCGCTCAACTACGAGCTCTACGATCCGGCCGAAGACCGGGTGCGCTCGAACATGCAGTTCCCGCCCATCACGCTCGACGCCATGTTCACCGATCGTCCCGAGGTGCTCGACTACCTCAAGAGCGCCCAGCATCAGAAGACCAAGCGCTACTACGAGGTCCCCGGGCCCTACACCGACAAGGGCCACTACGCGGTGCTCGCCAACATCTCGGACGCCAAGGCCCTCCTCGAGTCGGAGCAGTGGGTCGTGCCCCTCACCGACGAAGAGCGCGGCGACCGCATCCCTGGCAACCTGAAGCGCCTCGCAGAGGACTACGAGCGCAACTACATCACGCACTGGAAAGACTTCTTCAAGGACATCGAGGTCGCCGTGCCCCAAGACCTCACCGCGGCGGTGGATCTCTACGCGAAGCTGCAAATCCCGGAGTGGCCCTACCTCCGCTTGATCCGCGCCCTCGAGGATCACACCCAGTGGAAGAAAGACTTCGACGCGGTGTCCCAGAACAAGGCGCTCACGAGCATCGCCAACCGCAAGCTCAACAGCGCCCTCACCCGACGGCTGAACGGCCTGCGCTTCAACATCGACGTGCAGAAGATCGCGGGCCGCGTGAGCAGCGTGCCCCCGGAGTTCACCAAGACGGTGGGTTTCGGCGTCCCCGAGAACGCCAAGGGCAACCTCAACGAGACCCCGCTTCACCAATACATGCAGATCCTCGGCGGGGTGCGCGAGAAGATGGTCAAGGCGCAAACCAAAGACCCGGCCGCCAAGGTGAACGTGGTCGCCCTCGACGTGCAGAAGGCGATCGAGAGCAGCGAGGCCCTGCTCGCCGCCCGTGACACCACCGCCAAAGAGCTGCTCCTCCCGCTGTTGCAGCTCCCCCTGAACGTGGGGGGCAGCATGCGGCTGAGCAGTCACCTCACGCTGAAGCCCTGATTTTCTGGAGGGTGCCGCCGCACCCTCCAACCACGCTGCGCGTGGGTCGCCCTCCCACCGGGTTGCGCCTCTCGCCCCAACACCCGAGCGCGCTGCGCGAGAGCTCGGTCTTGGTCGATAAGGTCTCGAGCCCGGCAGGCGGCGCGACCGCCTCGGTGCAGCGTCCCGGGGGCGCGCAGGCGTCAGCCGGTGGAGGTCTTGCGCTTGGTGCTGCGCTTGCGGGGCGAGGCCTTCTTCACCGGCCGGGGCTCCACGTCCGCCTTCGCGTCGTCGTCCGCCGCGGCCTTGGGGCCAGCGTCGAGGCTCTGCTTGAGGGCCTCGAACAGATCGATGATCTGCGCCTTCGGGGCCTCCGGCGCCACGCTGATCTCCTGGCCGGCCACCTTCTGATCGATCAGGCCCTTCACCCGCTCGGTGTAGCTGTCGGCATACTTGTCGGCCTCGAAGTCTTCGCTCGCGAGCTGCTCGATGAGCTTGTAGGCGAGCTCCAGCTCCACGTCCGCGAACGAGAGCTCCGCGCCCAAATCGATCTCGTCGAAGGCGCGCACCTCGTTGGCGTAGAACAGCTGGTGGAGGATGAGGCCGTCGCGATAGGGACGAACGAGCACGAGCTGCTCCTTGCCCCGCGCCGCCCAGCGAGCCACCGCCACCATGTCCTTGCCGCGCATCGCCTTGCCGAGGAGCTGGTAGGCCTTGTCTCCACCCTTGTCCGGCCCGAGGTAGTACGACTTCTCGATCTGCACCAAGTCGATGGTGTCGAGCGGAACGAACTCCACGATGTCCATCGAGCCGGTGCTCTCGGCCTCGAGGGCCTTGAGCTCGTCGGGCGTGAGCTGAACGAACTGGCCCCGCGCATACTCGTACCCCTTGACCATGGCGTCACGTTCCAGGACCTTGCCCGACACGGACGACACATACTGCTGCTTGGGGCGCGCTCCGGTCTCCGCTTCGAGCATGTTGAAGCTGACCTTCTGCGAGGAGGTCGCGGTGTAGATCTTGACCGGGATCGACACCAGGCCGAAGGAGATGGTGCCGGAGGCGATCGCGCGCGGAGCCATGCGGCTATGGTAGTGGGAGACACTCTGGGTGGCGAAACAATCGAAGCTCGGTGAGTACCGCGAGAAGCGGAACCCAACGCGCACAAACGAACCGTTCAGTGCTGAACGAAGACGCAGTGGAGGGGCCACCCTCCACGGCCGCTTCGTGGTGCACCTGCACGCCGCCGCCCGCACCCACTACGATCTCCGCCTCGAGATCGGCGGCGTGCTCAAGAGCTTCGCGCTGCCCAAGGGGCCCAGCCTCGACCCGCGCGAGAAGCGGCTCGCCGTCAACACCGAAGACCACCCCATCGAGTACCTCGACTTCGAGGACGTGATCCCAGCCGGCAACTACGGGGCGGGTCCCATGATCGTTTGGGACGCGGGGCGCGTGATCTACCTCGAGGGCTCCGCCGAAGACGGCGTCGCGCGCGGCAAGATCGATTTTTCGCTCTCGGGCCACAAGCTGCGCGGCCGCTTCGGCCTCATCCACACCGGCGCCCGCAAGGGGCCCGAGAGCGGCGAGCGCAACCACTGGCTCCTGGTGAAGAAGGAAGACGCCTTCGCCAGCGCGGAGGGCGAGGTGACCGAACGCGAGCCGCGCAGCATCCTGTCGGGGCTCGAGGTGGGCGAGCTGACGTCGGCGCGGGCTCGCGCGAGCGAGCTGGAGGCGCGCGCGGCCGCGCTCGGAGCGCCCATCGGCGACGTGAACGCCGAGCGCCTCTCGCCGATGCTGTGCGCGAGCACCGAGGTGCCCCTCGACGACGCGGGGCGCCTGTACGAGCTCAAGCTCGACGGGGTGCGGATCGTGGCCGATCGCCGCGGCGACGCGGTGGAGCTGCGCTACCGAAAGCACCGCTCGGCCACCGCCGCCTACCCCGAGATCGCGCGGGCAGTACGCGCGCTGCCCGCCCCTCGGCTCGTGCTCGACGGCGAGATCGTGGCCTTCGACGAGAGCGGACGCCCGTCCTTCCAGCTCCTCGGCCGGCGGATCCACCTCACCCGACCCCACGACGTGACCCTGGCCGCGACCGACGTCCCCGTGAGCTACGTGGTGTTCGATCTGCTGCAGCTCGGGGAGCGCGATCTGCGGCCGCTCCCCCTCGTCGCGCGCAAGCGGCTGCTCACCGCGCTCCTCCCCGGCAAGGGCCTGTTGCGGGTGCTCGACCACCTCGACGGCGACGGTCGCGCGCTCTTCGCGTTTTGTGAAAACCAGGGCCTCGAGGGCCTCGTCGCCAAGCGCAAGGCGAGCACCTACCGCCCCGGGCCCCAGCGCACCGACGACTGGGTGAAGGTGAAGCGCTCGCGTGAGGCCGACTTCGTGGTGGTAGGCTGGGAGGAGAGCGACAAGGCGCGGCGGCTGCGCTCGCTGCTGCTCGCCGCCCACGACGAGCACGGGGCCCTCTCGTTGCGCGGCAAGGCAGGGAGCGGCCTCGACGACGCCACCATCGACTGGTTCCTCGCCCACCTCGCCGACATCGCCACGAAGCGCTGCGCGGCCAGCGGCTCGCTGACCCGCCACGGCAAGCGTCACTACGTGCAGCCGCTGTTGGTGGTCAACGTGGAGTTCGCGGGCCTCTCCGACAGCGGCACGTTGCGCTTCCCGGTGTTCCGCGGGCTCCGCCACGACGTGTCGCCGCGCGACTGCGTGCTCACGAGCGGACCGGCCACGGTGGAGGCAGAGCTCGAGGGCGCGCCCCTGCGTGCGTCGGTCGAGCGCGGCGAGCCTCGGCTCCGAGCCGCCGACGTGGCGGTGCGGGCCGCGCTCACCAATCAAGAGAAGGTGTTCTGGCCCGACGAGGGCTACACAAAGGGTGACCTCTGCGACTACTACGCCTCGGTGGCGGAGGTGCTCCTGCCCTTCCTCCGCGGTCGGCCGATCGTGATGGTGCGCTACCCGGACGGGATCCGCGGCAAGAGCTTCTTTCAGTGGCACGTACCCCGAGGCACGCCCGACTGGGTGCGCTCGCTCGAGGTGCGCGAAGAGGGAGAGCGGGGCAAGCGCCAGAAGCGGGTGTTCCTCATCGATGACATCGACGGGCTGCTCCACATCGCCAACCTCGGCTGCATCCCCATTCACGTGCTCGCCGCCCACGAAGGGTCGCGCGACGCGTGCGACTTCCTCACCGTCGATTTCGATCTCGGCGATCAGCCGTTTCGCCACGCGGTCACCCTCGCCCTGTCGTTGCGCGAGCTGCTCGAAGGGCTCGGCCTCCCCGGCTTCCCGAAGACGTCGGGCCAGTCGGGCTTGCACGTGCTGGTGCCCTTGGGCCCCGGCGTCTCGTTCGACACCGCCAAGATGCTCGCCGAGCTGCTCGGGCGGCTCCTCTCTGCCAAGCACCCCGACATCGCCACCATGGAGCGGGTGAAGGAGCGCCGCGGCGCCCATGTCTACGTCGACACCGGCCAGACCGGACGCTCGCGCACCATCGTGGCCCCGTACTCGGTGCGGGCCTACCCCGGAGCGCTCGTGTCTACGCCGCTCTTCTGGGAGGAGCTTCACATGGCCCTCGATCCCACTCGCTTCACCATCTTCAGCGTTCCCCCTCGGCTCGCGGAGCTCGGCGATCCGCTCGCGGAGCTGCTCCACGTGAGGCCCGACGTGGGGGCCGCCGTGGCCCGGCTCGGCGCCCTGCTCTCGGAGACGGGCGGTCCGACTTGACCTCCCGTGGGTCGGCGTTTACGTCGGCGTGAGGTGGAGCGAACAACCCCCCGCATCGCCGTCGCCACGCTGCGTCGTCGCGACGACCTCGGCCACGGCTACTACGTGCTCGGGTTCGACGTAGACGCGCCCCTCGAGGCGCCGGCCGGCACCTTCGCGATGGTTCACGGCGAGGGCTGGGGGGTCGCGCCGCTCTTGCCACGCCCGATGAGCCTCCTCACCGGTGGCGACGCGCCGTCGATCCTCATCAAGGTGGTCGGTGAGGGCACGCGACGCCTGGCCGAGGCGCCGCTCGGCGAGCGGTTCACGCTGCACGCCCCGCTCGGGACGCCGTGGCGCGCGCCCACCCCACGACAAGCCCCGCTCCTCGTGGCCGGGGGCGTGGGGGTGGCCCCGCTCGTGTACCTCGCGCGCACCCTCGCCGCCGCTTCACGCGAGGTGGTGAGCCTCTACGGCGGCCGCACCGCTCGCGATCTCCCCCTCGCCGATGCCCTCGCCGAGAGCGGCCGCCTCGAGGTGAGCACCGAAGACGGCAGCCGGGGCATCACCGGCCGCGTCACGCTGCTGCTCGAGCGCGAGCTCGAGCGCCGCGAGCACGGCGAGCGGCGCGTGTACTGCTGCGGCCCCCACGGCATGATGGCCGCAGTCGCGGCCCTCGCGGAGCGCTTCGGGGTCGCGTGCGATGCCTCGCTCGAAGCGCCGATGGGCTGTGGCTACGGGGTATGCCTGGGCTGCCCGGTGCAGAAGCGCGAGGGGGGCTTCCTCTACACCTGCGTCGACGGGCCCTGCGTCGACGCTACCACCATCGACTGGAGCTCGAACGTCTTTTGACCGATCTGAGCGTCGCGGTGGGTGGCCTCACCCTGCACAACCCGGTGCTGACCGCCTCGGGCACGTTCGGCTACGCGCTGGAGTACGAGCCCTACTTCGACGTGGCGGAGCTCGGCGGGATCTGCACCAAGGGGCTCAGCCTCGCTCCCCGCCACGGCAACCACCCGGCGCGGATCTGCGAGACGTCGGCGGGCATGCTCAACGCCATCGGCCTCGCCAACGTGGGGGTGGAGGCGTTCTGCCACGACAAGCTCCCCCGCTTGCGCGAGCGTGGGGTGACGGTGATCGCCAACATCTTCGCGACCAGCATCGACGACTTCGTCACCCTCGCGCGCCGCCTCGACTCGGAGGCGGGGGTCGCCGCGCTCGAGCTCAACGTGTCGTGCCCCAACGTCGCCCACGGCGGCATCGAGTTCGGCCGCGACCCGGCCGCCTGTGGCGCGGTGACGCGGGCGGTGCGCGACGTGACGCGGCTGCCGGTGTGGGTGAAGATGTCCCCGGAGGCCGGCGACATCGTCGCGGTGGGGCGAGCGTGCCAGGACGCGGGGGCCGACGCCCTCACGGCCATCAACACCATCCGCGGCCTGGCCATCGACGTCGACAGCAGGAAGGCGCGCCTCCACAACAAGACCGGCGGACTCAGCGGGCCGGCCCTCAAACCCATCGCGCTCCGCATCGTGTGGGAGCTCTCGCGCGCGCTCGAGCTCCCCATCATCGGGATCGGTGGCATCGGCACCTGGCGCGACGCCGTGGAGTTCTTGCTCGCGGGGGCCACCGCCATCCAGGTAGGCACCGCCAGCTTCGCCGATCCCCTCGCCGCGCAGAAGGTGCTGCATGGCCTCCGCGCCTACTGCGAGGAGCACGGCGTCACGCCCCGCGACCTCGTCGGGCAGGTGAAGTAGCCCGCGGGCTCCCAAAGCACATTCCCAGCCTCGCTCGCGCGAGAGTGATACGCTCCGTGGGTGGTGCCGCGTTGGTTGCCTTCCGTGCTCGTGGCGAGTGTGCTGCTCGGCGTTCCCCTCGTGGGGTGCGACGAGCGCGTGCCCAAGGGGCTGCCTCCCCCACCGCGACCAGGGACCGGCGGCGGGGGCGGAGCCGGGGGCGGCAGCGAGACCTGCGACGGGCCACCGCTCGGCGCCTGCGGCCACGACATCCGCCAGATCGAGTTCGACGCCCCGAACATCTACTTCGTGTTCGATCGCTCGGGCAGCATGGCCGAGCTGGCCCCCCCCGCCTACAGCGTCACCCGCTACTCGGTGGTTCACCGGGCCGCCGTCGACATGGTGCGCGAGCTCGGCGCCCTCATCAGCGTGGGCGCGGCGCTCTTTCCCCGCACCAGCAACGTCTGCGGGGCCGGCGACGAGGTGATGGCGCTCACGCGCGGCGACCCCACCCCCAGCGACGGGAGCGACGGGCCCACCACCGCCATGTTCCGGCAGCGCACCCAGACCAACCCCAATGGGGGAACGCCCATCTCCGCCACCCTCAACGGCCTCGTGCCCACCCTCGAGGCCGCCGAGGGGCAGACCATCGTCTTCCTCCTCACCGACGGCGGCCCCAACTGCAACGGCGGCATCACCTGTGACGCGGAGAGCTGTCAGCCCAACCTCGACGGCACCTGTCCGGTGGGAGAAAACTGCTGCAGCCCCACCCACCCCACGGGCGGGCCGCACCTGTGCATCGACGAGAGCGCCACGATCGACGCCGTCGGCGCCATCGCTGCCCTCGGCATCCCCGTCTACGTGATCGGCATCACCGGCAGCGAGCTCTACGAAGACATCCTCGACGCGATGGCGGAGGCGGGGGGCACCGCTCAGGTCGGGACCGAGACCAAGTACCATCGGGTCACCGAGCTCGACGCGATCGGCGCGGTCCTCGGCGAGCTCGCCGGCGACGCCATCAGCTGCGTCCTCCCCCTCTCCGAGCGCCCCAGCCAGCAGGACATGGATCTGATGAACGTGTACCTCGACTGCGAGCTCCTCCCCTTCGATCCGGTCAACGGCTGGGGTTGGCTCGAGGGCAGCAACATCTGGCTGCATGGGGACGCGTGCGACAAGCTCAAGAGCGGCGCCGTCAGCGCCGTCCACGTCGCCATCGGCTGCCCCACCGAGATCCCCAAGTAAACCCACCGCGCCCACGCACCGCGCCGCTCGCGACGCTCCTCGCCGCTGCTCCACCGAAGCGCACCGCCGTCCCGCGCCGCTCAAGCCCACCGCGGCTCCCGCGGTCAACCGAAGTGGTCAAAACCTCCGGGCGACGGACGCCGTCGCTCCCCTCCCGGCGCGGCGAGCCACACCCCCTCCCCCGGCTCGCAGCGGCCGATCACACGAAAGCCGTCGATGGGCGCGTCCGCCGTCACCACGAGCGCGTAGTCTTCACCGCCGTAGAGCGCGAGCGCGAGGCCCTGCTCGCCGAGCTCGGGCCGAGCCAGCGCGGCCTCGTCGAGCACCACCCGCACCCCGCTCGCCGCGGCGAGGTGGCCGACATCCGCCGCGAGCCCATCGGACACGTCGATGGCGGCGCTCGCGCGCCCCACCGCAGAGAGCCCCGCGTCGAAGAGCGCGCGGGGTCGCCGCCAGGCGTTCACCCACGCCGCCGGCGCCTCGTGCCCGTCCCGGAGCCGCCGCAAGCCCGCCGCGGCCAGCCCCACGTCCCCCGCGAGGAGCACCAGCTCGCCGGCGCGCGCGCCGGCCCGCGGCAACACCGCGGCGGCCCGCCCCAACACCGTGGTGTGAATGGCGAGCTCCCCCCCGCGTGACAGGTTGCCCCCCACCACGTGGGCTCCCACCTCCGCACAGGCGCGCTCCTGACCGCGCCCGATGGCCACGAGCTCCTCGTCGTCGACGCCGGCGGGGAGCACCAACGAGCCGAGGATCCCCACCGGCTCCGCCCCCATCGCGGCGAGATCGCTGAGCGCCGCCATCGTGGCCTTGTAGCCGAGGTCGCTCATCGACAGCCACGCGCGCTCGAAGTGCACGTGCTCCACGCAAGCGTCCACCGAGACCACCAACGTGCCCTCGATCGCCAGCGTCGCCGCGTCGTCTCCGATCCCGAGCCGCACCGAGCTGGGCCCCGACGGCCGCGCCTCGAAGATCTCACGGAGACGGGCGATGCGCTGCCACTCGCTCACCGCCCTCCCCCGTTCACGCGGCCGTCGTCCCGCCCGGGGCGCCCTCCGCGTGGGCACCGCCGAGGAGCGACGCCATCAGCCCGTCGAGCCCGCCCTTCACCCGAGCGAGCTCCGTCTGCGCGGCGTCGCACTCCGCGTTCATCGCCACCACATCCGGCTCGGCGCCCTCCCGAGCGTCCTTGGCCGCGCTCAGCACGTCGAGCATCTCGCGGTGCACCTCCGAGCCTGCCGCCTTCACCCAGGCGCTGAGCCGGTTGGCGTACTCGTCGATCATCTCCTCGAGCTTGGGCGCGATCTTCGTCGCCGCCCCTCGGAGCGCCACCGTGGCCTGATCACGGGCCTTCTCCTTGGTCTCGATCTCGATGCGCCCCTTGAGGTAGTAGGCCAGCACGGGGGCGGCACCGACCATGAGCGCGCCGAGGGTGAGGTTGACCATGAACACCCCCACGCCCACCCCGAGCAACGCCGCCACCCCGACGTCGTAGCCGAACGTGTCGACGTGGATGTCGGGGGCGGTCACGTCGCGGTTCGCCCCTTCACCGAGCCGCGAGGCAGCGTCGTGCGCGTTCTCCCGCATCAACGTCACCGTCTTCTCCGCGAGCTCCTCGAGCGAACGCGCCACCTCCTCGGCCTCGCGCTGCGCCCACTCCACGAACGTGTGCTCGAGGAACGGCCCGAGGTGAACCCGCAGCTCGGCCACCGTCGACTTTTCGATGACCTCGGGCAGCTGCCGGATCACGTCGTCGCAGAACCGATCGAGGTCGCGCCGCACCCAGGCCTTGATCGCCGCCGCCTCGCTCTTGATGTCGGCGACCCGCTCCTCGACCGTGCGTTGCTGCCCCTCCATGTCGAGCTCCACCCGCGCGATGCGGCGATCGAGCTCTTCGAGCGACATGCTGGCCGTGCGCCGCTTGGCGGTGATGCTGTGGCCGATCGAGCTGGCGGCCTGGAGCCCGTCGCCCACCGCGTTGCCGAGCACGATGCGCCCGCGCTCGTCGGCCAGGAACGCGGTGAGGTGCCGGATCAGCGGATCGAGGCCGCTCTCCTCGCGCCGCCCCGCGAGCGCCGCGCTCGCGGAGATGGGGAACACCACCGGCCCCTCCACGTGCTTCGCGAGCTCGCCGCGGATGTAGTCGAGCGCCTCCACCCGCTCCGAATCGCTCCAGATGTCGGCCTTGGCCACCACGAAGATGATCTTGTCGCGGCTCTGGCCCAGCAGCTTGTCGCGCAAGAAGAGCCGCTCGCTCTCCTTGAGCGGCTGGCCCGCGTCGATCACGAAGAGCACCGCGTCCGACTGCGGGATGTATTTGTACGTGATGTCGGCCCGCTGCAGACACAGATCGTTCACCCCCGGGGTGTCGACGAGCACGATCCGCTCACGCAACAGCTCGGCGGGATAGCCCACCTCCACGTGTTTCACGTCGTCCCGCGTCGTCTCCCCCACCGCGAGCCGGTGCAAGGAGTCGAAGGGGAGCTCTTCCCGCTCGCCGCTCTGGTGCACCACCGTCGCCCGCGGCACCTCCGCGTAGCTCACGTGGTGAACGCTAGCGGTGGTGGGCGTCACCCCCACCGGGAGCGCGTCGGTGCCCAGCAGCGCATTCACGAAGGTGGTCTTGCCGTGGTTGAACTCTCCCACCACGACCAAGTTGAAGCGGTCGGCGCGGAGTTTGTCCACCACCTCGCGCCCGATGCGGTCGGCGAGCGTGTTCGCCCCCACCGTCCGCGCCTGCGCCACCAGCGCCTCGAGGTTGTCGATGACGGCCTGCCGCCGCGCGTGGAAGGCCTCGAACAATCCCGTCATTGCAACACCTTGATGATCCCGTGGACCTGCTCGTCGACGTCGTCCATGCTCTCGCCGCCGCTGTCGCCGACGTGCTCGCGATAGAGCTTGCTGTTCGCGAAGGTCTGCAGCGCGCGGATCCGCTTGGTGAGCCACGGATGCGAGGCGCCAAACTCGGTCGCCTTGCCCGGGCCCTCCGTGGTCTCTTCATACTGCTCGAGGAACGCGTCCATGTTCAGCTCGTTCGAGAGCTTGTTCGAACCGAGCGCCAGCTTGGCCAGCGCGCGGCTCGACACATCGAGGCTGCGCGAGCAGAGCATCCCCGCCCGGTCGCAGGTGATCTCGGCGCGGCGCGACCACGCTTGCAGCGCGTACACCACCCCCATCGACATCAGCATCCCGGCCGCGAAGCGCTGGGAGAGGACGCGCAGGTAGTGGAGCGTGGTGAGGTAGACCACGTGGTTGTTGTGGATGTGCCCGCACTCGTGACCGATCACGCTCAACAGCTCCTCGTCGCTGAAGTGATCCACGAGGCTCGAGTGAACGAGGATGAACGCGTCGTCGTTGGTGCCGAAGGTCATCGCGTTCATCGTGGGGTTGTTCGCGATGTAGAGCGTGGGCACCTCGATGCCCAGCGTATCGGCACAAGTTCTGGCCAGGTCGTGCACGCGCGGAAACTGCTTGGGACCCACCTTCACGGTGTTGCCCACCAGCTCGTTCTTTCCGATGGTGCGGAGGAATCGCACCGCGTGGCTCACGGCGTATTCCACCGCCTTACCCTTCTCGAACGCACTCCGCGTGGTGCGGTCGGACACGTAGGCGTACGCGTGAGCGTCGTCTCGATTGAACCCGTCGCGCGCCGTCCGCGCCTTCTTTGCTTCGATGTACGAGCGGAAGTCCAGCTCTCCGACTGTGGCCATGAGTCGAAAGCTAACGACGCGTCATGGCCCGTGCAAGCAAACCAAGGCATCGTGACCAAATCGCGATGCCGAGCGGTGCTCGCCATGACATAACCATGGCCTCCCGCGCGTTGAAGCGGCTACGCCGGGCCTTTCACCACGCCACGAGGGTCACCGCGCCGCGTCACCGCGCCACGGGGTGAACGGGGCCCGCGGGGGTGACCTCCGACCGCAGCCTCTCCGAGGGTGAGCGGCGGGCGCGGGTACACGAAGGCCGCGTCGCGAACCGTGTCGCGCCGACGAAGAAGTGTTGAGCGGACGCCCCCCCCAGGCGACCATCGGCCACGCATGTCGGCCGTGGTGCTCAGCTACCTCGCGCTCTGGTGGACCTGGATCGACTGGGGCTCGCTCGCCCTCGCCATCCTCAGCATCCCAAGCGTGCTCATCCAGCGGCGCGGCCGCCCCACCGCGGCCCTCGCGTGGATCCTCGCCCTGATGAGCGTGCCGGTCGTTGGCCTCGTCCTTTGGTGGCTCGGCGGGCGGCGGCACATGGCGCGCCGGCGGCGGCGCAAGCGACGCGCCCACCGCACCATGGCCCAGCGCTTCGAGACGCTGCGCGACGAGCTCGACGCGCCGCCGTCGCACGGGGCAGCGATGGTGCCCTTTCGCGACCTCCCCACCGAGCTCACCGAGTCGGTCTTCCTTCCCTCGAGCGGCAACGACGTAGAGCTCCTCGACAGCCACGACGCGTTCGACGTGATGGAGCGCGACATCCGCGCGGCCAAGCACCACGTGCACGCGCTGTTCTACATCTGGAAGAACGACGACACCGGCCGCCGCTTCTGCGAGGCGCTCATGGAGAAGGCGCGCGAGGGCAAGCGGGTGCGCGTGCTCTGCGATGCCATCGGCTCGCCGGTGATGGCCACCAAGTTCTCCCGCCCCCTCCGCAAGGCCGGTGTGCAGGTGGCGCGCTTTCTGCCGCCCCAGTGGTTCTCGCGCTCACCCCGCATCAACTTCCGCAACCACCGCAAGATCCTGGTCGTCGACGGTGCCGTCGGCGTCATCGGGGGCTTCAACATCGGTGACGAATATCGGAAGACCTGGCGCGATCTCGGGGTGCGCATCGAGGGGCCGGCGGTGGATCAGCTGCAAGAGATCTTCACCGACGACTGGTACTACGCCACCAACGAGGATCTCGCCGACGCCGACTACTTCGGCAAGAGCCCGCCGCGACCGGGGGGCGACGCCAGCTGCGCCACCATCGCGAGCGGCCCCGACATGAGGCAGAGCCCCATCCACGACGCGCTGTTCGTGGCCATGAACGGCTGCCGCGAGCGCCTCTACATCATGACGCCCTACTTCATCCCGAGCCGCGCCCTCCAGGCCGCCTTGCGCGCCGCCGTGTACCGCGGGGTTGACGTGCGCATCATGCTCCCCGCCAAGAGCGACGTCATGCTCGTGCGCTACGCCGCGCGCTCGTACTACCTCGAGCTGCTCGAGATCGGCGTGCGTATCTTCGAGTACCAACCGGCGATGCTCCACGCCAAGGTCACCGTGTTCGACGAAGACCTGGTGCTGGTAGGGAGCGCCAACCTCGACAGCCGGAGCTTCCGCCTCAACTTCGAGGCGAGCACCTTCGTGGCGAGCTCGCGCCTGTGCGCCGAGCTCACCGCGCGCTTTCACTCCGATCTCGAGCACTGCGAAGAGATCCACCTCCAAGCGGTGCTCGACCGCCCCTGGCACGCGAACCTGGTCGACGCCACCGCCCACCTGTTGAGCCCGCTGCTCTGAACGGAACCCGACGCTCGCGACGTCGCGGCAGCGCCGAGCGGCGGTCTCGCCCCGTCCGCTTGACGAAGAGTCGGAGTAACCTTAATAAGGTGAATGTGACTCTTTTAACGACCCCCAGACGCGGAGCCCTCCCCATGCCCAACATCCACCTGCTCGTCATCGATCCTCAGAACGACTTCTGCGACAAGAACGGCGCGCTCTACGTCGACGGCGCCGACGAGGACATGAACCGCGTGGCGCGCCTCATCGACAGCATGCGGAGCCGCCTCCGCGCGATCCACGTCACCCTCGACAGCCATCGCAAGGTCGACATCTCGCACCCCATTTGGTTCAAGGACGGCGGGGGCCGTCACCCAGCCCCCCTCACCGTCATCACCGCCGACGAGCTCGAGAAGGGCAAGTGGACGACCACCCAGCCGAGCGCGTACCCGCGCACGCTGGCCTACCTGCGCGCGCTCGAGACGCGGGGGCGCTACCCCCACGTGATCTGGCCCTACCACTGCCTCATCGGCGACCAGGGGCACAACGTGTGGCCGGCTCTCTCCGCCGCCATCCACGCCTGGGAGGATCGCTTCGCCATGGCCGACTTCGTCACCAAGGGGAGCAACCCGTGGACCGAGCACTTCTCGGCGGTGCAGGCCGAGGTGCCGGATCCGAGCGACCCCACCACCCAGGTGAACACCGACTTGATCACCACCCTCGAGGAGGCCGACCTCGTGCTCCTCGCCGGCGAGGCGCTCTCGCACTGCCTCGCGAACACCGTGCGTGACGTGGCCGACAAGTTCGCCGACCCGCGCTTCGTGCACAAGCTCGTGCTCCTCACCGACGCGTCGAGCAACGTGCCCGGCTTCGACACCTACGGCGACGACTTCCTCCGCGCCCTCACCCAGAAGGGCATGCAGACCACCACCACCACCGACTTCATCACCCAGGCCGCCTGAGAGGACACCATGGACAACCACCACATCCACGGCTCGAGCTACGGCTTCTCCGCCACCCGCATCAACGACCTCGGCGCCGCCGAATACACGCTGGTCACCATCGCCGCCGACGTGAGCGGGAGCGTGCAGGGCTTCGAGCAAGACATCGAGCGCACCATCGTGGAGGTGGTGCGCGCGTGCCGCCACTCCCCACGCGCCGACAACCTCATGCTCCGCCTGGTCACCTTCGACCATCGGCTCGAGGAGGTGCACGGCTTCAAGCCCCTCATGGGCTGCAACCCCGACGACTACCGCGGTTGCCTCCGGGTGGGTGGGACCACCGCGCTCCTCGACGCCACCCACAACGCGGTGGCCGCCCTCACCCAATATGCCCAGTCGCTCTCTCAGAGCGACTTCGACGCCAACGGGATCGTGTTCGTCATCACCGACGGTCTCGACAACGCGTCCTCGGTGAACGTCAAGGCGGTGAAGGCCGAGCTCGGGCGCGCGGTCCGGAGCGAGGCGCTCGAGTCGCTCGTGTCGATCCTCGTCGGCGTCGACGTGCAGTCGGCGGCGGTGGGCGCAGCGCTCCAGGGGCTCCAACGAGAGGTTGGCTTCGACAAGTATCTCGAGATCGGCAAGGCCAGCGCGGCGAGCCTCGCCAAGCTCGCCGATTTCGTGAGCCGCTCCATCTCGATGCAGTCGCAGGCCCTCGGCACCGGCGCGCCGAGCGCCACCCTCTCGTTCTGATGGGCACCTCGATGCAGCGCCCCACCCCCGCGACCGCGCCCGCCCGAGAGAGCGACCCGCGGTGGCTCGACGCCGCCGACGCGGCGTTCACGATCGGGCATCGCCACCGGATCTGCGAAGACCACGCGACCGCGGGGCGGAGCCCGGGGGGTGCGTTCGCGGTGGTGTCCGACGGCTGCTCGAGCTCGCCCGGCTCCGACGTCGGGGCGCGGCTCCTCACGGTGGCCGCGGCCCGAGCGCTCTCCCAGGGCACGCTGCGTCCGCGCGAGGTTCTCCACGCCGCGAGCCGCGCCGCGGACGCGGTGGGCCTCCCACGGCGAGCGCTCGACGCCACCCTCCTCGCCGCCCAACGCACGGGACGCTGGATCCACGTGTGGGTGTGCGGCGACGGGGTGGTGGCCAGCGTCGATGGCACGGGGGGGCTGCGCGCGTGGTCGATCCGCCACCCGACGGGCGCCCCCGCCTATCTCTCCTACCTGCTCGACGACGCGCGGAGGGGCGCCTATCTCGCCGAGCACCACGAGCGCGAGGCGGTCGAGCTCGCGCCCGGCGAGCCTCCCCGCACCCGCCGAGGCTCGCTCCGCGACGACCCCTGGGTGTGGCGCCTCACGCTGCCCGCCGAGCGACACCCCGTGGTCGCGGTCTTGTCCGATGGGGCCGAGTCGTTCCACGCCGGCGCTCACCCGGTGCTGCTCCAGCACGTGCTCGAGCGCTTGCTCGACTTCAAAGTCGTGAACGGGGAGTTCGTCGCCCGCCGCCTCCGCCGCTTCGTCACACGCGAGTGCACCGACGCCGGCTGGCGACACGACGACGATCTCGCCCTCGCAGCCATCGTCACCCGGAGATCCCCATGAAGGTGTTCGTTCGCGGCCAGGGAGTCGTCCACCTCGACAAGCGCCACTTCGTCGCCAAGGGCGGCGAGGGCGACATCTACGTGCGTGGCGACGTGGCCTACAAGCTGTTCCACGAGCCGAGCAAGGCGTTGCCGCTGTCCAAGATCGTCGAGCTCTCACGCATCGCAGACGACCGCGTGATCAAGCCCGAGACGGTGGTGCTCGCGGGCCCGCGCGGCGCCGCCATCGGCTACGCGATGACCTACGTGAGAGACGCAGAGCCCCTGTGCCGCTTGTTCACCCGATCGTTCAAGGAGCGGCACGGCCTCGACGCGCCGGCCGTATATCGCCTCATCGAAGAGCTCACGAGGCGCGTCCGCAGCGTGCACGCGGCGGGAGCGCTCGTGGTCGATCTCAACGAGATGAATTTCCTCGTGCAGCTCGGCAAAGGCGCGGTGTTCGCGATCGACGCCGACAGCTACCAGACGCCCAGCCACCCGGCGTCGGCGATCATGCCTTCCATCCGCGACCCGCGCACTGAGCGCGCGCCCTTCGACCAGCTCTCCGACTGGTTCTCCTTCGCGGTGCTCTCGTTCCAGCTCCTTGTGGGCGTCCACCCCTACAAGGGCAAGCACCCGCGCGTGACCACCCTCGAGGAGCGCATGCGTCAACACCTGAGCGTGCTCGGGCCCGACGTCACGGTTCCCCCCGTGGCCTTCCCGTTCGACATCATCCCCCCCGAGTGGCGCGCCTTCTACTCCGATGTGCTCGAGCGCGGCGAGCGTCGTCCGCCACCGTCGTCGATGACCGGCACGCCGCTCGTCACGGTCGCGGCCCCGCTCGCGAGCCAAGCCGAGCTCACGAGCGAGCTCCTCATCGAGCTCGACGCGACCATCCTCGCCTTGTCGACGCATGGCGATCACCTCACCGCCATCACCGCCGAAGGGGTCTTCACCGGCGAGCGACGCGTGCACGGGCCGGTCCCCCCCGGCGCGACCGTCGTGACCACCCCCCTCGGTCACGCGGTGGTCGCGTTCGTCGAGGGGGGGCTCCTTGTCCTCCTCGACGTGCACCGCGGCCTCCGGCTGGAGACCGAGGTGGCGGCCGAGGCGGTGACGACTGCGCGCGACCGGCTGTACGTCAAGCATCGCGACATGATCGTCGAGGTGCTCCTCCGCGACGTGGGCGCGACGGTGATCGCGAGCGCCCGCATCGCAGCGAAGGTGCCGCCACACGCCACCACCCTGTTCGACGGGGTGGCCCTCTCGAGCCTCCTCGGAGCCACCTACGCCTCGCTCTTCCCCGCCTCCGGCGTCCATCACCAGCTGCGGCTTGCCGAGCTCGACGGGGTGGTGGTGCTGGGCGCGCGGGCCGACGGCGACGACCGCCAGGGCACCGTGCTCGGCGTGCTCGCCCGCGATCGGAGCGGACAGGATCTCCGCTACGTGTTCCGCGTCGCCGCCGACGGCGCCCGCTACGACGTGGCCGAGCGACCGCTGGCCGTGCCGGTGGGGGTGTCGCTCGCGGTGCTCGACAGCGGCGTCGCGGTGCTCCTCGGGGAGAGCGGCGAGCTGGAGGTCTTCCCGGCCGCGGTGGGGGCGGGCGGACGACGCAACATCGCAGCGAGTTTGTGCGGGGACGTGCACCTTGCCGGCCATCGTGGTCAACTGGTGTGCACACGCGACCGACGCGTCTACCGACTGACGAGCCATGGCCAATCGAGGCATCAAAGCGAGCCGGGGGGCAAAGTCCGAAACGAGCAAGCGCCGTCCCCCTGAGCGGCGCTCGGCGAAGCGCAGCACCCGCGCTCGGAGCGCCGGACTGCCCAAGGGCTACACCGCGAGCGTCTTTCCGCGCCCGTCGGTCACGGTCGACATCGTGGTGTTCACCGTGAAGGACACCGATCTCAAGGTGCTGCTCATACGGCGGGGCGGCCCCCCCTTCGAGGGCATGTGGGCCTTGCCCGGCGGCTTCGTGCGGGTAAGCGATGGTCCGGATCAAGGCGAGAGCCTCGACGAGGCCGCGCACCGCGAGCTCAGCGAGGAGACCGGCCTGCCCCAGGGCTCCGCGTTCCTCGAGCAGCTGCACGCGTTCGGCGCGCCCCAGCGCGATCCCCGCACGCGGGTGATCACGGTGGCCTACTACGCGCTCGTGCGACAAGACCTGGTCACCCTCGTCCGCGCCGGGAGCGACGCCGCCGAGGCGCGCTGGTTCTCGGTGGCCACCGAGCGGCCGAGCCCCCTCGCCTTCGATCACGACGCCATCCTCGATGTCGCGCTCGAGCGCATCCGCGGCAAGATCGAAGACTCCCCCATCGGCTTCGAGCTGGTGCCCCCCACCTTCACCGTCGCCGAGCTACGCGCGGTCCACGAAGCGATCAAGGGCACCACCTACGACCCCGGAAATTTTCGGCGCCGCTTCGTGCGCATGCAGACCGACGGGGTGATCGAGCAAGCGCCGGGCAAGCGCCACACCGGCACCAAGCCGGCGCGCGTCTACCGCTTCATCCGCAAGCGCCGCTTCAGCTGAGCGCGCCCCTCGGTCTCGGGGAGGTTGTCGCCGCTCGAGCGGAGCGCCCCCGTCTCGGCGAAGCCTCCGCGCGTGACGAGCTGCCCCCGAAACCCGACGGCATCGTCATGCTGGGAGACGACGCGGGGGTTGCGGCGGCTCCCGGGCCCTGGCCAGATGCGCGCATGAGAGCGAGCACGAGGAGTCGTGGATGGCTCGGGGCCGTGATGGCGATGGCGCTCGGGGCGAGCGCCTGCGAGGAGGCGCCCCCACCGAGCACCTCGGCGGCGAGCGCGGACGGTCGCGACGCGCGCGAGACGCCACCCCCGGACGCGAGCGCCGGCCCGAGCGCGGCCACGAGCAGCACGGCCACCGCCGACGGCGCCGCGGCACCGAGCGGGAGCGCGCCTGCCCAGAAGGCCAAGGGGCCCTTTCCGGCGTCGACCCACCCCGCGCTGCTCGATCCCAAGAAGGCGAAGCTCACCGCCCCCGACACCTTCGAAGCGCGCTTCGAGACCACCGCCGGCGATTTCGTAGTGGCGTGCACGCGGAGCTGGGCCCCCCACGCCGCCGACCGCTTCTACAACCTCTTGAAGATCGGCTTCTACGACGACGTCGCGATCTACCGCGTGCATCCCGAGTTCGTCGTGCAGTGGGGCCTCTCCGGAGATCCCGCCGTGAGCGCGGCGTGGCAGAAGGCTGAGCTGCCGCCCGACAAGGTGACGCAGAAGAACACCGAGGGAACCCTCACCTTCGCTCAAATCGGCGATCCGACCACGAAGGGCATGACCGCGACCACCCGCGCCACGCAGGTGTTCATCAACTACCAAGACAACGACCACCTCGATCAAGCCTTCGCGCCGGTGTGCAAGGTGACCGAAGGGTTCGAGGTGACCAAGACCTTCGGCGGCGACAAGCTCCACAAGTTCCTCGCGAAGCAGCAGGGCCGCATCATGGAGAAGGGCAACGCGTTCTTGCGACAGAACTACCCCGAGCTCGACTACGTGAAGAAGGCCTACGTCGTACAGACGGCGGCGCCAGCCACCTCGCACCCGCGCCTCCCGCCGCCCTGAGCCGAGAGAGCGCGGTGAGGGTGCTCCAAGAGAGGCCCCACGCGCAGCGTGGGGGGAGGGTGCGGAGCCGAAGCGCGCTTGGGTGTTGGGGCGAGAAGCGCAACGCGGTGGGAGGGGGACCCACGCGCAGCGTGGGGGGAGGGTGCGGAGCACCCTCCAGCAAACTCAAGACCTGACCGGAAAAGGCGGAGTGGCGGGTCGGT
>CAYOAL010000077.1:0-46662 GCA_964401935.1 uncultured Polyangiaceae bacterium
GGGCTGAGCGCAGAGACACCGGTCACGGTCGCGGTGAGCGCCACCCGCGCGCCCGCCCGCACGAACGAGAGGCGCTGACCCGGCGACAGCGGTGGCGGCGCTCCGCGGTGCTCGGTGGGCGTGGTCCAGCGCCCGTCGCCGAGGGTCACTGCGAGCCAGCTGCCGTCGACCGCTTGCGCGGCGAGACGCACCTCGAGGGGCGTCCCGTCCGCGGTGACCGCGCCGAGGCTGCCCGGCACGGTGGCGGCGTCGTTCACCACGAGCACGTCGCCGGGGGCGAGGTGGGCGGGGAGGGCGTCCACCGCGGTGTCGGTGAGCGCGCCGTTCGGCGCGACCACGAGCAGGCGTGCGGCGTCCCGACGTGTGCGAGGCCTGGTTGCGGCGATCACGACGCGGCCTCCATGGAGGAGCGCGTGGAGAGCGACAGCCGAGGCTCCGTTGTCGTGTCCAGCGCGAGCCAGGCGAGGAAGCGCTCGGCCACGTCTTCTGGCCGGGCGAGCGTGGACCGATCGGCCTCCGGCAGCGCCTCCGCGTGCATCTCGGTGTCCATTTCACCCGGATCGATGCTCACGAGGCGAACGCCGCTCCCTTCGAGCTCGGCGGCCCAGATCCGCGTGAGGTGATCGAGGGCGGCCTTCGACACGCCGTAGGCCCCCCAGCCGGGGTAGGCCTCGACCGCCGCGTCGGAGGAGATGTTGAGCACCGTTCCCTGCCCGCGGAGCACCATGGGGCCGGCCAGCGCCTTGGTCAGTCGAAACGCGCCGACGACGTTCACCTCGAGGGCATGGCCGAGAGCTTCACACTCGGTGTCGAGGAGCAGGGGCAACGGCCCCGAGCCTGGCGGCTTCGCGAGCGTGCTCGCGTTGTTGATCAACACGTCCACCGCGCCGAGCAGCGCGTGGGCTCGTCCGGCGATGGGGACCACCGCGTCCTTGTCGGCGACATCGGCGACGATCCCGTGAGCCTCGGCGCCGAGCTCACGGGCTCGCGCCACGACCTCCTCGAGCGCCGCCGCGCCGCGCGCGATCAACACGAGGCGGGCACCGCGTCGCGCAAAGGCGAGGGCGAGCGCACGGCCGAGGCCGCGGCTTGCACCAGTGATGACGACTCCAACGTTGTTCGTGTTCATGAGACCTCCAGGGGTGGATGGGGGATCGCCTGTCCTCAGGGTGCCTCGCGCGAGATAATGTGTCGTCGAGCTTGATGATTTGAGAACATTTGGTCATTGTCTCGACATGAGCGAGGTGGCGGTGAACCTGGCCAACAACATGCGACAGCTCCGTGAGGCGCGCGGGATCACGCAACAACAGATGGCCAAGCGCGCGGGCCTCCCGCGTCCCACGTGGGCGAACCTCGAGTCGGGGGCCGCCAACCCGACGCTCGCGGTGCTGGTCCGCGTCGCGCGCGCGTTTCGGATCACGGTCGAGGAGCTCATCGCCCCCCCGCGGGCCACGGCCAAGCACTTTCGGGCCAGCGAGCTACCCACCCGTCGGCGCGGGGAGGTGTGGGTGAAGAAGCTCCTGCCCGACGTCATCGCGGGGTTTCAGCTGGAGCGGATGGAGCTCGCGCCTCGCGGGCAGATGACGGGCACGCCCCACACCCCGGGGACACGCGAGTACCTCACCTGCGAGACGGGCGTGATCGAGCTCGTCGCCTCCGGCGTGAGCTACCGGCTCGAGCCTGGCGACGTGGTCGTTTTTCGCGGCGATCAAAAGCACAGCTACCACAACCCGGGTCGTGGCAAGGCCGTGGCGTTCAGCGTCGTCGCCCTCACCGCCGCACCGTGATCGGTGCCGGTCGCACCCGGCCCGACGCGACCACCGCAGGCCCTAATTGAGCGAGCCGCGGGGAACCACCAGCTCGTCGGGGACCGAGCGCGGAGCGAACGGGGCCGCCTGGTGGTGCACCATTTTCCAGAGGCCGTCCTCGAGCACGAAGAAGTTCGACGCGGCGAGCTGCGCGGAAGCGATGCGCTCGATGCAGGTCACGAAGGCCGCCTCGTCGAACACGCTGGCCCGCGCATCCTCGCAGCGGATGGGGGCGCTGTTGTGGCGGAGGACGGCCCGCCAGCTCGACATCACCTGCTCCCGTCCGTGGATCGCCTGCCACCCGGGGTGGGTGCAGCTCACGGTGTGCGTGCTCGCCCACACCGCGTCCATCGCCGACAGATCTTGGGTCGCGAACGCCTCGTAGAAAGAAAGGTTGGCCTCGAGCACGGCGCGATCGGGAGTCCACATGAGTGAGCGGTGGCGGGTTGTAGCACAGACGGCTCGCCTCGACAGCGCTTGCCCCGAGGGCGCTTGGCTCAGATCAGCGTGGGACGATCGGGGGGCACCGCGTCGTCGGGTCCTTGGGTGGCCTCCTCGAGGGCGACGAGGAGAGCGCTGGCGGACAGCGGCTTGTGCAACACCGTCACCGCACCAGCGTCGCGGAGCCGGCCCTCGCGGGCCTGATCGCGGTGGCCCGACATCATGACCACCACTGCCTCCTCGTGGTGGTCGCGGAGGCGACGGAGCGCCTCGTCCCCGGTCATGGCCGGCATGTCGACGTCGAGCAGGACCACGTCGGGCTCGGCGTCGGCGTAGCGCGCGAGCGCGTCGGCCCCGGAGGCGGCGAGCGAGACCTGGTGTCCGGCCTGGGTGAGGATGCGGCGCAGGCTCCGCTGCACCGCCGCTTCGTCGTCGACGACGAGCACGCGGAGCGGCCGCGCGCGCTTCCCCTGCCGCTTGCGGATCGCGGACCGCGTGCCAGGAGGCCTCCGCGGCTGCTCCAGCGCGGGCAACGAGATGTCGAAGGTGCTCCCTTTGCCGAGCTCGCTCTGAACGGCGATCGTCCCGCCGAGCGCGGTGACGATCTCACGAACCGTCGCCAGGCCCAGCCCGAAGCCGCCGATGCCTTTGGTGGTGAAGAAGGGCTGAAAGATCTGTCTCAGGGTGCGGCTGCTCATGCCTCCCCCGGTGTCGATCACCGAGATCTCGACGGTCCCCGCCTCGCTGTCGCGGCGCGCCCGCAGGGTGAGGTGTCCGCCCTGTGGCATCGCGTCGCGCGCGTTGATGCACAGGTTCATGAGCACCTGGTGCAGCTCGAGCCCGTCGCCGTGCACCAACAGCCCCTCCTCGCAGATCGTCTGCACCTCGACGCTGCGGTCGAAGGTGCGGCGCACCAGCCTCGCCACCTCCTCGGCGATCTCGCCCACGTCGCAGGGGGTGGGGTGGGTGCGCTCGCCGCGGGCGAAGTCCATCAGCCGCTCGCTCAGCTCGGCAGCGCGGGTGGCCGCGTCGTTGAGGTCGACCAGGCACTCGGCCACCTCGGGGCTCTCGACCGGCAGCTCGAGGCGCTGGAGATAGCCGAGGTTGGCGATCATGGCGCCGAGGAGATTGTTGAAGTCGTGGGCGAAGCCCGCGGAGGCGCGGCCGAGGGTCTCGAGGCGCTGGCGCTGCCTGAGCTGCTCCTCCACCGGATCGAACAGCGACACCTGGACCACGAGGTCGGAGCCGAAGCGGAGCTTGTCGCCGAGCGTGAGGAGGCGCTCGCCGACCACGCGCTCGCCGTTGAGGAAGGTGCCGTTGCGACTCTCGAGATCGACGAGCACGTGAGCTTGGGGGCCGATCTGTCGGATCTCGGCGTGGTGCCAAGAGACGCGCTCGTTGGCGAAGCAGATGTCGCAGTCGTCGCCCCTGCCGATCAACAACCTCGACGCCTCGAGCGTCACGCGCCGTCCGAGCCGTTCGCCGGCGAGCACCACCAGGCGCAGCGTCCCGGGGAGCGGCTCGAACGGCGTGGGCTTGCGCGCCCGGCGTGGCGTGTCCTCCATGGTCTCGGGTCCGACGCAGCCACCTACCGCGCCCCCGCTTCGACTCCCGAGCATACGTGGCGGAATCGTGCGCTTCCAGAACCACTGGAAGATGTTTCGTGTCGGATGCGTACTCTCCCTATCCGGTGGTGGACGACGTGGTCGTACCTTGAGGGCTCATGAGAAAGCGCGAGACGACGATGAACACCCTCCATTCGCTCGCGTGCGTGGGGGTGGCGGTGGTTGGGGTGGGGGTCGCGGCCTGCGGGGGGCCGGCCGCTCAAGCACCCAAGGCGCAGGTGGCCGAGGGCGCGGAGGCCAAAGCCAACCTCGGGAGGCAGAGCTGTCGGGCGCGCGCTCCCAAGGGGCTGCTCGCGCCGCAGTCGACGGACGGGGCGACGGTGGTGCTCGCCGAGCAAGGCGAGCGCACGCTGGCGGTGGTGGCCGACGCCGACGAGCGCGGGGTCCATCTCGTCGACGTCGACACCGGGGAGACGCTCGGCAGCACCCCGCTCGACGGTACGCCGTCGGAGCTGACGGTGCTCTCGGACGGACGCGTGGTGGTGGCGCTGCGCGACCGCTCGAAGCTCGTGGTGCTCGAGCCCGAGGTCACGGATCGCGCGATGGTGGAGCGCTGCCGGATCGACACGCCCAACGAGCCGGTGGCGCTCGCGCAGGCTCCCGGCGGAGACGTGGTCTACGCGCTCGCCGGCTGGGGCGCGACCCTCGTCGGCTTCGACGCCGAACAGCTGCGACCCGCGCTCACCGTCGAGCTCTCGCGTGAGCCCCGCGACGTGGTGGTGTCCGAGGACGGTGAGCGCGCCTTCGTCGCCCACGCGGTGGGAGGACACCTCTCGGTGGTCCGCCTGGCCGACAAGGAGGTGACGCCGGTGACCACCGGCGAGCGCTTCGACCGTGACGTGGAGGCCGCGCACGAGCGCGTGCAGAAGGCCCTGGGCAAGGCCGGGCCGCTCACCGCCGAGCAAGGCGACCAGCGCGCCAAGCTCGCGGAGGTGTTCGCAGAGCTCGAGGCCGACATCGCCAAGGAGGGCTCGCACATGCGCCGGACGTCGTGTCAGTCGTTCGCGCTCGCGAAGAGCACGGGGACCACGAGTCGTGTCTTCGCACCCCAGGTCCTCGTCGATCCGGGCGACGCCTCCCAGCGCACTGCGGGCTACGGACACGAGCACACGATCACGGAGATGCCGAGCGTCGCCGTGCTCGATCCGAGCGGCGGCCACGTGTTGCCGCCGTCGCTCGTCGTCGACCCCAACCACCACCTGTTCGGCCGCGATCGCCAGGAGGAGAGCTGCCTCTTGCCACGCACCGCGGCGGTCCACGACGCGTCGCGCTCGCTCCTCGTGGGCTGCTTCGGTACCGACATCGTCGTGGCCTACGACGTGCTCTCGCCGGGGCCGGTACAGGCCGAGAAGCGCCGCTGGCGCGTGGCCTCGGGGCCGAGCGGCATCGCGGTCGACACCGTGGAGGCGCGGGCGGTGGTGTGGTCGCAGTTCGACCGCATGCTGAACGTGATCGATCTCGCCGACATGGCGCCCACCAACGCCGATCTCGACCCCACCGTGCGCAAGGTGGAGGTCGCGTCGAACCCAGCGCGACAGCTGAGCATTGAGCTCGTGCTCGGACGCGCGCTCTTCCACGCGACCAACGACGCGCGCATCGCCAGCGACGGCCGCGCCTGCGCGAGCTGTCACCCCGACGGCCGCGACGACGGGCTGGTGTGGGCCACCCCCAACGGGCCGCGTCGGACGAAGCTGCTCGCGGGCACGCTCGTGGGCACCGCGCCGTTCGGCTGGGATGGCGCGGCCCACGCGCTCGAAGACCATGTTCGGGACACATTCAAGCGCCTCCGGGGCGCGGGGGGACTGCGCTCGGTCGAGCTCCGCGCGCTCGTCGCCTACCTCGGCTCGCTGCCTGCGCCTCCGAAGATGGCGGGCAACGCGAAGCTCGTGGCCCGCGGCGCCGAGGTCTTCGCCTCGGAGCAAGCGGCCTGCGCGAGCTGCCACAGCGGCGACGCCTTCACGGACAACAAGGTGCACGACGTGCAGAGCGTCGCGAGCGGAGATCGCGACAAGGCGTTCAATACCCCCACCCTCTTACACCTCGGCGCTCGCGCCCCCTACTTCCACGATGGGCGCTACAAGACGCTGCGCGACCTCTTGAGAGGAACGGACGGGACGATGGGGCACACCAAACACCTCAGCCGGGCCGACGTGGACGCGCTCGAGGCCTTCCTGAAGACGCTGTGAGGGAGTGATGAGTCAAGACATGTCGCGAGCCGTCTGGGCGTTGTCGGTCGTCGCCGCGCTGGGGGTGACCATCACGTCGCCTCCGAGCCTGGCGGCGCCTCCGGAGGCTGACGCGCCTCTGGCCTTCAGCGCGCTGCCCGAGGCGTCGTTTGCGCCGCTGCCGAAGAAGGTCGACGTGCCGAAGTCGATCGACAAGCGGAGCAAGTTCCCGGGCCTCTACGCCGCGCTCCCGCCGCGGCCGAAGCACCGGCGCTCGAACCGCTTCGACTACGCCGGCCTCTTCGCAGACAAGAAGGCGGCGGAGGAGTTCAGCAAAGATCAGTTCATGCGGTGGAACGATCGCGCATCGGACGAGAGTGGGCTCGGCGCGGCCACGGTGTGCATCAGCATCCTCGAGCCCTGGGTGCTGGGGTACCGAACGAGGTGGCCAGACCGGCTCGAGAGCTGGCCCCGCGTCCCCACCCGAAGCGCCGCGGCGGCGCGAACGGCGACCGAGAGCCCGGGGATGGAAGAGGAGTGGACGCCCCGCGCGCTGCGGGTGGAGCGGCTCGTGCTCGGAGATGGCGTGGCCACCTTGCACGTGGAGGAGGGCTTCATCGATCCCACCTCGCTCGGGGCGAAGCTCGTGAAGCGCTACAGCGTTCCGTTCAAGGAGGTCGAGAAGGCCCCCTTCGGCGTGAGGGTGTTCGCGGCGCGTGAGGCGAACGGAGCGACCGTGCACTTCATGTTCTACACACCGGAGCACGACGAGAAGGTGCGGGGCCAACTGAGCAACAACATGACGACGCGCCACAGGAGCGACCACGGCAGCTCTCAGTGCGGACACCTGCGCCTGTCTCTCGACGTGGCTCCGGGGGTGGGCGATCAGGGCACGGCAGAGATCGAGGTGCTCCTCGCCGACGAGACGATCGAGGCTCCCCCCAAGGACCCGTCGCTCTTGGACGCGTTCAAGAGCCCCGCTCCGCCCGAACGTGAGCTCACGATCCGCACCCTCCTCGTTCACGCGGGGGTGAGCCAGGGCCTCGCCGACGAGGCTCCCGTGCTCGGGATCAGCTTTGGCTTTCGCGGCGCCGAGCGCAAAGCGCTCGTGTTCTGACCGGCGACGCTCGTCCGACGCGTCGTCAGCGCCGACCCAAGAGCACGAGCACCTTCACGCGTGGTCGTCCCCGCTCGTCGACGGCCTTCCGCGCGGCGACGCCCACCGCGCCCGTCTTCGCGGCGAGGGCGCTGTCGGGCACGGTGAACTCGCCGGCGTTGAAGACGGCCTGGGCGAGGATCTGGATGGCCATCAGCTCGTGGTCGTCCCGCTCGTTGAGCGTGCGAGAGACCTTCACGCCGATGTCGCCCACCGCGCCGTCGGGGACGGTGTCGGGGAGGCTCTCGATGTGGCTCCCCGCGAGCTCGGTCAACATCGGGTGTGGGGTCAGTCGAGCCACGCCGCGTCTTGCCCGCGCCGCGTCGAGCGCCGCGAGCACGGCCACCTCGGTCTCGGCGGGGGTGGCGAGCTTGGCGGGGCGCGCGAACACCTGGGTGATGAGGAGCATGCGCGGGTCACCGGAGCCGTCTCCCTGCACGATGCCGATCCCGACGTGGGTCACCGAGTCGGCGAGGATGTTGCGCCGGTGACCGGGGCTCTTGAGCAGGTTGTCTTCGGCGCGCTCGACGTCTTCGGCGGTGGCCAGGTTCTCACGCATCTCGGCCGCGAGGATGCCGGCGCGGTCCATCCGATCCTCGAGCACGCCGGTGTTCGGCGACTCGTGGGCGAAGAAGCCATGCTCACGCATGTCGAAGGAGTGGGCGCGCCCAACGTCGGCCAGCGCCTCGTCGTAGGTGAGGGGGGGGAGGCCAGCCTTCTGTCGGTCGCGGTTCAGCCGTTGGAACATCGCGCGCTCGAGGCTCGCGATCTCGGGGGTCGCGCGAACGTTGGGCTTCTGGGTGCCGAACAGCGCCACCGATGGCGACGAGCAACCGCCGGCGAAGCAGAGCACGCCGAGGAGCAACCACAGGATGGCGCTCGCGATGGGGGGAGACGATTGTCGGCGCGTCACTCGCCCTCTCCTTGTAGCCTACCGCCATGCGCAAGGCACCCGCGGCGATCACGGCGCTCGGCATCCTGTTGTCGGTCAGCCCCGCGCTGGCGGTGGCGTACTTCACCGGCCCCACCGCGGTGGAAGACGACGAGGGGTGGACGAACTACCTCCGGTTGGCCGATCTCGACGGGGACGGGGATCTGGATTTGATCGTGCCGAGCTGCGGCGGCTTCTTCTCCAGCCCGTCGGCGGAGCCCTTCCGGCTCTACGACAACGACGGTGGCGTGTTCACGGAGGTCACGGTCGCGCGGCTCGGCGAGGCTCCGACGCTCGCGGTCCGGGTGGTCGCGGTGGGCGACGTGAACGGCGACGGGGCGCTCGACCTCTACCTGCCGAACGCGGGGGGGGCGGCCGACCGTCTCTACGTCAACCAGGGGGACGGGACCTTCGTCGACGAGGCGTCCACCCGTCTCCCCGCCGGGGCCAACGCCTCCCGCTCCGCCGGGGCGCGGTTCGGGGACGTGGACGGAGACGGCGATCTCGACCTGCTCGTCGCCCAGGGCTACGCAAGCTCCGATGGCCCCCCCGCGTGGCTCTTGCTCAACGACGGCGACGGTTTCTTCACCAACGCCACCGAGCGCCTGCCCCAAACCTTCCCGGGGGAAGATCCCGACGACGTGGACTTTCTCGACGTCGATCGCGACTTCGATCTCGACGTGCTCGTCAACGCCCACACCGGCGCGTCGGCGCTGTGGCGGAACGACGGGAGCGGCACCTTCACCGACATCAGCGGGAACATGCCCGGTCCCGTGGGCGGACCGTATCACTACGGTCCGAGCGCCTGCGACGTCGACGGCGACGGGGATCTCGATCTGGTGATCGACAACATCGGCGCGAGCCTTCAGCGCGAGCAGCTCCTCCTCAACGACGGCGCGGGCCAGTTCTCCGACGGCACGGCACAGCTCGGGCAGAACGCCACCGCCGACGACAACGGGGTGATGTGCATCGACATCGACGACGACGGCGACTTCGATCTCGCCATCCCGTCGCTCAGCGCCAACGAGCGCATCCTCCTCAACGATGGGGGCGAGTTCACGCTCGAGCCGGGGGCCTTCCCGAGCGTGCAAGACCCGACCTTGTGGATGGACTTCGGCGACGTGAACGGGGACGGGCGCATGGACGCGGTGACCGGACAGGGGGAGCAGGGGTCGCCGACCAACCACGTGTCCCGCGTGTACCTCGGCTCGAGCGAGCAGCCCGTCGACACGACCGCGCCCAACATCATCGCGTTCGAGACACCGGAGGGACTCGACACCTCGGCCCCCTTCGCGCTCCGCTTCGCGGTGAGCGACCGCGTCGTGACCGACTCGGGGCCGCGGGTGCGGGCGTACGCCCTCGTCGACGACGGCGGCGCGTCGGAGGTGGAGGCGGTCTTCATGGGCGGAGATCTGTTCCGGGTGGAGCTCGCCGCGGCGGTGACGGCCACCGCCACGGTGGCGCTCTGTGCGGTCGACGCCGAGGACAACCAGCGCTGCACCGAGCCGATGGCCTTCGGTGGATCGAGCGGTCCGGGGCCGGGGGCGGGCGGCGCGGGCGGGACCGGCGGAGGCGCCGGCAGCGGGGCCTCGGGTGCGGGCGCGAACGGTCAGGGAGGCGACGAGCTTCGGGTGGAAGACGGCGGCTGCGGGTGCCGCGTCGGAGCCCACCCGGCTGGCGCCGCGGGGTGGCTCTTCGCGGCGTTCGTGGCGGTCACGCTTCGGCGACGATCTCGGCGCGCAGCTGGAACACCGGCCGCACCGACTCGATGAACCGCTGGGCAGCAGCGCCGGGCTGCTCGCGGAGGTTGTTCACCACCGCGCGATACACGGCGAGCCGCAGCTCGGGTCGGTCGTAGAAGCGTCGCCGTCGCTCCGGCTGGCGCTGGAGCATCGCGAACCACCAGCGGGCCTCGCGCAGGAGGATCCGGTTTTTGGTGCAGCGCGCGATGAAGGTCCAGAAGTCGGCCTCGAAGATCTCGAGGCTCCCTTCGTCGGGATGCGCCTCCCGCGCCCGCACCATGCGATCGAGCGCGTCGATCTCCTCGGCCGAGATCCGCAGCTGGGCGAGCTCGAGCAACATGGCCCCGCCGATCATTTGGCGTTCGGTCATGTCGTGCTCGTCGGTCTTCTGCGGGGCGAGCTCCATCTGCAAGGCGATGATCCGGGGATCGTTGGCGTCTTCCGGATCGAGCACGGTGTTCTGGCCGCCTTGGCCGCCCTGCACGAGACCCATCTCGCGCAGGCGATGGAGCGCCTGTCGGGCGATGAGTCGCGACACGTTGAACAGCGCGCTCAGCTCGCGTTCGGGTGGCAACGGGCTCCCCGGTGGGTACTTCCCGCGCAGGATGGCCCCGGCGAGCGCGTCGAACACGGGATCCGCCGCCAGCTGCTTGGCACCGCGCGTCTTGGCCTTCCCCATGGGGACGTCGGTTTACCAGACTCCCGTTTGGGCCTGTGGAGAAATGAAGGGCGGCTGCGGGGCTCGATGGGGTCTCAGGGGCTGAGCCGGTCGACCATGCGAGCGATGCGGTCGGCCATCCGGTGATGATGGCCGCCGTGGGGGCCAGGGTACTCGTCGATGACGTGCGCGATGTCGTGGCGGGCGAGCTTGGCCGCGAGCTGGCGGTGGCCCAGGTGAAGGCCGTATTCGTCGTCGGTGCCCGCCTCGAGGTGGATCCAGCTCAGGCTTCGGAGCTCGGTGAGGTGGTGATCGATCATGTGCAGCGGATCCCAGGCGAGGAGGCGCTTCCACACGTCGTCGATGAGCACCCCCGTCTCCAGCTCGAACCAGAGGTCGCCCTTGATGTGCGGGACGTGGGGGTTCGGCGTGAAGCAGCTGCACATCGAGAGGTTGAGCATCGTGATCGTGGCCGCGTGGCCGAGCAGACCCCGCGGGTTGGGGCTCTGGAGGAAGCGATCGACGAACGGTCCGACCCCGCCCGCATGATCGAGGGTGCGGATGGTGAGGGGAATGGTGTGGGTGTAGAGGTAGGCGTACCAGCTGTCGCCCGCGCTCGAGCACACCGCAGAGAAGCGATCGCTGCGCAGCATGCCGACGACGAGGGCGCCGAAGCCGCCGCTCGAGTGACCGACGACGCCGCGGTGGTAGCGGCTTTTGTGGGTGTGGAACCGGCTGTCCACCCAGTCCACGAGCTCGTCGCAGAGGTAGTCCATGTGGTTCCCGTTCACCGGTGAGTTGACATACTGACTCGAGCCGAGGCGGCTCGTGCCGTCCGGGAAGACCACGATCACCGGCTTCATCTGTTTGGCCTCGATGAGCTTGTCGAGTCGCTCGGGCAGCGAGGCGCTGAACACCCCACCGTCGGCCAGGAAGTGCGCGCCGCGACCGGACCAGCCCGCGAGCAAGAACACCACCGGGTAGGGTTCTTTGCGTCGATCCGAGTAGTTGGGAGGGAGGTAGACGTGCACCTGGCGCTCGTGGGGGTCGCCCCAGGCGTTGCTCGCCAGGATCTCGCTCTTGTGGGTGAACGCACGGACGTAGGTCATCGCGCGTCCATCATCCCACGGGTGCAGGCTTGGGTGGGCACGGGGCCAGCCGAAACCAGAAGAGGTGAGGGTGATACCTACATTGGTGATGAAGTGGATACATCGGGATCCAATTCGGGGGATGTGGGTGACTCTTTGTCCATTCCCGCGATCCGCCTCTGCGTGCACGGGGGCCACCCCCGTTCAACCCCCACCGTGGTGAACCGCCGCGATTCCGAGCTGTTGCGGTGGACGTGGGGCTGTATGGGCAAATGTAGGTGTTAGGATTACCGGGTGGCACAGGGTGTGCTTTGGTCTTGGCCAAGTCGCAAGGACGACTCGAGGAGAAGGAACCCCCAATGAAACTCAACAAAGTACTTTCCGTTTTCGCGCTTGCCGTTGCCCCCCTGCTCGTGGCCGCCACCAACGTTGGTTGCTCCAGTGAGGATCCCACCTCCCAGAGCGACAACGTCACCGAGCTGACCAACTACGAGGTCAACATCGGCCGGATGAACGCGCAGTATCCCGACGCCGTCCCGATCCAGAAGGCGGCCGACACCTGGACCGCGCTCGTGAAGATCGGCGACCAGACCATCCCCGCGCCGACCCACCTGTTCGGCGACGTGATCAACATCATCCCCTACAGCAACGAAGACAACGTCAAGGACGCCGCCGGCAAAGACTTCCCCCGCGGCGACATGATCATCGCGAAGCACTACAAGCCGGGCAAGGTCGGCATCGGCCTCAAGATGCACCGCCCGGAGCGGCGCTTCATCGATCTGAACAACGCCGACGCGGCGGCGATGAAGGAAGACTTCAAGCTCCAAGACACGCACATCGAGGTCGTCGTGGGCGTCGAGCGCGCCGAGCACGGCCATCCGGGCGCCATCACGCTCAACAACCCGCAGGGCTACGAGAACGGCCGCTTCGGCAACGCCACCTACTCGATGATCTTCCTCGATCCCTCCTATCCGGAGTGGGCGGCGGGCTACGAAGACGAGTACAACGACAACGTCCGCTCGATCCTGGTGGGTCTGAACGCGGTCACCGACTTCCCCGGCGACTACAACGGCGGCGACCCGCTCGGCGGCAACACGCCCGAGAAGGTCACCGAGTACGTGCGCCGCATGGTGCTCGGCATCACCGGCGACCAGGAGTCGCTCGCGTGGTTCCAGGACGCCCAGAACCAGGTGTACTGCGCGGAGCTCGCGTTCCTCGCCTACAGCGCGGGCCTCATCACGCCGCTCAACAAGACCACGATGGAGCCGCTCGTCGGCGCCGAGACGTGGGCGAAGTTCGTGGCCGAGGTCGAGCTCCACAACAAGGGTGTGGACGAGTTCGCCGAGACCGGGTCCATCAGCACGCCGAGCTCGTTCGTGAAGCTCAACGACAACAAGCGCGTCGCCATGGTGCGTATCGATCTCGCGCCGGAGAACCTGCCCCCGATGGCGGCCCTCGCGCCGAACCCCGAGGTGGCGAGCCGCATGCTCGCGCTCACGCCGATGACGATGGCCGACATCGTGATGCAGTTCATGCGCACGCACATGCCGCGGCAGATCCTCGGTGAGGCGCTCGCGCCGGCCCAGGCCGCGGTGCTCGTGAAGATGAAGCCCGGTCTGCTCGAGACGATGGGCCTCGACCGGGTGCCGGAAGACCACCCGAGCCGCCTGGCGGTGGACGCGCTCTTCGCCCAGATCGTCGAGACGGTCGGCACGAGCTACGGCAGCTACGCGGAGTTCCGCGCCGCGCTCGAGCCGCTCATGGCGCAGGCCCGTCAGGTCACCGGCCCCCGTCCGGGCGATGAGACCGGCAGCGGCCTCTTCGTGCCCCCGAGCCTGTTCCACGTCGCCGCCCAGGGCGAGTTCAGCGGCTTGCTCACCTTCCAGTACGTCGGTCACGGCGTTCACGTGACCAACACGCAGCAGAAGGGTGGCGCCACCCCCGAGCCCGAGCCCGTCGAAGAGCCCTCGCTCAGCTGCGCGCACGACCCCTGCGAGACGGGTGAAGCCCTCACCGCCGACAACTGCAGCGACAGCCGCGCGGCCGCGATCGCCGCCGACGACGGTTACTGCTCGAGCACCGAGTGGGACTCCATCTGTCGCGACGCCTTCGCAGAGAAGTTCGGCTGCGAGTGAGCCCTGGCCTGGGGTTCGCGAGCGCTGGCGAGTGGGCGCAGGCGGCGGGTCTCCGACTCGCCGCCTCCCACGGGGGCAGCACGAGCCCCGAAGATTGCTGAGCCTCGGCTCAGGCGGGTGGCCGAAGACGCGCGGAAGCTGACCCCCCGCTCCGATTGACGCACTCCTCCTCCTCCTCCTCGTCCGCGTCCGGTCCGCGCGACCGCGACGCGGACGCTCTTTTCTGCTACACGCCGCGCAACTGTCCCAGGACCAAGGCTTCGCCCCGACCCTTTCACCTGCCCTCCACGACCCCACCGAGCCACGACCCATGAGAACCCTCAGCCAGCTCTTCGGCATCTCCGCCCTCACCGCGTGCACCTTCGCGGCCTGCGTGGTCGAAGACACGTCGCCCAACGACGACGGCGGGGGAGCGGGTGGCACGGGGCCCACGACCCAGGTGCTCGACGACTCGGAGCGCCTCTCCCAGGCGGAGCTCGAGCGCCGCACGTATTACCTTGCGTCGCCGGAGCTCGCCGGGCGCGCGCCCGCGAGCGAGGGCGGCCTGTTGGCTCGCCAGTTCATCATCGACGAGATGATCGCGTGCGGCATCCAGCCCCTCGATCCGGCCGGATTCGAGCAGCCCATCGCGACCCTCGCCGGGGCCGCCAACGTGCTCGGGGTCATCCCCGGCGCGGATCCGGCGCGCAAGGAGCGCCACGTGCTCCTCAGCGCGCACTACGACCACCTCGGCGTGAACAACTTTCAGACGTACCTCGGCGCCGACGACAACGCGGTGGGGGTGGCCACGATCCTCGCGATCGGCTGCGCCATCGCCGACTCCCCGCAACCGCGCTCGGTGATCATCGCGGCCTGGGACGCGGAGGAGCCCCCGCACTTCTTGAGCGAGAACATGGGCTCCCAGTTTTATGCGGACAACCCGGTGGTGCCGCTCGCGCAGACCGACGTCGCCATCGCGCTCGATCTGATCGGCTCCGATCTGTGGCCTGGTTATCAGAACCACATGGTGCTCGGGGCCGAGCTCAGCCCGCAGGTGAAGGCGGTCGTGGCCGAGGCGGCGGTGCCAGAAGGCCTGCTGGCGTTTCCCATCGGCCTGCACCTGGTGGAGGAGTGGCCGCTCGGGATCGGGCGTCAGCCGTGGAGCGACTACAACGCGTTCCGCAACGCGGGCCTGCCGGTGCTCTTCCTGGCCAACGCGCAGACCAAGCGGTACCACACGCCGCAAGACACGCCCGACACGCTCAACTACCCCAAGGTCGCCCTCGAGGCGAAGCTGCTGCTCCGCATCGTGAGCCGCCTCGCCCACGCCACCGAGGATCCCGTCTTCGACGCCGGTGGAGCCGATTACGCGCGCGACGCGGCGGCGATGCAGACCGTGCTCGAGGCCGCGCTCGCCCCTGGGGGCATGGTGGACGCGTTCGGTCTCACCGCTGGTTCGCGGAGCAAGATGGAGGGCGATCTCGCCGACGCCAGCGCCATCCACAACAAGATGGCTTCGGGCGGGCAGGTCACCGACGCCGAGGTGCGACGCCTGCGCGACGGGGCGCAGCGCCTCATGTGTCTCGCGAGCTCAACGTTCGACGAAGCGACCTGCGGCGCGTTCTGAGCGCCCGTTTGGGGTAGACTCACCCCTTGCGCCTCACGGTCGTTGGTTCAGCGGACGCCTTCAACGCGGCGGGTCGTCGTCACTCCTGCTACGTGATCGAGGGAGCGGGGGTGGGGCCGATCATGATCGACTTCGGAGCGACCGCTCTGCTGGGGCTGCGCGCGCTCGGGCGCCGCGCCACGGAGATCCGCGGGTTCGCGTTCACGCACCTGCATGGCGATCACGTCGGGGGCTATCCGTTCCTGTTCATCGACGCGATGTTCAACGACGTGCGTCGCGAGCGGCTCGAAGTGATGGGGCCGGTGGGGGTGGCGAGCCGGCTCGCTGCGGTGCTCGAGGCCGCCTACGGCGACATCCTCGACCGGGAGCAGCCCTTCGAGACCCGCTTCCGTGAGCTCTTCCCCGGTGGAACCCTCGAGCTCGCCGGGGCGACGGTGCATGGCTTCGAGGCGGTGCACATGGACCCGCCAGAGGAGCCGCTGTGTCTTCGGGTGGTGGCCCCGAACGGGAAGTCGGTCGCGTTCAGCGGCGACACCGCGATGTGCGACGGTCTGTTCCAGGCCGCCGAAGGGGTCGATCTCTTGGTGGCCGAGTGCTCCTGTCTCGCTCCGCCGTGCGGGCGCCACTGCACCTGGGAAGACTGGCGAGAGGCGCTGCCGCGCATCGGCGCCAAGCGCGTGCTCCTCACCCACCTCGGCGCCGGTGTCCGGGAGAGCGTCGAGCGACTCCTCGCCGAGGCGCCGGAGGGCGTCGACCTCGCGTTCGCCGACGACGGCCTCGTCTTGGAAGTCTGAGCACCCTCGCGTCCGTGCGTGACTTCGGCGCGCGACGCGGGCGATGACCTGCCCATCTCGGGTCGGGAGCGCCGCTTCGACGCGTCGGAGCTGGCATGGGGACGTGCTTGCGGCCCTCGGCGCCGCGTGCTCCCGTGGCTCCATGACCGAGTACGAGTTCGATCTTTTCGTGATCGGCGGAGGCTCCGGCGGAGTGCGCGGCGCCCGCATGGCCGCCTCCTATGGGGCGAAGGTGGGGTTGGCAGAGGCGGGGCGGCTCGGCGGCACCTGCGTCAACGTTGGGTGCATCCCGAAGAAGCTGCTCGTCTACGCCTCGCACTTCTCCGAGGCGTTCGAGGACGCGCGCGCGTACGGCTGGTCGACGGAGGCTGGTGGTTTCGACTGGGCGAGCTTCATCGCAAAGAAGGACAGCGAGATCGCGCGACTCAACGGCGTGTATCGTCGCTTGCTCGAGCGCGCCGGGGTTGAGATCTTCGAGGAGCGTGCCACCTTCGCCGGCCCCCACGAGCTCGTGGTCGGCGCCCGTCGGGTGCGCGCGAGACACGTCCTCATCGCGGTCGGGGGACGGCCGCGGCGCCCGAAGATCCCCGGCGCGGAGCTCGCCGACACCTCGAACGAGGCCTTTCACTGGCCGACGCAGCCGCGCCGGGTGCTGGTGGTGGGTGGCGGCTACATCGCCGTCGAGTTCGCGTGCATCCTTCACGGTCTCGGCACCGAGGTGCGCCAGATCTATCGCGGCCCGCTGTTCCTCCGAGGCTTCGACGACGACGTGCGGGCCCACCTCGCCGAGCAGATGCGACAGAAGGGGATCGATCTCGGGTTCGAGCTCGACGTCGAGGAGCTCGAGCGCACGCCGGGGGGGCTCCGCGCCACGCTCAACGACGGCAGCGCGGCGGAGTACGATCGCGTCCTGTTCGCCATCGGCCGCGAGCCGCTTACGGAGGGGCTCGGCCTCGAAAACGCGGGAGTGAAGCTCGACGAGCGCGGCGCCGTCGTGGTGGACGCCCTCTCGCAGACCACGCAGCCATCCATCTTCGCGGTGGGGGACGTCACCGATCGCGTGAACCTCACGCCGGTGGCCCTCGCCGAGGGGATGGCGGTGGCTGCGACCCTGTTCGATGGGCGCCCCACCGAGCCCGACCACCACAACGTGCCCACCGCCGTGTTCAGTCAGCCGGAGATCGGCACGGTAGGGCTCACCGAGGGAGAGGCCCACGGGCGCTTCGGCGCGATCGACGTGTACCGCAGCACGTTCACGCCGTTGCTCCACTCGCTCACCGGACGTCACGAGCGAGCGCTCATGAAGCTGGTGGTCGACCGCGCCACGCAGCGCGTGGTGGGGCTGCACGTGGTGGGGCCCCACGCCGCGGAGATCACGCAGGGCTTCGCGGTGGCCATCAAGATGGGGGCAACCAAGGCACAGTTCGATCGGACGATCGGCATCCATCCGACCGCGGCCGAGGAGCTCTGCACGATGCGCACGCCGGTGGACCGATGAAGCCGAGCGACTTCGAACGCGAGCTCGAGAAGACCCTCGACGATCGGCGCCTCTCGCGGAGCGAGCGCCGAGCCATCGCGCGGCTCGTGGAGGAGGCGCCACCGGACTCGTTGCCGTTGCTTCGCAACCTCGCGTTCCGCGTGGCGAGTCGCGCCGCGGATCAGGGGCCCGACACGCAAGCGGTGCTCGCGTGGCTGCACGACGTGGTCAAGGCGCTCACGCCGAGCGAGGCGATCGAGCAGGCCCCGAGCTCGGAGGCGCTCTTCAGCCCCGGCGAGGAGCCGCTCCGCAAGATCCTGGCCCTGTTCGGAGCCGCCGCCCGCAGCTGCGATGTGTGTGTGTTCACCATCACCGATGACCGCATCGCGAACGCCATCTTGGCGGCCCATGCGCGTGGAGTGAAGGTGCGCATCATCACCGACGACGAGAAGAGCTACGACACGGGCTCGGACATCGAGCGCTTCGAGCGGGCTGGCCTGTCGGTGAAGACCGACGCGAGCCCGCATCACATGCACCACAAGTTCGCGCTGTTCGATCGGAGGGTAGTGCTCACGGGCAGCTACAACTGGACGCGCAGCGCGGCTCACCACAACCAGGAGAATCTGATCGTGAGCACCGATCCGCGCCTCGTGGCGCCCTTCGGCGACATGTTCGAGCGGCTGTGGGGCGAGCTCTCGCGTTGACGACGGCCGCGGCGGGGCACCCGTTTACACGTTGAAGCGGATGTTGATGATGTCGCCGTCCTGCACGACATACTCCTTGCCCTCGAGCCGCAGCTTCCCGGCGTCGCGCGCCTTGCTCAGCTTGCCGGCGGCGATGAAGTCGTCGTAGGCCACCGTCTCGGCGCGGATGAAGCCCCGCTCCAGATCGGAGTGAATCTTACCGGCCGCGCGCACCGCGGGGGTGCCCTTCTTGATGGTCCAGGCCTTCACCTCGTCTTCGCCGACGGTGAAGAACGAGATGAGCTCGAGCATGCCGTAGCAGCTGCGGATGAAGCGGGGGCGCGCGGTCTCGGTGAGGCCGAGGTCGTCGAGGAAGCTCTTCTGGTCGTCGGGGGGCAGCGCGGCGATCTCCGACTCGATGCCCGGCCGCAGGGCGAGCACCTCGATGCCCCGCTCGGCGGCGCTGTCCCGCACCCGCGCTTCGAGCGCGGTCGCCTCGTCGGCAGAGACGTCGTCGGCGAGCGCAAGGAGCGCGAGCTGCGGCTTGAGGCTCAGCAGCTGATACCCGCTGAGGGCGTGGAGCGTGGCCTCGTCGAGGCCGAGCAGGCGCGCTGGCTTCTCGCCGCCCTCCATGCCGTCGACGACGCTCTTGAGCATGTCGACCTCGCGGTCTTTCTTGCCCTCCTTCTTCACGCGCTCGAGCCGGCCCTCGAGCACCACCACGTCGAGGAGCGCGAGCTCGGTGTCGTAGTCGACGACGTCGCGCGCCGGATCCACGCTACCGCGGCGCGGCGGCATGCCCGAGCCTTCGCCGAAGCCACGCACCACGTGGACCAAGGCGTCCATGCGGCGCAGCTCGGCCGCGCCCTGCTTGTCGATGCCGTCCTCGCCCTCGGGGGGGCCGGGCATGTCGACGAACGAGATGTCGGCGTAGGTGGTCTTCTTGGGGTTGAAGATCGCGGCGAGCTTGTCGATCCGCGCGTCCGGCACGCGGATGTTCCCGCGGTTGGCCTCGCGCCCGCCGCCGTAGCCCGTCGCCGCTGCTTGACCCGTCAGGCAGTTGAAGACGGTGGTCTTGCCCGCCCCGCGGAAACCGGTGATGCCGACCTGCATGCCGGCCTTGAGCCACGCGCCGCCGCTGGCGTCAATGTTGAAGGGGAGTGGAGAGGGGCCGCCGGGGGGAGGGAAGGGGGAGCGGCGCGCTCGGGGGTCGCCGAGGGAGCGTGTGGGCGTCGTGTTCTTGCCCTCGGAAACCAGCTAACCTGTCGATTTCTCGGGGGAGGAGCCCTGGTTTCAACCGTGTCGAGCGGGCGTCCGGTCACGGATTTCGCCGCGGGATGCACATGAGCATGGACGACAAGGAGCAAGACACGATGGTACCGGGCGTCATCGAGCTCGACCCCGCAGGGGGCAAGAGCCGCGCCGGCTCACCGAAGCCGGCCGACGAGCAGATCGCGGAGGCGATCGATGCGGGTGATTTGAGGAGAGCGGTCGTGCTCTGCTCCCGCGAGCACGCGGCGGCCATAGGGCGGCTCAGCATGTCGATGCTGGGCTCCCAACAAGACGCCGAAGACGTCACGCAGGAGACGCTGATCGACGCCTACGGCGCGCTCTCGACCTGGCGTCGCGAGGGCTCGGTGCGCTCGTGGCTGTTGTCGATCGCGCGGCGCAAGTGCGCGCGGGTGATCGAGAAGCGGGTGCGCAGGACCGCGAAGCTGCGGTTGGTGCACGACGCGGATCGGGCGGCGACCTCGGACGAGGTCACCGAGCAAGCGGTGTTGCTCCGCCAGCGGGCCCTCGCCGCGCGCGAGGCGCTCGCCGCGGTGCGGCCGAGCGAGCGTGAGGCGCTGTTGTTGCGGTTCGCCGCCGGCTTGTCGTTCCGGGAGGTGGGCGAAGCGTGCGGCATCGAGGAAGCGACGGCTCGCAAGCGCGTGTCCCGCGCGCTCGCGACGATGCGTGAGAGTCTGCGGGGCGGCGACGATCGAGAGGGTCAAGACCATGCGTGAAGATAGCGACAAGGACCTCTGCAAGCAGGTGGACGAGGCGATGGCCGAGGTGCTCGATCAGAGCGCCCCCGAGGAGCTGTTCGAGCACATCGTCGACTGCGATCGCTGCCGTGACGCTCGCCATGACGCGCAGCGCGCCCTCGAGCTCGTGGCGTCGGCGGCCTCCGACTACGTGCACCCCGAAGATTTCGAGGACCGACTGCTCGCGGCGCTCGACGCACGTGGCGGAGAGCCCGCACCCGTCGCGGTAGAGCCGACCCTCGTCGAGGACGACGACGCGCTCCCCGTCGCGGGACGCGATGGCGGCGGCTCCACGCTGGCCATGGACGATGACGACGCCCAGCACGCCCTCGTCGCGACGGCGAAGGCGGCCGCGGCAGCGGCCCCTCGCGGCGCCGAGGCGCGGGACGCCGCGCCGATCTCGAAGGAGCGCGGCGCGCCGCCGCTCGAGCGCGCCCCGCTCGTGCCCTCGACGGGCGCGAGCGCCGTGGCGAGCCTGAGCGCGCGCCTGCGACGACCACGCAACACCATCGCGGTGGGCCTCGTCGGCGCGCTGGCTGCGGCCGCAGCGGTGAGCCTGTGGTTCGGGCCCACCGACGTGGAGACGCCCGCGGCCCTCGCGGACGCCCCGTGGACCGGCAAGGTGGTGAAGGTGACGCGCGCCGCGGGAGGCGAGGGGGGCCTGTCGTTGTGCGATGCCGCCGGGGCCTCCTGCCAGCCGGCGGCCGCCGACGCGGAGCTCCCCGCGGGCACCGTGCTCAAGACGGACGAGCGGACGCGCGCCTTCGTCGAGCTCGGGGACGGCACCCGCGTCGCCCTCGACCGCTCGACGGAGCTCGCCCTCTCGGCGACGGCGAACCGCACCGCCAAGCTGCACAAGGGCGGGATCGTGGCCGAGGTGGCCAAGGTGGAGGGGACGACGGCCCGCGTCGAGCTCCCCGCGGGGCGCGTCGACGTGCTCGGTACCAAGTTCGCGCTGCGTACCCACGGCGACGCAGCGGCGGTGGACGTCACGCGCGGCGCGGTGCTGCTCGCCGACGCCACCGAGCGCACGGTGAAGGTGCGTGCTGGCGAGGAGGGGCGGGTGTACCCCGGGGTTGCGCCCTACGTGTCCGCGGCCACCGCCCTCGAGAAGGCGGTGAGCTGGAGCGAGGTCGCCGAAGACGGCGAAGAGGTGGCGGTGCGCGGCCTCGGCGAGCTCAAGGGCAAGCGGCCCGGCCGCGACGAGGAAGAGGCGGGCGCCGTGAAGCTCACCTCCCACAAAGTGAAGGTGCGGATCGTGGACGGCTTCGCACGCACCGAGATCGAGGAGACGTTTACCAACCAGACCGATCAGGTGCTCGAGGGCATCTACCGCTTCCCGTTGCCGCCCGACGCGCACATCGAGCGGCTCGCGCTCGACGTGCCGGGAGGTGGGTTCGAGGAGGGCGCGTTCGTCGATCGCGACCGCGCGGCCGCGATCTGGCGCGGTGCCATCCAGAACGCAGCCCCGAAGAGCAAGCCCGTCCTCGAGGAGATCGTGTGGGTGCCGGGGCCTTGGGAGGATCCGGCGCTGCTCGAGTGGCAGCGAGGCGGGCGCTTCGAGCTCCGGGTGTTCCCCATCCCGAAGCAGGCCTCGCGCACCATCATCCTCAGTTACACCCAGGTGGTCGCGCCCTCGAGCGGCGTGCGGCGTTACGTGTATCCGCTCGCTCACGATCCTAGCGGTGCGCTCACCGTCGACAAGTTCGACGTGGACGTCGAGGTGCGCGGTCACGACGCAGCGCTCGGCATCGCGACGCAAGGCTACGCCCTCACGCGCGGCACCACGGGCAACGTCGACAAGCTCACGATGTCGGCGACCGGCTTCGTGCCTACCGGTGACCTCGTGCTCGAGTATGGCACGCCGAACCGCGACGCGGAGCTCAGCGCCTGGGCCTTCGAGCCGACCGTCGCCACGCCCTCCACCGGCGCCGTCGCCGAGAAGAAGGCAAAGCCAACACAGACCTTGGACACCGTGCCGCGGCTCGCGAAGAACGATGCGACGCGCGCCGACGACGCCGCCCTCGCGGTGGTGAACGACGATCGCCCCTACGTGGCCATCGCGCTGCGCCCGAAGCTCCCCCGTACGGCGGAGGATGCGCAGCGAGCGTACGTGATGGTCGTGGACGCGAGTCGCTCGATGTACGGCGAGCGCTTCCAGCGCGCCGCGGCCCTCACCGCGCGCGTGGTGGGTGAGCTCGATCGGCAAGATCGCTTCACGGTGCTCGCGTGCGACACGACCTGTCGCGCGATGCCGGGCGGTTTGATGGAGCCGAGCGCGGGGGCGGCCAGCCTGGTGGCACAGTTCCTCGACGGCATCAGCCCCGAGGGGGGCTCCGATCCGGCGGCGGCGATGCAAGACGCTGGCGCGTTCTCGTCGCAAGCGGCGGGCCGCGCGCTGCGCGTGGTGTACGTCGGCGACGGCACCCCCACGGTGGGACCCATCCGACCGCGTTACCTCACCATGGCCGTGCAGGACGCGCTCCCCTCGGGGCAGGCCTCGGTCACCGCGGTGGCGATTGGCGCCGATGCGGATCTCGATGCGCTCCACGCGCTCGCGCGGGGAGGCGGCGGCGTGGTGTTGCCCTACGTGCCCGGTCAGAAGGTGAGCGAGGCCGCGTACGCGGTGCTCGGGGCCACCTACGGGCATGCGCTGCGGGAGCCGGTGGTGGAGCTCCCCGAGGGCTTGGTCGAGGTGGCGCCCCAGGTGCTCGACACCATCCCTGCCGGCGGAGAGCGGATCGTCGTGGCCCGAATGACGAAGAAGGCGGTGGACGGCAAGGTCGTCCTCCGCGGTCGGGTGGGCGGCGAGAGCTACGAGCAGACCTTCACGTTGTCGGTCGCCGCGACCACCGACGCGGGCAACGCCTTCGTGCCGCGGCTCTACGCGGCGGCGAAGATCGCGGATCTCGAGCAACAAGGCACGGCGCTCGCCCGCACCCAAGCGGTGGGCCTCTCTGGCGCGTTCAACGTGGCCAGCCGCTACACCTCGCTCTTGGTGCTGGAGAGCCCCGCGATGTTCAAGGCGTTCGGCCTCGACAACAAACGCCGCGTGGCGACCTGGACCGGTGAGGAGTCGCTCCGCGGCGCGGCGTCGGGCGGCGACAAAGACCTCGACGCTCCCGACGGCAAGAGCGCCGAGCGGGACAGCGGCGACGACGCCGACTGGGCCAAGGACGAGTTCTTCGAACGAGAGCAGAAGTCGAAGAAGGGTGCCGGGGAGATGGCCGCGCCCAGCGCCGGCCTCGGCGGAGCGCAGATGCCGTCCAAGTCATCGCCCCCGTCCCCGTCCCCGTCCCCGTCCCCGAAGCCGCGCATGTCGTCGAACGATCCGATGTTGGACCAGGCGGAGGAGCGGTCGAGCTCGCCGGCCCGTCGCCGCGGCCGAGGCATGGTGCCGATGCGCAAGGTGTTCGACCGTGTGGCCACCGTTTTCCCGGGGCAGCTGGTGCCGCTCTCGGCCACCGCAGAGAAGATCCAAGCGGCAGAGGCCGAGCTCGCCAAGGACGAGAACCGACGCGAGGCGCTCAAGTCGCTGCTCTCCCTCCACATGCTCGCGGGCAACCTCGACCGCGCCACCGAGCTCGTCGAGCGCTGGTCCGAGAAGGAGGCCCTCGATCCGGAGGCGCTGACCGCCCGCGCGGATCTGGTCGCCCGTCGCGGGCAGCGTGAGGAGGCCGTGCGCTTGCTCGGGAGCGTGGTCGACGTGCGTCCCGACGACGTCCCATCGCAACGGCGGCTGGCGCGGCTGCATCGGTGGGCGGGGCATGAGGCGCTTGGCTGCCGTCATAACCTCGCCTTGGCGCAGCTTCGTGAGGGAGACGCGAAGCTCCTCGCCGACGCTGTGATCTGCGGCCGCAAGACCGGTGAGACCAAGCTGGTGGAGGCCATGCTCGCCGCCGTCGACGAGGAGGTGCGCACGCGCGCCGAGACGCTGCTGAAGAGCCACAAGGACGAGGAGGGCCTGCGGGGCGAGCTGCGCCTCACCGCGACCTGGACCGGCGGACAGGATCTCGATCTCGCGCTCATCCATCCCGACGGCCACCGCGTGTCTTGGCTTGGGGCGCCGACCAAGGAGCTCATCACCGCCGAGAACGTGACCAGCACCAGCACCGAGGGCCTCGCGCTGCTCGGGAGCAAGGCCGGAGAGTACGCCATCGAGATCGTGCGCAGCTCCGGAGAGGGCACCGCGACCGGCGAGGTGCTGCTGCACGCCGCCGGCACCACGCGCAAGATCCCCTTCTCGCTCACTGGCGAGCGCGCCGTGGTGGGGACGCTGCGGATGGGGTGGCAGGCACGCCTGGTGCCGGTGCAGGGGTTCTTTGGCGGAGGCAGCGTGGCGACGCGCCCGCCACCACCCCCGCCCCCGCCGATCGACTGTGGCCTCTCGCCGTTCATCACGAACGCCCAGGGCCATCGGGTCTTGCGGCCGGAGTGCTTGCGCTGAGTGTCTTGGAGGGTGCTGCCGCACCCTCCCCCCACGCTTCGCGTGGGGCCCCCCTCCCACCGCGTTGCGCTTCTCGCCCCAACGCCCCAAGCGCGCTTCGCGGGCGCCCCGGGCTTTTCCGGTCGGGTCTTCGAGTTCCCTGGAGGGGTGGTGCCGCCCGCTCGGCGGGGCCTGAGTCGTGCGGTGCCACGACCGAGCGGTCAGCGAGCAAACAACCCCGGATCGTGAGCTCGGCTCGCCGATCCGGGGTTTCCCCTTCGCGGCGCGTTGCGGCGCGCCACCTCTCGCGGTCGCTGGTGCCCGGTCTCTCTTCTGGTGCCCGGTCTCTCTTCTGGTGCCCGGTCTCTCTGGCTGGTGCCCGGTCTCTACTTGCTGGTGCCGGGCTCTCTCTTGCGGGTGCTGGTCTCACGTTGGAGGCGAAGCGTGAAGGTGCCGAGCTTCACGCTTCGCGGAGACGTGCGAGCGCCCTTGGCAACGTTGGTGCCAGCCGCCGAGCCCCCAGGGGCTCGCCCAACCTCACGGGTGTCCAGGGGCACAATTGCATTGATGCAACAGAAGATGTACTGATGTGACTCGGGTTGTTTGACGTCAACAAGACCGACGAGGCGCTCCACCGCACGGACATCGAGTCGCTCGAGCGCCGCATCATGGAGCTCGCGCTCGGACGCACCGGCGCGAGTCACGGAGCGATCTTTCTCTACGACCCCAACCACGACGGGCTGGCGATCGACTTCCACGTGGTGGAGAGCTTGAGCGTGACGCTCCCCGGTGCGCTCCTCCGGCGCCGCCGGGATGGTCGCCCCAACGGCATCGCGTTCTGGGTGCTGGATCACAACGCGCCGTACCTCTGCCACGACGCGGCCGCCGATCCGAACTACGCGCACTACTTTCTCGAGGTGGCCTCGATCGCGGCGGTGCCCATCACGTATCAGCGGCGGTGCATCGGCGTGATCAGCGTCTCGTCGCGTCGCACGGCGGCGTTTGGAGACGAGGCGGTCGCGGCGCTCTCGGAGCTCGCGGCCTCGAGCGCCAAGTTCCTTCGTCGGGCCCAGCTCTATCGCACCACCCGCGACGAAGGGGGTCGCCCGTTCCTGATCAAGGGGCTCAGCCCGGCTTGGCTGGAGGTGGAGCGTCGCATCGAGCAGGTGGCGCCGACCGACGCGCCGGTGCTCGTGACGGGGGAGAGTGGCACCGGCAAGGATCTGGTGGCTCGGGCGACGCACTTCAACAGCCGGCGCGCCGACAAGCCGTTCGTGACCGTGAACTGCGCGGCCATCCCCGAGACGCTGCTCGAGAGCACGCTCTTCGGACACGTGAAGGGCGCCTTCACCGGCGCGAGCTTCGAGAAGCTCGGCGAGTTTCAGAAGGCCGACGGGGGCACGCTGTTTCTCGACGAGATCGGCGAGCTCCCGATGATGCTCCAGGCCAAGGTGCTCCGTGCGGTGGAGCAAGGGGAGGTGCAGCCCCTCGGGAGCAACAAGCCGCCAGCGCGGGTGGACGTGCGGCTCATCTGTGCCACCAACCGCGACCTCGCCGAGATGGTGCGGGAGCACCGCTTCCGCGACGACCTGTACTACCGCGTGAGCGTGATGACGATGGAGCTCCCTCCACTCCGCACCTACATTCACGACAACCTCGAGGTGCTCGCGCACGTGTTCCTCGATCAGGCGCGAGCGCGCCACCACCTCCCGAAGAAGCGGCTCGGCGCCGAGGCCATCGAGCGACTCCGCGCCTACGGCTTCCCTGGCAACGTGCGCGAGCTGAAGAACGCGGTGGAGCACGCGGCGATCATGGCCACCGGCGAGGCGATCGGCGCCGAGCACCTCCCCAAGTCGATCCGCGCCGGAGGCGTCCCTCTGGCCCAACCCGAGGCGGGGCGCGACCGACGCGGCGAAGCGGCCGGCGCGGTGGACGGGGTGGCGCCCGCGGTGGAGGACGCGGCGGCCTTCGACGTCGACCTCACGCTCCGCGAGCTGCGCGAGCGTTGGCTCGCCCCGCGTGAGCGGCGCTACCTCGCTTCGCTCTTGCAAGCCTGCCGGGGGAACGTGCGGGAGGCGGCCCGGCGCGCGGGCATCAACACGGTGACCATGTATCGCCTGCTCAAGAAGCGCGGTCTCAAGCTCAGCCGTGAGCTCGTGCTCGACGACTGACGGCTCGACGCCGGACGAAAGCGTGATGCCAGCAGATCGCCGGCGCGCTGCACCCGTGGCCTCTCTGGCGCCCTCGCGGACGAGCCTCTCGGGTGCCCTCGCGGACGAGGCTCAGGCCTCGGCGGGGGCGGGCGTTGGTTGCGTGGCCTCGGGGGGGGCGGGGGCGTCGCCTGCGGGCGCGGCGCCTGCGGCGGCGAGCGGCGCGCCAAAGGCCTTCGTGTCGGCCTCCGTCTCGCCCTTCCAGTACACGTCCATCGCGTAGCCGAGATCGGCGGTCGCCTCCGCGCCTCCCGGTTCACACTTGGACGGGTCGTAGTCTTTCCCCTCGGCCATCGCGTTGGTGTAGTCGCGGCAGGTGGGATAGCCGCAGGCGCCACAGTCGGTCTGAGCGGTCAGGTTCTCGAGGAGCACGGCGAACGCGTCGGTGGCGCCCTTCGGCGCCTTGGCCTGGATGTCGGTCTTGATGACGGTGGCCTTCTCGGGCGTGATCCCCACGCCCCCCTTCTTCTTTTTGCCCTTGTTCTCTTTGAGCCAGATCTCTTTCAGCTCGAGGAGAATGGCAGGGTTGTCGCGCATCGCGCGCTCGCGCGCCTCGCGGGCGCACGGACCGTAGGTGCCGAGGGGCACCTCGCTCAGATCCTTGGGCGCCTTGTACAGCGGCTCGGTGCCTTCGGGGATGAAGCGGAAGGTGAGGGTTCCGAACGAGCTCGTCGCCCCCTCGAACTCGGTGGTGTGGCGGATCGCGCCGGTCGACTCGAACTTGCACGCCTCGACGCACAGGCCGCAGTACATGCATTTGCCCATGTCGATGTCGAACCGGGTCATCTCCTGCTTCTTCGTCTCGGGGTTCTTCTCGAGATCGATCACGATGCACTCGATGGGGCAGGAGCGCTCGCAGCGCTTGCAGCCGGTGCAGATGTCCATCTGCACCTCGAGGAAGCCGCGGTAGCGCGGGGGCAGCATCTCGCTGACCGGGCGCTCGAGCTTCTCCGGATACTGCACGGTGATGGGCTCGCGAAACAGATGCGAGAACGTGACGGCCATCCCTTCGAGGATGGTGTTGGCTGCGTTCGAGATGCTCTTGATGTACTCGCCAAAATCCATGGGGACTCTGCTGCGGTGAAGCCTGTTGCGGAGAGGGCCGACGCTGATGAAACCTTACCTTACGTCAGCTTGATGGCAATACCTTCTCACGCCGTGGCGGTCGATGCCAGACCTTGACGCACGGCGTCGTGATCGCCGATGGTGCCCTCGTCATGGCAAGAGGACAAGTCGCCTTTGCGGGCACCTTCACGGCGCTCGTCACCCCGTTCACCGCCGGCGCCGAGAAGGTCGATTTCGCGGCCCTCGAGGCGCTCGTCGCCGCACAGATCGAGGGCGGCGTCACCGGGCTCGTGCCCTGTGGGACCACCGGGGAGACGCCCACCCTCTCGTCTGCCGAGCAGCTCGAGGTGATCCGCTGCGTGGCCAAGGCGGCGGCGGGGCGGGTGCCGGTGGTCGCCGGAGCGGGGAGCAACGACACCAAGAAGAGCGTCGAGCAGAGTCGAGCCGCGCTCGAGGCGGGGGCCGACGCGGTGATGGTGGTCATGCCCTACTACAACAAGCCCTCGCAGGCCGGGATGTGTGAGCACGTGGTGGCCGTCGCCAACGCGGTGGCCGCGCCGGTCGTGATTTACAACATCCCCGGTCGCTCGGTGATCGATCTCGCGGTGGACACCACCGAGGCGATCTGCGAGCGCGCGCCCAACGTGGTGGCCGTGAAGGACGCGACGGGGAACGTGCTGCGGTGTCAGGAGCTGCTGCGCCGGCTCGGGGAGCGCATCACCGTGATGAGCGGAGACGATGGGCTCACCTTGGGGATGATGGCCACCGGGGCCAAGGGTGTGATCAGCGTGAGCTCCAACGTGGCGCCGGCCGAGGTGAGCCGCGTGACCACGTTGGTGGCGGAGGGCGCCTGGGAGCGGGCTCGCGCTGCGCACTTCGCGCTCCTGCCGCTGCACGCTGCGATGTTCGTCGAGCCCAACCCCGCGCCCGCGAAGGCTGCGCTCGAGATGATGGGGCGCATGCGGTCCGACGTGCGGCTGCCCCTCGTCGCCGCCACCGAGGCCGCGCGGGGCTCGGTGCGGGCCGCGCTCAGCGACCTCGGCTTGCTCTGACGTGGGGGGGGCAGCGGCGAAGGGCGAGGTCGACCTACTCGACCCCGCGAGTCCGCGGTTGGCTCGCCTCGGGGGCTGGGCTACGGAGCGGCGAGCATGACCATCAAGGTGACCCTCTACGGAGCCGGTGGCCGCATGGGGCAGACGCTAACGCGCCTCGCCGCCGAGGCCGACGATCTGCAAGTGGTCGGGGCCGTCGATCATCACGGCTCGGCGCTCCTCGGGCGCGACGTCGGCGACCTCGCGGGCGTGGGACACCTCGGCGTGGAAGTGAGCGCCGACTTGAGCTCGGCGCTGCTCGGCGCCGACGTGGTCATCGACTTCTCGATCGCGACCGCCTTCGACGCGGTGGCCCGCGCCGCGATGGCGGCGGGGGTGGCCTTGGTGAGCGGCACCACGCGCCTCGGCCCCGAGAGTCAGGCGTTGCTCGAGCGCGCGGCGGAGAAGATCCCCGTCCTGTGGGCACCCAACATGAGCGTCGGGGTGCACCTCATCGGCCGCTTGCTCGAGCAAGCGGTGACCGCGCTCGGCGACTACGACATCGAGATCGTCGAGGCTCACCACAATCAGAAGGCAGACGCGCCGAGCGGCACCGCGATGTTCCTCCTCGAGGCGGCCCAGCGGGCGCGGGCGGGGACGGCGCCGGTGTTCGGGCGCGAAGGCCAGGTGGGGGCCCGCGCCGCCACCGAGATCGGCGTGCATGCGCTCCGCGGCGGCGGCGTGATCGGGGATCACACCGTGCACCTCATCGGCAAGTTCGACCGCATCGCGATCACCCATCAGGCGATCAGCCGTGACTTGTTCGCGGCCGGTGCGCTCTCTGCGGCCCGCTTCGTGGCGGGGCGCGCTCCCGGGCGTTACGCGCTCGCCGATACTCTCACCCTGCGAGCTGAACCATCATGAGCGACACCCTCGACCCTTCGAGCCGCGACCTCTTGTTCGAGATCGGCGTTGAAGAGCTGCCCGCCTCCTTCGTCGACGCCGCGGTCGAGGCGCTGCCTGGCCTGATGGGCAAGGCGCTCGGCGAGCTGCGCCTCGCCCACGGCGAGATCCGCGCCATGGGCACCCCGCGCCGCCTGGCCGTGCGCGTGGACCATGTGGCCGCGATGCAGCCCGATCTGGCCGAGGAGGTGATCGGGCCGCCGGTTGGGGCCGCGTTCAAAGACGGTCAGCCGACCAAGGCGGCGGAGGCTTTCGCGAGCAAGATCGGCTGCACGGTGGCCGAGCTCGGGCGCGTCGACACGCCGAAGGGCGAGTACCTGTGCGGCGTGCGACGCGAAGAGGGTCGGCCCGCCGAAGCGCTCTTGCCCGCAGCGCTCGCGACCCTCACCGCCGGGATCCCGTTTCGCAAGTCGATGCGTTGGGGTCACGGCACGTTCTCGTTCGGTCGCCCCGTGCGCTGGCTGCTCGCGTTGTTCGGGGAGGCCACGTTGCGGGTGGAGATCGAGGGCATGGTGAGCGGCGCCGTGAGCTACGGCCACCGCTTCCTTCATCCGAGCGAGGTGGCGATTCCGCGCGCCGACGCCTATGTGCCGGCGCTGCGCGCGGCGCGCGTGATCGTCGATCCCGACGAGCGGCGGTCGCTGATGGTGGAGCGCCTCCACGAGGCCGCCGAGCGCGCGGGGGGGCAGCTCATCGAGGACGCGTTCCTCGTGAGGGAGAACCTCTCGCTGGTGGAGGACCCGCAGGTGGTGGTGGGGAGCTTCGAGCCCGCGTTCCTCGCGCTCCCCGACGTGGTGATCTTGGAGGTGGCGCGCGGTCACCAGCGCTACTTCGGCCTGCGGAGCAGCGACGGGAAGCTCCTGCCGCGCTACCTCGCGGTGGTGAACACCGCGGAGCGACCGGACAAGATCAAGCTCGGCAACGACCGGGTGATGCGCGCGCGCCTCGCCGACGCGCGCTTCTTCTACGACGAGGACCTCAAGCACAAGCTCGCGGAGCAGAGGCCCAAGCTCGCCGGCATCGTGTTCCAGAATCGACTCGGCAGCGTGCTCGACAAGGTGGAGCGCGTGGAGAAGCTCGTGGCGCGCCTCGGCGCGGCGCTCGGGGTGGCGCCCGCGGTGGTGGACACCGCGGTGCGCGGCGCGACGCTCGGCAAGTGCGATCTGGTCACGTGGATGGTCGGCGAGTTTCCCGAGCTGCAAGGGGAGGTGGGCGCTGCCTATGCGCTTCAACAGGGCGAGCACGCGGACGTGGCCGACGTGATCCGCGAGCACTACAAGCCCAAGGGCGCGAAGGACGAGACGCCCGCTTCGGTGGCGGCCGCCCTCGTGAGCATCGCCGACCGGCTCGACACGTTGGTGGGTTGTTTCGCGATCGGCCTCTCCCCGACCGGCGCCACCGATCCGTACGGACTGCGTCGCGCCTGTATCGGGACGCTGCGCACGCTGCTCGATCGCGGGCTCGATCTCACGCTGTCTGCGGCCTTCGCGGCGGCCTACGATGGATTCGCGGGGGTGAGCCTCGACCTCGAGCGGCCCGCCCTCGCCGCGACGCTCGGCGCGTTCTTCCGCGAGCGGCTGCGAGGCTTGCTCACCGGCGAGCTGAGCGGCGACGTGGTGGACGCCGCGCTCGGCGCGAGCGAAGACCGACCGCTCGACGTGAGAGCGCGGGCGCGGGCCATCAACACCATGGACGGGGACACGCGGGCGCGGGTGGGCGAGGTGTTCAAGCGCGCCACCAACATCGCCAAGACTGCGCCCACCGGCGAGCCAGAGAAGGGACAGGAGGCCGCCGAGGTGGCCCTCTACGACGCCTTCTTCGCGATGCGGGGCGAGCTCGGCGAGCTCACCCATCGAGGCGAATACGAGCGCGCCTTCGACAGACTGGGCTCCCTCGCGCCGACGCTCAGCACCTATTTTTCCGACGTGCTCGTGATGGCCGAAGACCCGGTCGTGCGCGACAACCGCCTCCGCCTCATGCGCGTGATCAGCGAGACCTGCAGCGGGCTCGCGCGGCTCGAGCTCCTCGGCGGCTGACGAGCGCTAGCCGACGCGGAACGACGCCATGAAGTAGCCGTCGGTGCCGTGGACGTGCGGCAGCAGGCGGAGGGTGGTCGCGTTGGCGAGCAGGGGGTGGGCCACGTCGAACGGCGTGGGCTCGAGGCGCGGGCCGTCGCGTCCCTCGGTGAGGGCCTTCACCACGCCCTCGCACTCCGCGGCGAGCACGCTGCACACCGCGTAGACGAGCCGTCCCCCCGGCCGCACCCGGCTGGCGGCGCCGGCGGTGATGCGCAGCTGGAGGGCGGCCATGCGCGTGATGTCGGACGCGGCGAGCCGCTCGGTGATCTCGGGCCGGCGGCGGAGGGTGCCGGTGCCGCTGCACGGAGCGTCGACGAGGACACGGTCGTAGGTGCGGGCGACGGGGCCGGAGCCCTGGGTCCAGTCGACCCCGAAGGTGTCGCGCACCACCGCTCCGGCCGGTCCGGCGCGGAGACGCTCGAGCTTGGAGAGGTGTAGATCGGCGCTGTCCACCGCGCCGGAAGGCCCGACCGCCTCCGCGAGCCAAAGGGTCTTGTTGCCGCGGCCGGCGCAGGCGTCGAGCACCTCGTCCCCGGGACGCGCGCCGAGCGCGAGGGCGACGAGCTGGGCTCCCTCCTCCTGGACCACCCAGTCGAGCGCTGCGCCTGGAAGCCGACGATGGTCGCCGGCTCCACGGCACAGGATGGCGCGCGGGCTCACCGTGCCCGGCTCGAAGGTCGCGTGCGGCGCGGCCTCGCGCAGACGGGAGAGCCAGGTGTCGCGGTCACGCTCGGCCCGGAGGCACAGGCTCAAGGGGGGCGCGTCGAGCGCGTCGACGTACTGGGCCGCGCTCTCGCGGCCGAGCGCGTCCTCGAGGGCCCGGAGCAGCCAACGCGGCACCGAGCGGGCGCGGGCCTCCGTCGGCGACACCGTCGTCTTGTCCTTGGCCAGCTTGCGCAGGACGGCGTTGGCGAAGCCCGCGAGCGCCCGGTCGTCGCTCCGTTTGATGGCCTCCACCGCCTCGGACACTGCGGCGTGGGCGGGGACGCGATCGAGGAACGCGAGCGAATAGGCGGCGACCAGCAGGTTGGCGCGCACGCCCGCCTTGCGCCGCCAGCGGTCGTTCGACGCGTGCTGCCGGAGCTGCTGCTCGAGGAAGCCGCCGGTGCGGAGCACGCCGTAGACCAGCTCGGTGGCGAGCCGCCGGTCGCGCGGATCGAGGTCGGCCGCTCGGCGCAGCGCGGCGTCGAGGGTGGGGGCGGCGTAGGCGTCGCCGTCCCACACCCGCGACAGCACCTCGACGGCGAGGCCCCTAGCCGATGAGCTCTTTGGCCTGGGCGGCGATGATGTCCCAGCGTTTTTCGACATCGTTCTTCACCGCCAGCCCCATGATCACGCAGAGGGCGATCAGACCGAGGAGGCTGGCTACTTCTCGAACACGGAGGGGCACCGGGCGGCGGACGATCGCCTCGATGCCGAGGAACACGAGGTGTCCGCCGTCGAGGGCGGGGATGGGGAGGAGGTTGATGAGGCCGAGGTTGATCGAAATCACGGCCATGGCCCACAAGAGGTAGGTGGCCCCCTTCTGACGCTCCTGGACGATGATGTCGTAGACCGAGATGGGGCCACCGAGCGTGGAGAGATCGAGCTCACCGCGGGCGATCTGCTGGATCCCGGCGACGATGAACCGAATGACGTCGGTGGTCTCGTCGAACGCGGCGGGGAGCGCGTAGCGGAAGAGGGAAGGTCCACCCACCGAGTCTTCGGGCACGGTGGGGGCCCAGTTGCGCGCGCGCAGCACCGGTCGCGGCGGCGCGGAGCCATACTCGCTCACCAGGGCCTCGGTGTGAGGCTCGACGGTGGCCGACATGCGCTCGGTGCCCCGCAGCCAGGTGATGGTGTGGGGCCGCGCCGGCACGCTCGTCATCAACTCCTCATAGATGGAGAAGGTGGCGAGCTCGACCTCGTCGATGGTCTCGATGCGATCGCCTGGCACGAGCCCGGCCAGCTGCTCGGGAGACCCGTCGGCGACGTCCGCGACGTAGAGATTGGCGAGCTCCATCCCCGTGCGTTCGCGGGTATCGGCGCCCGTGGTCTCGGGGGTGAGCGCGGCCAAGCCCGACTCGTAGACGTAGAGATCGCCGAGCTGACCGAGCGCGTCCTCCACTCGCGTCGGCCGCAGATAGGTGATGGGCACCGTCTCGCCGCGGTTGTCGGCGATGAGGCGCTCCAAGTCGGCGTAGGTCTCCACCGCCTGGCCGCGGACCTCGGTGATCACGTCGAAGGTGCGCAGGCCCGCGCGATACGCCGGTGAGCTCGAGTCGGTGATGCCGACCACCGCGGCGTGCCGATTGGGGCTGATGCCGATGGAGCCTACGCGGTCGACGATGCCCATCGCGCGGGTGTCGAGGTGTTCGTCGGGGATGATGGCGACGTCGACGTGCTGGTTGTCGCGAAACACCTTGAGCTTGAGCTCGCGCCCCGGGTTCTTCTGCACCGTGCGCGAGAGCTCCGCGAAGGTGCTGATGCGGACACCGTCGATCTCGAGCACGCGGTCACCAGGAAAGAGCTTGCCGTGGGCCGCGTGGTTGGGGAGCACGACGCCCACCGTCGGCGGCGTGAACTGTGATTCACCGGCGAACACCCCCACGTAGAGCAGCACCGGAAACAAGAGGCTCATCGCCGGGCCTGCCATCACGATGATGGCCCGCTTCCACACCGACTGCGCGTCGAAGGTGCGGAGCTTGTCCTCCGGCAGCACACGCTCTTGCCGATTCTCCTCGAGCATCTTCACGAAGCCGCCCAGCGGCAAGAGCCCCACGCAGTACTCCGTCTCGCGCCCACGCAACCGCAGGAGCTTGGGCCCGAAGCCGATGGAGAACATCAGCACCTTCACCCCGAAGGCCTTCGCGAAGACGAAGTGACCGAGCTCATGCACAAAGATGAGCACGGACACCGCAACGGCGAAGTACACGAGGTCCACGAACGCGGAATTAGCAGATGTTGTGGGGCCAGGCGAGAACGAGGCGCGCCGGTCCCCCGGCGACCGTTCGGGTAGCGCGCGTCACACGAGGTCGTCGACGGGGCCCGCGCCCTCGCGGATGATCGTCAGCTCCCCCTCCGACACGTCGACGACGGTGGTGGGGATGATGCCGCACACGTCGGCCTCGAGCACCAGATCGAGGCCGGGGAAGGTGGCCTCGATGGTCCACGGATCGGCGATCGGATCCTGATCGATCTCGCAGGCCGTGGTGCTCACCAGCGGTCGCCCGAGCGCCGCCACCAGGGCGTGCGTCACGGGGTGATCCGGCACCCGGATGCCGACCGTCTTCTGCTTGGTTTGCAAGAACCGCGGCACGTCGCGGGTGGCCTTGAGGATGAAGCAGTAGGGACCGGGGAGGAAGTGCTTCAGCACCCGGTAGACGTCGTTGTCCACCACGGCGTACCGCGCGATGTTGCTCAAATCGGCACAGATCAGCGCGAGGGGCTTCTTTCGTGGGAGGCCCTTGATCTGGTACACGCGCTCGATGGCCTGCTTGTTGTGGAGATCGCAGCCGATGCCGTAGACGGTGTCGGTGGGATAACCGATCACGCCACCGTCTTCGAGGATCTGCACCGCCCGAGCGATCTTGTGGGGCTCGGGGTGCTTCGGATTGATGGGCAGGAGCACCGGGCTAGCTCGAACGGGATAGGCCGCGGGGCGACCTCACTTCAACGCTTCGCTGCCGCCGATGATCTCCATCAGCTCCTTGGTGATCGCGGCCTGACGTGCGCGGTTGTACTGCAGCGTCAGCTTGTCGATCATCTCGTTCGCGTTGTTGGTGGCGGAGTCCATCGCCGTCATGCGCGCGCCGAGCTCGCTCGCCATCGACTCGTAGAGCGCGCGCAAGATGGAGATCTGGAGGTACATGGGCGTGAGCTGTTTGAGCAGCGTGTCCATGTCCGGCTCGAAGAGGAACTCGTAGTTCTCCTCCTTGTCGTCGTGCTCGTGCGACTCCTCGATGGGGAGCAGGCGCTCCGCGGTGACCCGCTGCGTCATCGCGCTCTTGAACTCGTTGTACACGAAGTAGATCGCGTCCACCGGGTTGTCGTCGCGGAGGTAGTAGTGGAGGATGCGGCTCGAGACCTCTTTGGCGGTGTCGAGGTTGAGGTTGTCCCACACCCCCGGCACGTAATCGAGGGGCGCGTTGCGGCGGCGGAAGTAGTCGCGCCCCTTGCGGCCGATGACGAGCATCTGCACGCCCTGCTTGTCGGCGGTGCGCTTCTTCCACTGCTGCTCGGCGAGCTTGCAGATGCTGGTGTTGAAGCCACCGCAGAGGCCGCGGTCGCTGGTGAGGACGACGAGGAGCACGGACTTCTCCTCGCGCATCTCGAGCAGTCGACGGGCATGCCGCTCCATCACGGCCGCCTGGTCGTAGAGTCCGTGGTCGAGCTCGGCCGCCTCCGCGATGGCCTGGCGGCCCTCGGCGATGACCTCGCTGAGCACGGCCTGCGTCTTGACGGCGTAGGGACGCAGCTCGGTGATGCGCTGCTGGGCCTTGTGGAGCCGCGCACCCGCGACCATCTTCATCGCCCGCGTGATCTTCTGCGTCGACTTGACGCTGGCGATCCGCTTTCGAATGTCTTTGAGGGAAGGCATCGGATGATCCGGAGTGGTGGGTCGAGCTGGAGGTCAGTCCTCGTCTTCCTCTTCTTCCTCGTCCTCTTCGTCCTCTTCGTCCTCTTCGTCCTCGTCTTCCTCGTCTTCTTCCTCGTCTTCCTCGTCCTCTTCTTCTTCCTCCTCGTCGGAGTCGAGCTGGAAGGTCGAGGCGAAGTCGGTCAGGGCGGCGCCGATCTTCTCGTCGAGCTCGTCGGTGAGCTTGCCCTTGTCGCGGAGCTCGGTGATCAGCGCAGCGTACTTCGTGTCGAGGAACGAATAGAGCTCCTGCTCGTAGCGGCCGAGCACGTCCGTGGGGAGCTGGTCGACGAAGCCGCGCGTGCCGGCGTAGATGATGACGATCTGACGCTCGACGGGGAGAGGCACGTACTGCCCCTGCTTGAGCAGCTCCACGAGGCGAGCGCCGCGGTCGAGCGAGGCGCGCGTCTTCGCGTCGAGATCGGAGGCGAACTGCGCGAACGCGGCCAGCTCGCGGTACTGGGCGAGCTCGAGCCGGAGCTTGCCCGCGAGCTTCCTCATGGCGCCGATCTGGGCGTTGCCACCCACGCGGCTCACCGAGATGCCAACGTTGATGGCCGGTCGGACACCGGAGAAGAACAGATCCGACTCCAGGAAGATCTGACCGTCGGTGATGCTGATCACGTTGGTGGGAATGTAGGCCGACACGTCACCGGCCTGGGTCTCGATGATCGGGAGCGACGTGAGGGAACCGCCGGAGTAGGGATCCTTCTTGATCTCGTAGTCGCTGGTGAGGAGCTTGTCGTGGAGGGCACGCTCGATCTTGCCGATCTTCTTCTCGAGCTCGCCCGCCTTCTGGCGGTTGCCGGAGGCCTTGGCCTTGGAGAGCTCGAGCTTCTCTGCTTCGAGCGCTTTGGTCTTCTCGGCGTCGATGAGGTGAAACGCCGACTCGACCGAGCTCTCCTTGCCGAGGGCGCCGACATGCACCTTGTCGTCCACGCCACGGAAGTCGGGGTCGCCGGCTGGCACCTCGGTGCCCTTCTTCACCACGTACACGCGGTCGGCCATCTTTGCGGCGCGCTCGAGGAGGCGAGAGTGCACGTAGAACACGTCGCCCGGATAGGCCTCGCGGCCGGGCGGGCGGCGGAGCAGGAGCGACAGCTGGCGATAGGCGACCGCCTGCTTGGAGAGATCGTCGTAGATGCAGAGCGCGTGGCGCCCGGTGTCGCGGAAGTACTCGCCGATGGTCACACCGCTGTACGGAGCGATGAACTGCAGCGGGGCCATCTCGTGTGCGGTGGCGACGACGATGACGGTGTACTCGAGCGCGCCGTGCTCATCGAGCTTCTCCACAACCTGGCGCACCGTCGACTGCTTCTGACCGATGGCGACGTAGACGCAGACCATGTCCTGGTCGCGCTGGTTGATGATGGTGTCGATGGCGATGGCGGTCTTGCCCGTCTGTCGGTCGCCGATGATGAGCTCGCGTTGGCCGCGGCCGATCGGGATCATGGAGTCGATCGCCTTGATGCCCGTCTGCATCGGCTCGGTGACCGGCTGGCGGAGCACGATGCCCGGCGCCTTCACCTCCACCCTGCGGCGAAGCTCGGTCTCGATCGGGCCCTTGCCGTCGATGGGCTCGCCGAGCGCGTTGATCACGCGGCCGAGCACGGCGTCCCCCACCGGAACGTCCATGATGCGGCCCGTGCGCTTCACCTTGGTGCCCTCCATCACCGCGGTGGCTTCGCCGAAGAGCGCGCAGCCGACGTTGTCTGCTTCGAGGTTGAGCACGAGACCGTAGAGGCTGTGGTGGCCATTGCCACCGGTCACGAACTCGACGAGCTCACCGGCCATGGCCTGGGTGAGGCCGTGCACGCGGGCGATACCGTCGCCGCAGGTGATGACGGTGCCAGTCTCGGCGACGCTGGGCGCGCGCTCGATCTGTTGGATCTGCTTCTTGATGATCTGGGAGATCTCTTCCGCTCGAAGCTGCATGACAGGGGGGGTCCTCTCGAGTTCAGACGGTCGGGTCTGGCCCGCCGTAAGAGAATGGGTTCGTGTGGAGACTCAGGTTTGGCGCAGCGTTTGGGCGAACGCGTTCAGCTTGCCGCGGATGCTGCCGTCGATGACGCGGTCGCCGATCTGGGTGACGATGCCGGCGATGAGGTGCTCGTCTTCTTCGAAGGTGAGCAACACCCGCTTGCCAGTCGCCTGCTCGATCTTGCGCTTGAGCTTGTCGCGGTACGACTCGTCGAGCTTCACCGCGCTGGTCACCGTGCCCCGCAGCAGGCCGAGGTGCTCGTCGGCCATCGACTCGAACACCCGCACCAGATCCGGGAGCAGCGAGAGGCGCAGGCGTTCACCGAGCATCGCGACCGAGCGGGTGGTGAGATCGCTCGCACCCACCCGTTGGCCGATCGCCTCGACGATCGCGCGGCGGTCGTCGGGCTGGAGGCCGGGCAGGTTGTCGAGCTCGCGAAACTCCGTGCTCACCTCGAACACGCTGGCGAAGTGTTGGAGCTCGCGGGCGATCTCGGCGACCTTCCCGGCCTCGCTGGCCAGCTCGAAGATGGCGCGGGCGTAGCGCTTGGCAATCATCTCGCTCATGACGATGCTCCTCGGCCGCCGCGGCGCTGTTCGGCCAGCGAGGTGGCGATGTCCTCGAGGTACTCGTCGGCGAGCCGCTGGTGGTCCGCCGCCGACACCGACCGTTGGATCAGCTCCTCGGCGGCCGCTAGGGCCGACTCGAGGGCTTCGCGCGACAGCTCGTCGCGCGCGCTCTTGTTCTCCTGCGACACCCGGAACTCGGCGTCGCCCAAGAGCCGCGCGCGGCGCTCGGCGGCCTCGTCACGGACGCGCTGCTCCTCGTGGCGTCCCTCCGCGGCGTACTGCTCGCGGAGGCCGTCGAGCATGTCGTCGAGGTGCTCGAGCTGATCCTCGTACTCGCCGAGGCGCCGCTTCGCGCTCTTCTTGATCTCGGCCGCCTTGTCGAACTCGCTCATGATGCGATGCTTGCGGCCCTTCAGCGCCTCGGCGAGGGGCTTGCGACCGAAGCGCATCAAGATCGCCACGAGCGCGGCGAGGTTGATGATGTTGGCGAGCAACGGCACCGGCTGGTTGGCGCGGTCGCAGTGGTCGTCGTGGTTGTCGTACCGGTAGGGATACGGTGTGAGGCGCCAGATCCACCAGTCTTTGGTGCCCTTCTCGAGCGGCGGCGCGACCGCCTTCGACCACGCCTCGCTCCCTTCGCCGAGCTCGTGCTTGGAGCCGAGCCAGCCGTGAAACAGGTTGATGTCTTGGGGGCGGTCGTCGGGTCCTTGGCCCAAGCAGTGGCCGTGCTCGTCGCGGGGGGCCTTCGGCTTCGGCGGCTTCTCGGCGGGGGCGGCCGGGGCCGCGTCGGGCTGTTGGCCACGCTGCTGTCGCCGCTGCTCGAGGAGCTGGCGCAGCTGCTCGCGCCGCTTGGGGTCCATCTTCTGATCGATGGGGGGATGGCCCGGGGGCAGCTGTGCCTTCGGCGCCGCGGTGGGCTGCCCGGTGGCCGGGGTGGGGGGGGCGTCGCCGGCCGGTGGCTGCGCGATGGCCACTTGCCAGGCGGCCAGCGCAGAGAGGGCCACCGCCAGCGCGATGGCGCGACGGATCCGGCGCTTCCGGGCTCGCTCGGTGGCGTCGACGGCCGTGGCGTTCGTGCCGCTCATGGGCGCACCTCCCGCCCGAGCACCTTGCTCGCGATCTCGGCGGCGACGGGGGCGCGCTGGGCGTCGAGCTCCTTGCGGATGGCCTCCACCTCGAGGCGAATCTTGCTCAGACCCGCGTCGAGCTCGGTGGCGGCGGCTTGCTGGGCGTCCGCGAGCAGGCTCGCGTCGAGCCTCTTCACGCGCTCGCGCACCTGCTCGCGGTCGGTCGCGGCCTCGCGGCGGATGTCCTCGAGCTTGCCGTCGAGCTCCTGTTTGAGCGCGATGGCCTCTTCGTCCATCTCGCGGGCTTCGTCGATGGCGCCGGCGGTGCGACGCTCACGCTCCTCGAAGACCTTCAACAGGGGGTCGAAGATGAGGTCCTTCATCAGCACCACGAACGCGGTGAACAGAACGAAGTGCGCGATGAACGTCGGATCGAGATCGACGGTCACCGCGCTCGACATCAAGAGCGGGTTTGCAGGCTCAATCGCAGGAAACAACATGGCCAAGAAGCGAGTCTCCGCGCGCACGTAACATGGGGAGGCGAAGCTGTCACCCCGCCTTGTGGCGCGGGTCGGTCCCGAGGGCAGCGCTCTCGGGAAGGCGCGACCACTGTTACGATGTCCAGTCTTCGATGCGCAGCTTCGTGAACTGGGAGAAGAGCTCCACCCGGCGCGTTACGAGCGTGTGATTTCGGCTAGATGCGATGGCTGCGATCATCACGTCGTCGGTCTCGGCGGCGGCATCGAGCTTCGATTTGAAGCGCGCGAAGGCCTGCGCCGCGGCCAAATCGTACGGCGCGACCCGAATCGACGCCACCAGGTTCACGACGTTCTGCATGAGGCGGGGATCCTGCTCCGCGCGCGCGGCGAGCAGGATTTGGCTCACCGAGACGACGCTGGTCCATCGATCGCGCGACGGGACCTCGGAGAGGCGGCGCACGAAGGCGGCCGGAGGGCGGGCGCGAAGCACTTCGACGAGGATGCTGGTGTCCAACAGGTACGACACGGTCGGCCTCAGCGCTTGGTTCCACGGGTGAGCGTGCGGTCGAAGAGGTTGGTCCTCGACAGCTCCGCGTTGAACTGATCGACGAACGCGTCGTTGTCGCACTTGCCGCAGAGGGCGAGGAGCGGATCGGCGCCGCCCTCGCCGGGATCCCGGGGGCCGAGCCTGTCGAGGTCTTCCGCCGGGACGATGGCCGCGACCGGCATCTTGTCGCGGTAGATGATCGTACGCGCCCCCAGCTGCTCGGCGGCGCGCACTGCGGCCTGACCGTGTGCCGAGAGCTGCTCGACTTCGACCCCGTAGCTCGATTGTGCCATCGCGCCGAACTTAGCATGATGGGGTCGAGGGGGGAGCTGGGGTATGAGGGCGCGATGCGTCACGACGTGTGGCAGCTCGATCGGGAGCTCTCGAGGATGCGCGACGAGCGGCGCCGGGCGCTCGATCGGGCGGCGCTGTCGGTCGCGGAGGCGGCGGGCGACCGAGCGGCGCCGAGCGACCCGTTTCGCAGCGAGCTGTTCCGCCTTCACGAGGAGCTCGCCGAGGCGGACGATCCGGTGGCGCGGGCCATCGCTTCGTGGCTCGACGTCATGGTCATCGAGCGTGCCGTGTGGGAGGACCGCCTGCGCGTCGAGGCGGCTTGGGAGCTCCCCCACCGCGTGAGCGGCCTCGAGGCCGAGGTGTCGATGCGGGCGCTGAGGCGACAAATCTTGCGCGAGCCCAACCGCGAGCGACGTGGGGCGCTCTCGCGCGGCTTCGCCTCGGCGTGCCAAGGGGTGTCGGACCGCGCCGTGCCGCCGCTGGTGTGGCGCCTCGAGCGCGAGCGTGAGGCCTACCTGCGGGTCGACGGCGAGCCGGTGGAGGGAGAGCTGCTCGCCGTTCGGGGCGCGCGCGGTCTGCTCGACGCGACCCGAGACTTGGTCGAGGGGGTCGCCCCGGGGCTGTTCGAGCACGCCTGCGCTGCGCTCGGCGGGGACGCCAACGAGGGGTGGCCGGCGCGCCTGACCACGCGCTGGCTCGGCGACGTGTTCAAGGGGACCGGCCTCGGCAAGGGGCTCGACGTGGCGCTCGGCCGCCCGCCCGAGGCCTGGGGCGCGTCGAGCTTCGCGCGAGCGCTCGGGGCCCTCGGCGCGGCGGTGCTCGAGGCGGCGCGTCCGCGGTCCGTCCCGTTCGCGCTCCACAAGCGCCCGCGAGGGCACCGCCAGCACGCGCGGCGAGCGCTCTTCGCGGCGGTCGTGGCCGAGCGCCCCTTCGCCACCCGCGTGCTCGGGCTCGGCGCCGATCGGGTACGCGACCACCGTCGCAGGACCGCCCGCGCGCTGTGCTTGTCGCTGCGCTTCGACGCGCTGCGCGTGCTCGCGGCGGAGGCGTTGCTCTCCGGGGAAGCGGCAGGAAAGGAGCGCTTCTCCGATCTGACGGAGCGCCACGTGGGCGCCGCGTCCGAGCCCGCGCTGCTCGGCGTCGTGCCGCGCCTCCGTCCGATCGATGGTCCGGCGCTGGTGGGCGGCATTTGGGCGGTCGAGGACCGGGCCGCCCTCGTCGATCGGCACGACGAGGATTGGTTCCGCAACCCGCGCGCGATCGAGACGCTGCGGCACGAAGACGAGGGGCTGCCCCCGCCCCCGCCGACGGCAGAGCAGCTCGACGCGGCCCTCGCGCGGCTCGTCGCCTCGCTCGAAGAAGCGCTCGGCTGAGACGGGGAGCGGAACGAGCCGCCACGTCCCTCGGTGGACGTCGTCCTCATGAAAGGAGCATAGATCCTGGAGCCTTCGCTCGCGGCGTGCTCGCGGGGTCAGAAGTCCTGGATGGGCACGCCGAACGACTCGAGGTGGACGCTCACGCCGGCCATGATCATCGTCGCGCTCGGACCGGCCACGGTGCGGCGCAGGCCGGCCTCGACGGCGAACGCGGTGTCGACGTAGCCGAACCCGGCGCTGACCTGGTGCGACGGATCCAGGCCGCTGCCAGCCATGAGGTCGAAGCGGTATCCCACTCGGATGGGGAAGTGGTTGGCGATGAGGTACTCGCCACCGGCCATCACCCGCGGGCTGATCTCGGCCCAGCTCGAGAAGTCGGCGATCCCATCGACCTCGATCGAGAAGTCTTTCGTGCCGTAGCCGATGCCGCCGCCGACGGTGGTGGGGAGGATGCCGTTGTTGGGGTAGGTGAGGTTCTGACCGCTCAACCCGATGTGGAGCTCGTCGGTGGCCTTTACGGTGACGCCGGCGTCGAAGGTCACGGTGTTCACGAGCGCGTCGCGGCCGAACGGGGCGTCCTCGGGATCGAGCAGCCCGCCCGAGGCGCGGCTCTGTCCGAGCGGCCCGAGACCCTCCTGATCGAGGTTCAGGTAGCGGCCGCTGAGGCCCAGATGAAACTGGTTGGTGATCGCGAAGGCGAGCGAGACGCGGGCGTCGAGGTGGGAGCGATCGATGCCGTCGCTGTCCTGAAACCCACCGATGAACGAGAGGCCGCCGCTCAGCCTTCGGGTGGAGTCGACGATGGCGCCGCCGTAGAGGTGGCGGCCCGCCTCGGGGGTGAACTGGGTGAGCGCCTGGATGTGGTACAGGCGCGAGATCCCCATGTTGGCGGGGTTGAGGTAGTGCGCGGTGTTGCCGCCGCCGAGGGCGCGCAGCGCGCCGGCCATGGCGCCGCTCCGCGGCGTGTCGGTCTCGCCGTAGTTGAAGCCGAACTGGGGCGGAGGGCTGTCGAAGAACGTGCTCCCGTCTTGCGCCGCAGCGTCGCCCGCGGTGAGCGTCGACACACCCCACAGAGCGACCGCGGCAGCGCTGCAGGTTAGCGATTTTGCAAAGTTTGCTGCCAAGGTTACCTCTGTCGGCGGCGTCACGAGGGGCCTGTTCGGGCCAAGGTGTCGCCTGGGCTCGTCGGTGCGCGATGTGCACGGCTCGAGTCCCGTCGGGGTCGTTAGCGCCATTCGTCTCGATCGGGCAACTTTGACGCACCGAGTTGGTGGCCCGACCGCGGACCGACGAGGAAATTCGTGCCGGTTTGGGTGTCGCTCCGCGCTGCCCGGAGGCACCTAGCACGTCCGAGGAGGCTGCGCAGTTGTGCATGTGTACACAAAAACAGCGTTTTGTCCGCCGTGGACCGCGAACTCACCAGAAATCATGCGGAATTCGACGCGCGGCGCGACGCGCCGGCTCCGCGCGCGCCGCGTCGCGGGCGACCCACCGCCGCGGCGACCCCGGCCCCCCCCCGGCGACGCTCTCCAAGGTGCCTCCGGATGCGGAAAATACTATTCTGTTTCAGTAACTTATATGCCTCTCGCGGTTTCGTGATGGACTCGGCGAGGCACTCGGTGTTAGGTGGCGAACCTTGTCGCTGGGGTGTCGGGAGCGTAACGCGATCGGCGCGCCAACATGAACATTTGGTAGGTGGTGAGCGGGCGTGTGGCTGTGGGTAGAAACTGAGGAGTTCCGCCCCCAGAGGTGCCCGGGATCTTCTCCAAGTGTTCTTGTTTGCTTGGATTCACCTGTGCCCAGCGCTCTTCACAGCTCCCATCCCGCTTGTGGATAACCTGTGGACAAACCAAGGACCGTGGAACATTCGCACAGTCGTCACCCACTTGCAACGGCCCGCCGCGGGGTTGCACAGACCGCTCCCCTGAGCTCACGCGAGGCGGGTCACCTGACCTCACGCGACGCCAGCGAGCGGGGGAGACGCTTGGGGGGAACAGCATGGCGACCCAAACGGGGAGCGTCGAAGTGAGTCAACCGGATCCTCAGAGCGTCTTCGAGAAGGCGGCCGCAAACACGCGCGAGCGCTCGCCGGCGACGTTCGACCAGTGGTTTGGCGGTATCCAGTTCGACGACCTCACCGAGAGCGTGCTCACGTTGCGGGCTCGAGACGAGTTCGTGATGGACTGGGTGAAGACCAACTTCTTGCCGGAGCTCGTGTCGCAGATCCGCGAGATCGCCGGTTGGGCGGTTCAGGTGAACTGGGTGCTCGATCCACGCCTCGAGGAGCCCGTCGCCCACGGGATCTTGAGCCAGCCGGTGAGGCCGCGCGCCCTCTCGGTGGAGAGCCCGCGGGGCCGCGCGCAGGAGATCCCCAGGAGCCGCATCGAGGCGGTGCCGGAGAGCCGCCGCGCGATGCGCCCCGACGACATCAACCCGCGCCACACGTTCTCGAACTTCGTGATCGGCCCGTCGAACCAGCTCGCGCACGCGGCGGCGGTGGCGGCCGCTGGAGGAGGCGGGCGCCGCTACAACCCGCTGTTTCTCTGCGGGGGCACCGGCCTCGGCAAGACGCACCTCGTCCACGCCATCGCCCACCGCGTTTGCGAGGAGCGCCCCTCGGCGCGCATTCGCTACGTCTCGGCCGAGCGCTTCACCAACGAGTTCATCACCGCGCTTCAGCATCAGCGGATGGATGAGTTTCGCGGCAAGTATCGCGAGCAGTGCGATCTGCTCCTCGTCGACGACATCCAGTTCCTGGCTGGCCGCGTGCAGACGCAGGAGGAGTTTTTTCACACCTTCAACGCCCTGCACAACGTCGACCGCCAGATCGTCGTCACGAGCGACAAGTATCCTCAGGCGCTCGAGCGCATGGAGGAGCGGCTGGTGTCTCGTTTCGCGTCGGGGCTGGTCGCCGACATCCAGTCGCCGGAGTTCGAGACCCGCGTCGCCATCGTGCGCAACAAGGCGGCCCTCGAGGGGATCGCCCTCGATGGTGACGTCGCCGTGTACTTGGCCCAGGCGATTCGCTCCAACGTTCGCGAGCTCGAAGGCACGCTCATCCGTCTCGCCGCGAAGTCGTCGTTGACGGGGCGCAAGGTGGACATGGAGTTCGTGCGCTCGGAGCTCTCGGCCACGATCGCCCATCGCACCCAGACCCTCAGCGTAGAAGACATTCAACGCGCGGTCTGTCAGCACTTTCACCTCCGCACGAGCGACCTCACCAGCAAGGACCGCCACAAGACGGTGGCCTTCGCCCGCCACGTCGCGATGTACCTCTGCAAACAGCGCCTCAAGTGCAGCTTCCCCGAGCTCGGGCGCGCGTTCGGCAACCGCGATCACACCACGGTGATGAGCGCGGTCCGCAAGATCGAGTCGCAGCGCGAGGACGATCCGAACGTGCGCGCTCACCTCGAAGCGATCGAGCGCAAGCTCGCCGTCGACTGAGTTTCTGGAGGGTGCTGCCGCACCCTCCCCCCACGCTTCGCGCGGGGCCCCCCACCCACCGGGTTGCGCTTGGGGCCCCAACGCCCAAGCGCGCTTCGCGAGAGCGTCCGCCTTTGTCGGTCGGGTCCTGAAGGTCCGACCGACATTGCCTCGCGGGGCTCCTCGAGGCGCGGTCCGGCGA
>CAYOAL010000078.1:0-12789 GCA_964401935.1 uncultured Polyangiaceae bacterium
GTACTGCTTCCCCACAGTTCGTAGAGGGTTCCCACGTGCCGCCTCGAGGGGGCGCACACGGCGGGCCACCTCGTCAGCCGAGCCCGAGGCGCTCGCGGCGATACACGCCGTCGGTGATGCGCTGGCACCAGTCGTGGTGCTCGAGATACCAGCGAACGGTGGCGGCGAGGCCCTCCTCGAAGCTCGACGTGGGCGCCCAGCCGAGCTCCGTCCGCAGCTTGGTCGCGTCGATGGCGTAGCGCCGGTCGTGTCCCGGTCGATCTTTCACGAAGGTGATCAAGTCGCGGTAGTGGCCCCCCGGACGCGGCCGCTCGGCCTGGAGCGCGTCGCAGAGCGCGTGCACCATCTGCAGCGTCGTCTTCTCCTCCGATGCCCCGACGTTGTAGGTCTCCCCCGCGCGACCCCGCTCCGCCGCCAGCACCAGCGCGCGACAGTGGTCACGCACGAAGAGCCAGTCGCGGACGTTGGCGCCATCGCCGTACACCGGCAGCGGCTTGCCCTCGAGCGCGTTGAGCAAGACGAGCGGGGTGAGCTTCTCCGGGAACTGGTAGGGGCCGTAGTTGTTGGAGCAGTTGGTGGTGACGGTGTGGAGCCCGTAGGTGTGATGGTAGGCCCTCACCAGGTGGTCGGCCCCCGCCTTGGAGGCAGCGTAGGGGGAGTTGGGCGCGTAGGCCGTGCTCTCGGTGAAGAGTCCCTCGGCGCCGAGCGAGCCATAGACCTCGTCGGTGGACACGTGGACGAAGCGGAGCGCGCTCGCAGCCGCCGGCTCGAGGCGCCCCCACAGCCAGCGAACGGCCTCGAGCAGCTCGAAGGTGCCCACCACGTTGGTCTGCACGAACGCGCCGGGGCTGTCGATCGATCGGTCTACGTGGGACTCGGCGGCGAGGTTGTAGATCACGCGCGGCCGATGCTGGTCGAGGGTGGCGCGCAGCGTGTCTCGATCACAGATGTCGCCATGCACGAAGGTGCAGCGTGAGCCTTCGCCGAGCCACCCCTCGAGGTTGTCGAGGTTACCGGCGTAGGTGAGGGCGTCGTACACGACCACGCGCTCGTCGGGGCGGTTCTCGAGCAACAACCGCACGAGGTTGGCCCCGATGAAGCCGGCGCCTCCGGTCACCAAGCTTGTCGTCATGGGATCGGAGCATGCGCCGAGTTCACGACCGCGTCGAGCGCTGGTCTCTTGCTCGGAGAGGGCTGGACGAGGCATGCTGCGTCGATGCGCATTCTGCTGTTTGGGGCGGATGGGCAGGTGGGTCACGAGCTCGTGGGTCCCCTCGCGACGATCGGAGAGCTGGCCGCTCTGCGGCGGGCGGACTGCGACGTGACGGACGCCCAGGCTCTCGCCACCACGCTGCGCGCGGCGCGACCCCACCTCATCATCAACGCCACCGCCTACAACCACGTCGACTTGGCCGAGGACGAACCCGCCCTCGCCCGCGCGGTCAACGAGGACGCGGTGCGTCATCTCGGCGAGCTCGCGCTCGATGTCCGGGCGGGCCTGCTCCACATGTCCACCGACTACGTGTTCGATGGCGCCACGACGACGCCCTACACCGAGGAGCAGACGCCAGCCCCGCTGTCGGTCTACGGCAGCTCGAAGCTCGCCGGCGAGCTCGCCCTCTCCGAGCTGGAGGCGCCCGCCATCGTCCTGCGGACGTCGTGGGTGTTCAGCCAGCGGCCGTGCTTCCTCGCCAACATGCTCGCCCTCGCCGAGGAGCGCGAGACGCTCTCGGTGGTGGACGACCAGCTGAGCTGCCCCACCTTTGCCCGCGACCTCGCGGCGGCCATCGCGATGATCGTGTACGAGTTCCGCCACGGGCCTCGCGCCGCCTTCACCGAGCACCGCGGCGTGTACCACCTCGCGGGGACCGGGGTGGCGAGCCGCTTCGAGCTCGTGAGCGAGGCGGTGGCGCGCGCTGCGCGGCCGCTCCGCGTCGAGCGCGTCGATCCGGTGAGCGCCGCCACCTTCCCCACCCGCGCGATGCGCCCCGCCTACAGCGCCCTCGACTGCGCCAAGGCACGCGAGACCTTCGGGGTGCGCCTTCCCCACTGGCGCGACGGCGTGCGCCGCCTCTTCGGCTGAGGCCGCTCTGCATCGCCGGTCGGGCGCGCCGGGTCAGCCCGAGCGCACGAGCAAGACCACGAGGTAGCCGATGAAGAAGCCGACGACGATGAGCAGCGCGAAGGACGCGTAGCTCTTCCAAGGGCTCGGTCGACGTTGTCGCTCGATGGGTCGGGAACCGGACCGGTGGGCCGAGACCGTCACCGGAGGTTGTCCCGACACGAGCGTGTCCAACGGGAAGCGGCCCGAAGCGCGGCGGGGGAGCGCGGCCGTCGCCGGCTCGTCCGGCGCCTTCGACCTCGCGTCGGGTCGGGGCTCGAGCTCGAGCGCCGGCGCCTCCGCGAGGCCTCGACCGCTCTCCCGACGCTCGTAGATGCGGGTCTCGGTCGGCTCTTTCGCGTCGTCCTCGTCGGGCGAGTCCGCCCCCTCGCTCGTCGTGGAGCCGCTGATCGCGGCCAAGAGCTCCGGCGACGCGAGCTCGGTGTGGGTGGTCTCGAGCTTGCGTCGTGCCTCCTCCTCGAGCAGCGCGCTCTCTGGCCCCGACGCGAACACCTTCGTGGCGTCCTCCTCCGCGTCGTCGTCCGGCGCCGCCGCCGGTCGAGGTGGCGCCTCGGCACGCTTCGGGCGCGCTCGGGGGAGGGCCGGGCCGCTCGCCGCCGTGGGCCGTGACGGCGGCTTGACGCGGCGCTCGAGCTTGGCGGCGAGCCCCGGGGGGGCGCCCTTCAGCGCCGCGAGCTGGCGCATGTCGTACACCGAGGTCTCCGCTTCCTCGGGGTCGTTGACCTCGGCTTCCATGCGGGCAAGCTCGCTCCACACGGAGTCGGTGTCCCCCTGGTTGCGCTTTTTGTCTTTGCTCATGGGATCGTCGCGGCGCGACCCATCCATGGAACATGGTATCGAATCTCGGGCGCGACCGGGTCATGATCATGACAGGAGCCCGGGAGTGAGGCTCTCTCGGGGACGAACGAAGCCGGTGGAACAGAGCGCGTGACGGAGCTCATACGCGATCAGGATTGGGTGGGCACCGTGTTCGCCACCCGCTACCACGTGGAGAGCCGGATCGGCACCGGCGCCTCCGCGACCGTGTATCGGGCCCGGCTGCTCGATGAAGAGCGGCCGGTGGCCCTCAAGATCAGCCGCCCGTTCGTGCTCACCAAGGCGAAGCGGGCGGCGCGCTTCCTCCGCGAGGTGCAGGCCGTGCATCGTATCGATCACGAGAGCTGCGCCCGCATCCTCGACTGGGGCGTCGCCCACGAGTGCGCCTACATCGCGATGGAGCTGGTGGAAGGGGACGATCTCTACGAGGTGATCCACCGGGACGCACCGCTCCCCCCGGCGCAAGCGGTGGGCATCGCCGCGGCCATGTGCGGCGTGCTCCAGGCGGCCCACGAGCTCGGCGTGGTGCACCGCGACCTGAAGCCCAGAAATGTGGTCCTCCTGCCCACGCCCGACCCTGCCGGTCGACCGCGCGTGAAGGTGCTCGACTTCGGTCTGGCCAAGCTGTTGCGCGCTCCCACCGACGACGAGGGCACCCTCCCCCTCGAGCTCACGCGGCCAGGAGCGGTGATCGGCACGCCCCACTACATGGCGCCCGAGCAGGTGCGCGTCGAAGGCGAGATCGACGGACGCGCCGATCTCTATGCGGTCTGCGTCATCCTCTACGAGCTGGTCACCGGCCATCGACCGCTCGAGGAGCGCAACGCGGTGAGAGCCCTCATCGCCCTCGGCACGACACCGCCCCGCCCGCCGAGCGAGCACGTGGCCGACATCGATCCGGAGCTCGAGCGCGTGATCCTGCGCGGCCTCGAGAAGAAGCCGGAGGCGCGCTTCGCGTCGGCGCGAGAGCTCGGGGAGCACCTCGACGCCATCGCCGAGCGCCTGAAGGACGACGAGCTGCCGACGCGGCTCTTCCCCGCCGATGACGCGGACGACGGCGTCGAGACCCGGGTGGTGCGTCGCTCGGCCGACGAGGAGGCCGACCGGGCCGAGACGGAGGTGATGTCGAAGCGGCGCCGCCCCCGGGTGCGTCCGATCGATCCCCTCTCGAGCGAGGACTCGGAGGAGGAGCCGCCGACGCGGGTGTACGCGCCGGGTCAGGCCCCGCGCGCGCCCAAGATGGTGGCGAAGGCCCCGCCGAAGGCGCCGAGCGAGCCCGATCTGGACGAGCACGCGCCCACCGTGGTGATGAAGGTGGGTGGCTCGAAGCGGCGGCGCTCTCGCGAGCCGCGAGGCGCCGACGACCACCGCGACCGCGTCCCGCCGACGCAGCGCATGCCGAGCCAGGTGGAGCGCGGCGTGCGGGCCGCGGTGCTGACGCTCACCCTCGCCACGCTCGCGGGAGCGCTCGGTCGTTGGCTGGCGTGCTGGTGATGGCGCCCCCCCCGAGGACCCGAGCCAACGACGCGCCGACAAGAAGAGAGGCGCCGACCCTACGAAAAAGGCGCCCTTCAGGACGCCTTGGAGCGGGAGACGAGATTTGAACTCGCGACGTCAACCTTGGCAAGGTTGCACTCTACCACTGAGTTACTCCCGCAAACTGCGAGCGATGAAGTAGCGCCCTGCACCACCAGTGTCAAGGTAGAACGCGCACCCATGGCCAAGCCTGAAGCGTCCCCGAAGTCCCCGCCGATGCGCCAGGTCGTTCTCGGAGTCGGCGTCCTCGCCATCGCCCTCGGCGCGTGGCGCTTGTCGTGTCAGAAGACCGAGCCGGCGCCCCCCACGAGCCCGTCGAGCAAGCTCTCCGCCGCCTACGTCGCCGACGCCGACGTCGCGGCGCACCCCCTCGACGCGCTCCCTGAGCGCCGCTTTCGCATCATCGACGTGCACGAGCACCTCCAGACCGAGCGCGACGCGGCGCTCCTCGTCGACGCGATGGACGCGCTCGGCGTGCGCCTCTCGTGCTTGCAGGCGTCGTCGCACTACACCTTCACCCTCGACAACAAGTACGGCTTCGAGCGCTACGAAGAGAACAACGACGCGCTCATCGCCTACAAGGCCAAGCACCCCGGCCGCTTCTGCGCGTTCGTGACGCTCGATCCAACCGCGGAGGGCAACCTCGAGCGCCTCAGGGGCTACGTGAGCCGCGGTGCCGACGGCCTCAAGCTCTACCTCGGCCACGGCGCGGCCCACGGCAAAGGCCCCTTCCACGCGATGCCGCTCGACGATCCCCGCATGCTGCCGATCTACGCCTACGCCCAGGACATCCAGCTCCCCATCACGTTCCACGTCAACCTCATCAAGTACTGGGACGAGATGTTGCGCGTGCTCGAGGCCTTCCCGTACCTGCGCCTCAACATCCCCCACTTCGGGCTGCACAAGAACACGAACCGGCGCCTCAGCCGCCTCTCGTGGCTGCTCCAGCGCTATCCCAACGTGTACACCGACGTGAGCTTCGGCTGGCAAGACTTCCAGCTCCAAGGCTTCGAGTCACTCTCCGCGCACCTCGAGCGCTCGCACGCGTTCTTCGGCGAGAACCGCCACAAGATCCTCTTCGCGTCGGACCTCGTGATCGAGAAGGGCAAGACCCCCGAGCACGTGATGGAGGTTCTGCGCTCGTACATGCAGCTCTTGGAGATGAAGAGCTTCCGCTTCTTCCTGGTGCCGGACAAGGTGATGCGCGGCCTCGCCCTCCCCGACGACGTCCTCCGCGCCGTGTACGAGGAGGCCCCCGCCCGCTACCTCGTGCTCGACCCCGAGGGGCGCCTGCGGGATCGCGCCGCCGGCTGGCCGGAGGGTGAGGCCGAGGTGCCAGGGTTGCCGCCCACCGTCCCCGCGGTGCAGAAGCTCGACCCGGCCACCATCCCGCCCTGAGCCGACCATGCCGCGCCGACCGAGTGCCCCCACGACCGAGTCCGCCCAGCTCGCCGAGCTCCGGGCCATCTATCGCGACGCAGACGCGCTCTACGCCGGGCACGCGTGTCCGAGCAGCACCGAGTGCTGTCGCTTCCACCTGACCGGGCGCGAGCCCTACGTGACCACCATCGAGCTCGCGCTGCTCCGTCGCGCGGTGGCGGCGCGCGGCGGTCCCCTCGGTCCGCGGAAGCGCGCCCTCCCTCTCGCCGCCGACGAGGGCACCTGTCCCCTCCTCGACGCGGATCGACGCTGCGCCATCTACGCGGATCGGCCGCTCGGGTGCCGCACGTTCTACTGCGAGCGGGCGCACGCGGACGTGCCCGTGCGCCAGCCCGCGCTCAACGCCTTGGTGCGACGGGTGCGTGAGCTGGCCGAGCGTCACGCGCCGGGCGCGGTGCAGGGTCGCGCGCTCCGGCGCGCCCTCGACGGCTGAGTTGCCGTGGTGTCTCTGCGCGCGTATGCCCCAGGGGACGATGCCGGTGCAGCCCCCCCCGTGCAGATCCATCGCGCCGCACGTGCCGGAGGTCGTCCGCTCCTCGGCAGAGCGCGCGTCGCTGGCCGTCGAAGAGCCCGCGAGCGCCACGTGACCCTTCCCGAGACACCCGAAGGGGCTGCGCCCGCGCCGAGCCGCAGACACGCGCTGCTCCGCCGCGTGATCCAGCTCGTGGTGGTGGGGGCGTCGCTCGGCTACGTGGGCCGCGTGCTGTCTGCGAACTGGAGCGAGCTCGAGCAGCAACGGGCGGCCTTCTCCCCGTGGCTGGCCCTCGCGTCGGTGCCGTTCGGCTTCGGCTACGTGGTCGCGCGCGGCCTCTTGTGGCACCACATCATCGTTCGGATCGGCGGGCCGAGCCCGGTGAAGCTCGACGTGGCGGTGTGGCTCGCGTCGACGCTCGGCAAGTATCTCCCGGGGAAGGTGTTCATGCTGCTCGGACGGGTGTTCGTGTACCGCCAGCGGGGCCTCTCCCTCGGCGCGGTCACGCTCGGCTTCCTGTACGAGATGGCGGTGTTGTTCGCCACCGCCTTCATCCTCACCGTCGGCGTCATCGACATCCCACCTCAGGCCGGGTGGCAATCGGTGAAGTGGCTCGCCGGCCTCGGGGTGTTGGCCTTTCTGGTCGGCAGCCAGCCCGAGGTGCTGGCGTTCGTGGCGCGCCGCGTGCCGCGCTTCAGCCCCACCACCGAGCGGCTCGGGCGGGTCCGTCGCACCGATCCGCTGTTGTGGACGGGGTTGATGATGGCCACGTGGTGCATCCTCGGGGCCGGCCTCTTCGTGCTCACGCGCGCCTTCGTCGACGTGCCCCTCTCGGCCGCCCCGCACCTCACCGCCTCCTACGCGGTGGCTGGTGTGTTGGGCATCGCGGTCGTGTTGGCGCCCTCGGGCCTCGGCGTGCGCGAGGGGGTGCTCACCGTCTTGCTCACGCCGAGCCTCGGACCGGGGGCGGCCGCCACCCTCGCCCTCGCGTCCCGGGTTTGGATCACGATCGCGGAGGTGCTGAGCGCGCTCGTCGCCCTCCCCTACGCTCGCGTCGATGTCCGCCTGCCCACCGAGGCCAGCACGCCCGAGGGGTCTCGCGAGGGGGATTGAGCCCGAGCAGGACCGCCCGTTGGCTGCGTAGCTGCCAACCCTGACCCCCGCGCGACGCCGGGCTGGCCTTCGTGGCCCGCCGCAGTTACACAGGGGGCGCAGTGTCGAGGCACCGAGGAGGCGGCGCCCCCCGCGCGCCAGCACGCCGGAACACCGGCGCCCTTGCGCTCGGCGTCGCCCTCGGGCTCCTCGCGCCGGTCGCAGCCGCCGAGGAGCCAGAACGAAAGGACGAGCCCTCCTGCGCCGAGTCGGGTCACGCCGCGGGGTGTTTCCTGGACATCGACGGGGTGTGGAAGAGCCCGGGCCAGCTCTACGACGAGCGCCAGGACGCGATGGATCCGTTCCATCTCCTCACCCTGGGCGAGGAGCTGGCCTTCCTCGGCGCGGGCATCGCCTGGTACGCGGCGGACGAGCAGCGCAACCTCGCCGACTGGGACTTCCCGAGCTGGGAGCAGCGGTTCACCCTCGACGCCTGGACCTTCGACAACAACCATTTCCCCATCAACTGGATCGGCCACCCGCTCAGCGGCTCGGCGTACTACGCCTTCCCGCGCGCCAACGACCACGCGGTGTGGGTGGCGTTCACCTACTCGTTCATGACCTCCTTCGTGTGGGAGTTCCTCGTCGAGTTTCGTGAGAAGGTGAGCGTGAACGATCTGATCGCCACGCCGGTGGTGGGCCTGGTGGTGGGCGAGTTTGCGCACAAGCTGTGGCGCTACTTCAGCGGGGTGCCCGAGCAGAGCTCCACACTTCAGGACGTGCTCGCGGTGACCCTCGGCTTCCCCATTTGGGCGCGAAACGCGATCGACGGTCGCCCCCAGCACGTGGCCGGCCCCTACGACGAGCTCGGCTACTCGAACCAGATCGGCAGGCGCCTCGACGCCGGTTATCGCGTGCGCGTCCACGACGTGGGCGACACCGTCACCACCCACAACGCCTGGCTCGGAGGGCGCTTCTCGAGCATCCCCGGGGAAGGACGCCCCGGCGACTTCGCGTTGTTCTTCCACGAAGCCGACATCGTGGAGGGGTGGGTGTCGGCCGGCGTGGGCCGCGACGCGCGCGACTGGGAGCTCGTGGCAGACACCCACGTCCTCGGCCTCTACAGCCAGCGCCTCGATCTCGAAGGCAACGGCGACGCGGGCGTGCTCGGCCTCTCGCTCGGCTACCACTACCGGTTCCAGAACTTCGAAGACTATAACGACCGGCTCGGGATCCTGCACCTCCCCGGCCTCGGCGCCGACTACACCCACCAGGCGGGGAGCACCCGCCTGGAGGTGTCCTGGCGGCTGAGCGGCGACTTCGGCGGCCTCCACGCGATGGCCTACCCGGAGTGGCTCGAGCGCCGCAAAGATCCCGACGACCGCGAGAAGACCGTGCTCCGCAAGCACAAGTACTACTACGCGTGGGGCCTCTCCTCGCGCTTCGGCGCCGACCTCACCCTCGGTCCGCTCGACGTGCGGGCCGGCGCGAACCTCGGGATCTACGACTCCCACGACGGGCTCGATCGCAGTCAGGCGGAGCTCACGATCGATCCCGAGCTCGGCGACCGGCTGATCGAGCTCGACACCGAGGTCGGGCTGACGGTGCCCAGCACGCGGTTCCGCTTCGGAGCGGGCTACGCCCGGATGGATCGCCGCTCCCACGTGGAAGACATCGTGGTGCGCCGCACGCGCCACACCTTCTCCTTGTCGCTCGGCACCTCGCTCTGAGCACCGCGAGCGGCGCCGGTTGCGACGAGGGCGAGCGCCACGTTCAGCCCCCAGCGCCGCGCATCCCCGACCACGGGACGCCGCTCTCGCTCTCGTTGCCGTTGCCGTGCTCGTGGCTCGGGGTCGGGGGCCGCTCCCCGCCGGGCCCCTCGAAGACCGCCGGCTCGAGCCCGCAGCGCAACAGGCCCGGGGCGCGGGTGTAGAAGCTGCCGTTCGCCTGGTTCTCCGCGCGCAGCACGCGGATGAAGCAGCGCACGAGCTCCGGATCGACCTCCCCCGGTGCGACGAGGAACTCCGCGAGCTCCGCCTGCGACGTGAGGCCCGGCACGTCGTACATCGCCGCCCCCAGCACCTTCACCGGCGCGCCGTGGAAGAGCGCCGAGATGCCGACGGTGCTGTTCATGGTGATCACCCCGCGGGCGTGTTTGAGGAGCGTCGGGAGGTGGAGATCGTGCACGTAGAGCACGCGGTCTCCCATGCCGCTCCGCGCCGCGAGCCGCTGAACGAGGGGCGCGTAGTCGGTGTAGCCGCGATCGTGAGGGTGGTGCTTGATGACGAGGCGCGTGCCCGCCGGAGCGTGCTCGGCGAAGGCTTCCATCACCTCCGCGATCACGTCTTCCATCGACTCGAAGCGCGAGTGGGAGAACTGCGCGTCGCAGTGCACCTGCAGCGGCAGGAGGAAGAACGGTGGCGCCCCCTCGTGAACGATGCGCTCGAGCGCGCCTCGCTCGCGACGCTCGTAGACCAGCTTCCGTACGCCCGCGCGCGTCCAGTAGAAGGCCTGCTTGTAGGCGTTGATGTCGCGATGATGTTCGTAGTGAGGATAGCGAAACGCGAACCACGTGAACGCAGTGGCGTGCAAGGCGGTGAGCCACGCGTGGGCCCGAAACGTGTTGCCGAGCGGCACCGCCGGCGGGAGCTCGGGGAGGTCGGCGGCCGCGGCGCGGAAGAACGACGGGTCCCGAGGCAAGGGAGAGTTGGCGTTGGCCCCGTCGTGCTCCACGGTGACGAAGTCGGGACGAAGGTAGCCCTCCTCGAGCACGACCACGTGCGCTCCACGCTCGTGAGCCGCGGCGATGGCGACGCGATGAATGGGTCGCTGATCGCCGTAGACCACCACCACCTCGACGCTCCGCGCGGCCATCAGCTCGCGGCAGAAGGCGGGCCAGGCCGCCATCGGCTCCCGGAAGCGCACGAGATCGCCGCCGCGGTAGAAGAGGTCGTCGCCCGAGTTGAAGTTCACCTTCGTGACGCGACAGCCTCGCGCCGAGAGCTCGCTCGCGAAGCGCCGAAAGAACGGCCCGTTCGGCCCCTGAAGGAGCAACACGCGCTTTCCGACGATGTCACGGAGCATGGACGAGGCCATTGTAGACATGTTCGAGCTTGCGCAGCTGTCGGCGCAGCCAAGAAACTTCCACCTTCCGCTCCGTGGACGACGCGCGCTCGGCCAAGAGCTGCTCGATGACGGCCTCGGGGGTGGTGAACCGACCGGTGCGCCGATCGAGGTAGCGCGGGTAGCAGAGGAGGGCCCCGGCCACCAGCTCGTCGAGCGACAGCCGCCGGGTGCGTCGGCCGAGCGGGTGGCGGTCTTCGGTGAGGCCCCAGCCCGCGTAGAACGGCTGCCCGTACACCACCACCGGCTTGCCCCGCAACAGGGCCTCGAAGCCGACGAGCGAGGTCATGGTGTGCACCTCGTCGGCGACGTCGAGGCAGCGCGCGAGCGAGGCCTTGACCTCGATGTGGTCACAAGCCGCGCGCGCCGCGTCCTCGGGCACCGCCCCGCGACGGTTGCCGGAGAGCACGTCGGGGTGCGGCTTGAAGATGACGAAGGCGTTGGGGCGAGCGGTGCGCGCGGCCTGGAGCAGCGCGAGGTTGGTGCGCACGTCCGTGCAACCGAGGGCCACCGACGCGTCGTCCTCCACCTGCCCTGGGACCAGCACGACGCGCCGGTTCGCGGGCACCGTGAGCCCATGATCCGAGCCGACGTTGTACTTCGACAGGCCAGCGCTCACGATCCGCTCGCGCAGCGCCCGCGCCCGCTTCACGAGCGCCGCGTCGAAGCGCCCCGCCTCGAGCTCGAGCTCCAGCGCGCTCGGCCGCGACGGGTCGTAGTAGATGCCGTGCTCGTCGAACACCAGCGACGCCGGCATCGCGAGATCCGAGCCCAGCCCCACCGACCGCAGAAAGCCATCTTCGACGCGGCAGATCGGGAGCCCGTGACGCGCCGCGAGCCTCCGCACCCCCTCGCTCTCGCGCTGACCCCAAACCACGATGCGGCTCGCGGCGTCGAGGCCGCGACGCTCGGCGGCCTCGGCGCTCGCCACGAACGCGACCTGGTTGCCCGGACACCGCAGGTAGGAGCGCATGTAGCCGCGCTTCCAGAAGCGGAAACCGAAGCAGTAGGTGCGGCCCTGGTTCTTCTCGAACATCGTGCGTTGGAGCGCGAGGTGCTCGATCACGTCCTCGAGCTCCCCCGCGCGCTGAGCCACCGGATCGAGGTAGCGGGCGTAGAGGAGGTAGGCCGCGGCGAAGAGCGCCTCCACCCCGCGCGCCCGCCCGCGGCGTGGGATCGCCAGCCGATCGTCGGTGGCCTGCCAGCCGGCGTACCACGGTGCGCCGAACAGGGTGACCGGCAGCCCGGCGATGAGGGCCTCGAAGCCGAGCTGGGAGGTGACGGCGTACACCCGACTCACCTGCGACAAGAGCGAGAACGGCTGCACCCGCGCCGCGAACAAGCGCACCCCCTCGCCGGCGACGCGCTCGAGGTAGCCCCGCTTCTTGCCCGCGAGCACGTCGGGGTGGGTCTTGACCACGATCTCGGCGTCGGGGTTTTCCTCGCGCGCACAGCGCAGCATGCGGGCGAAGGTGTCTGCGTCGGCGAGGCCACAGCGCACCGAGAGATCGCCCGCGGTCTGATCCACCACCAACACCCGCGGACGCCCGCGCGGCCCGAGCTCGACCCGCCCTGGGGGCGCGTCGTTGTACTTCGAGAGATCTGCGGCGCGGATGCGCTCCATCGCCCGTCGCGCCCGCTCGAGCAGCGCGGGACGCTCGAGGGGATCGTCCTCCCCCTCGAAGGCGAGCCAGCGCTCGAGCCGCGATGGCTTGCGCGCGTCGTAGTACACCCCGACATCGTCGAGCACCATCGACCACGGCGGCGCCCCCGCGACCCCGAGCCCGATGGAGCGCAAGAAGCCGTCTTCGGCCCGCCACACCGGCAGCCCGTGCCGGCTCGCATAGTCGAGGCCCAGCCGCGCGCTCGGCTTCTGCCCCCACACGAGCACGGCGTCGACCGCCCGCGCCTGCGCATCGGACGGCCGAACCACGACGCGGTCGGCACCAGCGAGCAGCGCGAGGTGGGGAATGCGGGCGACCCCCCGGGAGAACACGGCAACCACGCGCACGCGCGAGCGATCGTTCATGCGCGTCCCTTCGAGAGCCGTTGCCGCACGCGGGGATCCTAGCAGGGCTCCGCCGCGCGGGGTGCGAATGCGCGAGCGCGTGGCCGGGTCGAGAGGCGGCCACGGGGCGCGGCTGTCGCCCCCGTCGCGGGGAGCGAACTCGCTCGACGCGCAGCGCGA
>CAYOAL010000078.1:12889-46085 GCA_964401935.1 uncultured Polyangiaceae bacterium
CCCGAGCGACGGGAGCGCGCGAACAGGGCTGCTCGCAGCGGGAAGAGCGACTAGGCGACCCGAGCGACGGGAGCGCGCGAACAGGGCTGCTCGCAGCGGGAAGAGCGACTAGGATGCCCCGTCCCGTGGAGCTCACCCAAAGCCTCGAGCCCGTGATCGCGTTTCGCGCCGCGGTGGCCGCGAGCCCACGCCTCCGGCGCCCCCTCGCGCTCGAGCGCGACGAGGGGCCCTTCGTGATCGCCGGGCACCCCAAACACTGGGGCGGCGTCGCGTCCCGGCTCGCGGCGGCGGGGGCGAGGCTCCTCGCGTTCCACGATCTTCGCTTCGAGTCGGCGCGTCTTCTGTATCGCCGCCGTCCGGTGTGGCACGGGCGGCGCTCCGGGCCGCTCGCCGGCCGCACGGTGGTCTTGGCCGGACCGGTGCACAAGCGCTACTTCGACGGCGCCCCGCCGGACGTCGGGGCGTGCCGCTACGCCGAGCCGCTGTCCGGTTGGCGTCAGTCGGGTCACGAGAGCCCCGCCTGGCTCACCCACGTCGAGGCGCTGGCCGCGCTCTGGGCCAGCCTCGAGGACGAGGCGTCGCGCGCGGTGTTCGCCTCGGTGGTGCGCGCGCGCGCCGAAGGGGACGCTGGCTTCCACCGCGTCTCGACGTATCGAGAGTACGATCACCCGGTGGTGCGGGCCCGCCCCGGCGACACGGTGCTCGACGTGGGCGCGTTCTGGGGCGACAGCGCCCGTCGCTTCGCGTGGCAGCTCCGCGGTCGGGGCACCATCGTGGCCCTCGAACCCACGCCCCAGAACTACCGGCGGCTCTGTCGACAGAAGCTCCCCGGCCTCATCCCGCTCTGTCTCGGGGCCTGGCACGAGCACGGCGTGCTGAAGCTCGACGCTCGCGGTGGCAGCTCACGGATCGACTCGAAGGGAGACACCCCCATCCACGTCGCCCCCATCGACTGGGTGGTCGAGGCCCTCGAGCTCGAGCGCGTCGATCTGATCAAGCTCGACGTGGAGGGCGCGGAGCGCGAGGCGCTCGCCGGCGCGGCCCGCACCCTGCGGCGCTTCCGACCCAAGGTGCAGCTCAGCGTCTATCACCGGCGGAACGACCTGTTCGAGCTGCCGGCAGCGCTCGCCGAGCTCCTCGACGGTTGCCGGCTCTACGTCGGTCATCACGGCCCCTACCACACCGAGACCGATCTCTACGCCATCCCCCACGAGCGGCTCGCCGCCACGCCTACCGCCTCGAGCCAGCCATGATCCTGCCATTTCACGTCGTCATACCGTCGCGCTTCGGAGCCACCCGACTCCCCGGCAAGCCGCTCCGCCTCATCGCCGGCGTCCCCATGATCGAGCACGTGCACCGGCGCGCGCTCGCGGCGGGGGCTCTGTCGGTCACGGTGGCCACCGACGACGAGCGGATCCGTCGCGCGGTGGAGGGCTTCGGTGGCGTCGCGGTGATGACGGCGCCGGAGCACGCGTCGGGCACGGATCGGCTGGCGGAGGTGGCGCGCCGCGAGGGCTGGCCGAGCGACGCGATCGTGGTGAACCTCCAAGGCGACGAGCCCTGCATGGATCCGGCGGCGATCGCCGCGGTGGCAGCGCTGCTCGGGCCGCCGGTGGGCGCCGCGCCACGTGAGCCCGTCGCTGGCGATCCCGTCGAGCGCGACCCAGCCGTGGGCGCCCCCGCTCGCGGCGACATCGCGACCCTCGCCACGCCGCTCAGAGCGCCCGAGGAGCTGTTCTCGCCCGACGTGGTGAAGGTGATCGTGGGGGACGATGGGCTCGCGCGCTGGTTCACGCGAGCGCCGGTGCCGTGGGTGCGAGGCCAGTTCGACGTGGCGAGTGGACCTCCCGCCACGCTCCCCGAGGGCGTGCCGTTTCTGCGACACCTGGGCCTGTACGCCTATCGGGTGGGGGTGCTCTTGCGCCTGTGCAGCGCCCCCGTTCACCCCCACGAGCGGGCCGAGAGCCTCGAGCAGCTGCGGGGTCTGGCGATGGGCTACGCGATCCGCGTGGGCGTGCTCGACGACGCCCCCGGCCAGGGCGTCGACACCGAGGCCGATCTCGCGCGCGCCGAGGTCATCCTAGCCGCAGCGGGTCGCGCCTTCTCCGCGTGAGGCGCCGCAGCGGCAACAGGATGAACGCGAGGCCCATCGACACCTTGCTCAAGCGAATGCGGCTCCCACGGCGCGTACGCTTCCCTCGCGGGCTCGTGGCCGCCTGGGCAGCAGACTCGGCGGTGTCCCCCGAGCAGCCGTCGTCCGACGAGGAGCTGGTGTCGCTCGAGCAGCCGTCGTCCGAGTCGTCCTGACTCTCGCTCGTGTCCGAGCCGCAGCCTTCGCTCGAAGCGCTCGAGCTCTCCGAGTCGTCGTCGTCGCCCTCGCTCGTCTCGTAGCTCTCGGTGGTCTCGTAGGTCTCGTAGCTCTCGCTGGTGTCCCCGCTGCAGCCCTCGCCGTCGCTCGCTCCATCCCGAGTCTCGGTCGTGTCGCCGCCGCAGTCTTCGCCGCCGCTCTCGGCCCCCTCCGACGGCTCCTCCGGCTCCGACTCCACCGTCTCGTAGGTCTCGTAGGTCTCGTAGGCCGTCGTGGTGTCGCCGCTGCAGCCGTCGTCGCTGGCTCCGCTCGCTCCGTCCTCGGTGTACGAGACCGCGTAGCTCTCGGTGGTGTCCCCGCTGCAGTCCTCCTCCACCCAGATCGCGTCGGGCCCCTCCTCCGACTCGTCCACGAAGATCTCCTCGGTGCCCGCCTGAGCGCCGATCTCGGTGGAGCCGCAGCCGCGATCGACGAAGAACACCGGCACCGCCACGTGGCGCCCGCTGCCGCCCCCTGGCCCAGCCGCGCCCCCACCGCCCCCCGCGCCGCCAGCGCCCGTACCGCCGGCGCCGGCACAGCCGGTGCGATCCACGTGGGTGGCCCGCGTCACCGGCTCGAGCTCGCTCCCGGTGGACAGCGTCACCGTGCGGGTGGCACCGAACCCATGAGCGGCCACCCGCATGCTGATGCGGGTGAGCCACGTGGCCGCTGGGGTGAGCTCGGAGAAGGCCACCGCCAGATCGTCGCCGATCGCGCCGCAACGGAGCGCGGCCGGATCGATCTCGTCGGTCCCCACCACCTCGGTGCAGCTCGGCGTGCCCTCCACCACCCCGAGGCTCGCGCGCGGACAGCTCGGCGCGACCCGCGCCGTCGCCGCCACCACCGGCGCGAGCTGTGCCGCGCAGCTCGCGCCATCGAAGCCGCCGGTCACCGCCGCCCGGAGCGCGTATTCGCTGCTCAGCGGGGAGAGCACGTGGCCCTCCTCGAGCGTGAGCGGGGTACCCAGCGCGCGGTGGCTCGCGCTCTCCACGAGCCACGACGAGGCCCCCAACGTGGCGAGCGCGGTCCTCCTCTTCTCGCGGTAGTCGGTCGCCCCGGTCACCGCGTCGTAGGTGAGCGTCATCGTCCCGAGCTCGATCCCTGCGCCGTCGTCGATGGACGCCCGGCCCTCGCCGAGCACCCAGGTCGTCACCCGCACGTCGCGATCGCCTCCTTCCACCAACAACAGCGGCAGCGTTGGCGCCACGTCGGGGCCGCTCACCCGCAAGGTGGGGGTGAGCATCTCGCCGATGGGCGCCGTGAAGCGAGTGGCCACGAAGCGGTGCCCCGTCAGCTCGGCGAGCGACGCGCTGAGGCTGCCCGAGAGGGTGATCCCGAAGCCACCGGCCCAGTCTGCGACCGCCGCCGCGGTGTCGAGCACCACCACCGTCGCCTCGGGGAGCGGCGGCATCGGGGTGAGCTCGCCGGCCACGTGGAACGGGTCGGCGGGCGGCCCGAGCTCGGGGCAGAAGTACTCCGGCTCGTCCACCGGGGGGCCGATGCGCGGGGCGGTCGCCGCCTCGAGCGCGCTCATGAAGCCGTCGCTCGCCCAGTCGAGGCTCGCTCCCACCCGAACCGGCACGATGAGCGCCACACTGCCTCCCTCGCTGTCGAGCCAGAGCTGCGTCCACGACGTGGTCCGACTCGGCCCTATCGCGAGGCCGACGCGCACCTCGATCGGATCGTGCGGCTCGCTCCCCGCTGAACCCGTCGCCGCGGCCTCGGAGACGGCCGCCCCGAGCACCGCGCCGAGCGACAGCGCGGAGAAGGCGGCCCGCGCCACGCGCTGGGCCGCGCCGCGCCGGCGCCTCGACCGAGCGCTCCCGGCGCGCTGGTGTCTCACCTCATCGTTGGTGTCGCTGCTCGTCATGGTGCTTGCTCGCCCTCGCCGCCGGCCCGGTGCACCCGCTCCCGTGCGCCGCTCGGTCGGCCCTCGCCTCCGTCGGTCGGATCCCCCCCGCTCTCGGCCTTTGCGCCGTGGAGCGTGGGGGTCGTGGGCGTGGCGCGCCGAGCGCGCTCGCCACCTCGTCACCTCGAGCCAAGCAGGTTTCGTTCCAACCGTCGAGCCTCGCTCCCCTGCCGCGCCGACGGCGCTCCCCCGTCATCCGGCCACGGCGCGAGCCTGGCCCGCGGGCGCTGCGAACCTCCGTTCACACCTCATGTTGTCCCCCACGCACAGGCGTCGGCCCTTCAGCGGAGCGGCGCGCGGAGCTCGGCCGCCCAAGGGGCCGCCTGAGGGGTGAGCCCTTCTCGCCCCGCGCGCGGCCACGTCGCCCGCGCAGACGCCCTCAGCCGAGGAGCGAGTCGATGGCCGCGTCGAGCTCCCCACGCGCGCGCAGGATCGCCTCGGCGATCTCTCGCACCGCGCCACGTCCGCCCGTCGCGTGGGTCACCCAGTGGGCCTCGGCGAGCACCTCGGGCCGCGCGTTGGGCACCGCGATCGCGAGCCCCACGCGCCGCATCACCGGCAGATCGATGAGGTCGTCGCCCGCGTACGCCACCTCGTCGAGCGCCACGTCGAGCTCCGTCACGAGCTCCCCGAGCGCGGTCACCTTGTCGCTCCGCCCGAGTCGCCGCGACACGCCGAGCTCGTCGAGCCGCCGCTCGAGGGGCGCCGAGCGCTTCGCCGACACCACCGCCACCGGCACGCCGCGGCTGGCGAGGAGCTTCACGCCCAGGCCGTCGTGCACGTGGAAGGCCTTGAAGAGCTCACCGCTCTCGCCGAAGTAGAGCGTCCCGTCGGTGAGCACCCCATCCACGTCGAGGGCGAGGAGCCGCACCCGGCGGAGCCGCTCGGCGAGCTCGGCCTTCACGCGTCCTCCGCGTAGGGGCGCCCCTTGACCACCCGATCGAGGTCTACCAGCACCGTGAGCAGCTCCTCGGCGCGCGCGAGAGGCCACTGGTTGGGACCATCGCTCCAAGCCTCCTCGGGGTTGGGGTGGATCTCCATGAACAGGCCGGCGACGCCTGCCGCCACGCCCGCCCGCGCCAACACCGGGATCATCTCTCGTTGCCCCCCCGACGCGGTACCGGCTCCCCCCGGCTGCTGGGCGGAGTGGGTGGCGTCGAACACCACCGGACAGCCCGTCTGGCGCATCCAGGCCAGGCTCCGCATGTCGGCCACGAGCGTGTTGTAGCCGAAGCTCACGCCTCGCTCGCACACCATCACCCGATCGTTGCCCACCGCGCGGCACTTCTCCACCACGTTGGCCATGTCCCACGGGGCGAGGAACTGCCCTTTCTTCACGTTCATGGGCTTGTTGGCCCGCGCCACCCGCTGCAAAAAATCGGTCTGCCGCGCGAGGAACGCCGGCGTCTGGAGCACGTCGGCCACCGCCGCGACCTCGTCGATGGGCGTGTCCTCGTGCACGTCGGTGAGCACCGGGATCCCCAGCGTCTCCTTCACCTTGGCGAGCACGCGCAGCCCCTCCGCGAGCCCCGGCCCCCGCTTGGCCGCGTGGGAGGTGCGGTTGGCCTTGTCGAAGCTCGACTTGAACACGTACGGCACGCCCAGCCGCTCCGCGAGCCGCAACAAGGTCGTCGCCGTGTCGAGCGCCATCTTCTCGCTCTCGATGACGCAGGGGCCCGCGATGAGGAACAGGGGCTCGTGGTTTCCGACGGTGAAGGAGTGGAGCTGCATTCGGCTTGGGGCTGGGCGCGATAGGGCGCGCACGTCTCAGAACTTGGCGTGCTCGCGCACGAAGTCGCCCAGCAACAACACCATGCCACCGAGGGCGAGCGCGGTCACGAGCACGGTGGCGATGTTCCACGCACGCCGCGGGCGACTCGCCTCCGTCGGCAAGGACGGCTCGGCGATCACCACCATCCGCCGGCTGTGTCGCGCCGCCTCCGTCTCGGCGGTCTCGAAGCCGCGCAGGGCCGACGCGAGGCGCGCCCGCGCCACCTCCAGCTCGAGATCGACGTCCCCCCCGTCACCCTTGGTCTTCGCGGCGGCGAGCAACGCGCCGCGCGCCGCCTCCACCTCCCCGCGCGGCCCGTCGAGCATGTCGGCCCGCGTCTTGTCTGCCTGCATCCGGAGGTGCTCGCTCGTGAGCTCCACGATGGCCATCGCGAGCTCACGCGCCCGCTCGGGCGAGAACGCAAACACGTGCACCGCCAGGGTGTGCTTCGACTCCGGCTTCACGAGGACCTGGCCCCGAAAGTAATTGAAGGTCGCCTCGCTCCCCGCGTCCGCCGCCAGGCGCGACCACCAGTCGCCCTCGCCCGTGAAATGCTCGCGAAAGCCGTGCTTGTCCACGAGCTGCTCGAGCGTCGCGCGCGAGTGGATGTGCGCGCGGGCCACCTCAAGATCGCGCTCCTCGGCGACCTTGTTCGCGGCGCTGTCCGCCTCGACCCCCGACTCCACCGTGAACACCGCCACCGACTCGTACTGGGCGCGGACCACGAAGCCGTAGAGGATCACCGCGACGAGCGTGGGGAGCGCCACGAACACCGCCATCGCGAGCACGAGACGACGCATGCGCCTCTTTCGGAGCGCGCGGGTGCCGAGCACCAGCCGCTCTTCGTTTGCCACGTCGTTCACCCGGCAGGCGCCTCTGTCGCGTAGGCCTTCTCGGCTTCGTCCACGCTGTCATACACGGTCAATACGCCCCGGTCGAGGACGGCGCAGCGGTCGCAGAGGTAGCGGATGGTACGCATGTTGTGCGACACCACCACGAGGCTCCCGTTCTTCCGCCGCGCCTTCAGCGCCAGGTTGCACTTGTTGCGAAAGCTGCGGTCGCCCACCGCCGTCACCTCGTCCACGAGGTACACGTCGAAGTCGATGCTCATGCTGAGCCCGAACGCGAGGCGCGCGCGCATGCCGGTGGAGTAGGTGCGCACGGGCACGTAGAAATAGCGGCCGATGTCGGCGAAGGCGCGCGTCTCAGCCACCACCCGCTCCACGTCTTGGCCGTAGATGCGAGCCGCGAAGCGGCAGTTCTCCTCGCCGGTGAGCGAGCCGTGGAACGCGCCGCTGAACCCGATCGGCCACGACACCCGGCTGTGGCGGCGAACCACCCCGGTGGTCGGGAGCTCGGCCCCCCCGAGGATGCGGAGGAGCGTCGACTTGCCCGCGCCGTTCTTGCCGAGCAGCCCGATGCTCGTGCCGAGCTCGATCCGCAGCGACACGTCGTGCAGCACCACGTGCGCCCCCATGTTGGTGGGGTAGATCTTCGTGACGTTCTGGAGCTCGATCACGGCGACGACCGTTCTACCGCTCCACGCGTCGTGACGGGGGGCCGATCCACGGAGGGCATCAGGTGAGCTGAATACGATGTCGAACGTTGCGCTCGAGGAGGAGCCCAGCGAGCCCCACGCCGAGGATCCACTGGAGAAGATAGATCATGTTCACGTGCTCGTCGCCGTAGGTGGCGAACCACCCCGCTCTGACGAGCTCCACGGTGTGCATCACTGGGTTCAGCAGCGCCAGCGCCCTCACCTCCTCGGGGAGGGAGGCCGCGGTGAAGAACACCCCCGACACCCAAAACAGGGGTCTGAGGAGGGGGCCGCGCGCGCGATCCACCGAGCTTGCCACCACCCCGAGACTGCAGAACACGAGCCCCACCGCCGTCCCGAGGACGGCCGCGAGGGTGAGCCCCGCGATCACCGCGAGCGGGCTCTGCACCGCCAGCTCTTGGTGATACAGCGCGTGGGCGCTCATCAGCACCACGAACACCGCCGCGTAGGTGGTCAGCTCGAAGAGCCCCCGCGCGATGACCAGATCGATGGGCAAGACGCGCGGGTAGTAGAGGAGCGCGCGGTTCCCGTTGATGGCCTCCCCCACCTGCGCCGCGCAGCTCGCGAAGAGGCGGTAGGGGATGAGGCCCGTGGCCACGAAGCTGAACACATCCATCCCGAACGGAGCGGCCCGATCGAGGAGCGCGAACAACCCGAAGAACGTGAGGATGATGAGCACCGGATCCACCAGCGCCCACAAATAACCGAACCGATAGGCCCCGAAGCGCGTACGGGTCTCGCGGAGAAGAATGGCGTGAACGACCCGAGCCTCCACCACGAGACCGCGCCAGAGCTCGGAAGCCCACGGCTCGGCGGCCCTCGGCCCGTGGGCCCGCCGCTTGGTCACCTCGGGCTCGGCCGTGGACGGCTCGGTCCCCACAGGCTCGGCGCGAGCAGGCTCGGTGCGCCGACGGGGCGCGGTGACCTCGGGGGCGTCCGAGGCGGCGCCTGGATCATCCATGCGCCGGTCGGTCATCGGTCACTCGACGTCGAACACTTGGACCACACCGGCGAGGTTGCCGGCGCCATCCACCACCACCAGCGCGGTGATCTTCTCCGCCTGCATCAGCTCGTTCGCGTCCGAGAGCAGAGTGTTCTCGTCGACCGTCACCGGGTTCTTGGTCATGATCTCCGAAACCTTGAGCCCGTCGAGGGTGCCGTGGCGTTGGAAGCAGCGGCGGAGGTCACCGTCGGTCACCACCCCGTGGAGGCGGTCTCCGGTCATCACCAGCACCATCCCCAGGCGCCCCTGGGTGATCGTCAGGAGCGACTCGGCCACCGAGTCGGTCGGCGAGACCACCGGCAGATCCATTCGCCGCATCACGTCGCGCACGCGCTGGGTGAGCTTCTTCCCGAGCCGACCGCCCGGATGCAGGCTCGCAAACTCGCGTGGGCCGAAGTTGCGTCGGCGCATCAACGCCACCGCGAGCGAGTCGCCCATCGCGAGCGCGACGAGCGCGGAGCTCGTGGGGGCGAGGTTGCTCGGGCACGCCTCGCGCTCCACCGCGCAGTCGAGGGCGATGTCGGTTTGGAATGCGAGCGGCGAGTTGCGCTGACCGACGAGCGCGATCATGGGCACCCCGAGCGCGCGGAGGTGAGGGACGAGATCGAGCACCTCTTGGGTCTTGCCGCTGTTGGAGATGAGGATGGTCACGTCGCGCGGCGTGATCATGCCGAGATCACCGTGGTGGGCCTCGGCCGCGCTCACGAAGATCGCGGGCGTGCCCGTCGACGCCAGCGTCGACGCCATCTTCTTGGCGATGATCCCCGATTTACCCACGCCGATGACGACGACGTGGCCGGTGCAGCCCTGAAGCAAATCGACGGCGTGCACGAAGCTCTCGTCGAGTCGCAGCGCCATCTCCGAGATCATGCGCGCTTGATGCTCGAGGACGGCGCGCGTCTCCTCGAGCTCCCGGCTCTCGCGCGCTTGAACGAGCCGTGCCGAAGCTATGACATTCCGCATGGGAATCCTCTCTGATCTGTCCTAACGAAGTTCAAGTTACACCGCCGACGCCCCGGTCCCTCCATCCGGAGCGGCAACAAGTATCCATACTGTCCCATTTTCGCCATCATGCTGCCACGTTAAGTGTGATACGGCCGTGTTTCTGACGCAAAGCGTCGTGAGCGTGCTCGACCGGCGACGAGGCCGTGCGGAGGGCGGGACAGCGACGTTTGAGCGCGCTATCCTTTCGCCGTGCTGTCGGTTGTGCTTCCGCTCCGCTGTGGTCCGCGGAGCGCCTACCGGCTCCCCCGTCTCGCCGCAAACCTCGCGTTTTTCAGCGAGTTAACCGACGTCGAGGCGGTGGTCGTGGACAGCGGGAGCAGCCCCGCCATCGCCGCCGAGCTCCGCGCCCTGTGCGCCCGCTACCCGCGGTGTCGCCTCGTCGTCGATCCGCTCCCCGACGAGCCCTTCGCCCCCGGCGCGACCCGAAACTTGGGGGCCGAGGCGGCCACGGGGAGCCACCTGTTCTTCTACGACGTCGATCTGCTCCCTGGCCTCGCGCTGATGGACGGCCTGCTCCGATGGCAGCGCGAGACGACCGATCCACGCGAGTTCCTGGTGGTGCCGTGCCTGTACCTCACGGAGGCGGCCACCCGAACCCTCGAGCGCGCGGGGGCCAGGCCGGGGACGACGGATCTCGCGCCGTTTCTCGCGTCGTTCCTCGCCGGCGACAACGACCAGGTAGGTCACCTCGCCGCGAGCACCTCCACGGTCCTCGTCGAGCGCCACCACTTCTTGCGGCTCGGGGGCAACCGCACCGAGTACCGCGGCCACGGCTGCGAAGACTTCGATCTGTTGCACCGCCTCAGCTCCTTCAGCCCCAGCGGACGGCGCCCCGCCGACTACTACCTCGATCACAAAGTGCCGTTCGTGGCCGACTACCGCGGTTTCCGCGCCTACTTCGCGCTGCGAGCGCTCCCCCCCCTGTTCGAGGGGCTGTACACCGCGCACCTGTGGCACCCGCGGCCGCTCCTGCGACCCTACCACCGCGCCCGCGAGGCCAACGAGCGCCGCCTGCAGGAGCTCATGCGCGAGCACGACGCGACGCGTGGCGCGGACGCCATCGCGACCGCCGAGCTCGACGAGCGCGAACCGCTGCCCGCGCCGTGGGCGGGCGAAGGGGCCGCCCCAGCCCCGCGCATCGACGAGCTCCTCGCCGAGCTGATGGCACGCCACGGCCTCGATCGTGCCACGCACCCTGGCTTGTTTCACTGGAACGCCCACGCCCACCGCCCTCGAGGCACCCCGTGGACCAAGCTCCGCAAGCTCGTCTTGCACCCGCGGGCCTTCCTCGGCGACTCGCGGCTCCGCGCCCTGCGCTGGCTCGGGCAGCGGCTCCCCGAGCGTTGACGGCGCCGGCCTCGCCGCCCGCCGGAAGCGGTGAGCTCCGTCACCTCGAGGTCGCGACCGCGGCGTGAGCGTTGTAGCGTCGTCCGATGCACGGTCCGATGCACGGTCGGTTCCTCCTCGTGGCGGCGCTCACGCTCTGCGTCGCCGCTGGCTGCGACGACAAACGCTCCGACGAGCGCGCCGACGCCGAAGACGACGGGGGCGGCAAGACGGCGAAGAAGAAGAAGAGTCGGCGTGCCAGCGAGGACGATGGCGGCGGCGACGACGGCAGCGGCGATGGTTGCAAGAAGGACACCGACTGCAAGGGCGACCGCGTCTGTCAGGACGGGCGCTGCGTGGCGCCAGCGCAGCCGAGCGAGATCCCACCGCCCCCACCGCCGGCGGCGCTGCCAACACCCCCACCCGCACCCCCACCCGCACCGCCACCCGACCCCGCGCCCGCCGCCCTCCCTTCCCCGCCCCCGGCCCCACCCGCGCCGACCTCGGGGGGCCACAACCAGCCTCCGGCCCCGAGCCTCGTGTTCTCGCCGGTAGCGGCGGAGGCGTGGCAGCCACGGCTGGGCCCGAAGATGAAGGCCGGCTCCAAGGTGGTTCACACCGTGTTCGAAGGGCCGTTCGGCCCCTCTCCCAAATCGCTCTTCGCCGTCACCGAGCGCGCCGATCAGTCGTACTACGTGTACGTGATGGGCGACGACAACAAGCCCTGGCCCGCCGGTCCCCTCGCCGAGATCGGGACCTGGCTCGCGCACAAGATCACCGCGGTCGCGTTCTTCGACGCCGACAAGAACGGCACCACCGACGCGCTCGTGATGGCGCTCTACAAAGGGCGGAGCGGCGACCTACGCAACCGCAACGTGCTGCTCAAGTGGACCGACCTCGGCATGCGCCGCTTGCTCCACCTCGAGCCCCGCATCGAGTTCATGGACTCGGTCGACGCCATCAAGCGCGAGCTCGCCAAATAGCAGCGCGAGCTCGCCCAAGGACAGAGCGGCGCTCAGACGCGCTCGACGTCGACCACGCCGTCGATCTTCTTCAGCGCGCGGATGGTGTCCTTCAGCTCGGTGAGATCGCTGCAAAGGAACGTGAAGGTGTTGGTGGCGCGGCCGTCGTCGCCGGCCCGGCAGGTCGCCTCCGAGATGTTGATGCCGAGGCCGTGGAAGGTCTTGCCGACCGTGGCGAGGATGCCCGGACGGTTGGCCGTGACCACCGTGAGCTTCACCGGACGGTTGATCTTGGCCTTCGGATCCCAACAGATCTCCACCTTGCGGGCGGGGTCCGCCTCGAAGGCCTTCTCGCAGTCGCGCCGGTGCACGGTGATGCCGCGCCCGCGGGTGAGGAAGCCCACGATCTCGTCCCCGGGCAGCGGGTTGCAGCACTTGGTGTAGCGCACCAGCACGTCGTCCACCCCGTTGAGGAGGATGCCGTGCGAGTTGCGCCCCGTGACCCGGCGCATGAACGCTTCGATGCGGCCGGTGCGGAGCGACGGCGGAGGCTTGGTCTTGCCCTGCTCTTCGGTGGGGGCGAGCGCGTCGATCACCGCCGTGCCCTTCACCTTGCCGTAGCCGATCGCGACGAACAGATCCCGGATGTCGCGCACGCCAAACTTGCGCTTCAGCTGCGTCACGACGTCGTCGCTCTTCTCGAGCCGGTTGAGGCTCATCCCCGCCTCGTGAAGATCTTTCTCGAGGAGCTCGCGGCCGAGGCGGAGCGACTTGTCGCGCTGGAGCTGCCGGAGGTGGCTGCGGATGCGCCCGCGCGCCCGTGAGGTGACCACGAAGTCGAGCCACTCCTTGTAGGGGCGCTGACCGGGGTTGTTCATCACCTCCACCAGATCGCCGTTGTGGAGCTTGTAGCTGAGCGGCACCGAAGTGCCGTTCACCCGCGCGCCGGCGCAGTGATTGCCGAGATCGGTGTGGATGGCGTACGCGAAGTCGACGGGGGTGGCGCCCCGCGGGAAGGCCATCACGTCGCCCTTGGGCGTGAAGACGTACACCTCGTCCTGGAACAAATCGACCTTCACGCTCTCGAGGAACTCGGCCGGATCCTTGAGCTCCGACTGCGACTCCATGAGCTGGCGGAGCCACGCGAAGCGCGCCGCGTCCTTTGGATCGAGGCCGCCGCTCGACTCCTTGTAGCGCCAGTGCGCGGCGATGCCCTGCTCGGCCACCTGATGCATCTCGTGGGTGCGGATCTGGATCTCCACGCGCTGATGGCCCGGCCCGAACACCGTGGTGTGGAGCGACTGGTACATGTTCGGCTTGGGGAGCGCGATGTAGTCCTTGAAGCGCCCCGGCACCGGCGTCCACATCGAGTGGATCACTCCGAGCGCGGCGTAGCAGTCGGCCACCGACTCCACCACCACCCGAAACGCCACCAGATCGTAGACCTGATCGAAGTCGCACTGGCGGTCCTGCATCTTGCGCCAGATCGAGTAGTGGTGCTTGGTGCGCCCAGTGACTTGGTTGGCAAAGCCTTGCTGCGCGAGCTTCGAGTTGAGCAGGCGGCACACCTTCTGGATGTGCACGTCGCGGGACGCCTCGGTCGCCTCGATGGCCTTGTTCGTGTCGACGAAGGCCTCGGGGTGGAGGTGATGGAACGAGAGGTCCTCGAACTCGTTCTTGAAGCGCGCGATCCCGAGCCGGTTGGCGAGCGGCGCGTAGATGTCCATCGTCTCACGGGCGATGCGCTCGCGCCCGTCTTCCGACATGAACTCGAGCGTGCGCATGTTGTCGAGTCGATCGCAGAGCTTCACCACCAGCACCCGAATGTCGCGGGCCATGGCCACGACCATCTTGCGGAAGCTCTCCGCCTGGCGATCTTGGCGCGAGGTGAAGTTGATCTTGCTGAGCTTGGTGACCCCGTCGACGAGGAAGGAGATCTCGGAGCCGAAGTGCTCGTCGAGCTGTCGGGCGGTGACCGGCGTGTCCTCCACCACGTCGTGGAGGAGCGCCGCGCACACGCTGGCCACGTCGAGGCGGAGATCGGTGATGATCCCGGCGACGCTGACGGGGTGGATGAAATAGGGGTCGCCCGACTTGCGGAGCTGACCCTCGTGGGCTTCCTCCGCGAACTCGTAGGCGTGTCGGATCACGCCCACGTCGGCACGGGGGTGATACGCCTCCACCTTGGAAACCAGCTCGTCAATCGTGAGCACAGGGCCCGAAGTATCTCCCATGGGGTAGCCGCCTGGCTACTCTTGTGAACCTCCTTAGAAGGTACGCATGAACGCGAAAGAAGCAAACCTGCGCGTGTATCTGCACTTCCCGTGGTGCCTCCAGAAGTGCCCCTATTGCGACTTCGTGTCGTTTCCGGTGCCGAGCTCGGAGGCGCACGGGCCCGAGCTGCCGCACGCGGCCTACGCGGACGCGGTGCTCGCGGAGCTCGAGCACCGCGTCGCAGCGGAGGGCTGGCGACCTGCCCGGTTGGGCAGCGTATTCGTCGGTGGCGGCACCCCCTCGCTCTGGTCGCCGAGCGAGCTTGGGCGCGTGCTCGAGCGCATCCTCGCCCTCGCCCCTCCGAGCGATGACCTCGAGATCACCGTCGAGTGCAACCCGAGCTCGCTCGACCGCGATCACGCGCGCGCGCTCGTGGATCGGGGCGTGACGCGGCTCAGCGTCGGCGTGCAGAGCCTCGAGCCGACACGCCTCGGCTTCCTCGGCCGCCTCCACGACGGACCGGGGGCCCTCGCCGCGGTGCGCGCCGCGGTCGCGTCGTCGGCCCGGGTGAGCGCCGATCTGATCTACGGCGTGGCCACCCCCGACGGCGTTCAGCGCCCCGAGCAAGCCGCCGCGGAGGCACGCGTCGTCGCCGAGCTCGGCGTGGAGCACGTGTCGGCCTACGCCCTCACCATCGAGCCCAACACCGAGTTCGGCGCCCGCGCCCGCGCCGGCAAGCTCCCGCTCCTCAGCGACGCGGTGATGGCGGAGAGCTTCGAGGCGGTGGGAGAGGCCCTCGCAGACTTCGGCTTGCTTCGCTACGAGATCTCCAACTTCTCGCGGCCGGGACGAGAGAGCCGCCACAACCTCGGCTACTGGCGCGGCGAAGACTACCTCGGCCTCGGCTGCGCGGCGGTGGGTACCCAGAGCGCTGACGACGGGTCGGCCCGGCGACGGCGCAACGCGCCCAACGCGGAGCGCTACCTCGACAAGATGCGCGCGCGCGACTTCACGCCCCACGAGCTCGAGCCGCTCGCGCCCGAGACGCGCCTTCGCGAGCGCATCATGCTGGGGCTGCGCCTCGCCGAGGGGCTCCCGCTCGTGGCCGCGGCCGAGGCCCTCGGTGTGGCCCCCTGGCCGCCGCGCCGCCGGCGCGAGGCGGATCGGCTCATCGCCGACGGCAAGCTCACCGAGGACGCGAGCGGGCGGCTCCGCATCCCCGCCGAGCACTGGCTCTTCGCCGACGGCATCGCCGCCGCGCTGTTCTGAGCGTCTTGCGGGGGGCCGCACCCTCCCCCACGCTGCGCGTGGGCCCCCTGCGGCCGCGTTGCGCTTGGGGCCGAACACCAAGCGCCCTTCGCGAGAGCTCGGTCTCTCCGGTCCGGGTCTTGCGCGCGGCTCACTCGGCGGGCGCGTCGGCCCGCTCGGGCGGCGTCGCGTCGTCCTGCGTGCCGAACACGTAGTCCCAGAGCGGCGAGGTGACCCCCCACTTCGCCTCCACGCCCGTGTGGTGGTGCAACAGGTGGTACTTCTTGAGGAACTTGCCCACCGCGCCGCGCGCCTTCAGGTGATGGGTGAAGTAGTGGATGCCGTCGTAGGCGAGGTAGCCGCTGCCCATCCCCACGAGCACCGCACCCGCCACCGGCCGCGGCAGCACGAGGTCGAACAACAGGAAGAACGCGAGGCCGAGGGGGATGCTCACCCCGAGCGGCATGACCAGCCGCTTGGCGTCCTGGGGGAAGTCGTGGTGCACCCCGTGGAAGACGAAATGGAAGCGCCGCTGCCAGGCGCGCGGCCCGATGTAGTGGAACACGTAGCGGTGCAGCAAATACTCGACGAGCGTCCACGCGAGCACTCCGGCGAGCAGCAGGCCCGCGAAGCCGAGCGGCGTCACGGTGCCCGTCGACATCACCCAGTACGAGAGGGCGCCGAGGGTGGGCACCCAGAACGCGAAGGGAGACGCTGGGTGAATGTGCGAGAAGAACTCGATGAAGGGCGTGTCGAACATGCGACACGTGCTCGCCTTCACTCGCTTCTTCGGTCGTTCGGCCACCATCCTGCGTCCCTCTGGGCCTGCGTTCAGGTCCTGGGGGTTGCAATAGCCGAATTCCGAGCAGTTGGCCAGAACCGCGACCGCCTACCAGGCGTCGAGGTAGAGCTGCCGAAGCTCCTCGCGGGAGCAGGGTCGCGGGTTGTACGTGTGGCAGCCGTCGGCGAAGGCCTCGTCCGCGAGCCGCTCGAGATCGTCGCGCCGCACCCCTGCCTCGCCGAGCCCTCCCGGGAGCCCGAGCTCGGCCCGCAGCGCGGCCAGCGCATCGGCGCAGCGCGAGGCGTCGGCCTCGCCGGTGAGGATCCCCGCCACCCGCGCATACTTCGCCGGCTCCGCGTCGGCGTTGAAGCGCACGACCGCCGGCAGACACAGCGCGTTGGCCAGCCCGTGGTGCAGCCCGCTCACCGAGGAGAGCGGATGGGCGAGCGAGTGGCAGGCGCCGAGGCCCTTCTGAAACGCGACCGCCCCCATCATCGCTGCCTTCATCATGTCGCCGCGGGCCTCGAGATCGTCGCCGCTTTCGGTGGCCTTCACGAGCGAGCGCGCCACGAGCTCGATCCCGCCCACCGCGATCGCGTCCGCCATCGGGTGATCCCCCTTGGCCACGAGGGCCTCGAGGCAGTGCGTGAGCGCGTCGTAGCCAGTGGCCGCGGTGATGAAGGGCGGCATCGACCGGGTCAGCGCCGGATCGAGCACGGCCACCGCCGGGAGCAGCGACGGCGCGAAGATGACGGCCTTGCGGCCGGTGGCGGCGAGGGTGATGACGCCGGCGCGGCCCACCTCGCTGCCGGTGCCGGCGGTGGTGGGCACCGCCACGATGGGCGGGACCGGCTCGGTGACCAGCGCGTCGCCCCCCTTGTACTCGTCGTAATCGCCGAGGGGACGGCGGTGGTTCTTGCGGAGGGCCACCACCTTGCCGACGTCGAGCGAGGAGCCGCCCCCCACCGCCACCACCGCCTCCGCCCCCGCCGCCTCGAACGCGGCGAAGCCGGCCTCGACGTGCGCCTCGAGCGGGTTGCCGACCACGCCGGTGAACACTGCGGCGGTGACGCCCGCCGCGGCGAGCGACGCCTCCACCGACACGCAGAGGCCCGCCTTCGCGACCCCCTCGTCGGTGACGATGAGGGCTCGGCGCACGCCGCGCCCGGCGAGCTCGTCGCCAATCGCCGCCGCGGCGCCAACGCCGAACAGGACACGTGTGGGAAAACTCCAGCGGATCATCGTCGCCTTCTCGCTCGTGAGGGGTGTCGGGGTTCGGTCAAATCGCCTCGAAGTAGCGTCGCAGCTCCCAGTCGGTGACGGCGCGCTCGTACTCGCTCACCTCCCAACGACGCGTGTGCACGTAGTGCGAGACGAACGCGTCGCCGAAGATGGCGCGGGCGGCCTCGCTCGCGTCGAGGCGCTCGGTGGCCTCGGCGAGGGTGCGCGGCAGCGGCGGCCCCGACGCGCTCGCGTCGCCGCGGGTCTCCTTGGGGGGCTCGAGCCCCTTCTCGATGCCGTCGAGCCCGGCCCCGAGACACGCGGCCATGGCGATGTAGGGGTTGAGATCGGCGGCGGTCTGGCGAAACTCGACGCGCGCCGCCTTGGGGCTGTCGAGGCCGATCACCCGCAGCGCGGTGGTGCGGTTCTCCACCCCCCAGGTCGCGGTGAGCGGGGCCCACACCCCCGGCACGTAGCGCTTGTAGGCGTTGACGGTGGGCGAGATCATGGCCGTCATGTCCGGCATGAGGCGGCACAGACCGGCGATGTAGTGGCGCAGCGGGTCGGCCATGCCGCCCTTGAGGTAGAACACGTTCACTCCATCCTTGACCAAGCTCTGGTGCAGGTGCCCGCTCGAGCCGGGGAGCCTCGCGTTCCATTTCGCCATGAACGTCACGCTCAAGCCGTGCTCGCGCGCGATCTGCTTCATGCCGAGCTTGAACAGCACCGCCTTGTCGGCGGCGCGGAGCACGTCGTCGTAGGCGAGCGCCGCCTCGAACACCCCCGGCCCGGTCTCGGTGTGCAGCCCCTCGACCTCCACGTCGAAGGCGGCCATGTGGTCCATGATGTCGCCCATCAGCTCGCGGCTCTGGCCGGCGCGCACCGCCGAGTAGCCGAACATGCCCGGGGTGAGCGAGTCGAGGTTGTGAAAGCCCTTGTGGTGCAACGAGTCGGGGCTCTCCTTGAACAGGAAGAACTCGTACTCGCAGGCGAAGAGCGCGGAGTAGCCCATGGCCTCCGCCTTCGCCTTCATGCGGCGCAGCAAGGAGCGCGGACAGGCTGGGTGATCGACGCCCTTGTCGTCGCGAAAATCGGCGAGGATGAGCGTCACTCCCGGCTCCCACGGCAGATCGCGCGCGGTGCTGGGATCGAGGATCGCGGTGGCGTCGGGGAAGCCGCGCTCCCACCCCGTGACGCTCGCCTCGGCGTAGAGCGCGTCGGCGATGTCCCAGCCGAAGATCACGTCGCAGAAGCCAAAGCCCCCGGTGAGCGCGCTCTCGAGCTTGTCGAGCGACACGTACTTGCCGCGCAAGAGGCCATCCACGTCCACGCCGCCGAGCTTCGCGCGCTTGATACCGCGGCTCCGCAGCGCCTCTACGAACCCCTTCGCGTCCACCGTCCCGTCCGCCTTCGCCTCGGCCATGGCGCGACTCTGGCCATACCGCCGGGCGACTTCAAGCGCGACGGTGAGGAGCCGCCGTGACGGAGGGCTCGGCGGGCCCGGACCGCCGCGGCGCCGAGCGCCCGCTCAGGCGACGCGCACCGACGCGATGGGGTGCTCGGCGGCGAGGGGCACCAGCACCTCGTCGACGATCTGGCGCACGCGCAGGTAGCGGCGGTGGTTGGCGCCGGCCGGGTTGAGCTTGCTGTCCGCGACCCCGATGACGAGCTCCACCTCGGGCTCCTCGGGGTGGAAGTCGAGCGCGAAGCAGTCCTCGTGGACGCGATCGAGCGCCTCCCCCAGCTGCTCTCGCGTGGGCGTGCTCCCCACGAAGCGCACCACCAGGTGGGCCGCCACGCCGTTGAGCAGCGCGTTCATGTTGTCCACCTCGAACGGGAGGGCCCCGAGCCAGGTCACCACCTTGTCGCGCGCCGGCCACAAGAGCGCGTTCACCGCGGCGCCCAGCAGCACCGGCAGCGCGATCGCCCCGTACACGAACGGCAGCTCGGCGCGCCCGATCGCCCCCAGGTTGTAGAGGATGACCGACGCGAGCACCACCACCGCGAGCCCCGCACACACCACCGACGGATCGGTGAGCACGCCGAGCGGCGAGGTGGCCGCGCGCATCGGGCGCGTGAACCGCTTCGCCACGCGCTCGGACGCCGCTTCCAGCCCCACCGTCACTCGTCGCGATCGCCCAGCAAGTTCCAGAACGCCATGATCATACCCACGCCGGCCAGCCCGGCCGCGATCCAGCGGAGGCGCACCGGCCCCAGCGAGAGGGTGCCCCCCGCGGCGCGCGCGAGCACCATGTCGAGGATGGTGAGGCCGAGGCCGATGGCCACGAAGATGATGGGGATGCGCAGCTGGGCGCGCAGGCCGCGCGTCTCCTCGGCGGCCTGCACGACCACGCTCCCCGGCGAGCGCAGCGGGAGGGGGCCGGCTGCCGGGGGGCGGATCCCGCTCTCGGCCAGCTCGGGTTTGTCCCAGGTGCCCGAGGTGATGGCGACCTTCGGCTTGGTGGAGAGCGCGGCGATGGACGGCGGCGTGTCGACGATGCGCTCTTCGGCGAGATCGAGATCGAAGGCGCCGCCGGGGGTGGGCGCAAAGTCGTCCTCGAACGGGGGCGGAGCGTCGGACGCGACCGGCGGCCCGCTCGAGGGCTCGAGGAAGAACTCGCTCGCGGAGCTTGCGCCGGCCTTGGACGAGTGGGCGGGAGGGATCGACTCGAGCACGGGCAGCGAGGCCGCGGAGCCTGCCGGTCCGACCGGTGGCTCGAACTCGAGATCGTCGCCCTCGAGCTCGAGATCGAGCTCGCCGCCGGCCGGCCCGAGCTCCGAGCTGTCGTCGTCGAAGGTGGGATCCTGGCGCCGACGCCGCAGGCGCGCAAAGGACGAAGGGAGCCCGACCGCCGCCTCGGCCGCGGTCCAGAAGTCGTCGATCGACTGGTACCGCTCCGTGGGATCGACCGCGAGCGCCCGCTCGAGGACGTCCTCGAGCGCCCCTACGTCGATCCCCTCGTTGCCCGGGGTAGGCCGCCGGCCCTTGTCGAGGGCGGTGCCCATCATCGCGTGCATGTCGCCGTCGATGGGGGGGCGCCCGGTGACGCACTCCACCATGGTGAGCGCCATGCCCCACACGTCGGTCCACGGTCCGGTGGTCCCGTAGCGCTTCGGCACCCACTGCTCCGGCGCCCCGTAGCTCGGCGTGAAGGGGCGGTTCGGCTCCCCGTCGGTGATGCGTCCCACGTTCTGGCGCACCGCGTCGCGCGCCTTGGCGATGCCGAAGTCGAGCACCTTCGCCCGAACGGGGCTGTCTCGCTCGGTGATGAGGATGTTCTCGGGCTTGAGATCGCAGTGCGTCACGCTCACCACCGCCCCCCCCGGCACCTGGAAGTGGTGGGCCTTGGCGAGCGCGTGCGCGATCGGGGTGAGCATCTTCACCACCTTCTTGGCCGGGAGCGGTGGCAGCCCGTCGTCCTCGCGCATGATGACGATGGAGTCGAGCGGTCGCCCGTCCACCCACTCCATCGCGATGTAGGGCACGAAGGTGCCGTCCTCGAGCGTCATCGCGTCGGCGTGCAGCGGGCGCACCACCTCGGGGATCTGTGCAGAGAGGTGGAACAAGATCTCCGCTTCCTCTCGGAAGTTCTCCACGAACATCTCGCTCTGCGAGGGGGAGATCGTGCCCGGCACCTTCAGGCACTTCAGCGCCACCGGGGCACGAAACGCGACATGCTCCGCCCGGTAGACGACACCGAAGCCCCCCTCCGCGATCACCTCTTCCACATGAAAGGTGCCGGCGAGCGTGGTGCCCAGAATGCCGAAGACGTCCTCGACCATCGAAATCGCAGTCTAGCGCAATGTGCGCGGGGGAAGGTGTCCCGGCGCCGGATCCCAGACTCCGTCTAGCCGGAGTTTGACCAGCCGGAGTTTGACTCTCTCAACCCGTTCTCGAACCGAAGCCCCCAAACGAACACGCACCTTGTAGAAAGAAGCGCGACGGGGCGCCACACCATAACGAACGAGCCGTGCGATCCCCAAGACTTGGGAGCGCCCAGACCGCCCCCGAGGGGGGCCGCTCAGCTCCCGAAGCTGAAGCGGCTCAGGTACTCGAGCAGCTCCTGTTCCCGCGGCTCTGGCCAGCGGTTGTGGTTGGCGGCGCCCTTCTTCTTGCCGCACTTCGACTTGTCGAGGGCGCAGGAGGGCTCCGTCGCCTTCCCGTCTCCGAGGCGCAGGGAGAAGGTGGGCGCGCGCTCGCGGTCGCGCACCGACAGCCAGCGCTCCACGTCGGCGCACGAGGTGACCGCGTCGCACGCGCGGTAGACGACGGCGGCCGGGGGTTGGGGGCCGGCGCACGTCCACGAGAGCGACGACGGCGCCGCTCCGAACGCGCCGAACCCGGCCACCCGCTCCGGGTAGAGATGGGCGAAGAGCGCCGCCATCTCCCCTCCCCGCGAATCGCCGATCACGTAGATCTGACGCGCGTCGACGCTCCCCGCCGCCACCAGCTCCTCGACGAACCGGTTGATGGCGACGGCGTCGAGGTTGTCGCGGGAGCGGTGCTCCACGTCCCAGCGGAGCAGGTACTTCACCCGGCGGGCTTGAGGGGCGAGGATGGCGAAGCCCGGCCGCTTGGGGTCGCCGCTGAGATCGAGCTTCCCGTAGCGCGCCCGCAGCCGCGTCTTCTTGTGGACCGCGGTGGGATCGTCGAGCTCGCCGTGGAGGAACACCACGAGCGGCAGCGGCTTGCGCTTCTCGAACTGGCCGTCGGTGAAGAGGCAGGCGTAGCGGGGGGTAGCGTCTTTTCCCTGGTGCTCGAGCACGTTGGAGCCGCGGCAGGCCGGGCGCCCTTGCTTGCGCTCGCTCGCCTTCACTGGCTCGCCGGCGGGGGCGACGCAGGGGCCGGTGATGCGCTCGCGCTCGGTGGCCGGCGGCAGCGGGGGGAGCACCTCGGCGGCCATCTTGCCGCCTTTGTGGACAGGGGTGCCCTTCTTCGCCGGTGTCGACGCGACGGCGGCCGGTTGGCTCAAGGCCGGGACGCTCGCGGTGGGCGCGAACAAGCCGCGGAGGTCACGTCCGTCTACATGTTGGCTCTCGCAGCCGAGCCACGACAGGGACGAAGCCATCAGGGCGGCGAGGGGGAGCTTCGAGAGGGCGCCTTCAAGCATCCGAGGAGAGCTCCGGCATAGCCTCCAGGTGGCAGGCTACCCAGTGCCCTTCGGCGCGCGCGGCGAGCTCCGGCGTGTCGGTCTTGCAACGGTCGAACGCGTGCGGGCAGCGCGTGTGGAACGCGCAGCCGGGCGGCGGCGCGAGCGGGCTCGGGACGTCGCCCACGAGCACCAACCGCTTGCGCGCCCGCTCTTTGACCGGATCCGGCACGGGGATCGCGCTCAGCAGGGCCTGGGTGTACGGATGCGTGGGGGAGGCAAACAGCCGCCGCGACGGCGCGCGCTCCACGATCCGACCCAAATACATCACGATCACCTCGTGGCAGATGTGGCGCACGACGGCCAAGTCATGCGCGATGAAGAGGTACGACACCCCGAGCTCGCGCTGCAGATCGACGAGGAGGTTGATGATCTGCGCTCGAATCGACATGTCGAGCGCGCTCACCGGCTCGTCGGCCACGATGAGCTTGGGCCCGAGGGCGAGCGCCCGGGCGATCCCCACCCGCTGGCGCTGACCGCCCGAGAACTCGTGGGGGTAGCGCCGCATGTACGAGGGCCGCAACCCCACGCGCTCGAGCAGCTCGCGGACGCGCGCGGTCACCGCCTCGTCCCCGCTCTCGACGCGGTGGGCGCGGAGGGGCTCGGCCACGATGTCGAACACCGTCATGCGCGGGTTGAGGCTCGCGTAGGGGTCCTGGAAGATCATCTGCATCTGGCGCCGCGCGGCTTTGAGCGCCCTGCCCTCGAGCGTGGCCACGTCTCTGCCATCGAGGCGCACCGTGCCGCCGGTGATGTCGCACAGGCGCAAGATGGCCCGCGCCGTGGTCGACTTGCCGCAGCCCGACTCTCCGACGAGGCCGAGCGTACGCGCCCCCTGGAGCTCGAACGACACGCCGTCGACCGCCTTGACGGTGCCCACTCGGCGCATGAAGACGCCCCGACGCACCGGGAAGTGCACCGACAGCTCCGACACCGAGAGCAAGGGCTCGCTCACGCTGCCGGCCCCTCCTCGGTCGCGCCGAGCACGACGTGGCAGCTCACCCGGTGACGGCTCCCCCCAAGCTCGAACACCCGCTCGGGGGGAAACTCGGTCTCGCACACCGGACGCTTGTGGGCGCAGCGGGGGTGAAACGGGCAGCCGCTCGGCATGTGCCCGGGCGCGGGGGGGAGCCCCTCGATGGCGGCCAGCGACTCCCCTTCTTCGGCGTCGAGGCGCGGGATCGAGCGCTGGAGGGCGAGGGTGTACGGGTGCTGAGGCGTCGCGAAGATCGCGCTCGCGGTCCCCTCCTCCACCACCTTGCCGGCGTACATCACCACCACCCGATCCGCCATGCGGGCCACCACCCCGAGGTCGTGGGTGATGAGGATCACGCCGAGACCGAGCGTCTTCATGCGCTCCTCGATGAGCTCTAAAATCTGTGCCTGAATCGTAACATCGAGCGCGGTGGTGGGCTCGTCGGCGATGAGGAGATCGGGCTCGCACAAGAGGGCCATCGCGATCATCACCCGCTGCCGCATCCCGCCCGAGAGCTGGTGGGGGTAGTCGTCGAGGCGCGCCTCTGGCGCGGGGATCCCCACCTCCGCGAGCATCGCCCGTGCCCGCTCCCGAGCCGCCGCCTTGCCGAGCTTCTGATGCACGAGGAGCACCTCCGAGAGCTGGGTGCCGATCCGCAAGTAGGGATTCAGCGATGTCATCGGATCCTGAAAGATCATCGCGATGCGGTCGCCGCGGATCTCACGCAGCCGCGCCGCGCGGACCTTCACGAGGTCCTCGCTCTCGGCCTGAGGACTGAAGAGCACGCTCCCTCCCACGATGCGGCCTGGCGGATCCGGCACCAGACCGAGGATGGAGAGGCTCGCCACGCTCTTTCCCGAGCCGCTCTCCCCCACCACGCAGAGCACCTCGCCGCGATCGACGCCGAAGCTCACCCCGTCCACCGCCCGCACCACGCCCTCCTCGGTGAAGAAGTGCGTCTCGAGATCGCGCACCTCGAGCAGCCTCATTTCCGCTCCTTGGGGTCGAGCGCGTCGCGCAGACCGTCGCCCACGAAGTTGAGACAGAACAGCGTGATGGCGAGCATCAACGCCGGGAACAGGAGCACCCAAGGATAAACCACCATCACCTCCGCGCCGCCCGACGCGAGCAGGCCCCAGCTCGACAGGGGCTCTTGCGTGCCGAGGCCGAGGAAGCTCAAGAACGCCTCGACGAGCATGATCTGCGGCACGGTGAGCGTCGTGTACACGATGATGGGGCCGAGCGCGTTGGGGAGGATGTGGCGGAACAGGATGGCGCCGTGCCCCACGCCGATCGAGCGCGCGGCCTCCACGAAGGGCTGCTCGCGGATCGACAACACCTGCCCGCGCACGATGCGCGCCATGGTCAGCCAGCTCACGAAGCCGAGCGCGAAGAACTGGAAGCAGATCTGGAACACGGAGAACCAGAGCGCGTCGCCGGGGTTGTCGACGAACGGGGTGATCACAGCGGTGAACGCCTCGTGGAACACCCCGCCCTCGTTGGCGAAGTACACCTGCATCAAGATGACGAAGATGAGGAACGGGAAGGTGTACATCACGTCGACGAAGCGCATCATGAGGCTGTCGACGCGGCCTCCCACGTAGCCGGCCACCCCGCCCCAGGTCACCCCGATGACGAAGCTCACGAGGGTGGCGATGAAGCCGACCGCGAACGACACGCGGCCGCCGATGAACACCCTCACCATGAGGTCGCGACCATGAAAGTCGGTGCCCATCCAGTGCGCGGCCGACGGGGGCTGCGGGCCATAGTCGAGATCCGTCTTGGTGTAGTCCCACGCGCTCAGCTCGGGGACGAGGATGCAGCCGAGGAGCGTCGCGAGGAGCACCGCGCCGGCCGCGGTGGCGGCGCGGTTACGCTTGAGGCGGCGCCACGCGTCGCCCCACAGGCTGATGCCCACCGCGGCCGTCTGCGCGCTCGCCGTCACTCCACCCTCACCCGCGGATCGAGGTAGGCGTAGGCGATGTCGACCAGCGTGTTCATCACCATGAGGATGGTGCCGTAGATGAGCGTCACCCCCATCACGATGTTGTAGTCGCGGTTCACCGCGGCCTCGACGAAGTACTTCCCCATCCCGGGGATGTCGAAGATCTGCTCCACCACCACCGAGCCGACGAGCAGGCCCGAGAAGCCGGGACCGAGGAAGCTCACCACCGGGAGCATGCCCCCCCGCAGCGCGTGGTGGAGGATCACGCGCGTCTCGGTGAGCCCCTTGGCCCGCGCGGTGCGGATGAAGTCGGCGCGGATCACCTCGAGCATGCCGCCGCGGGTGAGGCGCGCCACGTAGGCAGCGGTGGGTAGCCCTGCGCACACGACGGGCAACACCATGTGCCGCCACGTCTCCCAGCGCGCCACCGGGAGCACGTAGAGGGTGAGCGAGAACACCAAGATCAAGAGCGGTCCGAGCACGAAGCGCGGCACCGAGATCCCCACCATGGCCACGCTCATGGCCACGCTGTCTTGCCACTGGTTCTGCTTGGTGGCGCCGACGACGCCGAGCGGGATCCCGATGAGGAGGGCGAAGAGCATCGCGAGGGCCCCGAGCTGCATCGAGACGGGGAGGCTCAGCGCGATGATCTCGTTCACGGTGCGGCCCGGATATTTGAACGAGGGGCCGAGATCGCCGCGAAACACCAGATCGGTGACGAAATCGGTGTACTGCTCGACGAGCGGGGCATCGAGCCGGTACTTCGCGGCGAGCGCGGCGAGCGCCTCGGGCGGGGCCGCCTTCTCGGTGTCGAAGGGCCCTCCCGGCGCGAGCCGCACCATGAAGAACACCAGCGTGACCACGATGAGCAGCGTGGGCACGAGGCCGGCGATGCGCTTGGCGATGAACGCGAGCATCGGTTAGAAGGCCTCGGGCGCGGGCAGCTCCTCCACCGGGAAGGCGGTGGTGTTCTCGGGGTTGTCTCGCCAGTTGGGATCGAGCCACATGTACTTCACCGGGTGGGTGTTCGCCGCGTTGGGCCAGTTGCCCTTGAGGTAGGGCTTCATCATCGTGTGCTTGGTGTAGAAATAGAGGGGGATGCGCACACACGCGTCCACCGCCATCTTCTCCGCCTCGCGGTAGAGACGGATGCTCCGCTCCGGGTCACCCTCCTCGGCGGCCTCCTGCACCCGCGCGTCGAACTGCGGGCTCTTCCACTTGGCCCAGTTGTTCTCGCTGAACGAGAGGAACGTGTCGAGCCAGGTGTGGGGGTGGTTGTAGTCGCCCACCCAGCCGCCGCGCGCGAGCTGGAAGTTGCCGTCGCGCACCGTCTTCAGCATCACCTTCCACTCCTCGTTGCGCACCTGCACCGTCACCCCGAGGTGCGCGCGCCACATGCCCTGGAGCGCGACCGCCACCTTGCGGTGGGCCTCGCTGGAGTTGAACACCACCTCGAGCGACGGGAAGCCCTGGGCCTCCCAGCCGTCGGCGGTCTTCACCACTGGATAGCCCGCCTCTGCCATCAGCGCGCGCGCCCGCGCTGGATCGAAGTCACGGCCAGCGAAGGGATCGCGGCCCGCCTTCACGTCGGCGGCGTGCACCTCGCTGTAGCCGCTGCCGGTGTAGGGTGGCACGAAGTGCGTGGCGGGGAGCTGGCCTCCACGCGTGATCTTGTCGATGAGCTGCTGCTTGTCGATGGCGAGATCGAGAGCGCAGCGCACCTCACGCTTGTCGACCGGGGGCTTCTGCGTGTTGATCTCGTACCAGTAGGTCGCGATCCAGACGCTGGGGTGGTAGTCGCCATACCGCTCGAGCGCGCCCATGAACGCCGGCGGCAGGGCCACGTTCTCGCCGATCCAGTCGATCTCGCCAGTTTTGTAGAGGTTGAGCGTGGAGAAGTTGTCGGTGACGGCGAGCCACACGATGCGGTTCAGCTTCAGCCGCTCGGCCTCCCAGTGGTGCGGGTTCTTCTCGAGCACGATCTCGTAGCGGAACTTGTGCTCGGTGAGGGTGTAGGCGCCGTTCGTGACGATGTGCTCGGGGCGCGTCCAGGCGTCGCCATGGGCCGCGATCACCTCCTTGCGCACGGGGTAGTACGTGGGCGTCGCGAGCAGCTCGAGGAAGTAGGGCGTGGGTCGCGCGAGCTCCACCTCGAGCTCGTGCTCGGACACCGCCCGCACGCCGAGCACCGCCGGATCGGCCACGAGCGCGTCGGACGACGCCACCCCCACCCCGATCGGCGCGTCGGTGTCGTCTTTGGCCTTGGCCTTCTCGAAGGTGGGCAGGCGGTGGCGGCTCACGAGCAGACGCTGGCCAGGAGCGGGCGCGCTCTCGGCGAGCGCGCAACCGGGCAACCAACCGCGGGCGCCGCCGACCTCCACTGCGTACCAGCGGTCCTTCTCACCGTTGCACTTCACCGCGCCGCCGAGCGCGACGATCTTGGCCTCGGGCGCCGCGGTGCCTTCGGCGGGAGCGCCGACGTCCACCGCGGGTCGCTCCGCGTCGGCGAGCGGGGCGAGCAGGGCCCGCACCGGGAGCCGCTTGTGCACCACCACGGGCTCCCCGCCCTTCAGGGTGGCGGCCTCACCGTTCGCGAGCGGCTCGAGCGCGAGGTCGCGCTTGGCGGTGAGCAAGCGGCCCTGGTGAAACAGCGCCCCGCCGTGGAGCACGTACATGTTGGTGGCCATGCGCGCCCCCGTCTTCGGGGTGAGCACGCGCTGCCACGCGTCTACGAACTGGGCGGCCACGACCGGCACTCCATCCGACCACTTCGCGTCTCTCCGGAGCCAGAAGCGAAAGAGGCGGTTGTCGTCCGATTTCGCCCAGCGCTGCGCCACGCCGGCGGTCGGCCGCAAATCCTCGGGGTGCACGCCGACCAGACCCTCGTTCATGGCGCGGGTGAGGGTAGACCCCGCCGACTCCGCGGTGAGGCCCGGATCGATGTACTCGGGCTCGCTGAAGTTGTTGAGGTAGAGCGTGTCCCAGCCGCGGCCCCCCACCCGCTCCACCGTGCCGTAGTGACGGCCGTCTCCTTCCGGACGGCATCCGGCCGCGGTCGCGAGCCCGAGCGCGAGCGCGATCGTGGCGGCGACGGCGTCTCGGCGCGCTCCCATGCTCGGCTGTTTACCACGAGCGGCGGGTCGCAGCTGCCATCCCCACGCTCGGATTGAGGTTCGGACGGGCGGGCGCGTGAGGTAAGACTTCTCCCCATGCGCAGCTTGAGCTCGTTCTTGCGTGGGGTGCTCGCGGTGTTGTTCGTAGGCGCGCTGGCGTGCGGCCCCTCCGCGCCCAAAGGCGCGGCCCCCACGGGGACACGCTGCGACGACGCGGCGGGCTGTGAGCGTGCCGTCCTCGCCGCGTCCGACGAGGCGCTGCCCAAGGTGCTCGCGCGGCTCGAGGCGGTGACGGGGGACGGCGCGCTCGGCCGCCTCTACGACGCGCTCCGCGCGAGCCCGGCGCGCACCGTGGTGCTCGGCGCCGCGCCGAGCGACGTGGGGGCCGACGACCTGGGGGGGGCCGCGGTGGGGCACGCCCCGCTGCCCGGAGCGTCGGTGGCGGTGCCCCTCGACGCGCTCCTCGTGCGGCTCGGGCGCGCCACCGGCAAGTCGCATGTGCTGGTGCTCGGCGACGACCCGCGGCAGCTGTTTCCCGTCGACGGCCTCGCCCCTCACATGCTGGGCCTCGCCCCTCGCGTCGCCCTCGCGCCGAAGGCTGCGGGCCAGGCCATCGCGATCGCGACCAAGCTCGAGCCCGCCGTCTCCGCCGCCGCCACCTTCGACTACGTGAAGGCCGCCACCAGCGCCGTCGCGCTGCGCGAGCTCGTGGCCACCGTCCCCGTCGCGAACGAGGGAGCGATGCGGGCTCGCTTCGGGCTCTGGCTCCTCGGGAGCGCCGGCATCACGCTCGCGAGCGCCGACGACGCGGCGGCCCCCACCCCGTCGGCCTCCTTCCCCGCCCGACAGAGCTCCCCCTACGCCGAGCTCCTCGCCGTGCACCTCTCGCGGCCCGCCCACGCGGCGGCGTGGCGCGCGCGCGAGCAGCGCATCGTCACCGGCATGAGCGCCGACCGCGTGGCCGCCCTCCGGCGCCTCTACGCCGAGGAGGACAGCTGCCCTGGTCCGCTCGCGCCTCCCATCGAGCACCCCGCCGACGTGGCCTTCGCGAGCCTGCTCGCGCTCTCCCTCGACACCGAAGCCGCGCCCGACGCCGCCCCCGCCGCCGGCAAGCTCCCCCTGAGCGAGTGGCTCGAGCGCTACGAGAAGCTGGTGGTGCTGGTGGAGCAGAGCGGCACCACCTGGGCCGCCCTCACGAGCCTCTTGCGGCAACGCGGCGAGCTGTACGGCATCACCGCCGAGGGGAGCGCCGCCTACCAGCGCGTCACCCAGCTCGCGCTGAAACACGTGAACGCCCTCGCCGCGCTCGCCGCCGCGCACCCCGATGGATTCGAGCCGCTCGCGGTGGTGACCCTCTCCCACCAACCCGGCGCGCTCACCGACGGGCGCCTGCGGCCCGCCCTCACCAAGCTCATCGCGGGCAGCGTGAGCCACAAGATCGCCGCCGCCGCCGACACCTCCGCGTTGTTCGACGCCGCGCTCGCCGCCTTCGCGGGGGGCATGTCCGCGCCTGCCGCGCTGCAACAACCTCAGCTCGAGGCGCTCGTCACCGCCCTCGAGGCCAAGCTCGGCGGCGCCTTCGGCCGCGGCACGGGCTGGGGCATGGCGGGCCTCCACGCCGCCCAAGCGGTGCTCGCCACCTTGCTCGGCGCCGACGGCGCCATCGCGACGGGGGCCGATCGCGTGGCCGACGCGCTCGCCGACGCCGACACCGGCCCCGATCGTTCCCTCGCCCGCCTCACCGCCAGCGCCGCCCGCTACGCCGCCATCTCCGACGGTGACGCCCTCGATCCCGACGTGTCCAACCCCGCCCTCTTCACGCCGGCGCGCACGCGCGCCAGAAAAGACCTCGGCGCGGCCATCGACGCCCTCGCCGAGCCGGGCCCTACGACCCCCGCCGAGCGGGATCTGGCCCGCGCGCTCGCTGAGCTCGGCGACGCGCTCGTGGTGGCCAGCGTCGCTCACGTCACCGCCGAGGCTCAAGGCCCCCAGTGCAGCGGCCAGAGCGCGATCGGCCAGGGCTCGGCGCTGCGCGACGCCTTCGACCGGCTGCGCAAACAACAGAAGACGCTCCTCGCCCTGCACGCCTTCGGCAAGGGCGACGCGCTCTGGACGCGCCGAGCGCGCCTGTTCGGGCTCCTCCTCAGCGATGTGATCGACTTCCTCGATCAGCCAGGGGGCACCCTCGCGTTTCGCATCGACGGCGCGCGCGCCGCCGAGCTCGTGAACGCCGGCCTCGACGGCTGGCTCGATGCGTCGGCACGCGAGCTCGCGGCCGGCGTGTACTTGCTCCTGCGCAGCGGGCTCGATCCGTCGAACGAGACCGGCACCGGCGCCGCCGCCCGCCGCACCATCGCAGCCCTCGGAGCCATCTTCGGGAGCGAGGAGGGCTCGCTCTTCGGCACCCTCGGCAAGCTCACCGACGAGGTCGCGATCGGCGAGGACACGCCGATCGTCGCGCTCATCACCAGCTACGCGCGCAAGGCGTACCAGGCCAAGGCCCACGACCACGGCGATCTGCTGCTGTTGGCCGGCTTCACCGCCGCTGTCGTCCGCGAGGAAGACGTCGACGCGGACGCCATCGCCCTCGCCAGGGACGAGGGTCGCCCGGTGTACCTGCCGCTCGTGCTCCACGGACCACGCACCAAGACCCGCGCGCGGGAGCTCGCCGCGGCCATGCGGAAGGCCACCCTCGTGGGCTGCAATCCCCCCAGCCCGGAGGCGCTGTTGACCGTTCAGAAGGCCATCGACGACTTCCAGCAGAATCGGCGCGACGCCGCCATCACCGGGCTCGGAGCGCTCCTCGACCAGGCCGAGCGGGATGGCTTCGCGGTGCCCCGTCAGGTGCTCCGCTTCGAGCAGCAACAGGGCACGAAGGTGTTCAAGATCGAGCAGAGCATCTCGTTCGGCACCGAGCTCCTGCGCAACGCGCAGACCTTTCAGGTGGGCTTCGGGTACAACTCCGAGAGCGCCACCGAGGGCCGGCTCACGGTAGAAATCGCGGATCACCAGAGCCGAGCCGCCCACGAAGAGGCGGCGCGCTATTTTGCCCACGCGGCGCTCATCCACGCGGTCCACGCCTTCGTGCACGGCAAGGACGAGGTGGCCATCGGAGCGGCGCGGCGGGCCATCGGCGCCTGGATCGCGGGCACGCGCCTCGGCAAGATCCCCGTCTACGTCGGGGCCGACAGCGCGAGCTGGGCGCGCGACGCCACCGCCACCTTGCTCGTGGCCGGCCAGCTCGCCGCCGACCGTGGCTTCGCCTTCCTCGCCGGCGATCTGTTCACCCTCGCCAAGACGAGCCTCGATCCGGCCGCCGCCGACGCCGACATCGACGCGCTGCTCGAGCCGCTGCCGTCCGCGCTGTCGGGCATCCCCGAGCTCGGGGGGCCGGTCGCGACCGCCAAGAAGACGGCGACGCTGCTGGCGATGGGCCACCCGTGCACCCACAAGGACGGCGACCTCGCGGCGTGGGTGCGCGTCTCGTGCGAACAGTACCCCACCGCCATCGCCCTCCGCGCCACCGACGCGCTGAAGGTGCTGCCCCGGCTCGGCAAGCAGGGCCAGGGCCAGGGCTGCGTCGCCCTCGGCCACCTCGACGGGTTCTTCGCCGCCGCGGATCAAGGTCGCTACGAGCCGGCGGCCCTCCTCGCCGCCGTCGAGAGCCTCCACCAGGCGGGGCGTCACAACGACGCGGCGAGCGTGCTCACGCGACATCGCCACCCCGATCACTGCAACCCCAAGCTCGTCACGCTCGCGCGCAAGCTCGCCGCGCGCACCGAGCTCGGCACCCACCTCCGCGCCGATCTGCACGGGGTGGCGACCAACTGCAGCCCGCCCGACGAGGTGGACGCCGATCTCCTCGCCCTCGACGCGCTCACCGAGGGTCACGCCCTGCCCACGCGCAACTTCGAGGTGCTCTTGTTCGCGACGCGCCTCGCCCTCAAGCACAACCGTTGGGAAGCCCTCGCCAGCATCACCGCCCGCCCCGGCTTCATCCAGCGGCACAACGCGCTCGGCCCCGAGCTCGGCACGGCCGCCCTGCTCGTCGAGCACGCCGCCGCGATCGGCGCCGGCAAGCCACTCGCCCTGGACAAGTCGCTCCCGTTCTATCGCCTCCTGTGCACCACCTTCCCTCCCAAGGAGCGCTCCTCGATGTGCCACGCGATCACCCTCATGCGCTCCGAGGGGAGCGCGGCCGACAAGAAGCGCGTCGCCGCCACCACCCTCGCCGAGTTCCTCCAGCGGGCTGCGAGCACGCTCCAGGGATCGACACCGTGAGCCGGCGCGCTGAGCCGGGCGCCACCCAACCAGGCGCGCGCCCAGCTTGACTCGAGGCCGACACGGAACCACCCTCCCGCCCGTGCGTCTCTGGCCATCGATGTTGGTGTTGCTCTCCGCCGCGAGCGCTTGCACGTCCCCCAAGGTCACCGGTCGGCTCGAGGGCGAGCCCGTCTGCAAAGACTTTGGCATCGGCGGCAACACCATGAAGGGCAGCCTGCGAAAGCCCATCAAGATCACCATCTTCGAAGACGACGAGCCCACCTGGGAGCGCCTGGTGTTCGGCAAGCGCAGCGACGGCGACAAGGCGACCATCTTCGCGATTGAGGACGACGACGCGGAGTACACCGTCAAGTGGGCCCAGTGCGCCAACGCCTTCGCCCCCA
>CAYOAL010000079.1:0-45486 GCA_964401935.1 uncultured Polyangiaceae bacterium
TCATCGGGCGGGGGCCGAGGATCGCCTGCTGCACGACCTTCACCTCTTTCTCGCTCCCGTCGAGGGCGATGACCTTGTCGGCGAAACCGCGGGCCACGATGCGTACCTCGAGCGGCTCGCCCTTCTTCACCGTGAACAGCTTGGGCAGGGGAAATCGCGCGTCGCCCACGAGGGCGGTGGCGGCGGGGGCGTTGGAGGCGAGCATCACGTCGACCGACTCCACCTCCGTGGCCATCGCGGTGGGGGGGGCGTCCGCGATGGCGGCCGTCGCGTCGCGCGGCGGTGGCTGCGCGTCGCTGAGGCTGTTCTTCAGGAGCACCACCATGACCAAGCCCGTCGCCGCCGCGATCCCCGCGAACATCACGAGCTGGGACGGCCGCAGCTTCTTCTTCGAGGCTCCGGAGACGACGCCAGCGCCCGACTGAAAGTAGTCGGCGGGCACGTTGAAACCGCCGGAGCGCGCCATCATGTCGTGCACCGCGGCGGGCACCTCGCCCGCCTGCACGCGCTGGAGGTCGGCCGCGAGCTCGGTCATCGTCGCGTAGCGCGCGTCGGGCTTCTTCGAGAGGCACTTCAGGATCACCGCCTCGAGCCCCGGCGGGCACTCTGGCGCCCCGGTGAGCGCGCGGAGCGGCACCGGCGCCTTGTACATGTGCTGGGTGAGGATCCCCATGAAGTTGTCGGCGTTGAACGGGAGCTGCCCGCTCGTCATCTCGTACATGATCACGCCGAGCGAGTAGATGTCGGTGCGGTTGTCGACGGCGGCGCCAGCGGCCTGCTCGGGCGACATGTAGTGGGGCGTCCCGAACACGGCTCCGGCCATCGTCAGCTTGGTGCTGCTCGAGCTCGTGTTCACCTTCGCGATCCCGAAGTCGAGGATCTTGCAGAACCGCTGGTTCGAGCCTCGCGCGACGAGCGTGATGTTGTCGGGCTTCAGATCGCGGTGCACGATCTTCTGATCGTGGGCGGCGGCGAGACCGTCGGCGAGCTGCAGCGCCAGGTCGCACACGAGCTCGGGCTCGAGCGAGCCCTTCTCCTCGAGCAGCTCGGTGAGGGTGACGCCGTCGAGGTACTCCATGACGAAGTAGGTCGAGCCGTCTTCCGTCTCGCCGAAGTCGGCGACGTCGACGATGTGTGCGTTGCCGATGCTCGACGCCGCCTGCGCCTCTCGCACGAAGCGCCCGACCGCCCCTTTGTCGCGCGCGAGCTCCGCGTGCAGGATCTTGATCGCGACCGACTTGCCGATGATCTTGTGGTGGGCTCGGTACACCCGGCCCATGCCCCCTTCACCGATCACGTCGTCGAGCACGTAGCGATCGCTGATGGTCGTGCCGAGGTAGGGGTCGTCCTCGTAGTCGTCGTCGTCGTCGTCGCCGTCCGCCGTCGCGTCGTCGGCGATCCCGCGCGTGGGGTCGTCCCAGAGCCCGCGCGGGACGGTGTGGGACGAGAAGATGTCGCGCTGCGAGTCGCCGGGGAGCGTGCCGTCGTACGAGTCCTCGAGCGTGCCGTCGTAGGTGATCGGGTCGCCGATCTCGACGAGGGGGGCCGAGGGCTGACGCGCGCGCATCTTGCTCTCGGCCGGGGGCTCGTTGGTCCCGGGGTCTTGCCGCGCGCGGAAGTCGCGGCGATCGAGGATGCCCGATGTGAGCTCCTTGTCCTCGCCGCTCTCGGCGCTCGAGCCCTCGACGCCGGAGGGGGGATCCAGGAGTGGCACCGCCCGTTCAGGTCCTCTGTTGTCGAAAGTATCCATCGCGAAGCGCGCGAGTGTCGCGCAGACAACTCCACATTGTACCAGCCAGAACGGCCACGCCCGGCAAATCCCGAGAATTCGGTGGGACAGTGTGGGCCGGTGGTCCTTCGGCGTGGGTGGGCCGAGGAGCGCAGCGAACCTCGAGAGGGCGCGAGATCATGCGAGAACCGGGCGCTTTTTTGGGAGGCGAGCGCGGCATGTAAGTGTTACGGACACGTACCGTTCTCACGCGAGACGCCGTCCCCCATGGGTTATCCGCTCAAGTTCGCCCTCCGCTACCTGGGCTCGAAGAAACGGGCGAGCATCTCCGTTGGTACCATGTTCGCCGTCCTCGGCGTGGCCCTCGGAGTGGCCGCGTTGGCCACGATCATGAGCGTGACCGGCGGGTTCCACGACCAGTTTCGCTCGAAGGTGCTCGGCGTGAACGCGCACGTCCTCGTGCTGAAGTACTCCACCAACTTCCGTGAGTACCGAAGCATCATGGACGAGGTGGCCCACGTCGAGGGCGTGGTGGGGGTGGCTCCGTTCAGCATCAACCCGATGATGCTCAGCCACGGCGACGCCACGGCGACGGGGGTGCTGGTCAAAGGGGTCGATCCAAAGCTCAGCCTCGGCGTGGACACCGAAGGGGGGGACGAGTGGAACGGCCGCTTCGACCGCCTCGAGCCCGTGCTCGATCTGCCGCAGTACATCGTTCAGGGCTCGCTCGTCGGCCTGCGCCTCCCGGGAGCCAAGCCGGCGGCGAGCAAGTATGCGCCCATCGAGCCCGGCACCCGCGACGCCAAGAAGGAGCTGCGCGACGCCATCGACGACGGAGCCCGCGCGCTCGACCCCGACCTCCCCCCGCTGCCGAGTCTCCCCGACGACCTCCGCGACGACCTCCCCGAGGACGACGGGGTCCCCGACGACGCGCCACGACCGCCGCCGGCCCCCTCGCGCGCGCCCCTCGACGCGCCCCTCCTCGACGATCTCCCGACCCCAGAGCGCGCGGTGCCCAAGGGCGCGGCGCGGCCCGACGCGGGCACGTTCTTGGGGGGTGGGGACGAGCCCGAGGAGGAGGTGGACGAAGACGCGTTCCCCGACGCGCCGCCCGTCGACGAGGACTGGGGGCGCGGCCCGGCGCGAGGGACGGCGCTCCCCGACGTGGACGACCTGCCGCCGGACGTCGACCCCGATCCGTGCAGAGATCCCGAGCGCGTGAAAGAGATGCCGGGGATCGTGATCGGCAAGTCTCTCGCCACCACGCTGAAGCTCGCCCATCACCTCGAGGATGGCGAGCCGGTGTTCGCGCTCGGCGACTGCGTGACGGTGACCTCGCCCACGATTGGCTTTTCGTTTGCTGCCGGCCAGATCAAGCCGCCGGTGGCCAAGCAGTTTCGGGTGATCGCGATCTTCGAAGCCGGCTTCGATCAATACGACAGCAAGCTCGTCTACACCGATCTCTACGAGGCGCAGACCTTCTACGACCACGGCGACACCGTGACCGGCGTGGAGATGAAGGTGGCCGACATCGACGACGCCGGTCCCATCGCGGACCACATCGCGAGCGCGCTCGCGAGCGGCCTCTACCACACGATGGATTGGGAGGAGCTCAACCGCGGCTTGTTCACCGCGCTCCGCATCCAGCAGGTGGGCATGAGCGCGGTGCTCGCGCTCATCATCGTGGTGGCTGCGTTCACCGTGATCGCCACGCTGATCATGGTGGTGCTCGACAAACAGAAAGAGATCAGCGTGCTCAAGGCGATGGGCGCCACCGACGACGCGGTGCTGCGCATGTTCCTCTACCAAGGCGGGATCGTAGGGCTCCTCGGCACGAGCCTCGGCTTGCTGCTCGGCCTCGCGGTGTGCAAAGGCCTGCTGATCTACGGCTTCCCGTTGGATCCGAAGGTGTACTTCATCTCCCAGCTCCCCGTGCAGGTGCGCTGGCAGGAGTTTGCGATCACCGGCGCGCTCGCGGTGGTGATCTGTCTCGTGGCGACGATCATCCCGAGCATGTACGCCGCCAACCTCAAGCCCGCCGAGGGCTTTCGCAACCAGTGAGACCCGGCCCTCGCCGGTGATACACTCCAGCCGATGAGGTCCCGTCCTGTTGGGGTCGCGATGACCGTCGCGGCCGCCTGGCTCTCGCTGGCGCCCCACGCGCTGGCCGGCGACGAGCCTCCGCCCCCCGACGCCCCGGCAGCGGACGCGGCGGCCCCCGCCACCGAGCCTCCGCCAGCGAGCGCCCACGAGCTCGACGTGCAGCTCTACGGGGGCATCGTCGTCTCCGGCGTCGCCGCGGCGCTCTTCGTGGTGGCGGGCATGGCCGTGAGCCGCATCTCCGCGCTCGAGGACGATCCGGGTTTTGTCGCTTACCGCGCGGGCTTTACGCCAGACCGCGACGTGTGCTCCGAGGCTCTCGCCGGTGCGCGCGTCGATGGCGCCGCGAGCCCCGAGCGCGTGGTCGCGCTCTGCGACGAAGCGTCGCGCTGGGAGATCACGAACTACGTGGCCGTGCCTGGAGGCGTGGCCCTGCTCGGCATGGGCCTCTACCTCATCCTCACCAGCGACACCGCCAGCGTCCCACCCCCGGTGGCGGTCGCCCCGCAGCTCGGACCCTCCCTCGCCGGGCTCACCGTGAGCGGCCGCTTCTGACCGCTCGGCGAGGCGCCGCGGACGAGCTGCGCCACGGCCGCGCCGCGGATCTGCGCGGCGGGCGAGGTCGTGACCGTCAGCCGGCGCCCGAGCCGTAGTTGTAGTTGGTGTTCTCGAGGAGGATGACGTTGGTCTTGGAGCGGGTCTCGCCCACGCTGGTGACGTACACCGCCGGATCGTCCTGGACCGGGCAGACCTTCTCGCAGGCGCCGCAGCCGATGCAGAGCTCGGGATCGACGAGGGGTCGCTGCACGTGCACGGTGGTCATGGGCGGCTCCTTGCCGTCTTCTCCCGGGGTGGACGTGCGCTTCGGCACGTCGAGCTCTTCCACCCAGATCGCCTTGGGGGAGGTGGGGCAGAACTCCTCACAAACGATACAGGGCGTCGCCATCGCCCACGGCAGGCAGCGACCCTGGTCGTAGAACGCGGTGCCGATGGAGATGGGCTTCTGACCGACGCCCATCTTCTGCTCTTCGGTGATCTTCTGGATCGCGCCGGTGGGGCAGACGTCGCCGCAGAGGACGCAGCTGTGCTCGCAGTAGCCCACCCGTGGGATGAGGATGGGGGTCCACAAACCCTCGAGGCCAGCCTCGAAGAACGCCGGATGGAGGGCGTTGTTCGGGCACACCTTCATGCACTCGGCGCAGCGAATGCACCGCTCGAGGAACTCGCGCTCGTCGACAGAGCCAGGGGGACGGATCAGTCGGTCGGAGTAGTTGGCGTCGATCGCGCCGGCCGACGCGCGGGCGACGGGGATGAGCGCGAGGCCCGCGGCGGCGCTCGCGAGCGCGGTGCGCCGCCCGGTGTCGGGCTTGCCCACGCGACTCGTCCATCCGGGGAGGAACCGGAACTTGATGACGTCCTCCGGACACGCGCTCTCGCAGTTGAGGCACATGTGGCACTCGTCCTGCCGCCACTTTACGCCCCCCTGAGGGCTGTCGGCGCCCTGGCAATGCACGACGCAGAGATCGCAGTCGGTGCATTTGGCGTGGTCTTTCTCCATCCCGAAGACGGCGAAACGCGAGAAGACCCCGAGCAGCGCGCCGAGGGGACAGAGCACCCGGCACCAGAACCGCGGGATGAAGCGGTTCATGAACAGCACGCCGAAGAGCAACACGCCGATGAACCACGACTCGTGGAAGTAGAACTGCTTGCTCTGGTAGACGTGCGCGGCGAGCACGTCGGCCAGCGCGTCGGACGCCCCCTGCACCGGGCGCATGTTGGTGGCGCCGGCCAGCTCGCTGGTGACGCCCGTCGCGTACTGCGCGAGGGGGAGCACGCCGAGGCCGATCGAGCGCACCGCGATGCAGATCGGATCGAAGAGCCCACCGATGGCGCTGCCGCCGAGCGCGGCAGCGAGCGACGCATAGAGGATGTAGTATTTGACGCGCTGCCGCCGCGGGTGGGTTCGGTTCTGCTCGATGCGGTCTTTGCCCTTCACGTAGCGCGACGGAAAGATCCACGCGAAGAAGTGGTGGAGCGTTCCGAACGGGCAGATCCAGCCGCAGAAGACGCGCCCGAACACGACGGTGAGCGCGATGAGGCCCACCGACCACAAGAGCCCGCGATACACGGTGTGGGTGGAGAGCACCGTCATCAGCGAGACGAACGGATCGGCGAGGAGGAACGCCTCGACGGGTTTGCCCACGCGCACGCGCCCGTCGGTCGCCGCGAAGCTGCCACGAAAACCGGTCTCGAAGAGGAGCCAGCAGAACAACGCAAAGAAGCCGACCTGCGCGCTCCGACGGGCCCACACCAGCCAGCGGATGATGGGGCGCGCCTCGATACCGGAGCCCGGGCGCTTCTTCGGCTTGAACAGGCGCCGCACGCGGGTGCGCAGCGCGAGCGTGCTCTTCAGCTTCTGGACCGCGGTCGACACCTCAGACCTCGGCCTTGTCGAGGTTTTCCCAGAACATGGTTCCGAGGCCTCGGTCGTGACCCATCTTGATGTACGGCACCTGATCGCGGTCGACGCCGATGAGCGTGCAGGCGAAGGCGTCGGCGGCGACCTGATCCACCGACGCGATCACGGTGTTCATCTCCTTGGCGTCGGCGATGTTGCCGCCCTGCGGACCGTTGCGCATCAGCACTCGGGTCGCGTCGACCACCGTGAGCGTGGGCTGCAAGAAGGTGGCGAGATCGGCGATCGACACGTCGATGTTCTGGTGAAGGCGGTTTCGACGTCCGCCGAGGAGGCCGTACCAGTTCTTCATCGCCGCGGTGAACTTGGCGAGGTTGTGGTGCTTCGCGACGGGGACGTTGATCACCTTGTCGGCGTCGATCAGCGGCCTGAAGATCGGCCACTCGTCGAGCACGCTCCCGCCCATGCGCATCGAGCGAAACCGATGTTCGGTGGGCAACACCACCTCGGCCCCCGCGTCGTAGGCAGCTTTCCAGATCCCCGAGCGCTGAAAGCAACGGTTGGGCTCGTTGCAGGACGCGTCGGTCACCACCACGCGGGAGGCGCCGGCGTCGAGGACGAGCCGCACGAGCTCGGCGACGACCGCCGGGTTGGTGTTGGCGGCGTGCACCGGGGTGCGATCCCAGCCGATGTTGGGCTTGATGGTGACCACGTCGCCCCTTTGGATGAAGCGCGACATGCCACCGAGCGCGTCGATCGCGGCGCGGGTGAGCACCGCGGCCTCACCGCCCTGGCGGGCGATGGCGAGCTCGGCCTTGCCCGCGGCGCGGTCGCGCAGCCGAAAATCGCGGGTCTGGGGGCGCGCGCCGCTCTCTTCGAGCCCGAGGCCCCCTTGATCCCAGAGCGCGCGCCCCACCGCGGCGGAGCCGCCGAGCACCGCCGCCGCCACGCCCAGGCGCTTGAGGGCGTCGCGTCGAGGCACCGCCCCCTCGACCGCGGGCGCGCCCTTGGGCTTCTGTTTGGAGTCGGACATGCCGAACGTATTCCGTTACGTGAGGTTAGCGGTTCGGCGAGAGGGGTCAAGCCGGACCGGGTCTTGGCTATTTTGTCTCACATTGTAGTCACGCGCTACGATGACGCGAGAGACACGAGGCTCGCTCATGCCCTCCCGCAAGAAGCTCCGCGCCACGCTCATCCAGACCTTCGGCTCGCCGCTGTTCGAAGGCACGCGGAGCGGTCGAGGCTCGCGGTCGGAGCGGGAGACGGTGCTCGGCGGCGAGGCCCCCGCCGACGACCGCCTCCCGGTGGAGGGAGACATCGTGGGAGGGCACTACCGGCTCGTGCGGCGACTCGGCCTGGGCATGTTCGGCTGCGTGTACGTGGCCGAGCGCACCGACGTGCCCGAGCACCGGGTGGCGCTCAAGGTGGTGCACCGCGCAGTGTACGGCGGTCGCGACGTGGAGCGTGAGCTCGTGATGCTCGCCGCCACCACCCACCCGCACATCGTCCAGCTCAAGGACCATGGGATGACCGCAGACTACGTGTGGCTCACCATGCCGCTCTACGAGGGGGAGACGCTCGCGGAGCGGCTCGAGCGTGGCCCGCTGAGCCTGCGTGAGGCCTATCAGGTGTTTCTGCCCATCGCGCGCGGCGTTCACGCGCTGCACGAGCGCGGGCTGCGCCATCAGGACATCAAGCCGGAGAACATCTATCTCGCCGAGATCGGTGGCACCACCCACCCCGTGCTCCTCGATCTCGGCGTGGCGGTGGAGGCGGGCTCGCCGTTCGTGGCCGGCACCGCGCTCTACTGCGCGCCGGAGCAGCTCGTCGCCCTCGGCGGCCTCGAGGGGCGCGGGGAGCTGAGCGAGAAGATGGACACCTATGGCCTCGCCGCCACCCTCCTCCGCGCCGTGGTGGGGAGCGCTCACTTCCCGGGGGAAGACGCGACCACACCCTTCGACATCGCGACCGCCTTCGAGGTCCGCGAGACGCAGCCCCTCGCGCGCGAGGTGCTGCCCCAGGTGAGCGGCGAGCCTCGTCTCAAGCTGCGGCTGGCGCTGTCGCGCTGGCTTACGCGCGATCCCGACGTGCGACCGTCCACCGGGCAGCTCGCCGCAGAGCTCGACGTTCTGCTCGAGCAGGAGCGGGAAGCGGCGGCCGCGATCGAGCACGAGATCGCGCAGCAGAAGTCGTCGCTCCGGCGCGTGCGGATCACGCTCGTGGCCGCGCTCCTCGCGGGCGCCGCGGTGCTCCTCTGGGGCCTCTCGCACCGCGAGACGTTGCGCCTCGCGCGCGAGCTCGAGCGTGCCCGAGCGGCCGGCGCCGCCTCGTTCGACAAGCTCGACACCTGCGTGGCGGCGCACCAGCTCGCTCGCAGCGAGGCCACCTCCTGCGCCGCCGACCGCGAGCGGGCGCACGAGGCGCACCGCACCACGCTCGCGACGCTCGGGCGCGAGCACGCCCAGGCCACCACCGCGCTCGACGCGCGGGTGGCCCGCCAGACGCGGCGCTTCCACGGTTGCCTCGACGACAAGAAGCGCGCGCTGCAAACCTGGGAGACCGAGCGCGAGAGCCTCGATCGGGTGATCGGTGAGCGTGACAAGACGCTGGTCGCCGTCCGCGCCGAGCTCGGCAAGAGCCGCGCGGAGCGCGAGCAAGCGGAGACGGCGAAGAGCGCCTGCGAAGGAGAGCTCGACGCGGTGAGCACCGCGAAGAAGACCTCCGACGACGCGCTCGCGAGCTGTGTCCTCGAGCGTGACGCGTTCGAGAAGGCGGCGGCGCGTGCCGCCGTCGCCGGCGCCGCCAGCGACCGATCGGCCCCGCCCGTCGAGTCGACGGAGAGCCCCGCGGCGGTCGCGCCGACCGCGTCGGACCACGCCGTGCGTCCCGACGACGAGCCGTCCGTCACCGCGCTGACGCCCTCGAAGGCGCAGTGACGACGCGCGGCCACGGGGCGGTGGATGACCACGCTCTTTGCGCTCGCGCGCGTCTGCGATTAGGAGAATCGACAGAGATGGCCTGCGTGCTTTCAACCCGTTTGTTGCTCGTCGCGCTGGCGTCGAGCGTGACGTTGGCGGCCGCCCCCGCCCGCGCCGAGGGGCCCACGCCGCCTGCGCCCACCACCCCCGACGCCTCGGGCTTGCCGCCGGGCCCGGCCAAGCGGCAGATCCTCGAGGTGCAGAAGAAGGCGCGCGAGGAGAAGCTCTCCCCGGCGGTCTTGGCGAAGCCGGTGGGGGAGGCGATCCGCGCCGCGGAGCGGGCGCGGGGCGCGAGGGACGCCGGCGATGCGACCCACGGGGCGCTCCTCGACAAGCTCGCCGAGCAGTGGGCCGGCGCCGCGCTCGCGGTCCTTGGCGCCGTGCAAGCGGAGCGGCGCGCCAAGACGGAGGCGAGTCGGCTCGCCGAGCTCACCACCAAGGTCAAGCGTGCGGAGGCGCTGCTCCACGAGCGGCAGGCACGTCTCGGGCGACTCCGAGCCGAGCTGAAGCTGCTCGAGCAGAAGGCAGAGGAGGCGAAGGTGCCGGCGACCACGGGCACGAAATCGCCCCCGCCGGGAACCAAGGCGCCCGCGCCCCCCCCAAAGAAGAAGGCCCAACCGTGAGCGCTCGCTGGTGGATACCGCTGTGTGTGGCCGCCCTCCAACAAGGGTGCGCGCCGATTCCGGCGCCGAGCGTGCTCGAGGCGATCGCTCGGGTGCGTGAGTCGCCCTCGGCGAAGGGGGCAGAGCGCGACGCACCGAGGACCTATGCGCTCGCGGAGAAGCTGCGGCGTGACGCAGAGGCCGCGTTCGAGGCGGAGGACGCGGCGGGCGCGCAGATCCTCGGCGAGCAGGCGCTCGCGGCCTACGAACAGGCGGTGGCCGAGGCCCGCACCGTGCGCGCCGAGAAGGCGCGACAAACCGCCGCGTTCGACGCGGACAAGGCCCAGGCTCGGCTCGACGAGCTCGATCAGGAGCACCAGGCGGTGGCCGCCGACATCACGGCGGTAGAGGAGCGGCTGAAGGTGCTGCGGGCGCTCGAGCCGCCCTCGCCCTCGGCGCCCGCGTCACCGGCGCGAGAGAAGGCGCGTTGGCAGGCGGTCGCGGCGCTCCAGCTCGGGGCGCGGCTCTTGTGCACTGGCGCCGAAATGCTCGCGGTGTCGCGCAAGGCGAGCGACAAGAGCTTCGTGGTGCCGACCGCCGTGACCGACGCGAAGGCGACGCTCGCCGAGCTCAACGCGGCGGCCGCAGACAGGAACCAACCGGCGCCGATCGATCTGGCGATGCGGTCCCGCGCCTCCTGTCTCGCGGCCCTCACCGAGGTGCGGCGCGGCGCGGCCGATCCCAAGAAGGCCACCGGGGCGGGAGACGCCTTGCTCGAGGAGCTCTCGAAGCTCGGTCATGGGACGCCACGGCGCGACGATCGGGGCGTCGTCGTCACCTTGCGTGATGTGTTCCAGGGGGAGGTGCTCAGCGAGCAGGGCCACAAGGCGATCGAGGCGATCGCCAAGGTTGCCGCCCAGCATCAGCGATTCCCCGTGATCGTGGTCCTTCACGACGACAAGCCGCTCGAAGACCCGCCCGTCGCGGCCACCCTGTCCCGTGGCGCGAAGGTGGTGACCGAGCTGCGGGCGGTGCTGGGCGCAGACCGGGTCTCTGACGCGGTGCTCGCGGGGGACGCCTCACCGGTGGTCGACCCCTCGAGCCCCCACAGAAAGCGCAATCAGCGCGTCGACGTGGTGTTCGTGTCCCCCGAGGCGCTGTGACGACGAGAGCAGAGAGCCCACGCGCGACCGAAGCGCGGCGACCAAGAGCAACCGAGGAGAGGAGACAGGCGATGACCGAGACGTTCCGAAATGCTGCGGGCGGTGCGCGCGGCGCGCACGCGGTGCAGGCTTCGGCGCAGAGGGTGGAGCCGGCGCCTCGGTTCGATCGCCGTGGCCTCGTGCGAGGGTCGTTGGCGCTCGGCGCGCTCGCCGCGGTGGGCATCCCCTCGCTCGGTGGGTGCCAGAACAAGCAGAAGCAGCTCGAGGGGCTCGCGGGTCCGGCCCTCGCCGAGCTCTTGCCCCTCCTCGAGCGCGACAGCAAGCAAGTCCGTGACGGCCTCCCCAAGGCGGCGGAGGTGATCGTCAAACACATCGACGTGGACCCCGGGGCCGACGTCGAGGGCCTCAAGCGAGCCTTGGTGCGGACGCGCGAAGAGGTGAAGGAGCTCGCCTTCTCGAAGATCACGTTCTTCGCCTTCATGGGGCCCGACGGCAAGGTGCTCCGGAGCGAAGCGGAGACGGATCTCGCTGCCGGCAACAGCCTGACCGACGCCATCCCGGAGGCGAAGAAGGTGTTCGATGCGGGGGCCACGATGATCGAGCTGTACGGGCACATGGACGGTCTCCGTGGCGTCAACCAGGGCAATCAGCTGCAGTGGGTGCTCACGGCGCCGGTCAAACACGAGGGTGGCAAGGTGGTGGGAGCCCTCGTCGCCGGCTGGTCGCTCCGCCTCTACGCCAAGTACCTCGACACCCACTTCTTGCAGGCCCTCGAGAAGCAGAAGAAAGACCCTGAGAAGCCCAACCCCCTCGCCTACGTGTACATCGTGAAGGGCAAGATGGCCTTCGGCGGACCGGAATCGCCCGACGTGAACGCGACGATGCTCGGGGAGCTCGATCTTCCCTCCAAGGTGAAGGGGGAGGAGCTCTTCGAGGCGACCCAAGAAGTGGAAGGCCGCACCTTTCTCGTTGGCGCCCGCAAGACGCCCATCCTCGGCGAGGACGTGTTCGTCGCGGCGATGCTGTCCCCGGTGTGACGGGCCGCGGTGTGACGGGCCGCGATGGGACGGGCCCTCGACGGCGGGTCGTATGAGGCTGCGAACCCGCTCGGGGGCTACTCGACGAGGGTCGCGCCGGCGGGGACTCGGTACCCGGAGCTGACGACGACCTTGGCCTTCGGCAAGATGGCTTTGACGGCCGGCTCCACCACGTGCGCGGTGACGGCCTTCTGCGCCGGAGACCCGCTCAGCGTGCCCCCGAGGTGCAGGTGAATCGACTTCGCCTCGGCCGAGACCAAGTAGAGCTGCCCGCCCTCTGCTGCGAGCAAAGGGCCGAGCACTTCACGCAGCATCGTCTCGAGCGCCAAGGTGTCCGCCATGCGAGGGTCGATTAACACCGCGGCGGCGAGCCGAGGTCAACATTTTCCTGACCGGGCGCCGCCCGACGAAGCGGCCGTGTGCGAGGGAGGCCGCCTTGGAGAGCGGGTGAGGGGGCGCTACTTCTTCCCCTTCTTGTCCTTGTCTTTACCCTTGTCCTTGTCTTTACCGTCTTTGCCCTTGTCGTCGTCCTTCTTGCGGAGCACGTCCTTCACCGCGGGGTCGATGTCGTCGCTCTCCTTCGCCTTCGCCTCCGCGCGTGCCTTGGCGACGGCGTTCTCGACGCTCCGATCCACCCACGCGAACGCGACCTTCTTCTTCTCGAAATTGAGGATGCGGAAGTGGGTGGTGCCGTCGGCCCAGTCGACCTCGTCGAGGGGGCGGCCCTCCTCTTCGTTGGCGGCGAGCTTGCGCCCTTCGCTCCCGATGATCTTCTCCACCTTGGCGACGGCCTCCTCGTAGCTCTTGCCGAACTTGCCGTCCTCCGCGAGCTTGTAGATGTCGACCACTTTGTAGAGCTTCTGCTTCCAGAAGAACAGGTAGCGCCAGCGGCCCCCCCGCTTGATCTTCATGAAGCCCTCGTCGTTGTCGTAGCCGAACTCTCCGCCGAACGAGCTGCCATCGAGCGAGCTCGGAGCGTGATCGAGCGCCACGTAGCTCTGGCGAAACGCGCGCTTCTCGTTGTTGATCTCTTCCTTGAGCCGCTCTTCCTGGATGCCGGGCTCGACCTCCTTGTAGCGAGGCAGGTAGTCGCGCTCGAGCGCCCTGTCGTAGACGTCGGCGACCTTGCTCGGCTTGAAACCCCACCGCAGCCCTTTGGGCTTGAGCTTCGGGGCCTTCTTGAGCGCCGTCGGCTCGTTCTGGGACGCCTTCTCCTCTTTCTTCGACTTCGTCTTCGCGTCGACGCCACCGACGGGCGTGGTGAGCATCAAGGCGGCGCACAGCGCGAGAAAGAGACCCGATCGACCACGTTGGTTCATGCTTGTTTCCCCGGCTCGTTCATCGCAGTCGGCCCCCACGGCTCGAAGTGCTCGAACCCAGCATGCGGGCCGCTGCCAGCGCCCTGCCGGCACCGCACGGCACCGGCGAGGAGCCTCCACCGCGCAGCCCATGGCGGCACGGGTAGGCCTGTGTCTTCTAGCACCGGTTGCGCACACCGGCGCGGAAAACCTTGCGCCGCCCCTGGAAGGGGTTCCCAGCCTCGGGGGTGGTCCGAGCCGTCGCGCCGGCGTTCCAGGGTCGGGCAACGCGCCCCGAAAGGTCGGGCCACGCGCGCCGATTCGGGCCCGAGGGACTGGTGGCACGCAAAGTGTGCATCGAGTATGAAGCGGTCGGGCGCGTGCCCGCCTCCCGGCACGCAGCTACGCTAGAACTCCGAGGGCGCGCGAGCGCTCCCCCCTGCGCCGAGCTTCCATGATCGACCCACGACGCCGACCTCTCGTCGCGACACCCGCCGGGGCGAGCCGCCGAACGTTGGCCCCGCGCGGGCTCAGGGTGGTGGCTCGGGTGCTCGCTTGCACGCTCATGGCTGCTGCGGGGTGGGGCTGCGGTGACGGCAATCGGCGGGCGGGACGCCCGGAGGCAGGCCTGTCGCCCTGGGAGGGGCAGCTCCAGGAGCTCTTCGACGACCAGATCCACCCCGCCGCGGTCGGGGTGTCGATGGACGCCCGGTCGCCGGCGCGGGATCCGCTGTTGCGGCTGCGAACCATTCACGCCGACGTCGTCGCGCGCCTCAAGGTGCAGACGGTCACCCGCGACGCGGTGGGGGCGCGCGCCAGCTATTCGCTCAGCCTCTCGCTCGTTGGAGCGCCGTTCACGCGACCCAAGCTCGACGCCACCCAGTTCGACCTCGTGATCCGGCAGGACTCGCCCGCGTTCGGGCTCGCCCAGTATCTCGAGGGGGCGGTGCGCGACAAACGCACGATGCAGTTCATCGGGTTCATCCGAAAGTTCCCCGCGGAAGAAGGCCCCGTGTTGCACTGGCACCTCACCGCAGACACCGAAGAGGTCGCTCAGGTCGTGCAAGAAGTGGCCGTGTTGGACGAGATCAAAGGGGCGCCCTGACGGGCTCGCCGCCGAGAGAGCAGAGAGGGCAGAACAGTGAGCCGCATCACCATCAAGAGCGCTCGTGAGGTGGAGCTCATGCGCCAGGCCGGGCAGATCGCCGTGGCTACGCTCATGGGCGTCGACGCGTTGATCCGACCGGGCGTCACGACCGAAGAGATCAACCGCTTCGTGCACGAGGACACCCTTCGCCGAGGCGCCCGACCGGCGCCGCTCAACTACCAGGGCTTCCCCAAGAGCTGCTGCACGTCGATCAACGAGGTGGTGTGCCACGGGATCCCCAACGACCAAGAGGTGCTCGAGCCGGGCGACATCATCAACGTCGACGTGACCTCGATCTTCGAGGGCTATCACGGCGACACGTCGGTGACCTTCTACGTCGGGGAGCCGTCTCCGGAAGCGAAACACGTGACCGAAGTGGCCCGGCACTGTCTCGATCTCGGTATCGCGGAGGTGCGCGATGGCGCGCGGCTCGGTGACATCGGGGCCGTCATCCAGGAGTTCGCCGAGGGCCAGGGATGCTCGGTGGTGCGCGCGTTCGTCGGGCACGGCATCGGCCGGATCTTTCACGAACCTCCGCAGGTGTCGCACGTGGGCCGCCGCGGACAGGGCGTGCGGCTGAAGGCGGGGATGTGCTTCACGATCGAGCCGATGATCAACCTCGGCAACTACGACGTCGAGATCCTGGCCGACAACTGGACCGCGGTGACGCGCGACGGCTCGCTCTCCGCCCAGTTCGAGCACACCCTGGTGGTCACCAAGCGAGGCTGCGAGGTGCTCACCAAGCGACCCGGCCCGCTGTCGAACAGCGAACGATACGGCAACATCTTCGCCGCGTGATCCGAGGGCGTGTCAGGCCGCGCGGTCGTCGAGCAGCTCCCGAGCTGCTCGCTTGCTCGACGCGGTGAGCTTGTTGCCGGTGAGCATGCGCGCCACCTCGCGGACGCGCGCTTCCCCCTCGACCCGAGCGATCTCGCTCGTGGAGCACGCGTCGTGATGGGTCTTGGTCACCACGAAGTGGGCGTCGGCGTAGGCCGCGATCGCCGCCATGTGGGTGATGCACAACACCTGGCGGTGTCGCGCGATGTCGGCGATGGCCCGTCCGATGCGAGCGGCGGTGTCGCCCCCCACGCCGCTGTCCACCTCGTCGAACACCTGGATGCCAATGGGGCGGCCGCCGTCGCCGTCGTCGCTCGACGCCACGTCGTGGGCGCCGAGGGCGCGCTTGAGCGCCAAGAGGGCGCGCGACAGCTCTCCCCCCGAGGCGATCTTGGCGAGGGGCTTGGGCTCCGACCCGCGGTTGGGGGCGATGAGAAACTGCACCCGATCGATGCCGTGGCGCCCGAGCCGCGCGCCGTCGACCGAGAGGTCGCTCGCCTCTCCCTTCGATGGCGCCACGTCGACCACCACGCGCGCGGCGCCCATGCCGAGCTCCTCGAGCTCGTGCGAGATGGCGGCGCCGAGCCGGCTGGCCATCTCTCGCCGCCGGCGCGACAGCTTGCGCGCGAGCTTCGAGGCCTGCTCGTGGAGCCGCGAGCGGCGCTCGTCGAGCTCGGGGAGCCGCGCCTCTACGTTGGTGAGCTCGTCGAGCTCGGAGGCGATGCGTGCCCGCGCGCCGAGCACGTCCTCGAGGGTGGGTCCCATCTGTCGCAAGAGCTCCTCGAGCCGGTAGATCCGATCTTGCACCTGCTCGAGGCGCGCCGGGTCGGCCTGCGTGCGCTCGGCGTAGCGGCGCAGCTCGCGGCAGAGCTCACGAAGCCGGGACCAGCAGTCGTCGAGCTCTGCGGCCCACGGCTCGAGGGTCGCGTCGAGCGAGGTCGTGCTCGCGAGCGACGCGGTGAGGGCTCCGAGCCGGTCGCAGAGGGCGCCATCGCCGTCGAGCTCGCGGGCCGCTGCGGCGGTGACGTCTGCGAGCTTGCCGGCGTGCTTGAGGCGGCTGCGCTCCTGGCGCAGGGCGTCGATCTCGTCCGGGCGCGGGTCGAGCTCGTCGACCACACCGAGCTGATATCGGAGGAAGCTCTCGCGCTCGGCGCGTCCGCGCTCGCGCTGGCGCAAGAGGGCGATGTGCTCGAGCAGCCCGGTGAGCTCCTCCACGAGGCCCGCGAGCTCGTCACGCAGCGGCAGCGCGTCGGCGTAACGGTCGAGGTACTCGACGTGGCGGCGCGGATCGGTGAGGGCCACGCTCTCGTGCTGGGACGTCACGTCGGCCAGGAGCGGCGCGAGCGCCGAGAGCTCGGCGATGGTGCACAGACGTCCGTTCACGAAGGCCCGTGAGCGCCCGCTCTTGTGCACGATGCGGCGGACCAAGAGCTCGTCCCCCACGGGGATGCCGGCGCGCTCGAGGCGCGCCGCGAGACCAGGAGCGTCCGCGGCGTCGAAGAGCGCCTCGATGACCGCCTCGGTCGCCCCGGCCCGCACCAGATCGCCGCTTGCGCGTCCGCCGAGCACCAGATCCAGCGCGCCGATCACGATGGACTTGCCCGCCCCGGTCTCACCGGTGAGCACGTTGAAGCCCGGCTCGAGGCGCAGCTCGAGGTTGTCGATCAACACAAAGTCCCGCACATGGAGCAAGAGCAACATGGAGGTCCTCCTAGGGCCGGGCAGGGGGGGCGCCCGGCGCAGATGGTGACGGTTCCGAAGATGACGGCGGGGGGCGACGTATCGACGACGGAGCCCACGGCTCCGAGGATGTCGAGCCGAGCTTGTCGACCCGAGGAGGTCGACCGTGCAGACCACCGGCCCGCGTCGGGGAGAGGGCGAGCTCGAGCTGCGATCAGGCGCGGGCTCGGCGCGCCTTGCCGTTGGACGCTTTGGCCGCGTCCTCATCCAGGGGGGGGACGATCATCTCGGGGTCGACGGCGGCGGCCGCCTTGCCCTTCGCGGGGGCCTCTCCGTTGGCCGGGGCTTGGGCGACGGGGCTCGCGCCACGAGGCGCGAGGCCGTGCTTCTCGAGCACGAGATCGGCGATGCGGTCCAGGAGCGCGGGGTTGTCCTCGAGGTGCTGGCGCACCTTGTCGCGTCCCTGGCCGAGCCGGTCCTCGCCGAAGGAGAACCAAGAGCCGCTGCGCTCAACGATGCCCGCCTCGACGGCGAGGTCGAGCACGTCGCCGCTCCGGCTGATCCCCTTGCCGTAGATGATGTCGAACTCGCACTCGCGGAAGGGCGGCGCGAGCTTGTTCTTGGTCACCTTCACGCGGGTGCGGTTGCCCACCACCTGGGGATCGCGGCCGGCGCTCGCGGCCTCCTTGATCGAGCCCACCCGCGACACACGCATGCGCACCGACGAGTAGAACTTGAGGGCGTTGCCGCCGGTGGTGGTCTCGGGGCTGCCGAACATCACGCCGATTTTCATGCGCAGCTGGTTGATGAACATCATCAGCGTGTTCGACTTGTTCAGGCTCCCCGTGAGCTTGCGGAGGGCCTGGCTCATGAGGCGCGCCTGGAGGCCGACGTGGCTGTCGCCCATGTCGCCCTCGAGCTCGGCCTTCGGCACCAGCGCCGCCACCGAGTCGATCACGATGCAGTCGATGGTGCCCGAGCGCACGAGCATGTCGGCGATCTCGAGGGCCTGCTCACCGTAGTCGGGCTGAGAGATCAACAGCTCGTCGGTCTTGACGCCGAGCTTGCGAGCGTAGGCGAGATCGAGGGCGTGCTCGGCATCGATGAAGGCCGCGGTGCCGCCCTGGCGCTGCACGTTGGCGAGGGCGTGGAGGGTGAGGGTGGTCTTGCCGCTCGACTCGGGACCGTAGATCTCGACGATGCGCCCACGGGGATAGCCGCCGATCCCGAGGTTGATGTCGAGGGCGAGAGAGCCGGTCGACACGCTCGGGACGTCGGCCACCAGCGAGTCTCCATCTTGAAGGCGCATGATCGAGCCCTTGCCGAACTCCTTCTCGACGGCGCTGATGGCGAGCTGGAGTGCTTGGGCTTTTTGCTTTCGGTCCTTGTCGTCTGTCATGATCGTGGCCGTGGTTGAGCGGTGGTTGAGGAGCAGGGAGGGCGCTTCGATACACGCGACACTGTACGCGCGTCTCGTGGGGCCTACCTCGTGGAACACACGTTCGTTGGGTATACCTCACGGAGCACGCGCCAGTACGCGTAGCTGGCATCTGTGGGGATAGCTATACTGTACTCATGTTCAGGTGGTCAAATGTTTGTGTGCCTTTTTTCGAACGGCCGCCGCGGCCGGCCGCCTGCAACCATGGCGGGGGGTGCGGCGTACCCATCGGGGTGAACGGCTGACCCGGTCACCCCTCTGTTCGGAGCTCTTCGTATGACACTCACACGCCTCGAGGCGCTCGGGCGACCCACCGCGGGGGATGGCGTGGGATACGGCGCGGGGGACGCCGGCGCGGGGGACGCCGGCGCGGGGGACGCAGTTGGCAGGCGAAGGGGCCTGTGCGAACCTCGGACGTCCGTCGCCGCGCGGCTCGCGCGGGGGCGCGTGCGCACAAGGATCGATCCGCGATGACCGCTCTTGGAATCCCCGCTGGCACCGTGATCGGTCGCGACTTTCGGGTCGTGCAGCACCTGGCGTCGGGCGCGATGGGCGCGGTCTACGTGGTCGAGCAGCTGAGCACCGGCAAGCAGCGGGCGCTCAAGGTGATGTCGATCGATCTGGCCAACAACGACCGCGCGCGCGAGCGCTTCGTGCTCGAGGCGCGCGTGGGCGCCAAGGTCGACAGCGACCACGTGGTCGAGGTGGTGACCGCCGGCTTCGACGAGGGGACGGGCGCGCCGTACCTCGTGATGGAGCTGTTACGCGGCGAGGAGCTCGCCGACAAGGTGTACCGCGAGGGCCGCCTACCGCTGCCCATGGTCGCGGAGATCTTGCGACAGGCCGGCCACGCGCTCGAGCAGGCCCACGCGCAGGGCATCGTGCATCGCGATCTCAAGCCGGAGAACCTCTTCATCGCCGAGTCGCGGCGCGATGGCGTGCCCTTCACCGTGAAGATCCTCGACTTCGGGATCGCCAAGCTCGTCGCCGAGCGCACCTCCGAGGGCACCCAGCCGGTGGGGACGCCGCTGTTCATGGCTCCCGAGCAGACGGATCGACGCGGCCTGATTGGCCCTCCGACCGACGTATGGCCGCTCGGGCTCATCGCCTACCTGTTGCTCACCGGGCAGCACTATTGGCTCGGTGCCGATCAGGGGATCACCACGCTGCTCCGCGAGGTGGTGATGGAGCCGCTCGCGCCACCGAGTGAGCGCGCCGCCGCCCAGGGGCTCTCCGGCCTGCTCCCGGTGGGCTTCGACGACTGGTTCATGCGCTGCGTCAACCGCGACCCGCGCCAGCGCTGGCCCGAGGCGGGGGCCTGCGCCCGCGCCTTCTGCGAGCTCGTGCCCGGCGCGCTAGCGAGCGCGCCGGGGCTCACCATCCGCGGCGACGCTCACCCCGGCGCCGCCACCCTCGGACGTTTGCCCACGATGGCCACCGACGCTCAGAGCTTCGGCGTGGGCCCCTCCGCGGCGGCTTCGGCGGGAGGCACCGGCCTCACCGCGGCGTCGTCGATGGACGCGTCCCAGGCCCAGTCTGGCGGCAAGGCGGGGCTTTGGGTGGGCGGGCTCGTGGCCCTCGCCGCGCTCGGGACCGGGATCTTCTTCGTGACCAGGAGCGACGGGGAGCCCGACGGGGAGGAGGTGGCCTCGGCGCCCACGCCCTCGGCCTCCGAGGCCCCGTCGCCGAGCGCGAGCGCCGCCCCCGCGGGACCGGCGACCTGTCCCGACGGCATGGTCCGCATCGAGGCGGGCTCGATGTTCATGGGCTCGACCGACGACGATCTCGACGACGACGTGCGGCCGCCGCACAAGGTGAAAGTCGCCGCGTTCTGCCTCGACAAGACCGAGGTGACCACACGAGACTACGATCGCTGCGCCAACGACGGGCACTGTCTCCGACCCCAACCCAAGGTGTCGTTCCCGAACGCCAAGCCCGCCGAGATCGAGGCGCTGTCGCCGCTCTGCAACCACGGACAAGCCGACAAGGCCAGCCACCCGATGAACTGCGTCACCTGGGACATGGCCAAGCAGTTCTGTGAGGGCGAAGGGGGGCGGCTCGCCGGGGGAGGGGCGCGGTTGCCCACCGAGGCCGAGTGGGAGTTTGCCGCGCGCGGCTCGGGTCAGCGCGTCTATCCTTGGGGGGACGAGCCTCCGGGGCCCACGCGACTCAACGCCTGCGGGTCGGAGTGCGCGGCGTGGTTGAAGAGCGCGGGCCTCGAGAGCTACGGGCAGATGTTCGAAGCCGACGATGGCCACGCCGCGACCGCGCCGGTGGGGAGCTTTCCTGCCGGTGCGTCGACGGCGGGTGTGCTCGATCTGGCTGGCAACGTGTGGGAGTGGACGGCGGACTGGTATGGTCCTTACGGGAGCGACGCGGCGGAGAACCCCACCGGCCCCGACAGCGGCACCGACCGCGTGGTGCGCGGTGGTGGCTTCAACGGGCTCCGGCCAGCCTGGGCCAAACCGGCCTACCGCTGGCACACCACCCCGGAGACCTCGAGCCACGGCATCGGCTTCCGCTGCGCCAAGAGCTTGTGACGCTCGCGCGCGAGCTCACTCTCTTCGCGAACGCTCCGCGATCCGCTTGAACGCGTCGCGCTCCGGCCCGTAGGTTGGGTGGGTCTGCTTGTAGTGTGCGCTCAGCTTGAAGTTGATGAGACACTGCACCGACTTGTCGTAGGCCGCGATGGCCTCTTCGAGGTGGTCCCCGCTGTGACCGGCCGCTGCGAGCGCGGCGAGCGAGCCGTCGAACTTGCACGTCTTGCCGACCTTGGTGTCGAGGGGGGGATGCTCGGCGCAGCACGCGTGTTGAGCGAGCGCGAAGAAGGCGAGCTCGTACCAGTTGAGGATGCTCCACTCCTTCATCGCGTCGGTGACTGGGCCGCCGCGCTTCTTCTGGGCAAACACGAGCCGCGCACCGAGCTCGACCGTGCCCTTTCGGGGATCGGCGAGCTTGCACACGAAGTCGAACTTCGGGAGCTTGGGACCGAAGGCGTCGGGGGCGAAGTGGCGCGCCACGCAGGCGTCGACTCCTGCGGCGGAAGGCGACGCAGGGCTCGGCGTGGGAGAGGGGCTCGGCGTGGCGGAGGCGCTCGGCGTGGCGGAGGCGCTCGGCGTGGCGGGGGGGACCACCGGCGCGGGCGAGGGGGGCCGCGCCGGCCCGGTGGACGCGGACGGCGGCGTGGTCGAGCGCTCCGAACCCGTCGCAGCGGCGGCGCCAGCGTGCGCCGCGCTCGACGCCGTGTCGGGTCGCGGTGTGCTCTCCTCGTCGCTCACGACGAAGAAGACGACGACGCCCACGACGACCACGGCGGCGACCATCGCCGCGATCTTCGGCCATGGCCGACCCCGTTCCGGTTGCCAGAACAGGGCATTGCGCTCGCCCTCGGGCACGGCTGGTTTCTAGGCACGAATCGTGGCGATGGCTACTGTCACTTGCGCGTCCGAGTCGAACGGGTCGGGCGGGCTCGCCGAGCCTTTTGCGCGGGCTGCGGTGGAACCCCGCAACGATCACGGGACGGTGTGCACGATCCGGGGGGCGAAGCGGCGGAGGGCGTGGACGCTGCGCCGCTGCCACAGCTGCCGCTTGTCCCACAAGAGGTGCACCTCGTACTGCTCGGTCAGGGGGAGATCCATGATGCTCACCAACCATCCCACCAGCACGTTGACGCACATCGAGCTCATGAACTCGAGCTCGTGGAGGTTGACCTCCACCCTTCGGCACCCCTGGGCTACCGCCGCCGCGTGCAGCTCACCCATCCACACCAACAGCGCTTCGCGCGCGTCGAGGTCGGCGGTGCCGGCGAGGGTGACCGCGATCGCGCGCCCGCGCGGCGCGACCGCGCTGTGCAGTCGCTCCGACAAGGGTCCGGTGCTCATCGCCACCATCGCGGGCCGGACGCTAAACCGAAGTGCGGGCGGCGGAAAGCGCGGCGATGGTTCGACGCGCCGAGCGGTCAGAACAGGCCGATCGAGAAGTGAAAGGCGAACAGCTCCTCCCACTCGTTGCGCACCAGCTTGAACCCGCCGTCGAACGCGATGGGACCGAGCGGTGTCTCGATGCGCAGCCCGGCCCCTGCGGTGTAGCGCAGCTTCAGCAGATCCGTCACCTCGTCGATGGACTCGATCTTCGACCAGACGTTGCCCGTGTCGAGGAAGATGCCGGTGCTCAACAGATCGGTGAGGGGGATGCGGAGCTCTGCCCTCGGATTCACGAAGACGTCGCCACCGCGCACACCCACGTCGTCGATGGTGATCGAGCCGTCGTTGATCTGCTGGGCGATGTCTTCGGGGACCACCTCGTCGAGCTGAAAGCCGCGGATCGTGTTCACGCCGCCGAGGTAAAAGAGCCGATCGGGGTACGTCTTGCTGTCGCTCGTGAGCTGGATGTTCACGCCGCCAGACAGGGACAAGGCCAGGGCCACCCCGGTCGCGCCGAGGGGGATGTAGCCCGCCGTCTGCGCGCGGACCTTGAGAAACTCGCTGTTGAACCGGTTGGCCTCCGGCGTGTCCTCGTCGAGGGGAAGGGCGGTGACGTGCTCGAGGGTGGAGGTGAGGAGGGTGCCGCTGGTGGCGGCGAGCGGCTTGTTGCGGTTGTCCCAGGTGAAGGCGAGGCGCTGGGCGAAGGCGATCGTCCGTCCATCCGGCACCCGCAAGAGGTTGCGCAGCGAGGGGTTGGCCAGGATGGCGGAGCTCACGCTGTCGGCCCCGAACAGCGTCACGTCGTTGAGCTCGGTGCTCACCCCCAGCTGCAGGGAGAGGTTGCGGATCGGTCGCCAGTTGAGGGTGGGGAAGAGCGCCTCGCGGGTGAGCCCGAAGTCGCGCTGGTTGTCACGGGCGTCCACGCCGTTGATGACCACGTCGACGCGGGGGCCGAGCCCCACGTCGGGGAACCGGAGGGAGCCGGTGTTGCGGCGCTCGAGGCGCTCGCTCACCGTGAAGTCGGCGTAGTTCTCCTTCACGTCTTCGTTGAGGATGAGGAACTCGGGAAGGAACGCGAACTCGAGCCTGACGGTGAGGGAGATGGCCTGCCCCGCGATGTTGCGGTGCCCGTACTCCACGCCGCCGCGGATGCCGTCGCCGGTGAAGAAGCCGAGGCTCGGCTCGATGTACTGCGACTTCAGCTCGGTCACCGTGATGATGACGCGCTTTCGCTCCTGGGGCACGTGCGGATCCTCGAGCGCGATGGCCACGCTGGAGAATGTGCCCAGCGTCGCGATCTGCTCTTCGCTCTCGCGCACCAAGTTGCGCTTGAAGTAGCGCTCTTCCCCTTGGCACTCGTCGAGCTTCCGACACAGCGCGAGGCGAGCGAGGATGAGGTCGGCGTCGGTGCGCTCGGCGCCGCGCACCTCGTAGCTGTCGATGATGACTGGCTTCTGCTCACTGATGGCGAAACGCGCCCGGGCCCGGGTGCGGTCTGGCGAGTAGTCCACCGCGGTGCGCACCGTGGCGTAGGCGTAGCCCTTGTTCTTGTAGGCCTCGAGGATGCGGGCTTGCGCCGCGTCGAGCTCGCTGCCCGAGAACGGAGCCCCGAGCGGGAACGCCGCGATCTCGAGCAGCTCCTTGGCCTGGAACACCTTGTTGCCCTCGAAGACCACGTCGTAAAGGCGCATCTTCGGGCCGAGCTGCACCGGGATGTCGAGCACCATCGTCGGGGCACAGCGGACGCTGCGCACCGGATCGGGCTTGCACGTGAAGGCCTCGTCGAGCGGCTCCCTCGGGACGGGGAGGTTGAGCGCATCGCGCGGGCACTTGGGCGCGGGATAGGCTGGCAGGGCGAGGGGCACGCATTTCCCGCCGCGCGCGAAGGGATCGCACTCGGCGCGGATGACGCTGAGGGGGCCGACCACCGCGTCGAGGTAGCCCTTGCTGTGCAAGAGCTCCTCGAGCTGCTTGAGCGCCTTCTCGTAGGCCTCTTCGGTGTAGGTGATGGCAGGCTCGAGCCGCCGCGACTCGGCGCGCCCCCCGCCGCCGCTGAAGGCCCCGTCGAAGAGCTTCTCGTCGATCTCGTGGAGCAGCGGCATGTCGGGCAGCTCTGCCGCGAGCGTCGCGTCGAGCACGTCGCCCAGGTCGTCGGCCGACAGGTCGTCGGGGGCGTCTTTGGGCAAGCAGGGGAACAGTCGCTTGTGCACCCGCACCGCGTCGCCCTCCACGATGTCGAACCGCACCTCGTTGACGGCACCGTCACCGAGGGGGCGCACCGCGGTGGCCACTTGCACGTCGAGGTAGCCGCGGTTTCGGTAGTAGCTCGTGATCCGGTCGCCGAGGGCCTCGGCGCTCGCGTCGAGCACGACCGCGTTGAGGTCGAGCGCATCTCTCAGATCGTCGTCGCTCTGGCGCTTGTTGCCCGAGAACACGAACTGAAAGAGAGGCCCGGTCTCGAGATACACGAAGAGGAACGTGTCTTTCCCTTTGCGCACCGCGCGGTGTTTCACCGCCGCGTGCACGAAGCCGGCCGCCCGCAGCTCGTCGGCCATGTCGTTGTCCGCGTCGCGCAGCTCGTCCTCGTCCACCGGGTCTCCGGCCTCGACGTCGTACTGCTTCTTCAGGGCCTCGCCGAGGACGCGGTCGAACTTCGGCTCGATGACGAAGATGCGGCGGCTGATGGAGCGGCGCTCGCCGGGGACGATGTCGATCTCGAGGAGCACCTCCATCTCCTCCGCGGTGTTGTTCGTCCGGATGTCGATCTTCGCGTCGTCGTATCCGTGTCGCTCGTAGTGTCTCTCGAGGTCGTCGATCATCTCGCGAAGGCGCGGCTCGGTGATCTCCACCCCCTCGCCGAGCTCGGCCGCGTCGAGCGTGCGACGGAGATCGAGCACGCCCCCTTGGACCTTGATCCCGGCCACGAGGCGACGAGGGAGGACCACGAGACGGAGGATGGCGCCGTCCTCGTAGGGCCGCGCGTCGGCGTAGGCCTGCGCGTGGCGGCCCGACGAGAGCACCTCGCGGAGCGCGGCGCGGGCGAGGGCGGCGGTGAGGGGGTCGCCCACCTTCACCGCCGACGGCTTGGGCGTGGCTCCCCGCCAGAGCTTGCCCAGCTCTTCCACGCTCACGGCGCGGACGGGGAGGCCTTCGAGGAGCTCGAGGTTCTCGAGGCCGCGGGCGATGACGGCGGGGGAGATCTCGTCGAAGCCGCTCTGCTCGGCGCTCGCTCCGGGGGTTGTGGGGGGCAGGCCCGCGCTCGGGCTCTGTGCGTGTACCGGTGTCGCGATGGCGAGCAGCATGCAGATCGCCACACCGGCGAGTCGGCGCATCGTGGAACGGATGGCGGGGAGCTTCGGCACGCGGCGCAATCGTTGTGCCACGAATGGTGCACGGGAGCCCTACGAAAACGCTGTGCCGGGCGCGGCCCAACCGGCTCCGCGACGGCTGTGCTTCCCTCCCGCACCACGCCGGCGGTATGGTCGTCTCATGGCGGGGCAGCTCGGACGAGATGTCTTCATCGCCCTCGCGGCCGTCGCGTGGGCAGATGGGGAGCTGGGCGAGGACGAAGCGGACGCGATCGTGGCGACCGCAGCGGAGGAGGGGCTCGAGATCGACGAGATCGCGGCGATCGAGGAGGCGGTGCGCAAGCCGGTCGACATCGGCAAGATCGACCTCACCTCGTTGTCGAAGGCCGACCGACTCTTCGTGTACGCCGTGGGCGCGTGGATCGCGCGGGTGGACGACACGGTGGCTCCAGAGGAAATCACCGCGCTCAACAAGCTCGCGGCGGCCCTCAAGATCCCCGACATCCCGCGGGAGAGAGCCGACAAGATCGCGATGGACGTGGCCCGAGCGAGCGGCAAGCAGCCCGCCTTCTTCAACCTGTCCACGCTGCGAAAGACGCTCGCTGTACGCCTCGAAGAGGCGCAGGCGCTCCGCCAGAGCAGCCGCCAGAGCTGACCCGCTTCACTCGAACTCGAGGCGCCAACGGATGCCGCCGCCGATGTTGCCGATGCTCGAGCTCGAGACCTCGTTCACGTTGTCGTAGGAGCCGTGGAGGCTCACGCCGCCCTTGAGCTGCCACTCGATGTTCGAGCGCACTTCGCGGTTCTCGGAGAGACCGGTGGTGAGGGTGGCGCGCACCGAGTCGGTGAGGCGCTTGCCGAAGGTGACGGTTGGCTCTGGGCGACCGGTGCGGGACGAGTACTGGCTGCCGACCCGGAACTCGTCGATGATCGGGATGTCTTTGAAGGCCTTGTCGAGCCCGGTCACCGCGCTCAGGGCCTCGAGGCCCACCGCTTGCCCGATGCCGCTGAGCAGGCCGCGCTCGAGCTCGGCGCGGGTCTGGCCCACCTGCAGCAAGAGGACGATGTCTTCCTGGCTCAGCGGGGGGTCGCTGGTGAAGCGGACCTCGGGCGCATCGAGCTCCCCGTAGGCGTGCATCGAGATGCGCCAGCGGCCCCCCGTGCTCGTGGAGCCGGTGGCGGCGGTGGTCGTGGCCTGGGTGTCGGCCGACGTCTGGTAGCGGCGGTAGACGGTGGTGGCGTGGACGTCGAGGCTGGGAGCGATTCGTGTGGCGTTGTCGAAGGTGATCACGCCGTCACGCACGTCGAACTGATGGCGCTGGAGGAAGAGCTTCGAGCCGGTGGCGATCGCGAGTGTGCCCCGCGCGCCGTAGCGCTGGTTGGTGCCGGAGACCTGGATGCCGGGGGCCTTCACCTCGAGGCGCATGTCGAGGAGGTTGTTGGCGATGCGCACGGGCTCTGGTGACACCACCGACACGTCGAAGGCCACCCAGTCGTCCTTGGGGTTGTAGGCCTCGATGCGCTGCCGACCGCTGGTGATCGTCTCCACCACCGCCGCCCCCACCGTGGGCTGAAAGTTCATGGCCCGAGTGTATTGGAGCTGCTTGAGCGTGATGCGTCCGGTGACGTTGGGCAGCGCGTCCTTGCTCTTCTTGGGCTCGTAGGTCGCGTGGAGGCGAGCGTCGGCGGTGAGCTTGATGCCATCCGCCACCGGGATCTTCACGTCGGTGGCGATGAGCGTGGCGTCGACCCCGGCGATGGAAAGGTTCTCGAGCGGGATGCGGCCGCTCATCGTGAGCTGGCCGGTGTTGCCGGCGCGGGCGGTGGCGCGGTGGATGCGCGCCTCCGTCTCGTCGATGCGGATGTCGACGTTGATGTCGTCGAAGGGGACGGGCACCCCCTTCACCCGAACCATCCCGTTCTTCAGATCGAGTCGACCGCTGAGCTTCAGGGCGTCGAGAGGGCCGCGCACCTCCGCGGTCACCCGCACCGTGCCCTGAGCTCGGTCGATATCTGGCAGCTCGACGCCGAGCTTCGACAGGTCGACCGGCTCGAGATCGAGGGCGAGGAGGACCTCCGGCTTCGGCTTGGAGAGGTGGGTGATGCCACCCGCCGCGTAGAAGGTGCCGCGGAGCCCGGAGGAGAGGCGTGTGTCGAGCTTCAGCTTCGGGATGCGCAGCGCGTCACCGCTGAGCACGATGGGCTCGGCGATCGCGCCGATGCGCAGCTCGTCGCCGCCTCGCTCCCCGGTGAGCTCCTCCACGTAGAGCCGCACCTCGGCGACGCCGGGGTCGTCGAGGGGGAGCTCGTCGACGATCACCTTGGCGGTGAGGCGGCCGCGAGGGGGCGACTCGGAGAAGGCGATGCCGGGGATGAGGTTGGCGAACGCGCCGAGGTCGAGCTTCGAGAGCGACAAGTCGCCGCTCACCATGGCGTGGCGCTGCTGCGTGATCTGGAAATCGGTGAGCTCCACCTGCCCGTTGAACAGCTGCCCCGCGAGCACCATGTAGCCGTCCTGCGGATCGGCGGCCCACAGCTCCGGATCGAACGGCGCGCTCACACCGTAGCCGCAGCGGGTGGTGCGGACGCGCGGGGGCTGCAGGTCACCGGGGACGAGGGTCAGGAGCAAGCGCGACGGGGGCAGGATGTCGGGGCCGATCCGCATCGGCGAAAGATCGATGTCGGCCTGACCCTCGAGTTTCTGGAGGGTGCCGCCGAGCGTCGCGACGAAGGACACGTGGGCCTCGGGTCGCACGCGTTGCAGCGCGCTCTCTTCCTCCGCGCTGTCGACGCCGAACAGCGTCTTGAACGCGTCGAGCTCGTCGAGGGGGATGGCGCTTCCCACCACGTCCGCGCGGAGGCGGGCGCCCGGGTCGATGGTGGCGCTCGCGACCACCACGCCGCTCCCCTTGCGCAGCACCCCCGAGTGGAGCCGGATGGTCAGACCCTGGTCGCCGGCCGCGATGTCTTCCCAGTGGTAGTCGACGTCGAGGGAGCCGTCGTCGAACGCGAGGCCCCACAGGGCGACGTCGTCCACCGCCATCGTCGCCCTCACCGCGAGGTTGCCCGAGCCGCAGCGGTCACGCTTGCCCCCGAGCACGTAGTGGATGTGGGCGCGACCGCGAGCCATCGCGTCGATGCGTTCCCACTGTGGGTTCTGGCGGGGGAGACCTCCCTTCGGGGTCGCGTCGGTCTCGACGAGGCCTACGATCTCGAAGAAGTCGCGGATGTGAAGGCCCGACGCCGTCGAGTCGACCTGGCCCTCTAGCACCACGGCGGCGTCACCGTCGTCGAAGTCGATGCCGAGCTGAGGCACATCGACGATGCTCTTGTTCTTGCGCACGCGCGCCTCGGTGAGCTGGATGGCGATCGGCTCGAACGCCACCTTCGACTGCAACACGTCGCCGATCGCGAACCCCGCGAAGTCGAAATTGTCCACCCGCAGCGAGCCCGAGAACCGCGGGTTGGCGAAGGTGCTGCGCCCTTCGACGCTCATGTGCGCGACGCCCTTCATCGGGATGTCGACGATCGGGGACACGTCGGCGAGATCGACGTAGGAGCCCTCGTGCACGGTGAGACCGAGCACCTCCTCGAAGTGGAGGGCGACCGTGGTCAACACGCGCGAGCGTCCGGTGTCTACGGTCATGCGGCTGAGCACCACGCCGTAGGGCTCCACCCTGAACGTGCCGCTCACCATCCCTTGGCTCACCCCCATCATCTTCGACTTGTGGGTCTCGAGGTGGGGACGATCGAACACCGCGAAGTCGCGGGTGCTCGCCGTGAGGGGGCCGGCGAGGCTCAGCGGATCGAGGGTGCCGCCGAAGCGGGGGAGGAAGGCGCGCTCGATAGACCAGGCCACGTGCGCTCGCGGGTGCGTGTTCAGGTCGTCGAGCATGTCCTCGAGGGTGATCCGGTCGAACCTCACCTCCTTGGCCTCGAGCGGGATCCCCTTCTCGAGGGGCTTGATCTGCACCGTGGCGAACGTCGCGTCGCCACCCGACCAGCCCACCTCGAGGTCGTCGACGTCGAGCACGTCGCGCTCGCTCGTGAGCTTCCCGCGCACGTAGCGGGCCACGATCTTGCTGTCGATCCCGAGGTCGGCGCCCCGGATGCGTCCGCGGGCGCTCGGGATGGTGACGGAGGAGTCGAGGTGGATGTCGTCGAGCTCTACCGCCACCCAGCCGGTGGTTGGAGGGAAGTCGAGGACGCGGTGCACCACGGCCACCGGGGTCCGCGCCGCCACGCGACCGTCGAGTCTCTCGAGGGCAACGCCCGCCGCGTCGAGGTGCACGTGCAAGCTCTCGATGGCCACGCTCAGCTTGCGCCAGTCGTGCTCCGGCACCTCACAAGGGGGCCGTGTGCCGCGCGCCGGATCGAAGTCGAGCGCACCGTCGACGGTGAGGCGGCGGACGAGGATGGCGTCGCTCACCTGCGCCCGCAGCTCGAGCCGGCACAGCGCGTCCTCGTTGGCTTGTTCGAAGGCGGTGTTCGCCGGATCCGGCTGCACGAGGTCGAGGGCGGTTGCGCCCGCGCGCAACGACACCTCGAAGAGGCCGCCAGGGATGAGCGGCCGTCGGTCGGAGGGCATCGCCCCGATGGCCACGTCGATGTCGATCTCGTGGGACCGAACGCGCGAGCCGTCCACGCTCAAATCGATCTCGCCGTTGGTGAGCGCCAGCGCGGAGAGCGGGAGGTCCCCCTTCGGCTCGTCGCCCGAGGCCTCGGGGAGTCGATAGTCGAGGTTGACGAGGCGGCCGTCGCGGAGCACCGCGCGGATCGCGGGCTCCTCGATCTCCACCTCGCCGAAGTCGAGCTTGCCGGCGAGGAGCGAGAAGATGCGCGGCCGCGCGATCACGCTGCGCGCCGACAGGAACGCCGTGCCGCCGTCGTTGGACGGGACGATGACGTGCTCCATCGCGATCTCGAGCGGCCAGGGCGAGAGCTCGAGCTCGTAGCGGGCCTCGATCCCCAGCTCACGCTCGAGCAGGGCCGACGTCTCGTCGGCCACCCACGCCTGCACGCGGTCGATCCGCACCAGGGCTCCGAGGGCGAGCGGGATCACCCCCACCAGGGCGAAGACGGCGCAGAGGGCCTTGGCGAGGAGGCCCCCCCAGTCGCGGCTCTCCCGCCACGTCCCCCGCCGCTTGCGTTTGGGCGTGGGATGCTCGTCGGCAGCGGGCTCCGCCGCCGGTATGGGATCGAGCCTGGACATGGAGGGATGCCTCTAACCTAGCATCTATGCAAGGATCACACCCACTTACGCACGAAGGCGTCAAGGCCGCCGCCGGCAGCGTGCGAGCGACGCGTCGGCGCGCCCCAAGCAGCGCACCAGGGCGGGTCGTGCGGGCGCCGCCTTCGCCGAGGGGGATCGGACGCCAGAACCTTGGTCACGGGCGCGGCCACGCCCTCGAGCGCGGCGCCGAGCGCGCGGTCGTGACGGATGGAGTAGGATGCGCGCGCCATGGCGACCGCGTCCGACCTCCAAGCGCTCATCGAGCTCGAGCATCGGGACCCTCATCGCCTCCTCGGGCGCCACCTGGAGGGCGGGCGGCTCGTGTTTCGGGCATTTCGACCCGACGCGACGGCGGTCTCGGTGCGGAGGGCCGGGCGCGAGGAGCCGATGGCGCGGGTGCACGCTGGCGGCGTCTTCGAGCTCGCCACGACCGAGCTCGCGGAGCCGCCGCCGGGCGGCTATCGGCTCCTCTTCTCGGGGGACGGCTGGCACCACGAGGCGTTCGACGCCTACGCCTTCGCGCCGACCATGGGAGAGCTCGATCTCCATCTGATGGGCGAGGGCAACCACCACGAGCTCTACAACCGACTCGGCGCGCGGACGATCGAGCACCAGGGCGTGGCCGGCACGTCGTTCTCGATCTGGGCACCCAACGCGCGGAGGGTGAGCGTGGTCGGGGAGTTCAACCAGTGGGACGGCAAGCGACACATGATGCGCTGCTTCGCGTCGGGGATCTGGGAGATCTTCGTCCCCGAGGTGGGCGATGGGGCGCTCTACAAGCTCGAGCTGCTCAGCCCGACCGGCGAGGTGCTCTTGAAGGCGGATCCCATGGGGCGGGCGATGGAGCTGCGGCCGAGCACGGCCTCGCGCGTGTTCACCTCCCGCCACGCCTGGAGAGACGAGGCTTGGTTGACCGAACGCAAGACGCGCGATCCGGGGCGGTCGCCGATGGCGATCTACGAGGTGCACCTCGGCTCCTGGCGCCATCGACCGGGGCCGCCCGAGCACCCCGATCGGCCCAACTGGCTCGGCTACCGAGAGCTCGCCGACGAGCTCGTGGCCTACGTGGCCGACATGGGGTTCACACACGTCGAGCTGCTGCCGGTGATGGAACATCCGTTCGACGGGTCGTGGGGATATCAGGTGGGCTGCTACTTCGCTCCCACCTCTCGCTACGGCTCCCCCGACGATCTGCGCTACTTCGTCGACGCTTGCCACCAGCGCAACATCGGCGTGCTCCTCGACTGGGTGCCCGCCCACTTCCCGAAAGACGCCTTCGCGCTCGGGCGACTCGACGGCACCGCCCTCTACGAGCACCTCGATCCGCGACAGGGAGAGCACCGGCAGTGGGGCACCTACGTGTTCAACTACGGACGCAACGAGGTGAGAAACTTCCTGATCGCCAACGCGCTCTACTGGATCGACGAGCTGCACGTGGATGGGCTGCGCGCGGACGCGGTCGCCTCGATGCTCTACCTCGACTACGCGGCGGGGAGCGAGCAAGACTGGCAGCCGAACGCCTTCGGCGGCCGCGAGAACCTCGAGGCGGTCACGTTTCTGCGCGAGCTCAACGACGTGATCGCGGCGCGCTTTCCAGGGACGGTCATCATCGCCGAAGAGTCGACGGCGTGGCCGGGGGTGACCCACCCCACCCGCTCGGGGGGGCTCGGCTTCGGGTTCAAGTGGAACATGGGTTGGATGCACGACACGCTGCTCTACTTCTCGAAAGACCCGATCCACCGCAGCTTCCACCACCAGAACCTCACGTTCGGCCTGATGTACGCCTTCTCCGAGCGGTTCGTCTTGCCGCTCTCGCACGACGAGGTGGTGCACATGAAGGGGTCGCTCCTGTCGAAGATGGCGGGCGACCGCTGGCAGCAGTTTGCCAACCTGCGCTCGCTCTTTGGCTACATGTGGGCGCACCCCGGGAAGAAGCTGCTCTTCATGGGCGGCGAGATCGGCCAGTTTACCGAGTGGAGCGAGGCCCGGGAGCTCGAATGGGGCGCGCTCGCGGCTGGCGATCACGCGGGCCTGTCGCTGCTCGTGCGCGACCTCAACCGCATCTATGGCAAGACCGCTGCCCTGTACGAAGCCGATCACGAGCCACGGGGCTTCGCCTGGGTCGACTGCAACGACAGCAGTCAGAGCATCATCTCGTTTCTCCGGTATCCCAAGGACCGGCGCTCCGCGGGCGACTACGTGCTCTGCGTTGGGAACTTCACGCCGATCCCGCGGGTGGGCTACCGCGTCGGCGTTCCCTCGGCGGAGCGGCACCTCGAGCTCCTCAACACCGACGCGACCGACTATGGCGGCTCGGGGATGGGGAACATGGGCTCGGTGGCCGCGCAGCGGGTGCCGGCCCACGGGTTCGACCATTCGCTGGAGCTCACCCTGCCCCCGCTCGCGGTGTTGTGGCTGCGCCCCGCCTCGGCCTGACTTCCCGCCACCTCCTCTGCGACCGCTGCGTCCGCTGCGTTCGCGGCGTGCGCTACCGACGCCCACCCGCGACCGCTCGCGCGAGGGCGGAGAGAGCGTGTGCGACCCAGCCTCGACGCCGAAAAGGTGGTACGACTGAGGGATGCCCCCCCATGCGTCGTCCCGAGGGAACGAGATGGCGTATGCAGTGCACACCACGACGTGCACGTACCTCCTCGACGAGGACGGGATCTGCCGCTGGATCGTGTCGCAGCAGGGCGTCGTGCCGCCCCACGTGCGTCAATGCATCGGTGCGCAGTTCGTGGCCTGCGTGGACGTGACGGTGGAGGGCGCCCTCGTGGCCGCGCTCACGGTGGGCGGCCGTGCCCTCTTCGTGCAACACGACGGCGAGCGCATGGTGCTGTTGCGCACCGGCCTCATCCAACACGTCGACGACCGTCGCGCAGGCGCGCCCGAGCGTGACGCGCCACCTCCCGCCGCCGCGATTCGCACTCAGACCCACGGCCAGTATGGGAGGCCCCCGCACCCGAACCCCGGCGTTCCCGTCGCGCCCACGCGGCCGCCGCCCTCGTTCGGCGTGGTCGAGTATCACGGCGAGGAGCAGACCATCACGATCAATCGGGCCTCGGATCGGATGGAAAGCGCAGATTTCGCAGACTACGAGCTGCCCACGGAGCGGCGCTGAGTCGCCGCTCGCCGCGCCGTTGTTTCTCGACGCCGCGACCGGCTGTGGCTAATTTCAGTGAGATGTAGTGGGCTCGAGCCAGGCGTTCTGCCAGCTCGCGCGAGCAACCCAGAAGGGAGCCCCGAGGGGGCGACCGACGAGGACACGAGGGAGCCCCGCGGGGCGACCGACGAGACATGGCTGACCAGCAACAACGCTACCGCGTGATCGATCGGCTCGCCTCTGGCGGCATGGCCGAGGTGTTCATCGCGGAGAGCGCAGGCATCGAGGGCTTCAAGAAGAAGGTCGCGATCAAACGCGTGTTGCCGCACCTCAGCGAGAAGAAGCGCTTCATTGCGATGTTCCTCGACGAGGCGCGGCTCTCTGCGCACCTCTCTCACTCCAACGTCGTGCAGGTGTTCGACATCGGCGTTGGCGACAACACCTACTTCATCGTCATGGAGTACGTGAACGGCGCCGACCTCAAGCAGATCGTCAAACACCTGCGCGACTCGGGGAAGAGCTTCCCGGTGGAGGCGGCCATCTACATCTGCCTGAAGATGTGCGAAGGGCTCGCCTACGCGCACGAGTGCCGTGGGGAGCACGGGGAGAGCCTCAAGGTGGTGCACCGCGACATCTCGCCGCCGAACGTGCTCATCAGCGAGCACGGCGAGATCAAGATCGTGGATTTCGGGCTCGCGAAGGCGTCGACCCAGCTCGAGAAGAGCGAGGCCGGCATCATCAAGGGCAAGTTCAGCTACCTGTCGCCGGAGGCCGCCCATGGGCACGAGGTGGACGGCCGCGCCGACATCTTCGCGGTGGGGATCATCCTCTGGGAGCTCTTGGCCGGTCGTCGCCTGTTTCAGGGCAAGACCGACTACGAGACGGTCAAGCAGGTGCAAGGGGCGGCGGTTCCTCCCATCGCCCAGTTCTGCCGGGACGCCGACGACACCCTCCAGAGCATCATGAATCGTGCGCTCGCGCGGGATCGCGACGCACGCTACGGCTCGGCACGCGCCCTCGGCCAAGATCTGACGCGGTATCTGTACCGACTCGGGCGGCCGGTGAGCGCGTTCGACATCGCCGAGCTCGTGCGTGCGCCGATGCTGGTGCGCAAGCAGAAGACGGGCGCGGATCAGATCTCGATCATCGACAAGCTCATCCAGGAGACGCTCTTCGAGTTCACGTCGTTGCAGGACAAGGACGCGGGGCCGAAGGTGATCGATCGGCCGTCGACCGAGCCGTTCAGCCTGACGAGCTTCGAAGACTTCGCAGACTGGTCGGATCAACTCTCGGGACGTCCGGTGGGGAGCGAGCAAGCCAACCTCTTGCTGCGCAACACGCTCACCGCGGATGTCTTCGAGGAGGGTAACCTCGCGGCGCTCGAGGGACCCGAGGAGCCGATAAGAAAAAAAGGTGATGCGCCGAAGGCACCGGCACCGAGCGCGAGCGCTCCGGTGCGGGACAGCCACGTGGACCCGGTGGAGGTCGACGACCTGCGTGCGTCGGGGGCGGCAGAGCGCCGCTCCGTGACGAGCACGCGGCCGTCGGCAGCTCCGGAGAGCCTCGGGGCTTTGTCTTCGGCGGATGAGAAGACCTCCACGGCGGTGAAGGCTGTGCTCCTCTTCGTGATCGCGGCGGGCACGGCCGCCGCGGTGTGGTTCAGCGGGCTCTTGCAGTGACGCAGCCTGAGGTTCCCGGAGGGTGCTTCCGCACGTTCTCCCCACGCTGCGCGCGTCACGCGTGGGTCCCACCCACCGTGTTGCGCTTGGGGCCCCAACACCCACGCGAGTCGGGGCTTGAGTTGGCGGAGCGCGCCGAGCGATGAGGCCTCGGTCATCGGCCGTCGCCGTCGGGGCACCGCTCGTGCTCGCCATGGCGTCGCTGGCCCTCGGCTGCGCGGCGGCGACGAAGGAGAGCGCCACCCCCGCGGGTGCGCCCTGTACCCAACGCGAGCGGACGGCGCCGGCTGGGAAGGGCGCGCCGCCCCCCGCCGGCGCGCTCCCCCCTCCTTCGGCGTTCCCGGCCGCCACCGACGATGAGCTGATCGAGTGCGGCTACGGCTGCTCGGTGGGGGTGGTGAGCGAACGGGTGAAGGTGGCGCTCGAGACCATCAAGGACCACGAGACGATGCAGGTTCGGTTCCGTGGTCAGGCGACCGACGCACACGTCGCGTCGCTCGAGCGCATCCCTTGGGTGACCGATCTGGACCTCTGGGGCTCGGAGCTCGCGAACCTCGCCGCGCTCGCCAAGCTCGGGAAGCTCCGCAAGCTTCGCGTGGTGGCGGAGAAGGTGACCAGCCTCGACTGGCTTGTGAGCCTCACCTCGCTCGAGGAGCTGCAGCTCCACGTCGGGAAGGTCGCCGATACGTCGGCCCTCGCCAAGCTCGGCAAGCTCCGCAAGCTGACCCTCGGCGCCGCCGTCCTCGACGCGAACGCGCTCCCCAGCCTCCCCATGCTCGAGGAGCTGCGCTTTGGCGGAGCGGTGAGCTCGCTCGCGCCGCTCGCCGCCTCGACGAAGCTCCGCGTGTTGCACCTCGGAGGGGGCAGCGGCGCGCCGGATCTGACACCCCTCGCCCATCTCAAGGCGCTGAGCGATCTCGATCTGGGGTCGACGGAGTATCCCGACCTCGGCCCTCTCACCCACCTCACCCACCTCGAGCGGCTCGCGGTCGGCGCCGCCGCGTCACTCCCCACCCTGGCCCCCCTCGGCGGTTTGGTCGCGCTCAGGGAGCTCCGACTGTCGGGACCCGGGGTGGCGGACGTCAAGGGGCTCGCGTCCCTGTCGAAGGTCGAGGTCCTCTCCCTCGCCGGCACCGGGGTGGCCGACCTGTCACCTCTCGCTGCGCTGAAGCACCTCAAGCGCCTCGACGTGGGAGGCACGAAGATCACCTCGCTCGCTCCCCTCGCCAAGCTCACGGGGCTCGAGGGGCTCGACGCCCACGGCACCCAGGTGAACGACCTCGCCGGTCTCGCGAGGCTCACCGAGCTGTCCACCCTCAACCTCTCCGGCACCCGCGTGGAGAACGTGGCTGCTCTCCGAGGCCTCACGCGCTTGCGCTGGGTGGATCTCGCGCGAACGAAGGTGCGGGACGTGGGCGCGCTGCACGGGTTGACTTCGCTCTGGAGCGCGAGCCTTCCCCCGACCGTCACGCCGGAGCGCGTGCAGGCGCTGCAACAAGCGCTGCCTGGGACGAAGATCTACGTCGATCCGTCCTGACCGTCGCCCGTCGCTCCGTCGGTCGTGTGGCTCTCGCGCGGAGCGATCGCGGCGCGGAGCGACCGGATCTCGTCGGCGAGCGCGTCGATCTTGCGTTCCAGATCGTCGTTGTTGTCCATCGTCATCTCGTCGACGAACACCGCGTTGGCGAGGGCCAACCCGAGGATGCCGCCCACCAACACCGCGCCCATGAAGTAGACCCGGGCGATCATCGCGACGAGCGGGTGAGCACGGGCCGCGATCGCCTCGGGGATCTCGTACCAGCCCTCCACCGTGAACACGCGAAAGAGCGAGTAGGTCGAGAGGGCCGGGTTGCCGAAGTACTCGGGGGCGAGCTTTCCGAAGAGCTGCGTGGCGCCGAGGGAGAGGATCACGTTGATGAGGCAGAGGGCGAGGAACAGGCCCACCGAGGCGCGGAGGGCGCGTCGAATGCCTTGGTAGAGGTGCTCTCGGTTGGGGATGAAGCGCATCAAGCGGAAGAGCCGGAACAGGCGTCCCAGCCTGAGCACGAGCACGATGCTGAGCTCGTGGGTCTCGAACAGAGGCGAGAGCACCACCGGCGCGCTGATGAGCACGATGAGGAAGTCGAAGCGATTCCAGCCGCTCTGGCGGTAGACCCGCCAGCCGTGCTCCTTCACCTTGAGCGTCGTCTCGAGCACGAAGTAGAGCACACACACGTAGTCGAGCCAGCGGGCAAGCTGGTAGGCGAGCATCCCCAGCGGGTGGGCCCCCCAGTGCGCCGGGCTCGGGAGGGTGGCGTCGGACGGATTGACCATGTCGGGATCGGTGAACGCCATCACGCTCAACGCCAGGGTGTTGAGGATGATGACAGTGACGACCGATCGCTCGGCGATGATGAGCTTCACCATGGGCCGACTCTCGCTGCTGCGTCGTGGTGCAGCCGACGGCTAAGGAGACAACGGAACTGGAACACTTTGGCGGGGCGCTGTCACCCACTGTCGCGAGAGCGCCTGGGCGCGCCCACCGGCGCCCCACTTTGGGCTCGCGGTGCGGCGCGAAGGGAGTCTAACGTGGGCGACGGCTGACGAAGACTGGCTCCGCCACGTTAGCCTCCACGGAAGGAGTGGTCATGAAGCATTATCGCAACCTCTGGGCGGCGCTCGCCGTCGCCACGGTGGTGGCCGGGGTCGCCCCCGTCACCGACGCGCAACCCAAGACGCCCAAGGAGCGACGCGACGACGCCAAAGAGCGGCGAGACGAGCGCAAGGACAAGCGCGAGGAGAGGAGAGAGGAGCGCGAGGAAAAGCGCGAGGAGAAGAAGGAGGAGCTCGAGGAGAAGCGCGAGAAGCACCAGGAGCTCAAGGAGAAGCGCGAAGAGAAGCGCGCGCGCCACAAGGAGCTCTTGGAGAAGGAGAAGGCGGGCAACCTCACCGATGAGGAGAAGAAGGAGCTCGCGGAGCTGCAGGGGAGCTACGAGAAAGTCAAACAACGCCACCAAGAGCTGAAGGCGAAGTACGACAAGCGGCGCGAGACCGCGAAGGAGCGACGTCGCAAGGCGCGCCAGGCGGCCATCGAGAAGTGGGGCCGTGAGCGCCTCGAGAAGCCGGCCACGCGGGCGGAGCTGGCCAAACACGCGCGGCGGATGGCGTACCTGACGCGGCTCAAGGACATCGCCAGCGCCGAAGGGGACGACGCGGCGGTGGAGCGGATCGACAAGTTGCTCGCGCGCGAGCAGGCGCGCCACGACAAGCGCATGGCGCAGATCGCGAAGTGAGGAGCACGATGAAGATGATTCACATCAAGATTGCGTGTGTCGCGCTGGCCGCGATCGCCCTCACCGGCTGCCCCGCGGAGACCAAGCCCGTGGGCGGCGCTTCGGGCTCCGCCAGCGCCAGCGGAGCGAGCGCCGTCGGATCCGCCGGTCCCCTCAGCGACGCTCAGCTCGACGAGGTCGACATCCCAACGGAGCAGGAGTTCGAGGAAGAGGCGGAGAAGAAGATCTCCGCCGACAACTACCTCGACGAGCTCGACAAGCTCGAAGGGGAGATCGACAACGACAAGGAGTGACCGTCCGCTCGCTCGGTCTCGTGGCGCGCCCCCCGGGGGGGACCGGAGCGCGCCGCGGGGCCGACGTCGCCGGCGCGTAACCCACTGCGCGTAACCCACTGCGCGTGACCCACTGCGCGTAACCCCATGCGCGTAACCCACTGCGCGTAGCCAACTCGGGACCAGGACACGAGCCAAGGGTCCGTGGGCCCACCGAGCGCGGTCGAGCCGGGGTGCCGGCCACGTCTTCGGCGGGTGGCGCGGCGCGCGACAGGAGGGTGCGGTGGCACCCTCCCGCCGGTCACTCGTCGGTGCTCGCGGTCTTGCCCGCGTCGCCCTTGCCCGCGTCGCCCTTGCCCGCGTTGGCCTTGCCCGCGTTGGCCTTGCCTGCGTTGGCCTTGTCGGCCTTGGCCTTGCCTGCGTTGGCCTTGTCGGCCTTGGCCTTGTCGAACTTGGCTTTGTCGGCCTTGGCCTTGTCGAACTTGGCTTTGTCGGCCTTGGCCTTGTCGAACTTGGCCTTGTCGGCCTTGGCCTTGTCGGCCTTGGCCTTGTCACCCTCGCCGTCGGTCGCGGCCTTGGGCTCGTCCCCCTCGTCGTCGTCGTCGTCGTCGTCGTCGTCGTCGCTGTCGTCGTCGTCGCTGTCGTCGTCGTCGTCGTCGTCGTCGTCGTAGTCGTCGTCGTCGTCGTCGTCGTCACCGGAGTAGCTGCCCGCGCCACTCTCCCCCGCCCCCGCGTCCGACGTCTTGCCTCTGCCCGCCCGCCGCGCGTCGGCCGCTTCTTTTCGCTCTTTCTCGGCGGCCGCCTTGGCGGCCGAGAGCGCTTGAAGCACCGACGGCTTGGGCGCGATGATCATCGTCATCGTGCGGCCCTCCATCGACGGCCTGCCCTCGGTGTTGCCGATGTCGAGACACTGTTGCTCGATCCAGAGCAGCTGCTCACGGGCCTTCTCGGGATGAGTGATCTCACGACCACGAAACCGAACCGTGAACTTCACCTTGTTGCCCGACTCGAGGAAGCGTCGCGCGGCGCGGGCTTTGAAGTCGAGATCGTGATCGTCCGTCTTCGGGCGGAGCTTGATCTCCTTGATCTCGACGGTGCTCTGCTTGCGCTTGGTCTCGCGCTTCTTCTTGGCTTCGTCGTACTTGAACTTGCCGTAGTCGAGGATCTTGCAAACCGGAGGATTTGCTTTCGGGTTGATCTCGACCAAGTCGAGGCCCTGATCCCGCGCCCGCCGGAGGGCGTCGTGCGTCTGCATCACGCCGAGCATGTCGCCATTGGCGTCGATGACCCGGATCTCGGGCACTCGGATTCGATGGTTGACTCGCTGCTGCGGCTCGCGTCGTCGTCCTTTGTCAAATCGCCGCCGAAATCCCATGTGCTGCTCTGAATGCCTCCGGTTTGAATGAGTGCGGCAACGTCGCCATCGTTAGTCTAACGCTGCCTCATCCCCATTCGTGTTTCGATTTCCAATCCCGTCACCGCACCGTGCTGCGGATGGTCGGGGCTTGCCTTCTGGGCACGACTCTGCTGGTCAACCGGCTGCCTCGCCTGGTGCGGGTGCTGGTGTGCCCGATGATCCCGGGGATCCCAACGATCCCGAGGGTGCCGTCTGCGCGGACGACGCCGCGTTGGCTGGGGTGGCCAGCGAGAGGCGCGGCACGCGCGCCTCCTCGACCAGCTTGTCCGCGAACGCCTCGAGCGTCATCGCGTCGAGGTTCTTGTCGAGGTCTCGGCTTCGTGGCGACACGGTGCGGTTCTGCACCTCATTGTCGCCGACGACCGCGATGTACGGGACGCGCATCAGGCGCGCGTTGCGAATCTTCGCGCCCAGCTTGTCGGAGCTGAGATCGGCGTCGGCGCGGAGCCCACGCTCGCGCAGGAACTGCATCGCTTCGGTCGCGTAGGCGTCCTGTCTCTCGCTCACGGTGACGATGACCACCTGCTCGGGAGCGATCCACAGCGGGAAGTTGCCACCGGTGTGCTCGATGAAGAGCGCCATGAAGCGCTCGAGCGAACCGAGGATGGCCCGGTGGAGCATGACCACCTGGTGGGCCTCGCCGTCGGCCCCGGTGTAGGTGAGGTTGAACCGGTCCTCCGAGGGCAGCGCGTAGTCCACCTGAATGGTGCCGAGCTGCCAGCTGCGTCCGAGCGCGTCGTGGATGTGAAACTCGAGCTTGGGCCCGTAGAACGCCCCTTCGCCGGGGGCGAGCTCGTAGGGCAAACCTACGGTCCGCAGCGCCTCCTCGAGCTTCGCCTCGGCGTCGTCCCACTGGGCGTCGGTTCCAATCCGCTTCTCTGGGCGCGTGGCGAGCTTGATGTCGACCTTCGCGAACTGGAACGCGGTGTACACCTCGAAGAGCAGGTTGCAGAAGGCCTTGATCTCGTCGAGGAGCTGGTCGGGCGTGCAGAAGATGTGCGCGTCGTCTTGGGCGAAGCTGCGCACCCGGGCCAGTCCGTGCACCACGCCGCCGCGCTCGTAGCGGTGGAGGCGGCAGAAGTCGGCCACCCGCCACGGGAGGTCGCGGTAGCTGCGGCGCTTCTGCTTGTAGATGAGGCAGTGCGACGGACAGTTCATCGGTTTCGCCGCGTAGCGCTCGATCATCGCGAGCTCGTCGGAGAGCGAGCGCTGCTCCGCGCCCTCGCCGGGGGTCTCGCCGGGGGTCGCGCGGGCCTCGTCGAGGAGGTCGGCGGTGACCGGCATGTACATGTTCTCGCGGTAGTTCGGCAGGTGACCGCTCGTCTCGAAGAGCTTCTTGTCGAAGATCTGCGGGGTGAGCACCTCCTGGTAGCCGTAGCGCTCGTAGAGACCGCGCATGTAGCTCAGGAGGCGGGTGTAGATCCCGGCGCCGCGCGGCAAGAAGAAGGGCATCGCCGGCGCGTACTCGTGAAACATGAAGAGCTCGAGCTCTTTGCCCAGCTTGCGATGGTCGCGCTTCTTGGCCTCCTCGAGCAGCTGAAGGTGCTTCTTCAGATCTTTCGGGTTGGCGAAGGCGGTGCCGTAAATGCGCTGGAGCATCGGGTTCGACTCGTCGCCGCGCCAGTAGGCGCCGGCCACGCTGACGAGCTTCACCGCCTTGAGGAAGCTCGTGTTCGGCACGTGTGGGCCCTGACACAGGTCGACCCACTCCGACTCGGGGGCGCCGTGCCGGTAGAGGGAGATGTCGTCCCCCGGCGGGATGGCGTCGATCAGCTCGCGCTTGTAGGTCTCCCCCATGTTCGCGAAGAGCGCGTGGGCGTCGGCGCGGCTCACCACCTCACGGCGGAACGGATGCCCACCGTCGATGATGGTCTTCATCTCGGCTTCGATCTTCGCGAGATCCTCTTCGGTGAAGGCGCCGTCCGGTCTCTCGAAGTCGTAATAGAACCCCGCGTCGATGGCAGGCCCGATGGTCACCTTCGTCCCCGGGAACAGGCGCTGCACGGCGTCGGCCATCACGTGCGCCGTGGAGTGGCGGATGACCGCGAGGCCGCGGTCGTCGGTGGCGCGGATCGGCTCGACGCGCGTGCCGTCCCCGAGCGCCACCGGGGTGTGCAGATCGACGACGCGGTCGTCGACGAGGGCGGCGATGATCTGCCTGTCCTTCTCGAGGCGTTCGGCCCAGAGCTCGCGCAGGGTCGTGCGAGCGCCGCCGTCGGCGGAGCCGGCGCTGTCTGCGGATCCAGCGCTCATCGGGGATCGGAGGGCTGGCCGACGCCGGACGGGCTACCAGCGGAGGTGCCACAGGACGGGCTGCCAGAGAACGTCGCCCCGGCAAGGACTGCCGGAGTAGGCGCGGGCAGGATTGAACTGCCGACCCCTACCGTGTCAAGGTAGTGCTCTCCCACTGAGCTACGCGCCTTCAGCTTTTGCTTCAACAAAGGTCATTGGCTGATATCCGCGTACCCTGTGGCTGTCAACAGCGGTGGCTGTCAACATCACATGCGACGCTCGGACAAGGCGGAGCGGATTCGGGGCATCCTGGATCGCTTCCATCCCAACCCTCCCGTCCCGCTCCATCACCGCGACGCGTTCACGCTCCTCGTCGCGGTGCTCCTGTCGGCGCAGACCACCGACGAGCAGGTGAACAAGGTGACCCCGGGGCTCTTCGCGCTCGCCTCCGACCCACACCGGATGGTCGGCCTCGGCGCCGCGCGCATCCTCGAGGCGGTGAAGAGCTGTGGCCTCGCCCCCACGAAGGCGAAGAACATCCACGCGCTCTCGCAGCGCCTCATCGCGGAGCACGGAGGCGAGGTGCCACGCACGCTCGCCGCGCTCGAGGCGCTCCCCGGTGTGGGGCACAAGACGGCGAGCGTCGTCATGTGTCAGGCGTTTGGTGAGCCCGCATTTCCAGTCGACACGCATATCCACCGTTTGGCTGCGCGCTGGGGTCTCTCGAAAGGTACGAACGTGGTGCAGACAGAGCGAGATCTGAAGCGGCTCTTCGCTCGCGAGCACTGGGCCAAGCTCCACCTCCAGATGATCTACTTCGGCCGTGAGCACTGTCCGGCGCGTGCCCACGACCTCACGCGCTGTCCGATCTGCAGCTGGGCCGCGTCGCAGCAGCGCCTGCGGGACGAGCTGCGACGACAAGGGCGCGCAGGCGGCCCCAGCGCGGTGCGGCGGCTCGCATCGAAGGGCGACCGCGACCCGTGACGTGGGGACGCGACAGTGGCGCTCCATCGTCTTCTCGCGGTACCCTCTGCGAGGGGGCGGGCGAGACATCGTGGTCGCGCTCGAACGACGCGCGTAGCTCAGAGGGTCGAGGGCGAACGGATGAAGCTTGGTCTTACACAGTGGGTTGCCGGTCTCGGCATTTTGTTGGCGACGGCCTTGTGGAGCTGCGACGACGGTCCGACGACGACGCAGCCGCTCACCGGCGGCGAGGGGGGCGTGGGCGGGAGCGGCGGCGCCAGCTGCGACAGCACCGAGGTGGTGTGTGACGGCAGCTGCGTCAACACCAACATCAGTCGCGCTCACTGCGGCGACTGCGGTCAGTCGTGCACCGAGCTCGAGGTGTGCGTGGCTGGCGAGTGCGTGCGCGAGTGCGGCGACCTCACCGCCTGCGGGCAAGACTGCATCAACACCCAGACGAGCCGATCGAACTGCGGCTCCTGCGGCAACGCCTGTGCGGAGCACGAGGTCTGCCTCGGCGGCGACTGCACGAGCTGCGGCGCCTTCGAGCGCTGCGGGAACACGTGCGCCGACCTCTTGAGCGACGCGGGGAACTGCGGCGGCTGCTTCGACGCGTGCGGGGAAGGGCAGTTCTGTCGCGGCGGCGCCTGTTCCTGCCCCGAAGGCGAGGTGCTCTGCAGCGGGAGCTGCCGCGCGGTGGGCGACGACCCCGACAGCTGTGGCGGCTGCGATCTCGGCTGCGGCAACAACAGCTGCCAGGGCGGCGCGTGCGTGGCGGCCTGCACCGGCGGCTTGACCGACTGCGCCGGACACTGCGTCGACACCGACACCAACGCTCGCTTCTGCGGCGGCTGCGACATCGCCTGCGCGGCGGGCGAGGTCTGTGTGGCCGGGGCCTGTCAATGCTCCGCCGGTCAAGAGGTGTGCGACGGTCAGTGCGTCGACGTCGACAGCCACCCCGCGCACTGTGGCGGCTGCGGCATCGCGTGTGACGTGGGCGAGGTGTGCAACGCCGGCGACTGCGTCACGAGCTGCGACGCGCTCACCGAGTGCAACGGCGGCTGCTTCGATCTCGCGACCAGCGAGTATCAATGCGGAGCGTGTGGCAACCCCTGTCCCGGCGACGCCACTTGCAACGGCGGCACCTGCACCTGCGCCGGTGGCGAAGAGCTCTGCGGCTTCGAGTGCGTCGACACCGACAGCACCTACGCCGACTGCGGCGGCTGCGGCGACGCCTGCGCCCCTGGCCAGGCGTGCAGTGCCGGCAGCTGTCAGTGTGGTCCCGACGTGGCCACGCTCAGCGCGAACGTGCAGCCGATCTTCACCGCGAGCTGCGCCGTCAACAACTGCCACAACACCAACAGCGCGGTGGAGAACCTCGATCTGTCGACCGGCAACACCTTCGGAGAGATCGTCGGCGTGGAGAGCGGGTGCAGCGACGACCGCGCACTGGCCGAGCCCGGACAGCCGCACAACAGCTTGATCATTCAGAAGATGACGAATCTCAACGCGTGCGGAGGCCAGCAGATGCCTCTCAACATGACGCCGCTCGACTGGGTCGAGGTCAAGAGGGTGTCCGACTGGATCTGTCAGGGCGCCAACGACAACTGAAGGTCCGACCGACATTGCCTCGCGGGGCTCCTCGAGGCGCGGTCCGGC
>CAYOAL010000080.1:0-15947 GCA_964401935.1 uncultured Polyangiaceae bacterium
CTCATCGATCGCGTCCTCGAGCAGGGCGCCCCAGACGACACCACCGCCTTCCTCCACGCCGCGCTCCGCGCCACCTGAAGCGACCCACCGACCCCGCCACTCCGCCTTTTCCGGTCGGCTCTCGAGTTGCGAGCGCGACGGGCTCGCCGCAGCTTCGAGGGCCGTGATATGCCACGGCGACGGCTGCTTCGCCGCTTCACCCCATGCATCCCTCCCGCTTCTCTCCTCAGGCCGGAATGGCCGTGATTGGCGCGCTATGTCTCGGCGGTTGCACGTCTGCGGCGGCGCCGGTGTCCGTCAGCACGCCGGTGGCCGACTCGCACGACGAGGACGCGAACGACACGACCGTCGCGCCCCAAGGCAGCTGCACCTTCACCGCGAGTCGCTTGATCCCCGGTGTGAATGGCGACGCCACGCCGCTGCGCATCGAGGGGGACGACGAGCCTTTCGCGCTGCTCTACGACGGCAAGGCGGAGCTGAAGGTGAGCGCGGGGCGCGATCCGAACGCGCTGCCCCTCCGGATCGAGCACCACGGCGTGACGCTCCACGGCGTGGTGCGCGCGCACCATATCGGTCTTCGCCTGCGTCGCGCGGTGACCTTCGAGCGGATCGCGATCCCGCAGCCGGCGACGGTGCTCGGCTGGGGCGGCTTCTCCGAGAACGGCAAACCCGTGCTCGTTCACACCCTGCGGGAGGGCGTGGAGCCCGACAAGCTCCGCGCCGAGGTGAGCTGCGACGACATCAGCTTGGATCGCACGAGCTTCGACGCCCGCGCCGCTGCGAAGGGACCCGACGGACGCTGGGGGCGGCTCTTGTTCGACCAGGTCGTCCCGCTCGCCGCCGAGCTTCGTGGCCCTGCCAGGGCGTACCTCACCGGCGAAGACGTCTGGGACACGATCGTTCGCGAGGTGACGTTCGACGGTGGCTACAGCCGCATCGTCTGGGAACGTCCCCGCGATGTGGTGCTCGGGTGGGTTCCAGGGAGCGCGCTCTCCTTTCCCGAGAGTGCGCCGACCACGCTGCCCGAGGAGGAGCTGGAGTTCCCTGGGCCCCCGACCGAGACGGGCTCGGGCAAGTGCGCTCGCGACGTTGAGCTGTTCGCCGTCGTCGCCGGCAAGAAGCCGCGCCTCGTGGGGACGGTCGCCGCAGGCACCTCCTTCGACATCGGGGGCGAGTCCATCGACAAGTTCACCGACGTACACGCGCTCGTCGCCTTCGAACAGTCGTACGTCCTCACGAGCGAAGCCACGCTGATGGCCCGCACCGAGGATGTTGCCGGCTGCGCGCCCACGCCTTGAGTTCTCTCTCTGGAAGGTGCCGTGTCGCGCGGCTGCGCGCGCTGGGGCCGTGACGCCACGACGGGGTTGTGCGCTGGGGCCGTGACGCCACGACGGGGTTGTCGTGGCACCGCGGCGTCGCGTTGGAAGGCGAGGAAACCGCCGCCCACCATGGAGCCGACGCTCACCATGGGCGCGAACAAGGACTGGCTCGCGGCCGCCTCGCCGCTCGGCGGCTCAGCTCAGCGGCTCAGCTCAGCGGCTCAGCTCAGAGACTCGGCCAGATCGCGGTGAAGAAGACGAACAGCGCGAGCCCGGCGCCCACCCACGCCGCGCAGCCGCAGCCGATCGGCTTGCCGGCGCCGCCGGTCTTGTCCTTGCCCGACATCGCCGTGACCACGATGCCGAACAGGAGCGGCCCCACCGTGATCGAGGCCATGTTCATGCCCATCGTCTCGCTGCTCATGCCCGCGATCACCGTGCCGATGACGCCGAGGATGCCGAGACCCAGGAAGCCCAGACCCACGAGCCGCACCCACGGGGGCTGTGGTGCGCCTCCCGGGCCCATCTGCCCCATCTGCGGTCCCTGCGGATAGCCTGGTGGTCCGAACGCGCCGTGTCCGTGCGGGCCACCCGGACCCATCCCCCCGGGGGGCCCCCCGAACCCGCCGCCCCCTGGGGGCTGGCCGAAGCCACCACCGCCAGGTGGTGGCCCTCCCATGCCGCCCGGCTGCCCACCGAAGGGGGCGCCGCCGCCAGCGCCACCCGGTGGTGCACCGAAAGGCGCGCTCCCGCCGGGCTGCCCGCCGAAGGGTCCGCCCCCGCCGGGCTGCCCACCGAAGGCCCCGCCGCCTCCAGCGTCTCCCGGGGGTCCACCGAAGGGCGCGCCCCCGCCGGGCTGCCCACCGAAGGCGCCGCCGCCCCCATCCCCTGCCGCGGGGCCACCACCGAACGGCCCGCCGCCCCCCGCCGGGGGACCACCAAAGGGCCCGCCGCCGCCCGGCGCTCCAGGTGGTTGTCCATATCCGCCCCCAGGAGGTGGTTGAGCCATGGGGCGACGATCCCATTGCTCCACGCCCGGGACAAGCGTCGCCGTCGATGGCGCCGAGCCCGCTCCGACCTGCGCAGGGCTCGCTCAGAGAGTGAGCAAGGATCGGCGAGGTCGCGGAGAGCGCCCGGTGGGCGTGCGGGCTCAGACTCCTCGAGCGCGGTCTCCTCGTTTGGCGTAGGTGAGCGCCCGGTGGGCGTGGGGGCTCAGCGCCAGGCCCGTCGTTAGACACCGAAGGCGCGCCGAGTGACCCCCCGACCGCCGAGCTCGGCACGCTCACCGGTCGCACCGGCGAGCGACGACAGCGTCACCTCTCCCTCGCGCTGCGCGCGCCCAACCGCCCGCGCATTCCTGCTCACTCGCGCAGCTCAGAGTGCGCTCGCGCTGCCAAGGTGTGGCGCCTGAAGGACCTCGGGCGGCTCGACGCAGATGACGCGGCTCCGGACGCGATCGCGCCCACGGTTCGTGGGGTGCTCGCACAAGAGGAACCGCCGCTTCCCGCAACCGGCCACCTCGAAGACGCGGTGGCCCGTTCGAGCGTCGTGCTGTTGCCGCTCCGCCTCCACTTGGGCCGACGACTCGGGATCCGGTGTCGGGGGCCACATCGTGAACGCCGAGGGGCGGAGCTCGGGGCGCGCGGTCACGGTGACGGAGCTCCCATCACACGCGAGCACCTCGAGCGCATGCTCCATGGCGCCTTCCGAGAGCGGCTTCTCTCGGCACGCGACGGCGAACGTGCTCGCGCAGACGAGCGCGGCGACGCAGCGCGATGATGTGGCTCCCCATGTCCCCATAGCGGGCGCAGCTATAGCGCAACTCCCACGGCGGGCGCAGCATTGCCTACGGGCCGCGTGCGCGTGAGCACGCTCATCAACCAGCGCTCATCGACGAGCCCTGGACAGCCACCACGGGCCGGTTCGCAGGACCGCGACCAATGGCGATTCCACCGAAGGAGCGCAGCGTGTGGTACGTTGGCCCCATGCGTCGAATACGCGCCATCCACGTGGTCCTCGGGCTCGGCGTGATGGTGAGCGGCTGCCTGCTCGACCGGGGGGGTCGCTTCTCCGGCGGCGAGGGGGGTGGCCGCGGTGGTGCAGGGGGCCTCGGCGTCGGGGGTGAGGTGCCCACCGGCGGGATGAACCAGGGAGGCGGAGCCGGGCCGGCCGGGGGGGCAGGTGGCAGCGGTGGCAGCGGTGGTGGCGGTGGTGGCGGTGGCGGCGGTGGCGGCGGCACGGCGGGGGGCGGCGGTGACGCCCTCCCCGAGTGCGGCAACGGCGATCTCGACGACGGCGAGGAGTGCGACGACGGGGGCATCGCCAATGGCGACGGTTGCTCGGCGACGTGTGAGGTGGAGTGCAGCGGCGCGCAGACCATCGAGCACCCGACGACGCACCATTGCTATCGGTACGACAACAGCGCGCTCATCACCTGGGACGCCGCTCGCGCGCTGTGTGTCGCGATGGGGAGCGGGTGGGATCTGGCCATCATCACCACCTCTGCCGAGCGCGACTTCGTCGACGACGTGCTCGCGCTGCCCGAGGGCAACACGTTCGCCAACGACGACCCCTTTCAATACTGGCTGGGAGGCCGCGACCTGACCCAGACGGACAACTTCGAGTGGCTCGACGGCTCGCCGTGGAGCTACGAGCCGTGGGACACCGATCCGCCCGACCCCTCCCACGGCAACCAGAACTGCATCCGCCTTCGCGCGCTCATGGGCCCGGGCAACGACGTGTTTCGCGACGCGGACTGCGCGCTCACGAGCTCGGTGCTCTGCGAGCGGCCCCCTGCCGGCACGTAGCGACGCACTGCCGCGCTCGCCAGCGCCGCGCGTCGTTGCGCGGCTCGACGTCGCCCCGCTAGAGGCCGCCCCCGAGCGTCTCCGCCGAGCTCACGGCTGCTGGCACCGCGGCACCACCTGCTCGAGCACGAGCTTTGCCACCTCGGGATCTTTGGGCTTCAGCGCGTCGACCAGCTGCGCGCACGCAGCCGGCCCGCGTGTCCCTTCACAGGTGGCGCAGTCGCGGATGCGCTTGGCCTCGTCCACCGAGAGCTGGCTCCCCCGCTTCACCGGCGTCTTGTCGTCGCAGGCGAGCATGCCTCCCATCACCGGGATCTGCGCACGCCGCGAATCACACGCGCACGCGCGCTTGTGGGCGCTCACCGAGCCCGCCGCGTCGCTCTGTTGCAGCGCGGCCTCCGCCTTCGTCAAGCAGGCGTAGCCGTCGTCCATCGCGTCGCCGTTCTCGTTGGGCTGCTTGCAGGGACCCGAGTCGGCGCAGAAGAGCGCCATCTCGGCGTGCGCCACCCCCATCGGCTCACCCTTCTCGAGGGCGGCTTGTGCCTCGCGCGCGTCCGCGTCGCTCAAGAGGCGCATCCAGCGCTTCTTCACCGGGTCCGACTCGGCGAGGAGCGCGTCGAGACAAGCGACGCCGATGCCGCCGAGAAAAGCGCAGGCGTCCATGCCCGTCACGTCCATCGCGCTCGTCTGCCGAACAAACCTCCACCCGCTCGGATCCGTGGCCGCGTCACTTGCAGCGCCGGTCGACGCGGTCGCGGTGGCGCCCGCCTTGTTGACCTTCTTCTTCTGGGTCGTCTTTCGGGGCGCCGCGTCATCGTCCGACGGGGCCTCGGCGTCCTTGTCGTCGCACCCCACGACGCCCGCGCTCGAGAGCACCAGCACGCCCAAAAGCCACCAACGCGCGACCCGCATGCCTCCTCCCTATCATGGCGGCGCACGGCGCTCACGCAGCGCACGCCAGGCGGGGTGGCTCACGGCGGCGCGTAGGCGCCTGCCCGCACGAGCGGCGGATGCGCGAACAGATCCAGCGCGTCCTCGGTGATGTCGGCGCCCACGAGCAGGCGATAGCGCACCGTCTTGCCCGACCAGTCGGGCGCGGCGGGGTTGAACTGCGGCGTGATGATCCCCACGATGTCGCCCACGCCCACGCCTCCGATGCGGCGCCCGAAGTGCCACGGCGTGTCGCCCCACAGCGTGCCGAGCGGCGCGAACACCGCGCGACCATCGTCGTTGCGCATGGGGCTGAACGCGATCGACGTGCGCTCGAGCACGCGGTGCGCGATCTGCACCACCGCCCCATCGTCGCATTCGTAGGCCACCCACCCGTCGGCCGACTGACCGTTCCAGCTCTCTTGCAGCGCGCGCGAGGGCCGGCTGCGCGTCACCCCGCCAAACGTTCGCCACCGGATGCGGCTCACGTCGCCGGAACAAGTGAGCGGCGTGAGCGCCACCGTCTCCGCGTCGGTGGGTGTGGCGAGGGAGGCCATCTCGGCGTCCACCGCTACCACCACGCCGTCGAGCCCCTCGTGATGCGTGAACGTGCGTGACACCGTGCCCACCCCATCACAGAAGGGGAGCTCGTAGCGCTCGGTGCGGTCGACGCGCACCCCGCGCCCGTCTACCACGGCGGCGCCGGCGTCATCGAGCGTCGCCTCGCCTCTGCCGCTCCCGAGGCACTCGGTGAAGGGCAACTCGAGCGGGATGGCGCTCGGGTCGAGATCTGCGGCCACCGCGTCGCCCAGCGCCGTGGCCGGGTTCGCCGGATCGTAGCGCCAGCTCAGCGTCGCGATGCTCTCGGCGGCCACCTCCACCACCACCGTGGCGAGGAGACGCACCGGATCCGTGCCGTCATCGAGCACGGTCACCGCCGACGGGAGCTCGGTGCTCCCGGCGAAGAGCGCGAGCGGCGCCGTGTTGGTGTACACCGAGGCTGGCACCTCGAGCGGGATCTCCACCCACGCCGGGCCCGCCGACGGGCGCACGTTGACGAGCTCGATCTCGCCCGCGCTCACCGGGCGCGTCGCCGCGGCGGCGTCGAGCGCCTCCTGAGCGAGCGTCACGCTCTCCCTGGCAAACTCACGGGCCGACACCTCCCGGTCGGGGGCGAGGTAGGGCGTCGCCAACCCGAAGTTCGTCGTCGACAGCGTCAACAGGCGCGGCGTGAGCGCAGCGGCCACGAGGTCTTCCACGGTCGCGTCGCCGGGGGCGAGGGCGCGGGCCCACGCGGCGCGCTCTCGCGCGAGCGCCACCTGAGTGTAGATCTCGTGATTGATGTCCTTCTCGGCCCACGACTGATAGCCGTCGCCGATCCCGTCCGCCTGATCTCCCTCGAGCGTGATCGTGACCGCCGGATCGTGGGCGTCGATGTAGTCTTGCAGCGTGGTGTAGCGCACCACCTCGAGATCTTGCAGCTTCGCGAGCTCCCCTTCGAAGTTGATCCACGTCTCGGAGTCGGCGTCGAAGTGGATCGAGAGGAGCGTGTCGCCCGGGTAGGTGTCGCTCAGCTGCTGCACCCACGCCCGCAGGCTCCCGTGGTCGAACACGTCGGCGTGGTTGTACACCGGCACGAGCAACATCTGGTCCTCGCCGTTCGACAGCGTCGCGACCTGGTAGTTGTCTTCGCCCTGCAGGGCCACGTCGAGCGGGAAGCCGGTGAACGGCGACTGCGAGTTGAAGAGCGTGATCCACTCGATCCCGAGCGCCGGGTACCAGCCCACGTGATCGGGGCTGAACATGCACTCCTGCGGCTGCACGCCGGGCACGGTCGCGCCAAACGCGGCGAGGTTGCTCGCCTGGCCGCGCTGCACCGCGGCCTCGAACTCCTCGAACGTCGACGCGCTCATCGCGCCGTTGTTCCACGACATGAGCCGCACCTGATCGCGCCCGTCCTCCACCCGCTGGCGCACCCGCTCGAGGATGTCGGGGGCATCGCTCGCGAGCCACCCGTCCACGGAGAAATAGTTCTCCATGTCCCAGTCGGCGCGCACCTCGGGATACTTGTCGAGCCAGTCGAGGGTGGCGCGGATCACGTCGATGTCCAACCCGTAGCCGGTGTCGTCGGGCGCGTCGCCGCGGTACGAGTGGTAGAGGTTCACGTGGAACGACAGGTTGAGGTGCACGGTGCCCGAAGCCGGCTTCGGGGGCGCCTCGCCCACGCCCTCCTCGCGGCGGAGGAGTGTGCCGTCGAACGTGAGCGCGTAGTTGCGCGACAGATCCGTCACCGCGCCGTTGCCCGCCGCGCTCCAGCCGGCCGGCTCGTAGCGCCACACCCCGCGCGTGCCCGTGCCCACCGACACGCCCGCCTGCGCCGCGGAGAGCTCCACCACGTCCTTCGGTCCGTCGAGGCTCACCCAGGTGGCCTCCCCCGTGCGTCGATACACCCCGCCGTCGATGCCGGCCGCGTAGATCGTGCCGTCGTCCCCGATCGCCACCCCCGTGAGGGCGTCGAGCGGCAGATCGCCGTGGATGTTGCTCCAGCTGGCTCCGCCATCGAACGAGGCGACCACGCCACCTCCCACCAGGCCGCCAAAGGCGGGTGGCAAGAGCGTGGCCGGGCTCAGGGCGGCGGCCACGATGGTGTCGCCGGAGATGTCCGCATCGATGAATAGCGCATAAATTTTGGCGTCCCCCGCGTTCACCGCGACGAGCTCCCAGCTCGCGCCGGCGTCGGTCGTGCGGAGGAGGCCGCCTGGCGCGGCGAGCATGCCGCGCGTGGGGTTTCCGCGCTCCACTCGGCCCGCGTAGGGCACCACCATGGCGCGTGGGGTGACCAGCGACGCGAGCACGTCGTAGGTGGGCAGCGCCGGCTGGGCCTCGAACGTCGCGCCTCCGTCGGTGCTGCGGAACGGACCCTTGCCCCACACGTAGGCGAAGAGCGTCGCTTCGTCGAAGGCCATGAGCGTGGTGACGTGGCCGGCGGGGAGGCCGTCGGCCGTCAGCGTCTCGAACGAGCGGCCGCCGTCGCTCGAGCGCGACAGGCCCGAGTCGAAGGCGGCGAAGAGCGCGCCCTCCGTCTCCGCGAGCGCCCGCCCCGGCGCGCTCACGCTGCTCGCCTCCACGAACCGATACGGGGGGAAGCCTTCGGTCGAGGGGTCGTCCTCGCAGCCGCTCGCGAGCGCGGCCATCGGAAGGCATGCCGCAGCGAGCACAACGAGAGCACGGAGCGAGGGGCGTTCGCGTCGCGACGAGGGAAGCATCGCGATCTTGTGCCGCGTGCGGCGGCTCCGATCAAGGGGACAAGGGTGACAATCCCGCGGGCTCTGCCCGAGGCGGTGTATGCTCGCCCCGCATGTTGCCGCATCGACCGCCGGCACCCAGCGTTGGCCCCCACCTCGTGCTGCCCCCGAGAGCGCCCTTTCGGTGATGGGGAACGCGTCCAAACGAACCGACGCGCCGAGCACCGGGGACGGCGTGGAGCCGCTGCCGAAGCGCAAGCGGTTCAGCCTGATCCGCGAGCTCGCCCTCGCCGATCTCATCACCATCGGCAACGCCGCCGCGGGCATGACCGCCATCCTCATGTGCCTCGCCTACGTCGAGGAGCGCGCGCAGAGCTTCCTGTGGCTGGCGCTCGGCATGTTCCCCGTCGCCCTCGTGTGCGACGTGCTCGACGGCTCGGTGGCCCGCTGGCGTCACAAGAGCTCACCCTACGGCGCCGATCTCGACAGCCTCGCCGACATCGTCTCGTTCGGCGTGGCCCCCGCCGTCCTCGCCTTCACCCTCGGCATGCGCGGCGGCTGGGACGGCATCGTCCTCGGCTACTTCGTCACCTGCGGCATCGGGCGCCTCGCGCGCTTCAACGCCACCGCCGACGCCCTGATGACCGACAAGGGCAAGGTGAGCCACTTCGAGGGCACGCCCATCCCCACCAGCTTGATCCTCGTCGCCGTCCTCGCCGTCGCCTTCTCCAATGGCCGCGTTCACGAGGCCCTCTGGTGGGGGGAGCTGAGAATTGGCCCGTGGCTCCTGCACCCCCTCGTGCTGCTCTACGCGCTCAGCGGCAGCCTCATGATCAGCACCATCCGGGTGCCCAAGCCCTGAGCGCCGCTCAGTCGGCGCACACGAGCCCGACCCCGGGAGGGGGGTACACCCAGAGGCTCGCGAAGCACATCTCTTGGTCGGAGCTGTCGCCGAACGTCACGACGTTGCCGGTGGGGTTGTCGTAGCTGCAGTCGACCCGAACCGAGTCGCCTGCCTGCAGCGCCACCTGGGGCGACACCGGATAGCCGAGCTGATCTTCGAAGGTGTAGGGCGCGTCGTGCATCACGACCGAGGGGGCGCCTTGGCGCTGCGCGGTCACCGTCATGTGGGTGCCCAGCTTGTGCATGTGAGGTCCGACCGCGAACACGTTCACCGCGCTCGGCAGCGTGCAGGTGCCGCTCGCGCTGCCCTGGCTGTGCGGCGGGATCACGATGTTCAAGGTGCCCGCCAGCGTGCCTTCGGCCTCGAACTCGATGTCGTCCGGATCGGCGACGCGGATCTGAGTGCCCGACACGCCGGTGATGGTGTCGCCGCTCGTGTTGTAGAGGTGGAGGTTGAGGAGGAGCTTGTCGCCCGTCGCGAGACGCATCGCCACGCCCTCCGGCATCACGGTCTCGTCGGTGCCCACGCCCGAGCCGTAGATCATGTTCTGCCCGTTCGTGCCCACGTCGCACGGGAACACCCCGTCGGGGCCGCCGGCGCCCTTGGTGAGCACGGTGTGGTGCGTACCGTCCGGCGCGATGGGGCGAAACGCCGACACCCACACGTCCTCGGTCATGGTGGCGACCACACACACGTAGCCCTCGGTGCCTGACGGGAGCGACCACTCACCCTCGATGAGGGTGCGCCACTCTCCTGCGCCGCCGCCCACGCCGGTGGTGGAGGCGCCGCTCCCCGTGCTGCTGCCGGTGCTGCTCGAGCCCGTCGTGGAGCCGGTGCCGGTGCTCGAGCTCGATGAGGTGGCGCCGGCCCCCGCCCCGCCGCTCCCCGAGCTCTCGTCGACGCTGCCGCCGCACCCGAGCACCGACGGCGCGAGCGCCACGGGCACGAGCGCCGCCACGCCCGCGCAGCCAACCACAGCCCGAGAAATCCACCACGCCATCCCAGCCAACCGCATGCGCCTCGAATGTACCCCTCGGAGGCTCCCCGTGCCACCCGCAGCGCCCGGCGAGCCGAGCCGGCGCTCCGCCGTCGCGTGGCGAGAGCGCCTCGACGCGCGCCACCTGCGAAACCGGGTACTAAGGGAGCCAGCCCCGCGACGCCGCGAGGGTGACCACGATGCCGAGCACGAAGAGCGTGCCGAAGATCGACTTGTTGTGCCGCGCGAGCCACTCGGGGAGGTAGATGTCGAAGTTGTCGCGACGATCGTCGGTGTAGCGCGCGGCGACGATCGTGAGGGGACACCGCCAACGGAAGGCCGCGAGCACCACCGCCTCCGAGAGCACCACACCGATCAAGATGGCCGCCACGCCGAGCCGCTGCGTCCACGCGAACACCGGGATCGCGAAGATCGCGGTCGCGAAGAACGCCCACACCACGGTGTGGAGGAGCTTGATCGCGCGGAGCGAGCGAGCCGCGCGCGCCGCTTCGTCGGGCTGCTCCGTCACGTCGTGAGCGCTCACGCGAACACCCCCTCCGCGTGGCGTGAGCCGTTGCACCCGCACATCAAGGCACCACCAGCAGCTTGGTGCTGGCCTCGGGGCGTTCGCCCTTCGGACGTCTGGGGAGCGTCACGCGGACCACGTGCTCCCCGGCCGGGAGCGGCCCGACGACGGGCCTCTCGAGGGTGCCGGCCATGCCCACCGCTCCACCTGGGCTATCGACCGTCTCGCCGGTAGGCACGAAGGTGAGCTTCCGCTGCACCGCCTCGAGCGAGAGCGTGGCGGTGGCGCTCCCCCGCGGGGCGAGCCCGAGCCGGTGCCACGCGCGCGCGCAGAGCGACGCCGTCGGCTCATCCTCCACCAGATCGATGCGCTCTCCAGCGGCGTCGATCACGCTCACCTCGAGCGCTTCCTCCACGCAGCCCGTGTCGAGATCGACGAGCACCGGCCCGTCGCTCGGGTTGCTCAGCGTCACCGTCACCGCCACGCTCTCTCGTTGCTTCACGGCAGGCTGCGCGAGGCGAACGCTCAGCTTCAGCGCGGGCCCTCCGTCGAAGCCCCCCTCCGCGTCCGCGTGCGCGTCCACGACCAGACAGCGGCCGTCGTTGAGCGCAGCGTCGAGCTGGAAGCCGGTGCCTTTGCACGCGGGGTCGAGCGCGGCGTACGCCGCGAGCACCTCCTCGGCGACGGTGGGCGCGGGAGCCGGCGCCGGCGGTGCAGCCGACGCCGCGCTCGTCACGGGGTCGGCGACCACGACGGGGGGAGCGAGCTCGCGAGGCTCGGCCGCGGGTGACGCAGGCGAGCACGCGGCCACGGCGAGCACGATCACGGAGCAGCGCATGCCGGACGCTATTCCGTTGGCCCGGAGAACGACAGCCTCGTGAAGAGTCGTCGCTGTGCGCTGCGCGTGCCGCGGCGGCCACGTGAAGGGCGAGTGGTCAGGGGAGGCTGAAGTCGAGGATCCCGATGGGGTCGCCACGGAAAATCTCCGCCACCTCGAGGCGGGCCTGGGCCTCCGCAGGATCGAGATCCTCGGCCTCCTTGGCCACCTCCTCCAGGTCGTGGACGAGGCCCACGAAGGCCTCGTCGCAGCGCCACGCGGCGCCGGTCGGGTGGCAGGTGGCGGTGCCGTTGTCGCCGCTGAGCGCGTAGGTGTCGGTGGCGGCGTCGTAGGCCCCCGCGAAGGCGACGCGCTGCTTCTTCCCCACCAACAGCGCGGGGAGGGAGTAACCGAGCTCGATGCCGGGTGGGCCGCCCGCGGGTTGGTTGCACAGGCTCACGTCCTCCAGTGGATACGAGGCGTAGGGCTCGAGCGCGGGCGGCACGGGGACCGAATAGACAGCCCCGGCGATGTCCATGTGGGGCGGCTCGACCGCCCCGTCCGGCACGCACGTGGGGAGGTCGAGCTGTGGCGGGCCCCCTCCGGCGGCGGCGCCTCCGCCGTTCCCCCCGCCGGTGCTTGCGGGCTCCGCGCCACACGCGAGCAGCCCGAAGGCGAGGAGGCCCCCCGTGGCGAGGTGCCGGGCGCAAGTGAGTAGGCAGCGGGTCATGTTCGGATCCTTGGCACGCTCGGAGGGCATGTCCAGCGGGTCAGCCGATCGCGCAGCACGCTCAGCTGCCGCCGTGGGGCTTGCAGAACGAGCCCCCGTGCTCGAGCTCGCACTCTTCGCCGTTGGGGCAGTCGGCGTCGCTCGCGCACTCGAACGAGGCCGCGCCGCCAGCCCCCGCGTCGTCGCCGCCGCTCGCGCCGCCGCCGTCGTCGCCGCCGTGGGGCTTGCAGAACGACTCGCCGTGCTCCTCCTCGCACTCCTGGCCGCTCGGGCAGTCGGCGTCGCTCGCGCAGGCCAGCGACGTGGAGCCGCCGCCGCTGCTCCCGCTCGCGCCGCCGCCGTCGTCGCCGCCGTGGGGCTTGCAGAACGACTCGCCGTGCTCCTCCTCGCACTCCTGGCCGCCCGGACAGTCCGTGTCTGTGGAGCAGCTGATGCGGCTCTGCTGGGTCCCGGTGTCGTCGGTGGTGTAGCCGAGGCAGGCGCTGGCGGTGAGGGCGGTGAAGCCGAGGGCGAGGGCGGTGGAGAGGGTACGGTGGTTCATGATCGAGCTCCTTGTGGGTTGTTGTCTTGGGTTCGACCTCATCATGGACACTCATGCCCGGCGTGGGGCTGACACGACCTTACGAGGCGTTGACGTGAATGACGCCCAATGACAGAAGAACGGCGTAGTGCCTGATAAGTCGCTAGAATTTCTCCTTTTTTCAGGAGACTACGACGGGGTCATCGCGCGTAGCTCGGTGGCGTGTGACGTCGCGTCGATGCCGGCGCAGGTGGGCGCGCTGGCCCTCTCGGGGCGCCTGGACGAAGCGGAGAGCGTGTTTCGGGGGCTGGAGCGCAGCGCCGAGGCGCTCGACGCGGTGCTCGAGGGGCGGTTCTTTCTCATCGCGGGGCTGTGCCACGCGGGCCACGTGGACAAGGCGCTCCGCCTCTTGGGGCCTCACGTCAGCGCGCTGCCGCGCACCGCGGGTCGGAGTCGGTTCTGGATCTGGCAGGGGGTCGCGCTGGTGCGCTTCTTCGAGGGGCGTTTTCGGCGAGCGCGGGCGGCGGCGCGCCGGGCGCTCGCGTCTGCCGTGCAGGCCTCCTTCCCCTACGCGCGCGTGCTCGCGCTCGATCTGATGGCGCACGTGCTGATGCACACCGGCGAGCTCCACGCAGGGGCGCGCCTGTTGGAGCAAGCGGCGAGCCTGGCCGCGGTGCTCGGCTACGAAGACAACACGCGCACGCTGCGAACCTCGGCCGTGGTCTACGAGCTCTCGTACCTCTTGGCGCCCATCGAGGAGGCGACGCAGCGGGCAGAGAGCGCGCTCGCGCAACCGGGCGTGAGCTACTTCGCCCGGCGCAACGGCCTCATCGAGCTGGCCACCGCGTGGGCGCTGAGGGGCGAGGCCGCGCGGGCGAGCGCAGCGCTCGAGGAGGCCCGCCGGATCGCGCTCCCTGGCTCCGACCGGCGGGCCAAGACCCGCTGGCTGATCGCGCAAGGGCTCTGCTGCGCGTTGTCGCGCGGCCCGGCTGCGGCGCGCGAGATCTTCGACGAGGCGCGCGTGGTGGCGGCAGAGCAGACCACTCTCGTCGCCGAGCTCGGCTTCGCCGAGTGCCTCTTCGTGGGGCCGAGCGACACGCTGCGCGCGACGCTCCCCGAGGTGGCGCGAGCCTCCGGCATCGCGCGCGCGCAGGTGGCCCTCGGGTGGCTGCGTGCTCGTGAGCTCCCCGCGCCCACGCAGCTCGAGGACGGGCTCTGTCGCGTGCTCTCCCGCTGCCGCCGCGCCCCGCCCACCGAGCGGGTAAACGAGCTCCTCCGTGCGGGCTTGCTCGGCCTCCTGCCGTGGGCGCTCGAGCTCGAGCCGGGCCGCCGTCTCATCCTCACCAGCGACCACCTGATCACCGAGGATCACGGCACCGTCGCCAGGCGAGCGGCGCCCACCGGACCGTCACGACGCCTCCTCGAGGTACTGGGGGGAGGCTTCCAGAGCCGTGAGGACCTCGTGCAGACCGTGTGGGGCCTCGGCCGCTACAACGCGGCCAAGCACGCGGCGGTGGTCAACACCGCCATGTCGCGTCTGCGGCCCGCGCTCGCCGACAGCTCGTGGGTGGTCACGCACGAGAGCGGCTACCACCTCGCGGAGGGCGTCGAGCTCGTGATCCTCGCCGACGCGTCGGCGGCGCCGCGCGTGAACGCCCCCAGCGCACCACCGGCCCCCCTCGAGGAGACGAAGGTGCTCGAGCACCTCGCGCGCGAAGGTCCGTCGAGCTCGGCCGAAGTCGCTCGCGCGCTGCGCATGTCGCCTTCCTCCGCACTGCGCCTCTTACGGCGCCTCGTCACCGAAGGCCGCGTCGCACGCGCGGGCACCGGCCGCGCCACCCGCTACGAGCTACCCAAACCGTGACGAGAGCAAATCGTCTGCGGCGGCAGCGGCCGCGGCCCTCGCGAGCGCGCCGGAGTCCAACTCGGTCGGAGCGAACGCTCTCACTCCCTGTCTCCCGACACGCATGAAGCGCCCCAAGCCAACACCGTCGACGCGGCCCCCACGCCGAACCCTCGGCGCCTCACCCCACCCCACCGAAACCGTCCGTCAAAGCCTGGTTTGGGCACATATCGTCCTTCCTTGAGAAGCTGAACCAGATCATGCCGGCTGTCGAACCGTGGGTGGGCTCTGAGTCAAGGACGCCACGTCAGCTTCAACGCTGTTGGGCGGCGCGGGCGGCGCGGGCGGCGCCATGCTTGAGCGAGCGCTCCGCAGGGCAGCTGCGCCTCTCGTCGCCTTACACATCCAAGACGCGTGTGCCGACCCTTGGTGCGTGGGTCAGGGGCAGTGGCCGTTGAGCGTGCCGGGGGTGCCCAGCTCCGACTCGAAGTAGGCGGTGGTGGCTGCGCACCAGTTGGCCTGCACGTCGTTGGCCGAGGCCGACTGCGCGACCGGTCGCAGCTGCATCGCGACCCCAGCCGCGAACGGCCAGGCCGACGTGTACACCACTTGGTCGACGAGGGCGCCGTCGCACTCGAGCCGCACCTCGTCGCCGGCGTTGGTGAGCGAGAAGCCGTCGCCGAAGGCGTGGGCGACCGGCGGCAGGTTGCCGTTCACGAGCGCGCTCGCGCTCTTGGCGAAGATGAGCACCTCGCCCGCCGCGATGACCACGGGGCCCTCGATGAGGTGATCGTCGGCGTTGGTGCCGGCGTCGCGGAGCCGGCAGCCCTCGAGGTTCAGGGTGTCGGTGCTCAAGCTCAAGAGCTCGACCCACTCGGCGTCGAAGTCTGAGGGTCCCGCGGGGTCGGGCATGAGCTCCGTGAAGATCACCTCCCCCGAGGCCGGCTTTCGGTGGGAAGGAGCCTCACCCCCCGCGCCGCCCAGCGCTTCGCCGCCCGTCCCGTCACCTCCCGCGCCGCCACTCGCGGCCGCGCCGGTCCCCGCGCCCCCCGCGCTCGTTGCGCCGCCACCTCTCGCACCGTTGGCGACGCCCGCGCCCGCGCCCTCGGTGACCGCGCTCGCGCCACCCTGAGCGCACCCGCCGAGCGCCGCGCCGAGCACGACCAACGTCGCAACGAGCCACTGAGATCGATAGACCCGCATCGTGCGTTCCCTCCGAGTCGAAGCCACAACCACCGAGGGCGTCCCCTCCGGCGTCGCGACCGTGGCCACGAGGTGCCGTCGGACGCGTCGTGTGCTGTTCTACGCTGTGGTGGTTCGCTCCTTCCCC
>CAYOAL010000080.1:16047-45049 GCA_964401935.1 uncultured Polyangiaceae bacterium
GCTCCCCGCTCCCCGCTCCCCGCTCCCCGCTCCCCGCTCCCCGCTCCCCGCTCCCCGCTCCCGGTCCTTCCCCCTCCCTCCCGCTCCTCGCGTCTGGTTCCGGCGTACCTCTGAGGCGGGACCGAGCCGATCGCCGCCTCCCGTGACCGCACCGACCGACCCACGGGATCGCAGCGGCGCTGCTTGCGGGTCGCAGCGGCGCTAGTTGCCGCCGCAGCTGTCGGCGAGGGTCTGGCGGTCGGCGGTGTCGTCGTTCATCGCCAGCCACTCGCGCCTGCCGACCACGTCCACCCGGTAGGTGAGGCTCACGCCCTTCGGGAACCGCGCCGGGAAAGCGCGGGCGAGCACATCCTTCACCGAGCAACGAGGGAGCTCCCCGGTGAGCTCGTGGTTGCACTGCGCGAGGTTCGCATAGACGCCCATGTTGGTGAGCGGCGTGATGTGCCAGCAGCGCTGGTGTTGTGGCGAGAACACCTCGGTGAACACGCCGCCCGGCGTCTCCTCCGGCGGGGGCTCGAGATCCACGGTGCCGTCGGCGCGGAGGTCGTCCGCCCCGAAGGTGACGAGCGCGGCCTTCGGATCCTGGCGCTGCGCCCAGTCGAGGGCGGCACGAACGTGCGCGTTCACGTCGTAGCGGCGGTGGTCCTTCACGGGGAACACCTTCGTCGGATCCGGGTCGTCGTCGCGGTCCTCGAGCGCCGCGGCCCCGACGTAGCGCGGATGCTTGCGCAGAGAGTCGTCGGCGCTCGCGCGCGCGGTGGAGGCGCTCTTGCTCTTCTTCGCGCCCTTCGAAGGCGTCGCCTCGGCGTTGAGGCGCTGTGCGACGAACAGGCCGACCGCGGTGAAGCCGCCGAACGCGAGCACTGCGCTCACCGCCAAGACGAGCCCGCGCCGCGACTTGCGGGGAGGGGCGGCGCTCATGGTCGCGGCCGGCGTGGCCCACGGCGCGGCGGACACGTTGACCGGGCTCGGGCCAGCGACCGGCGGCTGGATCATGGGGACCTCGGCGACGGTCACCGGCGGGCCGCTGCCTCCAGGGGGACCGGCCACGAGCGGTGGGCTCGTGAGGACCTCGGCGACGGTCCCCGGTGGAGCGCTGCCGGGGCGCTGGTCGGCGTGGAGCGCGAGCGCGGGCTCGACGGCGTGCATCACCTGCGTGGAGACAGGCGGCCTCGCGCTCTGTGGTGGCCAGGTCCCGGCGAGCGCGCCGCCCAACGTCTGCGCGAGGGCGCCGGCCGTCTGGAAGCGCTGCTCGATCGCCGTGTGGAACGCGGTCTCGAACCAGCGATCCACGCTCGCCGGGAGATCGGGCCTCACCGTGGAGAGCGGCGTGAAGCGTCGCTCGTGGATGGCGATCGAGAGACCGCCGAGGGTCTCGGCCACGAACGGCACCGTGCCGGCGAGGCAGGCGTAGGCCACCACCGCGAGCGACCAGAGATCGCAGCGGTGATCCACCGCCTTGGGGTTCAGGAGCTGCTCAGGGCTCATGTAATACGGCGTGCCCATCAGCGCGCCGGTCTCCGTCATCCCGAGATCGCGGTCGCGGTGTTTGGCCACGCCAAAGTCGACCAGCTTGACGAAGATCTCACCGGCGCCCTCTATCAAGAACAGGTTGGCCGGCTTGATGTCGCGGTGAATGACACCGAGCTGATGGGCGGCGTCGACGGCGCGACACGCCTGCTCGACGACCGCCTGCGCGTGCTCTCGGCGCATCGGGCCGTCGTCGTTCAGGCGCGCGCGGAGATCGCGCCCCACGAGCAGCTCCATCACGATGAACGGCAGCCCTTCCGGCGAGATGCCGAAGTCGAAGATGCGCACCACGTGGGGGCTCGCGATGCGCGCCGCCCCTTGCGCCTCGTGTTGGAATCGCGCCCGGGCCACCTCGTTGTCCACGGCGAACAGCACCTTCACCGCGACCGCCGCGTCGAGCGAGAGGCTGTGCGCGCGCCACACCTCACCCATCGCCCCCCGCCCGAGCTCCACCTCGAGGCGCAGCTGCGGAGACAAGAACGGCGGCGCGAGACCCACGCTCACCGCCACGTCATACCACCCATCGCCACCCCTCAGCGACAGCCTCACCAACGATGACAGCGGTTCGTCTTACCAGGTTCGGCTGGGGGCCGACGTAGCTCTTTCGCGCCGCCTGACCTCGGCGAGCCTCGCCGTGCTGGGCCCACCCGCCGTCGCCAAACGTGTGAGCGTGCGTGTCCTTGGCGATCGTTACCTCGTCAGAGCGCTTCTACCGTGCCGTCGCCGCGCACTCGGTAGGAGGTGGTTCCGCCGGTGGTGCTGCCCCACGACTTCTTGTGGACCGCGATCTGGAGCCGGCGGGTGTGGAGGGGAGCGGTCTCGGTCCCGAGGTTGACGGGGGCGCCGGGGGCGCTCGCGGTCACCGTGTAGCCGGCCGCGTCGTTCACGACGACGCCGATGGCGAGGATGTAGTGGCCGCCACCTGGCGCGGCGACCGTGTCGAGCTCAATCTGGAGCTCGCCCGCACCGGCGTGGACTGGATGCTTGGAGGTGTGGTGGGGGGTGTCTCCGCTCGGCTCGTGGAGCTCCGCCGGGACGTCGCCACGTGTGTCCTCGACGAGGATCTTCGTCCCCGGTGGGGTGGCTTCGCTCGCGCAGCCGTACAGCGCGAGCGTCGCGCCGAGCGCGACGAGCCCACGCCGTGCGAGGTCGTGGCCACTCCTCGAGGAGGCCAAGGCTCTGGAAGGAATCACGGTGAACACACGGTCACCCTAGCAGAGGCGCGACTTTCGTGGCGTTTGAGGGGAGTCTTGTCCGATCGAAGGGAAGATGGAGTCGGGCCTGTCGTATCCTCCAGTCGTGACGCGTAAGTGGTACGTGGGCCTGGGGGCCTTGGGCTTGGTGACGGGGGGTGCCGCGGTGCTCGTGGGTCTCGGGCGGCAGAGTCTTGGGTGGGGCGAGGCGCCCATCGTGTCCGGTGCGCTGGTGGCGGCGGAGCTGCGCGAGGGCGTCGACGCGCGGCTGAAGGAGCACGCCCGCGAGGCGGCCACCGAGGCGCCCGCCGCCCGCTTCGGCGTGAAGGCACCAGAGGACAACCTGGATCCGCACGTCGCGCGCCAGCAAGCACTTCGCGACGCCGCCGAGCTCGGCATGATCGGTCTGCTCAACGCGGGCGCTGGCGGCGACCCAGACGCTCCGACCGCGCCGTGGGGGCGCGATGACGCCATCGGCGACGACCTGATGAGCGCACGTGGGAACAAGTGGGGCGACTCCATCGGCGACGCGTTTGGGGTTGGCGGCCTCGGCCTCGAGGGGATCGGCAAAGGGGGCGGCGGGACGGGCGAAGGCATCGGCCTCGGCACGATCGGGCACGGGAGCGACGGTCTGCGAAGCGGTCAAGGGACTGGCAGCGGTGACTTCGGGGGCGCACACCTGGGGACCAAGCGGCCGAAGGCCACCTCCGCTCTGGCCGGCACGACGGCTCCCACCGACGGAGCCAGCGAGACGAGCAAGACCGGCAAGGCAAGCAAGACGAACGACCGGAAGACCACCGCCATCGAAGGCGTGATGGTGCTCGGTGGCCTCGACTCCAAGGCGGTGAACCGGCTGTTGAAGAAGAAGCGCGGCGCTTTCCACCGGTGCCTCGCGGGCGGGTCCCAACAACCCGCGGCGAAGGGGGAGGCCCGTGCCGGCGGTACGCTGCGTCTCAAGCTCCGCATCAACGCCGAGGGTCGCTTCGTGCTCGGCGACAAGCGCGAGGACACCGTGCTCGGCAACTCCTTCGACGACGGGTCCGTCTCGTGCGTGCTCGATCTGCTCGAGAAGATGACGTTCCCCCGACCCAAGAGCGGAACGGCGACGATCACGATGCGCCTCGTGCTCGCCCCTTAGGCGCGACAGCGGCAGGCGGCCTGCTTTCAGGCCGCCCGTCCCACAGGTGCGCGGAGCGCTCGGTGGATGGGTGTCGGCGGTGGGATTGCGGCGGGGCCGTGCTTGGGAGCACGATGCGGCGATGCGACGGCGTTCGATGGGTTCGATGGCCTCCGTGAGCTCGGTGGGGTGGGGGCTGCTGGTGGTGGGTTGGTTGGTGGCGTGCGAGGAGAAGGTGCCGCTCGTGGGGGCGGGTGAGGGGAGCGCGGAGGCGTCGGCGGCGAGCCCAGCCGCGCCTCCGTCGTCGGCGGAGGACACATCCAAGTCGCCCAAGCCGGGGAGCGACGAGCAGGTCGCGCTCGCGAAGCAGGTGGTGACGTGGCTCGACGAGGGGAAACACGCGAAGGTGCGCGAGCTCTTCGACCAAGCCATGGACAAGGCGCTGCCGAACGATGAGGCGGTCGCGACCACGTGGAGCGGCGTAAAAGGGCAGTTCGGTCCGCTGAAGCAGCAGCTCGCCGCGACCGTGGAGAAGCATCCCCCCTACACGGTGGTGCTCGTCACCTGCGTGTTCGAGCTGTCGCCCATGGACGTGCGGCTGGTGTTCGACGAAAAAGGGAGTCTCTCCGGGTTTCAGGTGGTGGCGACCCAGAACCCCGCCGCCTTCGGCGAGCGGCCGCAGACGCCGAAGCCGCCGTTCCCCTACGCCGAGCGCGAGGTGCTCTACGACAACGCGGGGGCCAAGACGAAGATCGGCGGGACGCTCACTGTGCCTCCAGGCGACGGGCCTCACGCCGCGGTGCTGCTCATTACCGGCTCGGGCTCGCAAGACCGCGACGAGACGCTCTTCGGGCACAAACCGTTTCTGGTGATCGCGGACCACCTCGCGCGCAATGGCATCGCGGTGCTGCGCGTCGACGACCGCGGGGTCGGAACGAGCACGGGTGACCCGGCCACCGCCACCGTCGAGGATCACGCCAGCGACGTGGAGGCGGGGGTGGCGTTCCTGAAGGCGCAGAAGGAGATCGATCCGAAGCGGATCGGCCTCATCGGTCACAGTGAGGGCGGCATCATCGCGCCCATGGTGGCGGCAAAATCCGCGGACGTGGCGTTCATCGTGTCGCTGGCCGGTCCCGGCGTGAGCGGCGCCGAGCTCAACCCGATGCAGGTGCGCGCGCTGCTAGAGGCCCAAGGAACCGAAGCCTCCGTGGTGGAGGAGATCGTGGCCGGTCAGAAGAAGCTGATGCAGCTCATCGTGGCGGACGCCCCCGAAGCCGAGCTGAAGGCGGCCGTGGACGAGCTCGTGAAGGTGGGCGCCAAATCGATCCCCAACGCCAAGGAGGCCGACGCGCGCGCCACCGTGGAGCGCGACGTACAGCGCCTGCTCTCGCCGTGGTTTCGCTCCTGGGCCAAGCTCGACCCGGCCGAGCACCTCGCCAAGGTGCGCGTGCCCGTGCTCATCCTCATCGGCGACAAAGATCTGCAGGTGCCGGCCGACGTGAACCTCGAGCGCGCGAACGCTGCGCTCGTGAAGGGCGGGAACACCTCGGTGCGCGCGGAGACGCTCCCCGGGCTCAACCATCTGTTCCAGACGGCCAAGACGGGCGGGATGGACGAGTACGCCACGCTCAGCGAGACGTTCAGCCCCGCCGCCCTGGCGCTGATGACCGAGTGGTTGGTCGCCACCACCAAGAGGTGACCACGGCGTGGGCGTGACAGCGAGCGCGGAACCGTGAGGTGAGGTCGGTGAGCAAGAGCACGACATGCGGGCTGGTCGCGACGCTGTTGGTATCCTGCGGCGGGCGCTCGGCGCTCGAGGTCGGCGATCTCGCCCTCGACGGCGTGGGGGGAGCGGGCGGCGCTGGCGGCAGCCCGACCGTTGGCGGCGCTGGCGGCGCTGGCGGCGTCGAGCCAAGCTGCGCGCCGCCACGCGCGCCGACCGTGCTCGCGTCCTCAGAGCAGGTGCCCACCGTCGTCGCTGTCCACGCCGGCTACGTGTATTGGCTGGCAGGCACCGAGGTGCGCCGGACATCGCGTTGCGAAGGAGCGGCCACCACGCTCGCCGAGACGCCGATGGAGGCTGGACAGAACCTGGCGGTCACGAACGATGGCGTGTTCTGGCAGACCGCCGCGGCGGTGCGGCGGGTTCCGCACCAGGGCGGCAGCGTCACGGTCTTGGCTTCGGGAGGCGAGATATGGGGCCTGCACGTCGATGCGACCGCGGCCTTCTTTTATGTTCGGCCGACGACGAGCCCAGGCGGCATCTTCGGCGTCTCCGTCATGGGCGGATCGCCGTCCGCGCTCTGGACGTCGAGCGTGAGCCCGGGCTACGTGGGGCCATTGGCAGGAGACGCCGACTTCCTCTATCACTTTGGCGGCGGGAGCTCGCCATCGGGCCCGCTCCGACGAGTCGCCAAGGATGGCGGGGCGATGCTCGAGCTCACCATCACCGCCATTCCGAGCGACGCGGTGGCCGACGACGCGGTCTACGCGACGTTTATGCAGAGCGTGAACGAGATTCGCCGCTACGACACGAGCGACGGGAGCACCAGCGTGCTGGCCACCAACCAACCCTCGCCGCGCGCCGTGGCTGCGGATGATGCGCACGTCTACTGGACCACCTCGAGCGCGGAAGGCGAGGGGCGGCTCCTGCGCCAGCTCAAGCCGCCTGCGGTCGGTGACGCCGAGGTGCTCTTCGACGGGCTCTCCGACGCCCGTGGTCTGCACGTCGGCAGCGACGCGATCTACTGGACCGATCGCAACGAGGGCATGGTGTGGTGGCAGGCCAAGCCATGAAGAGGTGGCAGGCCAAGCCATGAAGAGGCCACGCGCCATCTCCGCCGTCTCCGTGTGCGCCGCTCTTGCTCCGAGGTAGCGACACAGGTGGGTCGGGCCGATGTCCGCGTCAACGCGGGTCGTCGGGGGCATATCGGCTCAGGGCTTCGACGTCGCGCGAAGGGCCGACGTCACCGAAACCAAACGCGACGAGCGCCTCATGGAGGTGGCTCGGGTTGTCCGCCGTCGGCTCCACCAGCACTTCCAGATCCTCGGTCGGGCGTGCTTCCGCGTGACCCGCCACCGCGTGTCCCCCGATCCACAGAAACCGCACGCGGTGGGAGATCAACAACGACAAGAACTCGTTCCAGTCTCGATTGAGCTCGATCCTCACCGAACCAGACCCTCCGGAGGCGCTCGACGCCCGAAATGCGCTCCTCGAAGGACATCGCCAGGACGTCCTGCCGGTCGAGCTGATCTGCCTCCTCGAAGCTGTTGGCCACACGCATCAGCCGCTCGATCACACGTGAAGCATGTCGCATCCGTGGCGGAATGTCGTCGTCATCTACGTCCTCGCCGGCACCGACCGTGCCCGAGGACTCCTTGAAAGCGCACGGCCCCCTCCCCCACGGTGTGTGCGCGGCTCGGCCCTGGAGTAGGATCGGCCCATGAGAGGCTTGGTGGGCTTGGCGGTCTTTATCGCCGCTCTGCTCGGGTGTACCGACAACACCGCCACTCGAGACGGAGGAGGTGGGGGCGGCGGCGATGGAGGTGGAGGGTCGGGCGGTGGCGGCGGGGACCACGGGCCGAGGCCGATCCCGCCGCCTACGTTCCTCCCCGAGCTGCCGGAGCGGCTCGTCGCGCTCGGCGATCTGCACGGCGACGGCGCCGCCATGATGAGAGCCCTCGCGCTCGCTGGCGTCATCGACGCGGAAGGCACATGGATCGGCGGCGAGACGGTCGTGGTGCAGACCGGCGACCAACTCGATCGTGGCGACGACGATCGCGCCATCCTCGACTACCTCGAGACGCTCGCGGACCAAGCCTGGCAAGCCGGCGGCGCCGTCTACGTCCTCAATGGCAACCACGAGACGCTCAACGTCGAGCTCTACTTCGACTACGTCACGCCGGGCGCGTTTGGCGCCTTCGACGAGCTCGATCCGGGCGGAAGCGATCCTCTGCTCGATCAGTTCCCCGCGGAGCAGCGCGGGCGGGCGGCCGCGTTCAGGCCAGGGGGCGTGTACGCGGAGCTCCTCGCCGGGCACAACAGCATGATGCAGATCGGCGACACGGTCTTCGTCCACGGAGGGGTCCTCCCGGCGCACCTCGATCACGGCCTCGAGGGCATGAACGACTCGATTCGGCGGTGGATGCGCGGCGAAATCACGACCGGCCACGAGGACGCCATCGGCGGGGACGGCCCGCTCTGGGTGCGTGACTACTCCGACGGCCCGGACGAAGCCGCGTGCACCATGCTCGACGAAGTCCTCACCGCGCTCGGCGCCTCCCGCATGGTGGTCGGGCACACCGTCCAGGACAGCATCAACCCCGACTGCGGCGGCAAGGTGTGGCGCATCGACGTCGGCATGTCCGCCTACTACGGAGGCGTCGCCTCGGTCCTCGAAATCGCAGCAGGCCAAACGACCGTCCTCGACTGACCCCTCAGCCGCCCGAGACGGACCTCCCCACTCCGGGCTCGCTCTCTTGGGTGCCGGGGTTGTGCTTGGTCGCGGGGCTGGAGCTGGGCTTGGGAATGTTCGCGGCCGACGAGGACGTTGTTGCGGCATGGGTTCAGGTCGCGCACGAGCTTGGTGGGGGGGGGTCGCCGCGGTGGGCGCGGTCGGTGTTTTCGCCGCCGGTTGCGTCACCGCCGAGCCGGGGGCGACGGTGGTGCCAGTGGCGAAGCTCCTTCAGGCGGCTCCGGCGCCGCCACCCTCGAGCGCGCCCGCCCCGGAGAGGAAGGCGGCGCCCGGCGACGCGCCCTTGCTCGAGCACGAGGGACAGGTGGTTCACCCCCTGTGCGTGCACGCGCTGGTCGGCGGGGAAGGGAAGGGAGCGGTGGCGCTCGCGACCTGCGCCGCCGAGCAGGATGGGTCGAAGGCTGCGCCACCGACGCTGGCCGAGAGGGTCGTGAGCCACATGGGGTCGGACGCGGGCGACGGTTGGATGAACGTGCCCTTCTTCGAGTACGAGGTGGTGGGTGAGGTGCGCGACCTCTATGTGGTGCGGTATCTCTGGAACGGCGGCGGCACGGGCTACTTCTCGGGCGTGAGCGTGCTCCGAAAGATCGATGCGCAGCTCGCGCTGGTGCGCGGCCTGACGGGGGGCGACCGTTGCAACGGCGGCGTCGAGTCGGTGAGCATGGAGCGCGGCGCGGTGCGTGTCGGGGTGAGCGCGACCCCCGCCGACCTCTTCGAGCTGACCGCCAGCGGCAAGGGCCTCGGCCTCGTGGCGTATCAAGATCTCGAGGCGAGCGCGATGTCGTGCTTCGCCACCGTGACGAGGACCTTCGAGCTCGCGACGGGGGAGGCCAAGCTCGCGGAGGTGAGCCTGGGGGAGCCGCAAGACGACCCCAGCGGATGGCCGGGCTACACCCACCAAGCCTGCTTCACCCAGGTGTTCAACGCGGCCGTCGATCGCGCGCTGACGCCAACCGAGCTCGACGCCTTCATCGCCGACTTCGCGAAGAAGTGCCTGCCGCCCGCCGCGCAGCGCCATAGCGCCATGAAGCGCGACGGCGCGCCTTTGCCCTCTTTGGATCGGGTAAGAGCTCGTGAAGGGGGGCGCGGCGAGGGCTGGGCTGGTAGGATCGGCCGGTGACCAAGCCGGCGGCGAAGGAAGGCGACATCGTCAACGCGAACGACACACACGTCGAGCTCGTGCCGTCGCCAGGTGGGCCGCCACAGCCGACGCCCACCCCCCACATGTTCGACGGGCCCCTCGTCGACGAGCTCTCTCCCGACGTGTATGCCGAACGCAAGCGCTCGCCGAGGATGGGATCTACTTCTCGTTGTGCCACCCGCCCGACGTCGAGTCTCTGTGCGAGCGCCTCGCGATGGCCCTCCCCACGATGCTCGGCCACGAGGTGGTGGGCCTCGCTCAGCAGGGCTTCAGCGAGGACAGCCTCACCGACGGCTAGACCACATCCGGATGCGCACGGACGCATGGCGGCCCTCCGACGAGTCGGTGTGCGGCGCTCGTGTTCGGCGACTGGTGCGTGATCGCCCTTTCGCCATCGCCGCCCCGCCTCCATGCTGATGCCCCGTGTTTCAAGCCAGCCTGTTGTTCGAGGAGGATCCTGGTTGGACCGTCGAGACGTTTCGCGGCTTCCTCGAACCTGGCGAGACCATCGCCTGCGACGTCGACGACACGGGGAGGCTCACGGGGTTGCAGCTCCAGCTCGCGTCGCTCCCGCTCGTGTTCGCCGTGCGCCGCACGGGAGAGCAGCTGCGCGAGGAGACGATGGATATGCGCCTCATGCCGCCGGGCGCGTCGCGGGGGCAGCTCGCCTACAGCTTCGTGTTCGAGACCCTTCGCCCCTACGAGCTCCGCCTGATGCAAGGACCGCTCTATCCCGACGACTGGTCGCCGTCGGGGCGCCTCCGCACCGTGCTCGAGCTCCTGGTGCACCTCGGCGCGCGCGGGCCGTACGCCATCCACCTCCACCTGAGCGGCAACTGCGTTAAACCCATCGAGCAGTTCCTGTACGAGGCCGGCGACGTGCTGACGCGCCGCGGCCTCCGGCCCTTCGCCGCGCTGCTCGACTTCATCGCCTACGGAGGATCAGGAGAGTTGTCGAGCTGCCACAGCTACGGCCTCGTTCACTGGACGGGCCTCCGCGACGTCGACGCTGCTTGCGCGAGCGCGAGCCAAGCGGACCTCGAGGCCACCATGCAGGCGGTGAAGTTCGCTTGTGCCAAGCGGGTCGCCGAGAACCGCGAGCTCGAGGCTGGCGAGATCCTGGCGGTGCCCGCGAGCTTCGCCCTCGGTTGGGCCCTCGCGCCCTATCGCGACGACGACGACTTCACCTGCTGGCGGGTGGCGCCGAAGGACGAGATCCGTTGGGAGCTCGTGCCGAGCGCACCGCCGCCGCCGTTGCCCACGCTTGAGGAGCGCTGGGCCGCCGCCTCGTGGCCCCACCCCGATCCCCAACGCATCGGCCGAGAAGACTATCGCGCGCTCCTCCTCGGCCGGATGCGCGCCGCCGGCTACACCGTTGGCGACGGCCGCCCCTTCGAGCCCACCGCGAGCCGCTACGTGCGCCGCGCCAGCATCGAGCGCCTGTGCTTCGCCGACGACGACGCCGAGCTCCTGATGACGTGTGGCCTCGGTCGCGTGCCCACGCCCATGGGCAGCCCGGAGCACGCCAACGTGCACGTCGAGGTGGCCCTCGCCTCGCGGGCCTGCTCGCCTGCGGCCATCTCCTTCCTCGAGGACATGGCCGTCACCTTCCACTTCAGCGAGGCCCTCGGCGGCGTGAAGCCCTACGACTTCGTCACCCGTGGCGACCTCGGCACCCCCACCGCCGCGGGAGGCATCCTCCTCCCCGGCAACCCCATCGGCATGGGCGCCGGCGCCGACGTCCAGATCTTCTACGCCATCCCCCTCAGCCGCGAAGAGTACGCGGCCATCCCGCGCGACGATCGCGCCACCCGCGAGGCATGGACCCTCGCGCTCCTCGACGGACCAGGCGGGCTCGCCACCCGCGTCGATCACGCCCTGCCGCCCTGACCGCAGCCTCATCCGTAGCGACCCCCGCGCCGTCGCGCCCTGCACGAGCGCTCCGGGCGGCCACCTCGTGCGTCGAGAGGCGCTTGTCCGCGCACGCGCGCTCACAGATCGATCTCGGCCAGCACCTCGCGGGCCCAGGCGATGGCTTCGACGGCGGGGATGGCGAGATCGGCCTGAGGATCCACGAGAATGCCTCCGGTCAGGTAACAGAGCGCTGCCGCCGAGACCACGGACGACGCGAGCTCGCGCGTGCTCGAAGCGGTGGTGAAGGTGACCGAGAAGTCGAAGTCGCTCGGGAGCTCGAGGTCATCGATGAACTCGATGGGGCCGCTCTCGTATTCGAAGCCGGCGTCGGCGCCGTCGTAGCGACAGGGGAGGAAGCCCGAGAAGGCGTCCACGTCGAAGTCGGCGTCCAGCTCGGCGAGGAAGCCGCAGTCGAGGAGCCCCTGCGCCCACGCTTCGGGGGTGGGCATGGCTGCGCGCGACAGGTGCACGATGAGCTCGACCGACATCGCCCAAACCTTACAAGGCCTACCACCCACTGCGCCATCGGCTCGCGGTTCTTCCCGTCGCTTACGCCTTCCCGCCCTCCGCGCCCCTCCGCGGTCCACCTCGTCACGTGGATTGGGCTCTTCAAGGGTCGATCGCTCAGGTGAGCGCGGCGCGCGCGCCGGGAACGTCGAGGACGACGCTCTGGACGACGATGGGGACTCCGGCTAGCAGGCCGGGGGGTGAACGAGGATCTCGATGCCAATCGGCGTGGTGTGTTGTCGCCACAACAGGCGCGGGTCATTCTTTCGATGGACCAGTGGGCCATGCTGGCCATGCTGGCTGTCCCGTTCGGCGCGGTCATGGTGATCGGCCCCGTCGTGCACCTCATGGTGCTGCGCGGCGGCCTCTTCCTCGCGGTCGGGGTCGTGCTCGGCGCAGCTCTGACCGCGGCGGCGATCTTCGCCACCTTCGCCGTCCGCGGGCGCCTGCTCCAGCGGCTCACGAGCGCTCCGGTGCAGGCGCTGGACGGCTTCGTCCGCTGGAACGGCAAGTGGGTCGCCGAGGGGCACACGGCCGCTGGGCCGGTCGACCTCATCACGTTCGCGCTGCCGCCGGGACCCTATCGCTTCTACGTGTACGAGCGGCGGATCGCGGGCGCCGAGTCACCCCTCGGGCCCGGCTTCTTCTCGCTTCAACAGATGTTTCCGAAGCGGTCGTTTCGCGACCGCTTCCCCTATGTTCGCTCGACGTCCTGCATGACCCCGCTGCCCGTGGGCGACCCCCAGACGCTCATGGCGGCGCTGTCGCAGGCGTTGGGCTTTTCAGCCGAGGATCTCGACGCCAACCGGCGCGGCTGGCTCTCGCCAGCGCAGGGGCAAGGCAACGCGGTGGTCGTCGAGGGGCGGGGGCAGGTCAAGTGGGTGTTGCGCTCGAAGCTGCGACCCGCCGACTGCTACATCGTGATCGGCGATGTGGAGATCCCTATCCCCTCTCAATGCGCGGGTGTGTTCGTGCCCGGCCTGACCTATCGCGTTTACCGTCGTGCGAGCGACGGGACGCTCCTCAGCCTCGAGCCGATCGCGTGAGCGTGCAGCCTCGTGACCGGCCGCAAGGCGCACGTCCGGTGCGCCGGCCGGGGGACGGAGCACGTGGTAAAGAGGCGTCGTGTACGGTCGTCACCTGCTCGTTGTGCTCTTGGTGTTGGGGTGGCTCGCGGTGGGGTGCGGCCCCTCGGGGGGGAATCCTGCCCCTCTGCCGCCTCCTCCGGCGCCGCCCATCGCCGAGCCGGCGCCGAAGCACCCGCTCGATGGTTGGGTCGACGCCTACGTCAGCGCGATCGGCCACGGCGAGAGCTCGCGCGCGTTTCACGGGGAGGTCCTCGTCGCGCGCGACGACGAGGTGTTGGTGCAACGCGCCTACCACGGTGAGCCCGGGCGCCGTTATCGCGTCGGCTCGGTGACCAAGCCGTTCACCGCGGTGGCGGTGTTGCAGCTCGCCCACAAGGGCAAGCTCGGCCTCGACGACAGCGTCCGCGTGCATGTGCCCGAGCTGCCCGAGACGTACCAGGCGGTCACCATCGCTCAGCTCCTGAGCCATCGCGGCGGGCTCGGCAGCTACACGCAAGACGACGCGCTCATGAAGGCGCGTGGCGAGCCGCACAACCACGAGCAGATGTTGGCCGCGATCACCAAGCAGCCGCCGATCGCCGCGCCAGGAACGCGCTGGAGCTACTCCAACTCGGGCTACTACCTGCTCGGCCTGGTGATCGAGCGCGTCTCGGCCCAGTCGTACGCCGCCTACCTCGCGGAGCACGTCTTCGGGCCGGCGGGGATGACCGAGACGAACACCGGGGTCGACGCGCTGGTCTCCGGCCTCACCGTGACCGGCGGCGCGCTCGTGGCGGCCCACCCGGCGCACCCCTCGGTGCCCTTCGCGGCCGGCGCGATCGCGAGCACCGCGCGCGATCTCCACCGCTTCGCCCGCGCCCTGCAGGACGACACCCTGCTGCCCGCTACGTGGCGCGAGCAGATGTGGACCGATCGCGGCGGACCCACCGACACCGTCGGTTGGGGTTACGGCTGGATGCTGCGCCAGCGCGAGGGCGTGCCCACCGTGGGCCACAACGGCGGCATCGATGGTTTCACCAGCGTCTTCGAGATGACGCGCGACGGTCGGTGGGTGATGGTCGCGCTGTCGAACGTCGACACCATCGACGCGGCCGACGCCGGAGAGCCTGCCCTTCGGATGGCGCTCACGAACGCGCCGATCGAGCCGCCCAAGCCACACACCTTTCTCGCGTTCGACGGTGCGCTGGGAGAGGCCCTCGCCGGCAGCTACGTCCTGCCGCCCGCGACCGAGGCCAAGCTGCGCGACCAGCTCGGCGACCAGCTCGCCGACGCCGTGCGGGAGGCGACGGTCACCGCGGAGGGGGCCTACGTGTTCAAGCCGGTGGGTCAGGGCCCGGTCGAGCTCAAGCTCCGCGACGACGGCCTCCTCGTGAACGACGCGCTGCGCATCGAGATCACCGTGGAGGGCAAGCGCGACGAGACCGTGCAGCGCTTCCGCCTCCAGCAGGGAGGCCTCGTGCTCACCTACGAGCGCGCTCCCCCAGCCCCCACGAGCTCGCCCTAGGAGGCTGGCTCCCCGACCGCGTTACCTCGGGCAGCGTCTCGGGAGGATGCCGGCTGCTCCCTGACCGCGTTGCCTCGGGTAGCGTCTCCGGAGGAGCCCGGCTGGCTCCCTGACCGCGTTCACCAATCGGTGTTCGCGGGCACGAGCCGGAACTGCGCGAGGTATTCTTTGGCCGCTTGCGGCGACGCGCCCACCGCCACCACGTAGAGCACGTGGTTTCTCACGAAGTAGATCACCTCGTAGGTCTTCTTCGGCCCGAGCTCGAACGTGATCCGCTCCGCGGCAATCCCGGCGAGGTTCGTCTTGGACCGCTTCCCGATAGCCCCAGTTTTTCGATTCAAGGCCGTCGTGATGTCTTTGATGGTCTTGTCGACCAAGACGTCGATCTTGCCTTCGTCGAGCGCAAACGCCGACGCGCCGAGGACGTCGCCGGTGCTGCCTACGGTGTGGAGAACCTCGGCGCGGTCGTCGCCTTGGGTCTCCAGGGTCAGCGTCGCGTCTGGCGGGAGCTTCAGCGCAAATCCAAAGCGGCGATCGAGGTACCCAACGCTGTCTCGTTCGCTCGGCTTGGGCGGGGTCGAGAGACGCAGCTCGCTGAGCAACGCCCGGGCGAACGTCTCGCCTCGCTCCTTGTAACCGACCGGCCACTCTATGGTGACCAGGTAGCCGGTGCCGCCTCGGACTTCGGTGGCCACCAAGCGCTCCTGCGCGACCCCGGTCGGCGTCGCGTGACGCGTGATCTTGGGCTTGGCCTCGCCCCATGAAAACCCGGTCACTGCCGCGCCGGGATCTCCCTCGCGGTGCATGTCGTGGAACGCCGGCTCGGCCTGCTCGGGCACGACGGAGATGCTCGCCACGAGATCGATCGTCGGCTCGTGGAGCAAGATGCGCGCGTCGGCGCGCGTCGCTGCGGCGTGGCGACCGATGCGAACCCGCCACATCGCGTCGGTTGGGAGCGGCCAGCGGATGCCATGCTCGAAGTCGAGCACCACGCCGTCGCGGTAGGCCATGCCGGTGACGGTGCGCGTGATGGGTTCTGCCTCGCGCAGCTCCGTCTGCACGCGCGTGAGCACGCCGCCTTCGAGCGCGCCGAGGTTCGCGAGGGTCGCGTCGAGGGTGGGGCCCACGCGCGCGCGCAGCGGCAGCCCATAGTCTACGCGCACGATGGCGTAGAGGTCGCCGCCGAGATGCGCCAGGCCCATCAGCGACTCGAGATCGCCTTCGCTCCGATAGCGCCGCAGCTCGACGGCCTCACCCGCCACCTTTGCGGTGATGCGCTCTTCATCCAGCGTGAGCCCGTCGCGCACGCTCTCCAGGAGCTCGCGGAGCACGCTCTCGGTGGCGTTGGGCACGAGATAGGGTGTCACGTAAACGTGACGATCCGGATTGCGGCAGGCGATGATGGCCTCGTCGAAGCCGGTGTTGGCGTGCGCCACGCTGCCGCCGTCGATCGCGCACCCCGGCGGCGCCGTGACCCGCAAGCCGCTCGAGCTCTCCAGCACCTGCTCGCGGATCCTCCACCCCGCCCCGCGGCGATCCGGCGTGGGTAGCGGTGGGCGCGGGGTGAGCTCACCCGCCAGCGGCCGGAACGCGTCGATCCCCGTCTCGAGCGGCAACCGCACCTCCGCCTCCAGCGTCACCGACAGGGACACGACGGTGAACACGTGGTCGCCCCGCTGAAAGCACACCCCGCGCAGCGCCGCGTGCATCCCGTTGAGCTTGCCGGTGGCGGAGACACGCACCGCCGGGAAGTCGTGGAAGCGCTCGTCCACGAGCTTCTGCTCCGCGATGTCCAGGAGCCCGACCGCGCTCGGGAGCTGCTCGGCGCGCGCGCGCAGATCGTCGCCGGGCCACTCGGCGACGCCCACCCACATCCGCACTTCGCCATCGTGGGCGATGAAGAAGGCGCCGCCGAGCGCGTCGATGTCGAGCTCGAGCATCGTCTCCGGTCCTGCCACCTTCCACCCGTCTCCCGGGTGAACGATCTCGAAGCGGTAGTCCTCGTCCCGCAGCGAATCGCTCGCGTCTTCGTCAGCGCCTTCGGTGAGCTCGGCCGCGTCGCGCGCGAGCTGATCATCGCGCTCGGCGATCTGCTTCTTCCTCACGTAAACGAATGCCGCGATGGCGCCGGCCACGATGAGCACGGCAGCGAGCACACCCACCGCGATGGGCCAGCGCCGCGGCGGCTGCCGGGCAGGAGGTGGGAAGAACGATGGAGGCGGCCCGCTCATGTGGACAGCGATAGCGCATCGCCACTCGCGACTGAACGCCCACCGATTCGGGTGACGAGCTCGCCGACGCGGTGGGGGAGGCGACGGCACCGCGGAGGCGACCTTCGGCGCGAGGCGACCTTCGGCGCGAGGCGACCAAGTGCCGGTCGTGTACCTCGCGGGCTCGCCGAAGTGTACGGCGCGTCGAGGTCGACGTTGGAATGGGGGGCCGTCGCGACGGGTTGGCCGACCATGGATCCCCCCGAGCAGGGCTACTGGCGACGACTCGTGCATCGCTGGTTCGTCGAGTACAATCCGCTCTATCTCGTCAGCGCGGCGTTCGTGCTGGTGGGAGCGCACCTCTTGTCGAGCGCGCTCGAGGGGAGCGCGTTTCTCCTCGTAGAGCTCGGCCCTCCGGCGATCGCCGAGCTCTACGGTTGGGCGCTCATTGGAGGTGCCGCGTTGTTGACGCGGATCGGCCTCTGGCGGCCGGCGGTGATGATCGCGCTGCTTGCCGCGCTCTACCAATGCGATGTTACGCTGCATACCGAGCACGCGGTGTTCCTCGGTGTCGAAGGCCGCGTGGCGGGGGCGGTCTGGTGGTTGAGCTTCGTGGCGAAGCTGTTCACGCTGTGCTGGGCGATGGGCGTGAAGGCCTCTCGCTCGGCGTGGCTCATCCCGAGCGTCGCCGCGTTGGGGATGGTGATCGTGCCACACCAGCTCCGCTATCTCCACGCGCACACCGCGAGCATGTTGGTGGGAGGCTGGGTGTTCGCGGTGCTCGCGGCGGGGCTCTGGACCGCGCGCCACGTGACGAGCCGCGAGCCGCTCGATCCTTGGGGACGCACCGTGTTCAGCCGGGTGACCCGATCGATCTGGGCCCTCTGGGCCACGCTCTTCGTGGGGCACGTGTTGTTCTGGTGCTGGGACCTGGGCATTTCGCCGCGGAGCTTGCTGCCGGTGTGCGTGCTCCTCGCCACGCGATTCGTGCGGCGCGAAGCCTCGGTGTGGGCGATGAGCCTCGCGACCGTCGTCCTTGTGGCCGCCTCGATGCCCTCGCTCACGTCGTTCACGTTTCTGCTCGTGTCGGTGACCCTCGGGCTGCGTGCTTGGAGAGAGCCGCGGCACAGCACCGCGTGTAGGAAGCCGCGCGCGAGCGATCCCTATCGAGCCTCGCATCCGAGCGCTGACGCGAACGAGCCACCACCGGTTCGGGTGTCGTTTCGCCACGCGGCGCGAGCGGCGAGGGCGCGCCTGATGACCGGCTCGGGCTTCTCCTTCTACTTCGCGACCTGGACCCTCGGTTGGTCGGGCCAGGGAGGCTGGCCGGAGCACCACGTGGCGCTCGATCTGACGTTGACGCTCGTCGTTGGCGCCTGCGCCTGGTTTCTCCGCCGTCGTCTGCCCCTCGTGGGGTTGGTCGCCATCCATCTTCATCATGGCGTGGTGGTGGGGATCATCGGTCTCCCCTCCACCCCGCTTTCGTGGGGCGTGGCGCTGATCAGCACCGGCTTCGCGATGTTGATCGCCACGCTCGCCCTCAGCTATCGCTGGCAGCGGAGGGCCGGCATAGATACATCAAAATGATGTCTTAGGTGCATCGTTATGATTGAGTACGATGTCCGGTGTTAGCCCAGTGGCGCTGATAATGTCATGAATTTGCTAAACAAAATCTGTGGCCTGGAACGTGCGTTGTCGTCTCCTCATGAGACCTACAAAACGACAGCTCGGGAAGCTCGTGACGCTCCTCACCTTCTCTTTCATCGCCGCCTGCAGCGGTGACGATGAGGGAGAGAACGGGAACGCCGGCGGCGGTGGTGAGGGTGGCGGCGACGCGACCACTCCGACGGTGGTGTCGAACGCACCCCTGGACGGCGTCACTGGCGTCGCGATCAACGTGAGCGCCAGCGCCACGTTCAGCGAGCCGATGGATCCAGCCAGCCTCACCCCGACGACCTTCAGCGTGACGACGGGGACGCCCGCGGTGGCCATCGCTGGGTCGATCCTCTACTCCGGCACCGAGGCCGTGTTCTGGCCCGCCGTGTACCTGGCGAGCGACCAACGGGTGACGGCGACGATCACGACGGGCGCGCTGAGCCTCGCCGGCGTCGCCCTCGCCGAAGACTACAGCTGGAGCTTCACGACCGGCGACACCCTCGCCGACACCCTGGCCGTGAACCTCGGAACCGCCGGCGACTTCGCGATCCTCGCCAAGAGCGGGATCGCCACGGTGCCGGAGTCGGCCATCACCGGCGACCTCGGGATCAGCCCTGCGGCCGCTTCGTTCATCACGGGCTTCTCGCTGGCTGCCGACGCCACGAACACCTTCTCGACCTCTACCCAGGTCGTGGGCAAGATCTACGCTGCCGACGACGCCCCGCCGACGCCGAGCAAGATGACCACCGCGATCAGCGACATGGAGATCGCGTTCACCGACGCCGCGGCCCGCGCACCGGGCGTCACCGAGCTCGGGGCTGGCGACATCGGCGGGGAGACCCTCCCCGCTGGCGTGTACAAGTGGGGCACGGGCCTGTTGATCCCGACCGATGTCACCCTCGCTGGGAGCCCGACGGACGTCTGGATCTTCCAGATCGCTCAAGACCTCACGGTGAGCAGCGGCGTCCGGATCGTTCTCGCCGGAGGAGCGCTGCCCGAGAACATCTTCTGGCAGGTGTCGGGTCTGGTCGAGCTCGACACCACCTCGCATCTGGAGGGCGTTGTCCTGAGCCAGACCTCGGTGACCCTCCGAACCGGCGCGACGCTCAACGGCCGGATCTTGGCGCAGACTGCGGTCAACATCGACGGCAGCACCATCGTCGAGCCCGCGGAGTAACACTGGCGAAGGATCGGCCCGAGGCCCGCGCCGCCATATCGAGAGCTACTGCGCGGTTCTCAGGTCTCGTGATCCAGGGCGCGCTGGGCGGCTCGATCGAAGGAGATCAGCGTCGGGTGATGGGTCAGCTCCCAGAAGCGGCCATCGGTGCCGAGCAGGTCATCGGTCAGGCCCAGCACGAGCTCCCTCGCGAGCGAGAAGTCGGTGCGCGTCACCAGCTTCAACCAGAGCGCGGAGAGCTCGGGCGTGAGCAGCGGCACCTCCACCGCGCGGATTCGTCGTCCGCGCAGCTTGGCGATCCGCTCCAGGATCTCGCGCCCGGTCATCACCTCCGGGCCTGGCAGATCGAACCAGGCGCTACCCGAAAGCTCCATCGTGCCCGCCGAGACGAGCGCCCCGACCACATCATCGAGCGCCACCGGGCGGGTGCGCGACTTGAGCCAGCGCGGGAGCACCATGAAGGGCAGGCGCACCGCCAAGTCGCGAACGATTTGCCAAGAGGCGCTGCCCGCGCCGACCACCATCGAGGCGCGCAGCTCGGCGCACGGCACCGAGCCCCCGCGCAGGATCTCCCCCACCGCCAGGCGACTCTGGAGGTGGGGCGACGGAGCGCCGGTGGGTGCTGGCCCACCGAGGTAGACGATGCGCTCCACCTGGGCCGCTGCGGCCGCGTTCACAAACGCCTCCGCGGTGCGGCGCTCCACGTCTTGAAAGTTGGCGTGGCCGCTGCCCATGCTGTGCACCAAGTAGTAGGCGACGCGCACCCCGGCGAGCGCCGCCGGCAGGGTCTCCGGGCGGAGGAGGTCGCAGATCCGCCACTCCGGGCAGCCCTCGGGCTCAACAGCCGCGACGCTGCGCCGGCTCGCAGCCACCACACCTCGACCCTCGGCGCAGAGCGCGCTCACCAAGGCGCGACCGATGAAGCCGGTCGCGCCGGTGACCAACACGCTTGGAACAGGTCGTAGGCTCATGCGAAGGATTGTGGGCCGCTTGCCGCCGAGGCGGCACCCCATTCTTCCAACGCGGTCGCCGCCCGGCACATCTCCGAGCCCGAGCGTCCGCGATCCGGTGGGAGTTGGCGTCGCTCCGCGCTTAGGGGGGCGGGAACGATCACTCGTCGCGGTGGTGGAGCCAGATGTGCCGCCCGAGGACGAACGCCACGCTGAAGCCAAGCGCCACGGACACACCCCGATACGCCGGCGCGAGCGCGACGCCCACCGCGCCGGCTGCCATCGGGAGGCAGATCCACGCCAGGCGACGCAGCGTGAACACCGACAACATGACCGCGACGATCGCCCACACCAGCATCGACAGTGAGAGCGAGGTGGTCACATCCGCGTTCGAGAGCGCGCCGAGCCCGAACACCGCCGCCATGCCGCCGGAGCCGACGGCGAGGCTCAGCTGCAACCGGCGCGTGGTCCTGTTCACGTCGCTCGGGATCCGCCGGTAGCCCATCAAGATTGCGATGGTGAAGACCACCGCGACGAGCGCGTGCTCGAGGTGTCCGTCGCGTCCGGTAGTCACCCGCAGCGCGCCCAGGATCGCGGCGCTCACGACGACGCCGAGGCCAAGCAGGATGAAGTTCCGTCCGCGGTACGGGGTGTGGAGCGCGGTGTCGGCGTCGATGGCGATCTGGCGCAGCGCGGTGAGCTCGCGCGCCCCCGCGCGCTCCCGTTCACGCGCGCGCTCGATGTGCTCCTCGATGTCGCGCGCGAGCGATGCCGGTGGGTTGGGCAGCTCGCGCAGGAGCGCCGCCGCAGTGACGGGATCACCGCGGGAGAGGTGCCAGCCGACGAGGGTCTCGACGAGCTCGACGTGCACACTCGCCGCGTCGGGGCTGTCGGGCCACTCGCGCAGCGCCTGGCGCACGCCGAACCGCGCCTCGGCGGCGAGCTCGTGCACGGCGACCTCATGGCCTTCGGTGGCTGCTGGTGCCGCGAGCACGCGCTCGAGCTCATCGAGACGCGACACCGCCTCTGCCGTCATCCGGTCCGACACGCGATGACGTAGGAACGCGAGCAGCGCGTCGCGCAGCGCTTCCGCGGTGGCGAAGCGATCCTCGGGGTCGAAGCTCAGCGCGCGCGTGCAGATCTCTGCCAGCTCCCGCGGTACGTCGGGCCCGAGCTCCGGGGGCCGCGCCGCGAACGCCGACGCGAGCGCTTCGAGGATCGTCTTCGCGGCGTGAGGGGGGCGCCCGGTGATCAGCTCGTGCAGTACGGCGCCGAGGAGATACACGTCGGTGCGCCCATCGATGTGAGCGTCGGCGCCGGCCGCCATCTCCGGAGCCATGTAGGCCGGCGTGCCCGCGATATCGTTCGTCGTCTGCGTTCGGGCGAGCGCTCCGGGGGCGTCGGGGCCGACGGCCACCGCGATGCCCCAGTCGAGCAGGTACACCTCGCCAAATCGACCCAGCATCACGTTGTCGGGCTTGATGTCGCGGTGCACCACACCTCTCGAGTGTGCGAAGTGCACCGCGTTGCACACCTGCGTGAGGACGCGGAGCTGCTCATCGACCGTGTCCTGGGAGCGCGCCGCAGACTCCGGAAACAGCGGAGCGATGCGCTCGCTCCACGGCCTCCCCTCCACGTACTTCATGACCATCAGCGGTTCGTCGGCTCCATCGAGGCCGAGGGTGTGCACGGGGATGATGTTGGGGTGCTCGAGCGCCCCAATCGTGAGCGCCTCGCCAAGGAGGCGGGCCCGCTCTTTGGGCACACCGCGCCCGAGCGGGCGCTTGACGGCCACCCGTCGCATCAGCGGCACCTGGAGCGCGGCGTACACCTCACCCATGCCGCCGGCGCCGACGAGGCTCTCGATGCGGAGCTCTGGTGCGCTCGGCGGCGCGCCCTCACCGCCATCCACGACGATGCGAGGCAACCGGCTCGCCCTGCCAGCGAGTCGCCTGCCCGCTCCGCGAACCGCCAAGGAGCCCCGCGTGTCGACCGTCAGCCCGGACGGATCGATCTGCATCGTGTCGAGGTGGGCGAGGTAGAGGGCGAGCGCGTTGGCGTTCGTGGGTGGAGCGTCCATGTCCCACGACAGACTACCGAAGATTTCGAGCGAGCGGCGCCGAGCCCGGCCGCCCCGACGAGCGTCACGGAAGGGGCGCGGGGTGGACGAGGATCTGTGTGCACACCGGCTGCGGGTGGGGGATGAGGTAGCCGTGGTAGTCGGGCGCGTTCACGGTGAAGGCTTGCCCCGGCTGGAGCAGGCGATAGGTGGCGACCTCGGCGAGCTGGTAGGCGTGGCCTCCCGCCGCGGGGGGTGGCGTCTGTCCGCCGTCGACGAAGGCCACGGGGATGGCGACGTCTTCGAGGCTGTTCACGAGGGTCTCGGCGGGGTCGCCGATGCGGTGAAAGCCGGCCCCGCTCGGGACACCGAGCTCGGCCTCCTGCGACGGGTCGCGGCCCTCGAAGCAGATGTAGATGTCTTTGATCGGCTCGGTGGTGAGCCAGCTCCAGGCGGAGCCGGTGGCGGTGGGGACAAACTGCCCGAACAGCGGGAAGGCGCCGTGTACGTCGCCCGACACGTAGGGGTCGTCGTTGAAGCCGGGCGGGAGGGTCGCTGCCATGAGGGCGTCGAAGGCGCTGCCCGCAGGAGCGATGCCGGCCGGATCGATGATGGGTACGCCGGGCGACAGCTCGCGATGGGCCGCGGGCATGGCCGCGACGAGGTCGTCGATGTCGCGCTCGGGATGCGTGAAGTCGATCGGGAAGCCGTCGTACCAGCCCACCGGCCGCACGAAGAGCGGCGCGTCGAGCTCGTGCTCGCCGAGGTGGGGTCGCAGCGCGAGGTGCCAGCGGCCGTCTTCTCGCACCGCGGACGCGCTGCGCGGCGCGCTCCACTTCCCGCTCCACACGAAGAGCTCGAAGTCGCCCCCCATGTGGGCGCTCACCACCTCGTGGAAGCGGATGAACGCTTCGACCTCGACGCCGCGGATCAGCGTGGCCACCACCGGCGGCGCGCTCTCGCCCCAGTAGGGGAAGGTGAGGGTGGCGTTGCTCTGTCCGTCGCCGAACGGGTAGTGCTCGCTGGGCTGCATCTTCACCGGCACCGCGACGACGACATCGAGGGCGCCGGGTCGCGCCCAGCCCTCCTCGAGGGCCTCCGACGCCGCGTTGGCGAGCACCGCCTCGGGGCGCCACGCGCTGGGATCGGACCCGCCCCAAGGGCTGGCCGTACCCGCGTGGGGGAGCGCGGTCACCGGATCGGTGGACGACGTGATCGGCTCGGGTGGTGCGCCGCAGGCGACGAGCGGCGCGAGGACGACGAGTGCGACGGTCTTGGTCATGGTGTCTTCTTTCCGACGAGGGCATCCTACCCATCGGGGAGAGGGTCGGATATTCGCTAGAAGCCATAAATTGGCTATTATCAGCCATGACCACGATCGCCGTGGATCGCGTGCGCGCCTCGGGCTTCTCGCTCACCGAGGAGCTGCCGCTGTTGCAGGGGAGCTTTCACGAGCATCGCAAACATCAGCTCCTCTACGCCTCACACGGCACCATGCAGCTCGAGCTCGACGACGCGCGCTGGTTTCTGCCGCCGGCGCGGGCGGCGTGGATCCACGCCGGCACGGCGCATCGGGTGCGGGTCACGAGCGCGTGCCGGCTCTCCACGGTGTATCTGTCTGCGCGGCTGGTGCGTGAACGGCTCGGCGACGCCCTGCCCCACTGCCGGGTGTTCAATCTGTCGAGCCTCGGCCGCGCGCTGATCGTCGACGCCGAGCGTTGGGGGCCCGCGCGCTCACCGAGCGACGCGCGGGCCAACCGCTTCTTCGAGGTGCTCGTCGACTACCTCGGCGACTGGCTCGCCGCGGAGCAAACGTTCATGCTCCCGCGCGCCAAGCGCCCCGAGCTCGAGCGGGCGCTGACCTATGCGCACCGCGATCTCGCGGCGGCGACGGCCGAAGGCGCGGCGCGGGCGGCGGGGATGTCGACGCGCACGCTGGCGCGGAGCTTTCGCGATGAGCTGGGAACGACGTGGCGGCACTACCTGCACGCGGCGCGCATGCTGCATGCGATGGAGCTGCTCGGGGATCGGCGCCGCGTCACCGACGTGGCCGTCACGCTCGGCTTCGACAGCCTGAGCGCCTTCAGCGGCGCGTTCCGCCGCTTCACCGGGCAGAGCCCGCGCGACTTCGCCAAGGCGGCGACGCACGACCGCCGAAGCAGCGGGAGACTGGCCCCTGCCGGGGGCACGTGAGAGCATCGCGGTTCATGATCGTGCGGGACGGGATCTCAATGCGCTGCGCAACCTGGGTGGTCTGCGCGCTGGCTCTGACGGCGTGCTCGGGCGAAGGGGAGACGACCTCGGGCGGGAGCGGCGGCGCGGGGTCTGGCTGTTCCACCTGCGACGCACCGCAAGAGAGTGAGGCGATGTTCTCGTTCCTGCAGAACGACGACTACAAGGGGTGGGACCGCGAGAGCGCCGCTCACCGATCCACCGGTCCGCACGGCAACCCCGTGCTCGTGTACCTCAGCCCTACGCTCGCTAGCTCGCTGGCGGCGGGCAACGCCACGCACGACCGCGGCAGCGCGGTGGTGAAGGAGTTTCTCGACGACGACATGCTGACGGTGACCGGCTGGGCGGCGTGGGTGAAGGTGGATGCGGACAGCGACGGCGGCAACAACCTCTGGTGGTACGAGAACTTCAGCACCACCTCCAACGCGCCGGTGGCGGACTCGTTCGGCCCGAGCGGGTGCACCGGCTGTCACTCTGGGGGGACGGACTACCTGCTCATCCCCTACCCGCTGCAGTGACGGCCGCAACGGGGGTGGGCGCGGACACCGTGCGCGCCGCCGACGCCGCGGGGCGCCGCGGGCGGGTCAGCTCGAGGCGGAGGCGTAGTGGCGGATCGCGCGGCGCCACTGCCAGCGCGCCGCGGTGGTGAAGGCGGCCGCGACGGCGAGGGCGGTGACGAGGGCCTCCACGTCGAGCAGACCGCGGAGGGCGAGGGCAGGGTAGGTGGTCATGAGCCCCACCGGCACGATGAAGGTGAGCACGACACGCACCCCCACCGGGTAGAACGCGAGCGGCCAGCGCCCCGCGTCGATCACGGCGCGCAAGAGGAACGACAGGTTGTCGACCCGCACGAGCTTGAACGAGAGGCTCACGACGAGGGTCCACAGGCTGTGGAGGATGGCTGCCCCCGAGAAGAGGAGGAGGGCCGCGGCGCCGATGCTCACCAGATCGGGCGGGGCCTCGAGGCTCGCCGCGCCGTAGGCGGCGACGGCGAGGCCGATGAACACGTGGGGGAGCTTGGCGGGGGCGGTGCGGTGCACGCTCACGAGGAGCTGAGTGTCGATCGGCTTGAGGAGGAGGAAGTCGAAGGTGCCGAGGCGGATGTGCTCGACGACGGCGCTGAGGTTCGGATCGATGAACGCGTCGAGGAGGCCGGTGAGGGTGGTGAAGAACCCGACGACGATGATCGCCTCGGTGCGCGACCAGCCGGAGAAGCTCGTGTCGAACTGGAACAACACGAAGAGGGGCGCGATCGTCCAGGCGAGCCAGAAGACGGCGACGGCGGCCTCCCCGAGGAAGCTCGCCCGATACTGGAGCGCGGTCATGAGGGCGACGCGCAGCGACGCCCCGACGGCGCGGAGCACGCGACCGCGCCTCATGCTCCCACCGCCTCGTAGCGCCGCACGCCGGCGCGCCACATGGCGCGAGCACCGACGATGAACACCACCGTCCACGCCGCCTGGAGCCCGACGGCGCCGAGCGCGTCACCGCCCACGAGCTGCCCCGCGGCGAGCTCGGTGGGCACGGCCAGCATGCTGCGGAAGGGGAGGAGGCCGACCACCTGGGCGAGCGTGGGCGGCAGGAGATCGAGCGGGAAGAGGTAGCCAGAGAGGATGGCCCACAGCGAGAACCACACGTTGAAGAGGCCGAGCGACTGGGTGAGGAAGAACGCGAGCGCGCCGAAGGCCACCTGGGCCGCGAAGTTCATGGCCCAGGCGAGGGCGATCGATACGAGGAGCAGCGGCACGGCCTCCAGCGTGAGGGGGACGCCCATCGCCGGGCGCCACAGGAAGAGGGCGCCCACGAGCGGGACGAGGATCACCACGCGAAAGGGGATGACCACCAGGTTCTCGGCGGCGCGAAAGAACAGCGGGTGCAACGGCTTGAGGAGCGCCGGAGAGAGCTCGCCGGTGCGGATCGACTGGTTGAGCTCCCACACCACCCAGGCGCTGGTGAGCTGGCGGATCACGAGACCGGCGGTGAAGTAGCGCGCGAAGGCGGCCTGATCGTAGCCCTTCACGGGGCCGGCCGCCGCGACGCCGTCCCACACGAAGAGCATGATGAGCGGGGCCGACGCGGTGAGGATCCAGATCACCAGCTCGGAGCGGTAAGCGACCATCTCCGCGAGACCCACCCGCAACATCGTGGGGATCGCGCGGAGCGCGTGCGCCGTGGAGCTCACCGGGGCGCGCCCTCGTCGCGCTTCGGAGCGCCGTCTTCCTCCTCGGAGAAGAGCTGGGCGATGACGTCCTCGAGGGGCGGCTCCTCGATGGCGAGATCCTGCACCGGCAAGAACCGGAGGGCGGCGTCGACCGCGGTCTTCACCTCCGCCATCGGCACGTCGGCCACCACCCGTCCGCCTTGCAGCACGAAGGGCTCCGGCAGCTCCTCGGTGTCCACCGCGCGCGTGGGCGTGACCACCACCCGGCGCGTCGGCGCGAGCCGCCGCACCAGCTCGGAGAGCTCCCCGTCGTAGCGGATCGTGCCCTTGGCGATCACCACCACCCGGGAGCAGAGGGCCGAGATGTCGGCCATGTAGTGGCTGGTGAGGAGCACCGTCGCCCCGTTCCGCTCGTTCCAGTCGGCGATGAACTGCCGCACGGCGACCTGCATGCGGACGTCGAGACCGATGGTGGGCTCGTCGAGGAAGAGCACGGCCGGGCGATGCACGAGGGCCGCCGCGAGCTCGCACTTCATGCGCTCGCCGAGCGAGAGGTTGCGCACCGGGCGACCGAGGAGCGGGCCTAGCTCGAGCAGCTCGACGAGCTCCTCGAGCGTGCGTCGAAACGCGACGCGATCGAGATCGAACAGGGCGCGGTTGAGCTCGAAGGTCTCGCTGGGCGGCAGATCCCAGAGGAGCTGCTGCTTCTGGCCCATCACGAGGGTGATGTTCGAGAGAAACTCGGGCTCGCGTCGCGACGGCTGATGACCGGCGACGGCGAGGGTGCCGCCGGTGGGAACGAGCAGCCCGCTCAACATCTTCAGCGTGGTGGTCTTGCCCGCGCCGTTGGGACCGAGGAACGCCACCCTCTCGCCACGCTCGATGGAGAAGGTGACGCCGTCCACCGCCCGCACCACCTCGTGCTGGCGCCGAAACACCGAGCGCACCGAGCCCCAGAGGCCGGGCTCCTTCTTCGGCACGCGGTAGGTCTTCACGAGATCCTCGACCTCGACGATCGGGGGCGCCATGGGTCGGCAGAGGCTACGACGCGCCGCGGAGGATCGCCATCGGCGACGTCGACGGCACGCTCCCCGCGCGCTACACCCGGTCCATGTCGAGAGCGCACGATATCGTTTCGTGGTGGGCGCTTGGGTGGTTGTTGTGCGGTGCGCTCGCGGGCCTCGGTTGCTCGGAGGTGGAGCCCGAGCCCACCGAGCGGAGCGAGCCCCAGGCGTCCACGGTGGCGCCGGCGACGCGCTGGTCGCTCTCGGTCACCGGGGCGCGTGCCGAGCGCACCGAGAGTGTGATCCACGAGTCGGGAGGAGCTCGGACGGTGCGCGGCCTCGACGTCGCGCTCGACGTGAGCCTCGACAACGCTGGGGAGCCCGTGGCGGTGCGCACCAACTTCCAGAGCGTGTTCGACGGATTCGAGCTCGTGCTCTCTCTGGCGGACGAGACCGAGCTCGCGCGCGTTGGCTACACGCGCCACCAGTCGCCGTTCGCCGAAGGTCGCGCGCTGCCCCTTCCGAGCGGCACGACCACCGCCACCCTCGGCTTCCCGCTGACGGAGTGGAAGGCGACGGCTTCGGAGCTGCGCGTCCGACTCGAGGGCGGCCTCGTGGGTACCGAGTGGTCCTCGGGCCTGGTGTCGAACGAGGTGGCGCTCGTGCTCCCGCACTGACCTCGCGGCGCGCGGCCCGTCACCCACCGGTTCGCGCCCACACACGACACCACTGCCTGAGCGGCCCGCGCAAGAATCAGCTGCATGCCTTGCGTGCTGCGCCGCGCTCGACTGCACACGATGCGATAACGTGGCCCAGGGAGCTGCCCGGCCGGCGAAATTTCGTTATCAACTCGGAGCGTTGTAGCCGGTTCGAGGCTCCCTCGAGCGTGGCACCTTGCTTGCAGCTTTGGAGGGCGTTGCTGTCCAAACACAAGGAGGAAGCCATGAAGCGTCTCATGATCGCATTGGTGGCTGCCGCCTTTGCCACAGCCTGTGCGGTGGACGTCGCTCCCGAACAGGTAGAGGTCGAGGCGGGTGCTGAACGACAATTACATCGCCCCATGAGCGACAACTACATCGCCCCA
>CAYOAL010000081.1:0-44782 GCA_964401935.1 uncultured Polyangiaceae bacterium
AAGCTGCTGAGAAACTCAGCCGCGAGGGGTCCCTAGCTCGTGAGAATCAACATCGGCTCTCGCCACACAGACACCCTTGTCGCCTCCGTCTCTCGCGCCTGCGTCGAACCGAATCGAACAGACCCGAAATCTTCGGCCAGACCTCATCGAGGAGCGACGCACCACGTCACACCCCTCCGAAGTCAGAGCGCCTTTCACCTCAGAGTCTCGGCGAGGGATCCCGCCGAGCCGCCACGGCCGCGCTGGTTTTGCCACCAGCGAGACCGCGTCCGACGCATCTGTCACATGCTGCGCTGCATGTTAGACCGATCCGAACCACGGGTTCGAGCCCGCGGCCGCAAAGGCCGTGCGCCGCTCTTCGGCTGCTATCAATCCTGCGTCCCACGAGCACACCACGAGCATCGTCGACTCCGACCTCGGGCCACTGGCCAGCTGCCTGGTCGGATGACTTCCGCCAAGGAACGTTGCGTTGCGTTTCCGCTGCTTCGTTCCTCCGCTTCCTTCAGCCGGTTACCCTTCGCGAGGGGTGGTGGCGTGAGCCCTCACCCCCGTCGCAGCGACCGCTCGCGCGACGGATTTACCCCCACGTCGGATATCCCGGACACCTCGTGTCGCCTGTCGATGCCGAGCGTGCTTTGGAAGAACGCGCTCGACGACGGTGCGGTAACGCCGTCTCTGATTGGATCAGAATCTACTGGCCCACCGTGCTCGACCTGAGTCGAGCACGCCATCAGGGCTGCCCGCCGAGGCCCGTCGCGAAACGGACTCCGGGGAGCGTTTGCCCGAGGTGCCTTCCATCGTCGAAACCCTCGCGGGAGAGATGCCTTTTCAACCGGTCCCGAACGTCCTCTCGACCCGAGCGGCGTTCGTGGTGTCCGGCTCGTTCCTCGCGATCTCTCGGTTGATTCCGATGAGGTGAGCTTCGAACGGGTCGAGGCTCGGAGGAGCGCAGCACCTTCGACGACTTCTGCGTCTCGATGCCCGCGGCTTGGATGTGCCGCGGAGCTTGTGAACGCACTTATGCATCAAGGTGCTCTCTATGCGCAAACAAAAACGACGGACGATCTCCCGTTTTTTGGGCCCCCAGGGTTGTCCACAGGTTTGCCACAATTCCATGGAATATCGGCATTTTAATCGCCGTAGGGGTCGCGGTCGAGTAATGACTATAGTTAAAAGTGCGAGCCAATGTTTTGAAGATATGGCCTGCCCCTGTAAGCCCCAGAGGGGCTCGCTCGTTGATGTTCGTCCGCCGTTATCGGCTCACGTCGCGCGTGTACGGGGACAGGGAGGACGACGATGTCGGGTCGCGTTGGGGTGACGCTGTGGGTTGCCGCGTGGGTGTTCGTTGGGCTCTTGTGGGCGCCACGCGTCGAGGGACAGGCGCTCGCCTCCGGGGCGGCGCTGGTCGTGGTCTCAGGGGAAGCAGCGGGGGGTGAGCGTTCGTTGCCGCTCATCGACGAAGACGTCGACGTGGTGATCGATCAACAGCACGCGACGACGAAGCTACGGCACGTGTTCCACAACGACGGCGCTGCTCAGCTCGAGGGCCAGTTCTCGCTGCGCGCCGGCGCCGCCGCGATGGTCTACGGCTTCGCGTACTACAACGGCGAGCAGAAGATCGTGGGGGAGGTGTTCGAGAAGGCCCTCGCCACGTCGATCTACGGCGACACCGTCGCGCAGCGTCGTGATCCGGGCTTGCTCACGCAGGCTGGCGAGGGGCTGTTCACGTTTCGCGTGTTTCCCATTCAACCCGGAGAGCACAAGCGCGTCGAGCTCGTGGTGGATCAGTGGCTGCCGCGGCATCACGACGTGGTCGAGTACCGCGTGCCGATCCGGCGCGGCGACGCCGACGTGCGCATCGAGATTCGAGACGAGCGAGCGATCGGCAACATCCACTCGACGAGTCACAAGCTCCTCGTCGAGCGGTTTCCAGGACGCGTTCTGGTGTCCTCCGACGGCATGCGCGGCACGAGGAGCGAGCTCGTGCTGCGCTATCAGCTGCTCGACAAGCCGTGGACGCTCACCGCCGCCGTGCACCGTGATCCAAACCACGACGGCTACTTGATGCTCGCCCTGCCAGCCGCTCCCGCGGAGGCCGCGGTGGCCAAGGACGTCACGTTGGTGATCGATCGCTCCGGGAGCATGCTCGGCGAGCCTCTCGCGCACGCCAAGCGCGCCGCCGAATCGATCGTGAACAAGCTCGACGCCGGCGATCGGGTGAACGTGATCGCCTTCGACGATGCCGTCGACGCGCTCTTCGCGGCGCCGGAGCCGGTTGACCCGAAGGTGAAGGAGCGAGCGCGCAAGTACATCGACGCCATCGACGAGGGTGGGGGCACGAACATCGCGCTGGCGCTCGAGAGCGCCTTCGTCAGGCAGCGCGGGACGCGACCCAAGACCGTGCTCTTCCTCACCGACGGGCGCTCGAACAACAAGGCCGCGCTCGCGGCGGTGGCGACCGACGCCCACGACGTGCGGGTGTTCACGGTGGGGCTCGGCGACAAGGTGGACAAGCCGCTCCTGTCACGCCTCTCGGCCATGAAACGCGGTCGTTTCACCTACGTGGAGTCGGCGGCCACGCTGCCTCGTCGCATGAGCAAGCTCTTCGACGCGATCTCGGCGCCGGCGCTGGTGGGCCTCTCGCTCTCGGTGCAAGGAGACAACGGTGCCCTCTACCGCAGCTATCCGCGCACGCTGCCCGACGTGTTCGTCGGCGACGAGCTCGTGGTGGTGAGTCGCGTACAGGGAGACGGCCCGATCAAGGTGGTGCTCACCGGCACGAGCGCGGGCGGACCGGTGGTGGTGGAGCGCACGGTGCAGCTCCCGGAGAAGGTCTCTCGAAGGTGGGTGGGGCGCCTGTGGGCGCGCGCGCGGGTGGATCACCTTCTCGAGGAGATGGCGCTCGTCGGGCCCGCCGAGGAGCTCGTGAGCGAGACCAAAGAGCTCGGCCTCGCCTACAACCTGCTCACCCCCTACACGGCGTTCCTCGCCATTCCCGAGGCGGAGCTCACCGCGGCGGGCACGAAGATGTTGGCGGCTGCGCGCGCGCAGAAGCACGAAGCCCTCGCCCTCAACCCCGACGCCGCAGCGCTTCACGCGCCGAGCCCGACGGAGGGGGGGGAGGCGCCGGTCGAGGAGCAACGCGCCGCCCCCGCGCCAGAGGCCGGCGGCTTCGGGGGCCGCGGTGGCTGCGCAGGCTGCGCCACGAGCGGTCGCGGCCCGGGCAGCGCGGTCCTCGGGTGGCTGGTGCTCGCCGGGGTGATCGGCGCTCGGGGCCGAGGGCGTCGGCGGGGCCGGAGCCGCTGAGCCATCGACGTGGCTCGGGCCGCGTCGGACCGCTGGCGGTCGGGAGGGGATGGGGGTAGGTTCGCACCGTGCGCGCTGCGCTGGGGATTGCCTGTGTGCTGGCCTTTGGGGTGGCGGCCTGCGGTGGCCCTCCCGAGGCGAACAAGCCGGCGGGACCTGCACCCACGTCGGCGCCCGCCTACGATCGCCAAGACGGATTCGCGGGCGCCGTTCGTGTCGCGTTCTCGGTCGCGGACGAAGGTCGCTCGCTCTTCTCCACCCCCTGGCCCACCGAGCTTCGACGGCACGAGGACGGTCGCGTCGATCTCACGGTTTTTCCGGGGCGCGACCATTTTGCGCTGTCGTCCCTCTTCGACGAGCTGGAAGGGCACGTGCTCGGCTTCTCGATCGCGCCGGTGATCTACGTCGCGTTCGAGGGGCCGATCAAGCGGGCGGCGGTGGCGCGAGCGCTCGAGCGCGGCGCGATCCGCCTCGTCGACGTCGACCCGGAGAGCCCCACCCGTGGGCGGCGCTTCCCGCTGCGGTTCCGGCTCGTCGAGGGGGCTCGACACGTGCCCGACGGCACCTTGGCGCTGCGGCCCGAGGAGGTGCTCGCGCCGGGGCGCCTCCACGCGCTGGTGGTGGAGCGTCGCTGGTCGCCGGACGACGAGCCGCTCGGGACCAGCGGCGAGCTCGAGCGGGTGAAGAGCACCGTGCCTCAAGCCGACGCGAAGCTCGAGCGCGCGCGGGCGCTCCACGCGCCGGTGTTCGGCTGGCTCGAGGAGCAGGGGACGCCCCGAGCCGAGGTGGGTGGGGTGGCCGTGTTTCGCACGCAACCGGCGCAGCAGCCGGTGGCGTCCCTCCTCGAGGCCGTCACGCACCTCACCGCGAGCGCCAACGTCACCGGTGCGCACGGCGCGATGCAGCCCATCGTGTTGCGCGCGGCCTGGGACGACGGCGCGGAAGGGCCGCACCACCGCGTCGTCAGCGGCTACTACTGCACGCCGAACTTCCAGACCGGCCTCGAGGACGCGCCGTTCGTGCAGGACGGCGGCCTCATCGAGCACGATGCGTCGGGCCAGCCGAAGCCGTTCGCGATCCCCGCAAGCAGCGAGTATCACGCCGCGGAGTGTGGTGGGCGCATGCGCGCCCGCTTCGTGTTGACGGTGCCCAAGGGGTCGATGCCGGCCGAGGGGTGGCCCCTCATGGTGTACGCCCACGGCACCACCGGCGACGCGCGCAGCGCGCTCGATGGCGGGTTCGCGGCGGTGGCGGCTCGCGCGGGCATGGCCTCGGTGAGCACCGATCAGCCGCTCCACGGCTCGGGTGATCCGATGGGGGCACGTCCGGGGAGCAACAACCCCTTCGCGTTCAAGCTCGGGCGCGTGCCCATCCCCTTGCCGCTGAAGGGCAAGGGCGGGGAGCTCGCCTTTTACAACATCCGCATGGGGGTGCTGCGCGACAACCTGCGGCAGGCCATCGCCGATGGGGCGGTGCTCGCGAGGCTCGTTCTCGCCACCGACTTTGCTACGGCCAAGAGGCCCGACGGCTCGGACGCGCTGCCGGCGCGGCTCGACGCCGAGCGCCCGCACTTCCACCGCGAGCTCGGCTACGTGGCCGTCGGTCACTCTCAGGGGAGCCAGTCGATGGCCGCCCTCGGCGCCCTCGATCCCCTCGCCCGCGCCGCCTTGCTCTCGGCGGGGGGCGGCGACTTCAGCTCGGCCACCCTCCTCCGGGACGACGCGGCCAAGGTGCGGCCCCTCGTGGAGCTGGTGCTCGGCCTCGCGGCTGGCGAGCTCGATGAGTTTCACCCCTTCGCCACCCTCGTGCAGACCATGCTCGATCCGGTGGATCCGCAGACCTTCGGGGTGGGTTACCGCGACGCGAAACAACCCAAGAGCGCGCTCTTGGTGAGCGGTCGCGGTGACACCATGGTGGTCGACAAGGCGGGGATGGCGCTCGCCCGAGCGATGGGCTTGCAGCCCATCGCGCCGCTCGTGTTCGGCCAAGCGGAGCTCGCCGCGGCCGGGATCGAGGCCACTCCCATCGTGCTCGAGAATGGCCCAGAGCGACGCTCGACGCTGGCGTGGCTGCAGCTCGAACCGAGCTACCGCTACGAGCCGCACTTCGTGGCGTTCCGCGAGCCGGTCGCGCAGAAGGTGATGGAGGCCTTCCTCGGCGCGCTCGCCCGCGGACAGGGCGCCCCCGCCCTCAGTCGCTGAGCACGACCCGAGCTGCGGACCGAGCGCCTTCGGCTCGAGGGAGATGTGTGTTCCGCGGCGCGCGTGCTATCGTACATCGACGATTAACGCTCGTCCTGGGCCCATGAAGAAGCGCAAGAACCCCGGTTGTTGTCCCCCCGCCGAGCCGACGCCGGCGGTGCCCACCGACGAGGGGGAGGCCAACGTGCAGCTCGCTCGCCTCGCCAAGGCCATCGCCCACCCGGCGCGCGTCGCCATCGTCCGGCTGCTGGTGCGCCGCGAGGGATGCATCGTCGGCGACATCGTCGACGAGCTGCCGCTCGCGCAGTCCACCGTCTCGCAGCACCTCAAGCAGCTCAAGGAGGCGGGGCTCATCCGCGGCGAGATCGACGGACCGCGGATCTGTTACTGCGTCGAACCGGGCGCGGTGGCGCTCCTGAGAGCGCTGGTGGAGCGCCTGTGAACAAGCACCTTCGTCGCTGGCGCTCGCCAAACCACGCGTCGTGCTCTCCGGAAAGACGATAAGGACAAGCTTGGCCATGGGTGTCTTCGAGCGTTTTCTCTCTCTCTGGGTCGCGCTGGCCATCGCCGGCGGTGTGGGCCTCGGGCTCGTCGTGCCCGGGGCCTTCGCGGTCGTCTCGCGTCTCGAGTGGGCGCGCGTCAACCTCGTCGTGGCGGTGCTCATCTGGCTGATGATCTACCCCATGATGCTCAAGGTGGAGCCGTCGTGCCTGAGGGAGGTTGGCAACAAGCCGAGGGGGCTCGCGCTCACCCTCGTGGTCAACTGGCTCATCAAGCCCTTCACCATGGCGGCGCTGGGCGTCTTCTTCTTCAAGTACGTCTTCGCGGGGCTCGTGCCGGCCGAGGACGCGCAGCAATACATCGCCGGGATGATCCTGCTCGGCGTCGCCCCCTGCACCGCGATGGTCTTCGTCTGGAGCCACCTCACCAACGGCGACGCCAACTACACCCTGGTCCAGGTGTCGGTGAACGACGTGATCCTCGTGTTCGCCTTCGCGCCGATCGCGGGCCTCTTGCTCGGCGTGACCGAGCTCTCGGTGCCGTGGGAGACGCTCGTCGCCTCGGTGGTCATCTTCGTGGTCATCCCGCTCGGGGTGGGCGTGCTCACCCACACCCGGCTCAAGCGGACCGGTGGAGCAGAGGCGGTGGAGCGCCTCTCGAGTCGGCTCAAGCCGACGTCGATCGTGGGCTTGCTCCTGACGGTCGTGCTCCTCTTCGGCTTCCAGGCCGAGACCATCGTGGAGCAACCCGGTCGCGTGGGCCTGATCGCCATCCCGCTGCTCATCCAGAGCTACGGCATCTTCGCCATCACCTACGGCCTCGCCCGCGCGTTGAAGCTCCCGTTCGACGTCGCCGCGCCGGCCGCGATGATCGGCACGTCCAACTTCTTCGAGCTGGCCGTCGCCGTCGCCATCAGCCTCTTCGGGCTCGCCTCGGGGGCCGCGCTCGCCACGGTGGTGGGCGTGCTCATCGAGGTGCCGGTGATGCTCTCGCTCGTGGCCTTCGCCAACCGCACCAAGGGGTGGTTTCCGACGCCGAGCACGGCCGCCTCCTGACGACCGCCGCGGCTACCAGCCTCCCGAGGCGCGGCTCGCTCCGAACGGCTCGACGCGGCTCAACGGCGCCGGGGCTCAACGGCGCCGCGGCTCAAGGACGCCGGCGGCGCCGGGCGAGCACGAGGCCCGCGCCGAGGAGCGCGATGGCGCCGAGGCGCGGTGAGCGCGTGGGGGCGCCGAGCTGGCAGCCACCCTCGTCGCCGCCCTCGTCGGCGCTGTTGTTGTCGCAGGAGCACGCGCCGAAGCCGTCGCCGTCGTCGGCACAGATCTGAACGCCATCTCCTCCACCCGCACAGGCGCAGCTCACCTGCGCGCCCGGGACGCACGGGCCGCTCGGCCCGCCGCCCCCGTCGTTGGCGCCCGCGCCGTCGCCCCCGGAGCTGCCGGCCCCCGAGCCGTTGCCGCCCGAGCCGTTGCCGCCCGAGCCGCCGCCGCCCGAGCCCGCGCCGCCCGAGCCGCTGCCGCCGCTGCCGCCGCTCCCCGAAGACTCGATGTTGCACTGGCCGTCGCACCCGTCGCCAGGCGTGGTGTTGCCGTCGTCGCACTCCTCGTGGGCCACGTCGAGGTTGTTGTCGCCGCAATAGGCACCGGGGCCGGTGCAGTTGGCGTTGCAGAACCCGTACGTGCCGTTGGCCGCGCCGTCGTCGCACACCTCGGCGCCGTTGAGCTTGGCGTCGCCGCACACCGGCGCTGCCACGTACTCGTGCGGGCCGATGTCGTACTCGGCCGCGTTGATGCCGTCGCCGTTCAGCGGGCGCACCACGTTGTTGAAGTCGTGATCCGGGGCCCCCGTCGCGGTGCCCGCGTCGATGCACACGCTGCTCGCTTGCAGCCGGAGGTCGCCGAGGTCGCCGTTCTGGTACTGAGGATTGGCGGACAGGATGTTCGACTGCGAAATGGAGCCGCTGAAGCTCGAGCCGTTGCCCCACACGTTGGAGTAGCTGATGCTCACGGTGCCCGTGCTGCGCACCACGCCCCAGCTGTTGTTGGTGATGACGGTGTTCGTGATGTTGCCCGAGCCCCCCGTCGCGTAGACGCCGAAGCTGCCGTTCTTGTGGACCGCCGCGCTGTGAAGGTTGGCCGTGCCGCCGGCGAGCAACACTCCGTAGTCGCCGGAGTCGCGCACGATCACGTTGGTCATCGTGGTGGAGCCGCCGTTGACGATGATGCCCGTGTTGTAGGTGTTGCGCACCAGCACGCGGTCGAACACCGCGGCGCCGTTCTGGAGCTCCACGCCTTGGTAGCGGTTCTGGGCGAGCTCGCACGCCCTCACCTCGAGGCCAGCGTTGTTGGTGTCGAGGCCGTAGCGCGAGTGCTCGAGCCGCATCCAGGTGAAGCGCGCGGTGGTCGCGGCGCTCTCCACGACGAGGCCGTGCCAGGTGTCGAACGACGTGCCCGACTGCGCGTGGATGTGCACCGGCTCGGCCTCGGTGCCCGAGACCACGAGCTCGCCCAACACCACGATGGCCACGCGCGCCGCGTCGGGGAGCGAGCCCTGCAGGTCGCCGGTCGCGATCTGGATGTCGACCCCCTCTCCGATGTGGAGGAACGCGCCCGCGGGGATGGTGATGTCGCCCTGGATCACGTAGGGGTTGCCCGCCTTGGTCCAGCTCTCGTTCACGATGTTGCCGCCGGGGATGGTGGTGGCGTTCGCCGTGCCCGCAGCGAGCAACGTGAGGGTGGCGGCAGGGAGGGCGAGCCCTCGACCAAGCTCTCGGAGAGAGCGAGCGCGACGAGATCCGAGCATGAGGGCTCTTACGCCCGGGGCCGGCCGATGCTTCCTCCCACGCGCCAGCTCGCGGCGCCGGCTTCAGCGGCAGTCGGCCATGTCGTCGTTGCCGTGCGTCACCGCCACCTCGGCGTCGAGCTGCGCGAGGAGCTGCTCCGCCTCGCACGCTGGCAAGGCTGGGTTCTGTGCGACCGTCACCGCCTCGCCCCGAAAGCGCTCGAGCCCCATGAGGCCGCTCACGCTCTGGAGGGTGGCGTTGTCCTCGATGGTGAGGTCGCCGCCGAGCTCGCGCAGGCCGCTGAGCCCGTGGAGGTGCGGCAAGCGTGCGTTGTTCGCCACCGTCGCGAAGTAGCCCACGTGCTCCACGCCTCGGAGCGCGTCGAGGCTCTCGAGCGCTGGGTTCCCGCGGGGGCGACCGCTCGCGTCGCTCGTTCCCACCGAGAGGCAGCCGCCGATGTGGGTGAGCTCCTCGAGGCCGCGGACGGACTCGAGCGCGGGGTTGTCGCGGAGCTCGAGGCAGAGCCCCACCCGCTCGAGCTGCTCGAGCCCCGCCGCGTCGCGGAGGCTGGTCTGAAGGATGGACAGCGCGCCGTCGACGGCCGTGAGCTCCGCGAGCGGGGCGAGAGAACCGATCTCCGCACCCCAGAGGTACAGGCTCCCCTCGACGACGTGGCAGCCGGCGAGGGCCGCCACGTCGGCGTCCGTCTCGGCGAAGATGGGCCCGGTGATGCGGCCGTCCGCGCAGTCGTCGACCGGCGGCGCCTCGGACCCGCACGACGTGGTGATGAGGAGCGCGAGGAGCAAGACTCTGCTGGACATGACCCCTGCCGTCGCAAGGCTCGCGCCAAGGTCGCGCGCTGCCTCTGCGAGGCCAAGTGTCCGCATCCACGTCGCCATCCCGGTGGCGGCGGCGCCTGTCTCATGGGACCGCCGCGTGGCAGCTCTGCGTCGAGCGCCAGGGGGGCCCCCCGGGCGCGTTGCGCGGTTACTCGCTCTCGCGGCAGCTGTTGGCGTCGATGCTGGTCTGCTTCCACGCCCCGTCGTCGCACGCGAGCTTGATGTTGAACGCGTCGCAGCAGAGCTTCTCGTCCTTCGACAGCTCCACGCAGCCCGAGCCGGCCTGCAACACCATCGTGCTGTCGGCGGTGCACGTGAGCTTGGTCGCGAACGGTTTGGCGAGCAGCTCGTTGAACGACTTCTCCCACTGGGCGCGTTGGCTCTCCTCCATCTTCATGGTGAAGCTCTTGTCGGCGGAGGAGTCGTCGGCGATCGAGGCAGTGCTCACCACGACGGCGAACCCGACCAGCGTGTTGCGCATCGTTGACTTCATGCGTTCATGGTACCGCGCTGGCGCGCTCGATCCACCCAAGACCGAGGTGCACCGGCCACAACGGCCTCGCCGCACAGACACGAGGCGGGCGGCCAAGAGCGTGCCGCGTCTCCGGTGGCCGGCGCGTCGTGCAGCGGCCACGCGGGGCGGGCAATCACGAGGAGCGTGTGCACGCGCTGCCGTGCATTCGTTGACGGCGGCGCGTGCGCGCGTCTGCGCGCTCGAAGAATCGGGCCTGTCGCCGGGCATGGGCGTTGCAGTCCCAAGCCTCGAGGTGTGTATGAAACCTGTTCGTTCAAGATCTTCGTGCTTCTTTGGTGCCGAGCTTGGCCTCTGTGTCGTGCTCCTCGTCGGTTGTGGTGAGGTGCGCTCGGAGCCGGGAGCCGCCGCCGGGGGCGCGGGCGCGGCGAGCGCGGTGGGCTCCGGCGCGGGGCCCTCGAGCGGAAGCGGGGGCGACTCCGCCGCGCCTTGTGTCGAGAACGCTATCGAGCTCGAGCTCACGGTCTTGCTCTCGGGGGACGTCCACTCTCAGGTGATCCCGGTGCGGCACGCGGGCGAGGATGCCTATCTCGCGATCGACACCGGCGCTCCGCTCACCTTCCTGTACGGCGCGCCGGGAGGTCCCGCCTACGTCGAGCACGCCGCCGACGTGGAGATCGGTTGCGAGACCTATCCCGTCGCTTCGCTGGTGCTCGAGGCCGTGGGGCCGGAGCCGTTCAACGGCAAGACGATCGTTGGCATCGTGGGCATGGACTTCTTCTCGGAGGTGCCCACCGAGATCGACTACCCCGGGAGGCGCGTCGTGCGCCACCTCGACGGTGCGCTCCCCACCGAGGAGCTGTTCGAGGTGGCGGTGGAGTGGACCGGCGACCGGGTCATCGTCGACGCATCGCTCGATGAAGAGCCGGTGCGCCTCATCTACGACGCGGGCTCGCCCGACACCGTCTGGGTAGGTGAACAGGGGCGGCCCGGGGACGAGGAGGTGGTCCTCGGCACCGCCGACGGGAGCACCACGCCCGCTTTCGCGGGCTCGGTGCTGCTCGGATTTGCCGACGACGAGGCGATCACCGTCCCGGTGTTGCGCGTGCCGTCGTTCCCCTATCTCGAGGAGGAGCTCCACGAGCTCGGAGCAGCCGGCCTCCTCGGCGCTTCGGGGCTGGGTTTCCGGCGCATCGGCTTCGACCTGACGCGCGCCCGCATGTGGCTCGGTCCACGCGGCGCGCCCTAGCGGTCGATCCGAGCGTCGCTCAGTCGTACAGGGGTGACGGCTCGACCCCGGCGATCTTCGCGCGAGCCACGTCCCAGTCGAGCGCGCTCACCTCCTCGGGGGTGGCCTCGAAGTGAGTGACCTTGCCGGTGCGGCTGATGGCGGTGGTGCGGCTCATCGCCACCATGTGCGCCTCCCCGGCGACGAAGCCGTACATCGCCTCTTCGCTCGCCCACACGCCCACCGTGCGCACGTTCGTGCAGCGCTCGCTGCCTGCGGTGGACATGCCCAGAAACCCCGGCCGCAGGGCGATGTCGGCGAAGATGTCGAAGCTGAGCTCGAGCACCTCGTCGAGCGACTCCGGCTTGTAGATGAGGTGGGTGGTGTGGATCACGTAGCGGTCTGCCGTGAGCTCGACGAACGAGCCGTCGTTCGGATCGACGTTCGGTCCGGTGAACGGGACGGTGACGGTGAAGTCGCTCTCGTCGCAGGCGTAGAGGGCGTCGACGTCGACCTCGGTGTTGGCCTTGTCGCCGTCGCCATCGGGGGCGTCGGCGGGGTCTGTGTCATCGCTGCAGCCGGCGAGGACGATGGCGAAGATGGGCAGCCAGTAGGCGGTTCGTTTCATGGGTGGGTCTCCCGGGGCTCTGGTTGAGTGTTCAGGTGCTGGTGCGGACGATGCCGAACACGAGGTCGTCGAAGGTTCGGTCGAGACGCTTGGAGTGGAAGTCGCGGCGCGTCCCCATGTTGACGACGCGGACGGCGCTTCCCACCGGCGCCCCGGCGCCGAGCGTGACCACCCAGCGCTCGCCGCCCGTGTCCGTGCGAACGCGGAGGTAGGTGTAGGTTCCCGCCTCGAGCCGAGCGGCCACCTCCCCGGAGAAGTGGCCGTCGGGGGCGTCGACGGCGGGCATCGCCTTGTGCGACTCCGCGGCCGGGGTGGGGGGCTCGGCGCGCGCGCAGGCCGCGGCTCCGAGGGCGAGCCACGAGACGACAAGGAGCAGGCTGAGGTGTTGGGTCATCGTTCCTCCTCCGTGCACGTTAGGGCCGGGGACACGACCGCGCGCGACACCGGGCGCCAACGAGTTGACCGCCGGCGCCAATCTCGAGCGCCTTGACGGCGGCGAGGGCCGGGCAAAGGGTAACGCGGTGAGTGACGCCTCGATGTTCTGTCGGGAGCTGCGCGGCCTCGCCGCCGCGCTGCCCCCGTCGCTCGACGCCGCCCACATCGCTCGCGTGGCAGGCTTGAGCGTGCCCCTGCACGAGCTCCGAGGGGAGCTCGATCCCAACGCCTACGTGCGGGTGTGGCGCGCCATCATGGCCGAGTCGCGCGATCCGAGCGCTCCCTTTCGGATCGGGCTCGGCATTCCGTTTGGCACCTACGAGGTGGTCGACTACCTCGCGAGCTCGTGCCCCACGGTGGGGGTCGGTCTCGAGAAGCTCGCGCGCTATTTTCGGATCATCACCCCGTACCTCTCGTGGGAGTGCGACGCGCTCGCGGAGCCACCGGCGGTGACGCTCCGGGCCCGTCACGCGAGCCCCGAGGAGCAGCTCGTGTTCGTGCAGTACACCCTCGGCGTCACCTTCGGGCGCTTCCGGGAGCTCGCGGAGCACCCGGTGGAGTTCGTGCATGTCGACTTGGCGATCCCGCCCCCTCCTTCGCCAGACGCGCACGAAGCGTTCTTCCGCTGCCCGATCCGCTACGGCGCCGAGCGCTCGCGCTGCGTGCTCACCCGCGCCACCTGGAACGCGCCGCTCTCGCGCCGAGAGGCGGGGCTGCGGGAGGTGCTCGAGCGCCACGCGGCGGAGCTGTTGTCGCGCTGCCGCGAGCAGGGTGACGAGCTGTCGGAGGTGCGGATGGCGATCCACGAGCTCTTGCCCGACGGCCCCCCCAAGCTCGAAGTGGTGGCCAAGGCGGTCGCGACCAGCGCTCGCACCCTGCAGCGCCGCCTGCGCGACACCGGGACGAGCTTTCAGGAGCTGGTGGAAGAGGAGCGTCGCTCGGCGGCCCGCGCCTATCTCTCCGACGCGCGGCTCGCGGTGGGGGAGGTGGCCTACCTGCTCGGCTACAGCGAGGCGAGCGCCTTCGTGCGCGCGTTCAAGCGCTGGACGGGGGCCACGCCGCGGCAATATCGCCAGCACCTCACGTGAGGGCGCGTTGGGCGAGCGCGGCGCGATGTTGCGGCGTAGAATGCGGTCCGATGGGCCTCTGCGCGGCGGAGATCGAGCGGCTGATGGATCGGGTGTTCCCCCAGGCGCGGGCGGTGGGCTGGCAGCTCGAGCACGTGAGCGAGGGCCGGGCGCGCGTGCTCCTGCCGCTCACGACGCAGCACCTGCGACCAGGGCCGAGCGTGTCGGGCCCCACGCTCATGACGCTCGCAGACACCGCGATGTACTTCGCGGTGCTCGCCACCCTGGGGGAGGAGCCGCTCGCGGTCACCACCAGCCTCCACATCGACTTCTTGCGACGGATGGGGGAGGGCGTGGTCGCCGCCGACGCCGAAATCCTCAAGCTGGGCCGGAGCCTCGTCGTGGGGCGCGTGATCATGAGCCCCGCCGACGGGGGGCCGCCGATCGCGCACGCGAGCGTGACCTACTCGGTCCCCCCCCGGTGACGCGAGGTGCTGCACGAGAGCGATGGTGTCGCGCGAGCTTTCACGCGACGCTCGCGCTACCCTACGCCAGCGATGGCGAGCCAGCGTCAGTTCGTGGTCAGAGCCGTTCCGCACATCGGAGACATCGACGCCGTCCTCTGGGACGCGTGCGCTGGCGACGTCGATCCGTTCGTGTCGCACGCGTTCCTCCTGGCTCTCGAGGAGAGCGGCTCGGCGGTGGCCGACGAGGGCTGGCTGCCGCAGCACCTGGTGGTGGAAGACGGGGCAGGAGGGGTGCTCGCGTGCGCGCCGCTCTACGTGAAGGGCCACAGCTACGGGGAGTACGTGTTCGACTGGAGCTGGGCGAGCGCCTTCCAGCGCGCCGGTCACAGCTACTACCCGAAGCTCCAGTGTTGCGTGCCGTTCACGCCGGCCGGCGGGCCGCGTCTCCTCGTGCACGAGAAGGGCGACCGCGATCCGCTGAAGCGGGTGCTCGTCACCGCGATGCTCGAGCTCGCCGAGCGCCACAAAGTGAGTGGGCTCCACATCACGTTCTGTGAAGAGAGCGAGCAGTCCCTCGCCGTCGAGCTCGGGCTCCTGCCCCGCGTTGGCGTCCAGTACCACTGGCACAACCAGGGCTATGCGAGCTTCGACGAGTTTCTCGGCGCCACCCTCGGCCGCAAGCGCAAGGCGATCAAGAAGGAGCGCAAGCGCGCCCACGACGCCGGCCTCACGATCCGACGGCTCACCGGCGCGGAGATCACCCCCCGCCACTGGGATCGCTTCTACCAGTTTTACTTGAGCACCATCGACCGCAAGTGGGCGAGCCCCTACCTCACCCGCGCGTTCTTCGAGCTGCTCGGCCAGACGATGGGCGACCGGGTGGTTTTGGTGGTGGCGGAAGACGGCGAAGAGCCGGTGGCGGGCGCGCTCAACCTGGTGGGCAAGGACGCCCTCTATGGTCGCTACTGGGGCTGCACCGAGCGCCATCGCTTTCTGCACTTCGAGCTCTGCTACTACCAAGCGATCGAGCACGCGCTCGAGCGAGGCCTCGCGCGCGTGGAGGCGGGGGCGCAGGGGCAGCACAAGATCCAACGCGGCTACACCGCGGTGCCCACCTACAGCGCGCACTGGCTCGCGCATCCCGGTCTCCGGGCCGCGGTCGCTGGCTTTCTCGAGGATGAGCGGCCGGCGACCTTCGCCGAGATCGCGGCCCTCCGACGGCACAGCATCTACGGCGCGGATCGCGTGCCGCCACGGTCGGCGGCCGAGTAGCGCTCGACCCACCGTTCTGGCCGCGAGGTGGGCGCGGCTTGAAGAGCCCGCCCGCATGTGGCAAGCCGGCGTCCATGAGCATTCTGGACAAGGTCGGCAAGCTGGCGATGGATGGCCTGGACAAGGCGGCTCGGGCGGCCGACAAGCTCCAGGAGCGCGTAGATCCGCTGGTGGCGCGGTCGCCGCTCGCGACCAAGATCCGTGACCGCATCGCCCCCCGCGCGACCGTGCCCGACGACGCGCTGAGGGAGCCGCCGCCCAACGCCTCGCCGTTCGCGGCGCCGGCGCCCGAGCCGGAGGCCGACGAGCGTCCGCTCGGCGATCCGAGTCGGAAGGCCCAGGTGTACGGCAACGGCACCGATCCCTGGACCGGGCGGGCCTTGCAGCTGCTCGCAGATCACGACGTGGAGCACGAGTTCGTGGATCTCGAGGGCGACGGTGGTCTCAAGCTCGAGACGCGCCTGGTGCGCGAGACGGGCCAGGATCGCCCGCCCTTCGTCTATCTCCGCGGCGAGCTCGTGGGTGGCTTCAACGCCCTCAGCGAGATCGTGCGCCTCGGGCAGCTCGAGGAGATGATCAAGGCGCCCGAGGAGCGCGCGAAGGGGGGCGGCATCCGCATCGTGATCCCCAAGCGCGAGGGCGACGACCTGCCCCCCGGCGAGCGCTGATCAGGCCCGCTCGCCCCCAAGCGGCTCGCGAGGGACGTCCGACGCGAGACCTCTTGCGCGTCGCTCCGGCGCGAGCGGCGCGGCGCGCGTGGCTTCGCGCGCGTGGCTCAGCGCGTGACGATGCCGGTGCAGCTCGGGAGGATCTCGACCTTGCGGGTCGCGCTCGAGACGGTCACCGCGCCCATCCCGTTCTGGCTGTCGTCGACGAGCCAGATCATGTCGCCCTCGCGCATCGATCGGGAGGTGAGGGTGTTGCTGCCGAGGCTCGAGTAGGTGCCGCTGCCAAACTTGGGCTTGTCGCCGAAGAAGAGCTTCACCGTCTGCTTGCACTCGTTCTTGATGCTCACCGACACGGTCTGAGGGCCCTTCGGCGACGAGCCGTTCGAGCGGTTCGATGGGCTCGGCGCGTCGTTCCAGCGCGCGTCGCGCTCCTTCTTCCGTTGCTCCTCCTTCTGGCGATACTCCTCGTTGAAGCGCCGCGACTCCTCGAGCTGACGCTCGGTGTCTGCTTGCTGCTTCGCGAGCTCGGCCTCGCCGATGCTCTTCTCGTAGAGCTGAGCGGTGAAGCCGCCCGCGCCGAGCTCGTGGAGGCGCGCCTTGTTGGTGGCGCTGCCCCAGTTCGCATACATGTCGAAGGTAGCCTTGCGGTCGGTCTGTGGGCAGCCCCCGGACACGACCGCGCCGGGGCCGTGCACGCCCGGTCCCCCCATCACGTCGAAGTGGCCCGGTGAGGTGTACTTGAACGCCACGCCCTTCCGCGCGTGCTCGCCGAAGACGGCGCCGTCTTCGAGGCGGATCACGTAGCGGTAACACTTGCCCCGCTTCATGGTCAGCTCCCACGGCTCGAACGACTCGAGGGAGCCTTCGACGGGCTCGCCGACCTCCTGGTAGCCTTCGGTGTGCTCGGCGATGAAGGCGTCGAGCTCCGCGGCGCTGTGCGAAAAGCGCGGATCCTCCTTGGGGGCGGGGGCAGGGGCCGCGGCGGTATTGGCCGCGGTCGACCGCCGCGAGCCGGGGAACAGAGAACAGCCGCTCGCCGCCACGACGACGCCCACCAAGACGAGATTTCGCATCACCTCGCCACATACGCGGGCAGGCGTGGCCACCTTCCTCGTCACGCGCCTCGGGCTGGCGTTGCTCGCGATTGTCGGGTACCCATCCGGCGATGAGGCGGACGACGATCGCCCTGGCGGCGTGGGGCGCGCTCGTCGCGAGCGGGTGCGAGCGTGTCAGCGACGCGACGACCGCCGCCGCGAGCGCTTCCGCTCTCGGGGGCGTCTCCGCGGCCTCCGTGAGCTCGCCCCCGTCGAGCTCGACGGCGACCTCGCGCTCGCGGCCGGCCACCCTCGCCGACGCCCGGCGCCTCTTGGAGCGGTTCCTCGAGGAGGGGGCCGATCATCGCGCGCTCACGCGCGAGCTCGCGCCGTCGCCGGCGGACGTCGACGCCACGTTCGAGCCCGACCTCGCCGCCACGGCGCGTGCGCACTACGACGCCGTGTTTCGTGAGCTGGTGCTCACGCCGGCGCCAGCGGAGACCGAGCTGCTCATGTGGAAGGTGACCACCGAAGATCTGCGCGCGGGGAGCGGAGACGCCAACAAGTGCCCGCCCGAGCTCTCCGCGCTGTCGGCACGCCTCCGCGCGGGGCTCGCGTTTTACTGCTTCCGCTTCGTGGTTCCAGCAGAGAAGCGCGGGACGAGCAGCGAGGGCCTCGTGCACGTGAACGGTCGTTGGGTGCTCTTCCCCGAGCCCTGGCGCATCCCCTGACCCTCGACGCAGGCCCGGTGCCGGAGGTCGAGGGCTTCGAGCGTGTGCAGCCACCTCCGGCCGATCGGGAACATCACCGTTGCGTCACGGTTCGCTTGCGCCCTACATCAGCGCGCGGGCGGCCGCGTCCAATCTCCCCTGACGGAGGACATCATGAAGCGAACGAGATCCAAGCTCTCCCTACCCATCCTCGCCCTGCTCGCCTCGAGCGCCTGCGACGCCGGCACCCCCCCCAGCACCACCGGCCCCGGGCCAAGCGCTCCAACCCCGGAGGCCTCGGCTACCGCCCCCCAACCCAGCGCGTCGGCGGAACGACCGGTGGCCGACCCACCCAAGACCGAGCCGGTCAAGCCGGGCGGACCCGCTCAACCCGCCGTCGACGCGAGCAACGCGTTTGGTCTCGCGCTCTTCCAGGAGCTCGGCGCCAAGGCCGGCAACCTCGCCTTCTCCCCCGCGAGCATCTCGCTGGCGCTCGCGATGACCTACGCTGGCGCCAAGGGGGAGACCGGCGAGCAGATGAAGAAGGCGCTGCGCTTCCCGGAGGCCGCACCGGAGCTCCACGGCGGTTGGGCGAGCGTGCTCCATCGCTGGCAGAACGCGAAGGACCTCGACATCGCGGTGGCCAACCGCCTCTACGGCGACCAGAGCTACACCTTCGAGCGCCACTTCCTCGGCCTCACCAAGGCGAGCTACGGCGCCCCGCTGCTGCCTGTCGACTTCGCCGGCGCGCCCGACGCGCAGCGCAAGCTGATCAACGACTGGGTGGCGGACACGACCCACAAGCGCATCGAGGATCTCATCCCCCCGCCCGGGATCGACGAGGACACGCGCCTGGTCCTCGTGAACGCGATGTACTTCAAGGCCCAGTGGCAGAGCACCTTCGACAAGGAGCGCACCGCGGACGCGGCGTTTGCTGCTCCAGGGGGAAGTGTGACGGTGCCGATGATGCACCAGACCGAGCACATGAAGTACGGCGAGGCCGACGGGGCGAAGCTCTGTGAGCTCAGCTATCAGAACGAGGAGTTCGCGACCCTCTTCGTGCTCCCCACCGAGCCCAACGGGCTCGCCGCGCTCGAGAAGAAGCTCGACGCCAAGGTGCTGTCCACCTGGACGTCGGCGCTTTCCTCGGAGCGCGTCGATCTGAAGCTGCCGCGCTTCAAGCTCGAGCCCAAGGGATCGGTCGAGCTGAAGGCGCCGCTGCAGAAGCTCGGGATGCTCACCGCCTTCGAGCGGGAGACGGCCGACTTCTCCGGCATCGCCAACCCGAAGAACCCCGCGGATCGGCTGTTCGTCGGGCAGGTGTTTCACAAGGCGTTCGTGGCCATGGACGAGTCGGGCACGGAGGCCGCTGCGGCCACCGCGGTGGTGATGCCGCGCGCTGGCGGCATGCCGCCGGAGCCGAAGCTGTTTCACGCGGATCGCCCGTTCTTGTTCTTCGTGCGCGACGTGAAGACGGGCCTCGTGATGTTTGCGGGTCGCGTTGCCGATCCCTCCTCCTGAGGGAGGTCGCGCCGCCAGCTCGACCTCGTCGCGTCGCACCGGTCGCCGCGGTAGGATGCGGTCACCGATGCGACCCAAGGCGTGGGCCTCTCTGATGTTCGTGGTGGCGCTCCTCTGGCTCGTGGCCCAGGCGGCGCCGGCGCAGGCCCAGGCCGAGCCGTCGGCCGCCGTCCTCTTCGAGGAGGGCCAGCAGCACATGGCCGCCAACGAGCTCGACGCGGCCTGCGCCAAGTTTCAGGCCAGCGAGGCCCTCGAGGCGCGAGCGCTCACCGCGCTCGAGCTCGGGCTCTGTTTCGAGAGGCGGGGCATGTTCGCGTCGGCGTGGTCGGCCTTTGCCCGCGCCGCCTCCCTCGCCCAACAAGCGGGGCAGGAGGAGCGTGAGAACCTCGCGCGGACCAAGCTCGCGGCCATGGAGCAGCAGGTGGCCCGCCTCACCATCGCGGTGAGCGCGTCGACTCCCACACTCACCGTGACGCTCAACGGTGAGGTGATCGCTGAGGCGCTGTTCGGACGACCGCTGCCCATCGATCCTGGCATCCACCAGCTCTCTGCCACCGCGCCGGGAAGGAAGCCGTGGCGGCGTGAGGTGGAGATCCACGCCGAGCGCGCCGACGTCACCGTGGACGTCCCGGCGTTGGACCCGGTGGCGGCCCCGGCGCCGCCGTCGCCACCCCCGTCCTCGCCCCGGCCCCGAGGCCCGAAGATCGCTCGGGCCGCCGCACCCCCACCGGTGATGCCCTCGCCGCTCGCCTACGTGGGCTTCGCGGTGGGCGGCGTAGGGCTGATGGTGGGGGCCATCACCGGGATCGTGGCGATCGAGAACACCCGCACCATCAGCGATTCGTGCACCAACGACCTGTGCCCGGCCAACCTCGCCGGAGCCCTCGACGACGCCGAGGTCGTGGCCAACGTGTCGAACGTGGCGTTCGGGGTGGGGGGCCTTGGGGTGGTGCTCGGCGTGATCGGATTGTTCGTCGGCGGCGAGGCACCGGAGCGAGCGGCGAAGGCCTCGCTTCGCCCGGTCGTCGGCCCGGGCTACGCCGGCCTCGAGGGGCGCTTCTGAGCGGTGGCCTCGGGCGGCCCTCGGCGTCGCCGCGCCGTGGTCGGCTACCAGCGCGAGCGTTTGCCGGCGGCCCGCTTGTCGCAGTGGAAGATGAGCGCCTCCGACTCGTTGCTCGGCGCTCGGTGCTCGAAGTCGCCATGAATGTCGATCACCTCGAGCCCGTTGTAGAAGAGCAGCGCTTCGAGCTCTTGCGGGAAGAACTGGCGATGGGCGAGCGGCGTGACCCAAGCCTTGTCGTGGCCGTCCGCGGGCTCGAACTCCATGCCCACGGTGAGCACCTGCGAGAGTGCGTCGTAGGCGAAGCGCTCCGCGTAGCGCACGAGCTCGCCCGTGCTCGGGTGCTTGAAGCGGGGCACGCGGTAGGCTCGGCTCGGATCGCGGCACAGCTCGTCGGGGTTCGGCATCGAGACGTCGACCACGAAGCGACCCCGAGGCGCGAGGTGTGCGCGCACCCGCGCCAAGAACTGCTCCACGTCCTGTCGGGTGTAGAGGTGCAAGAACGTGTTGAACGTGCAGAGCACGAGCGCGTACGTCTGACCCGCGCGCAGCCGCCGCATGTCGCCCCGCCGGAGGCTGACCCGCGAGCGCAGCTCGGGAGGCGCGAGGGCCAAGCGTCGCCGAAAGTCGGCGAGCATCGGCGCGGAGCGGTCGACCCCCGTGACCTCGACGCCGGTCTGGGCGAGCGGGATCGCGATGCGCCCGTTGCCGCAGCCATACTCGAGGACACGACGCGTTCGGCCCTCGAGCGCGCCAGCCAGGCCTTGGTAGTAGGCGATGTCGTCGGCCCGATCCGCGTACGTGTCGGTGTAGTAGCGCGGATCGGTGTAGTGCGCGTTCGTGCCCGTCTCGAGGGCCGCGTCGCGCACACACAGCGCCGGCGCCTCACCTCCGCGCGTGGATCCTCGGAGACGGCGGGTCACGGTGGCCCTTCGGCGTATGCCAGGGTGAGCCTGGGCGGTTCGGCGAGCGCGGCCGTCAGCTGTTGACGTTTTGAACGCGCTGCGTCGCCACCCACTCGTTCACCACCTCGCTCGAGGGGCGGTCGAATCGGATGCGGCCGGCCGCGATCTCGCGGAGGGCGGTCACGAGGGGTTTGTTGCGGCAGATCACCAACGGCTCGTCGCTCTTCATGAGCTGTCGCGAACGTCGCGACGCCATGATCACGAGGGCAAATCGGTTCTCTTCGCGGGCAAGGCAGTCTTCGACGGTAACGCGGGCCATAGCGGAAGGCGCACCTTAGTCACCGCTCCCGTGCTGCGCAAGCGGTTTGCAATCGGCCGGCCCCTCGTTAAGAACCGCCCATGGTCTCGCCGCTGCGGACGAAGGTGTTGAGGGAGGGGCCCCTTCGAGGGGACGGCGCCTACGTGCTCCTGTGGATGACCGCCCAGCGTCGCACCCGGTTCAACCCGGCGCTCGAGCGCGCGGTGGCGCTCGCCAACCGGCTGCGCCAACCGCTCGTGGTGTTTGAGCCGCTAAGGATTGATTATCCTTGGGCTAGCGTTCGACACCACCGCTTCGTGCTCGAGGGCATGCTCGACCACGCCGGCCGCTTGGCGGCGGCCGGAGCCACCTACGTGCCCTTCGTGGAGCCGTCCCGAGGCGCGGGTCGAGGGCTGCTCGCCGCGCTCGCGGCGGAGGCCGGCGCGGTCGTGACCGACGAGTACCCAGCGTTCTTCCTCCGCGGCTTGCCGGAGAAGGTGGCCAGCGCGGTGCCGGTCCGGTTCGAGAGCGTGGACGGCTGCGGCCTGTTGCCCCTCGCGGCCACCGACCGGGCGTTCCCCACCGCGCATGCGTTCCGCCGGTTCTTGCAGACGGCCCTCGCCCCCCACCTCGACGCGCTGCCCCAGGCCGACCCGCTCGCGGAGCTCGTGGTGCGCACGCCAGCGCGTCTCCCCAAGCTGCCACCCGGTGTGGGGCTCGCCCACGTGCAGGCCCTGCTCGCCGGCGGCCTCTCGCGTCTCCCCGTGGATCAGAGCGTGGGACCGGCGCTCTTGCGCGGAGGGGAGGCGGCGGCTCGCCAACGGCTCGAGACCTTCCTCGACGTGGGACTCCCTCGCTACCTCGAGCGCAATCACCCGGACGAAGACGTCGCGAGCGGCTTGTCGCCTTACCTGCACTTCGGTCACATCTCTCCGGCGGAGATCTTGGTCGCGCTCGCCGAGCGACAAGCGTGGACACCCGAGCAGCTCAGCGCTCAGCGAAACGGTGCACGCTCGGGCTGGTGGCAGCTGAGCGCGGCGGCGGAGTCGTTCCTCGACGAGCTCGTCACCTGGCGCGAGCTCGGCTTCAACATGTGCTTCCATCGCGACGACTACGACCGCTTCGACTCGCTCCCCGACTGGGCGAAGCGGACGATGCTCGATCACGCGGACGATCCGCGGCCCGAGAGCTACGACCTCGCGCAGCTGGCCGCCGCCGAGACCGGCGACGCGATCTGGAACGCGGCCCAGCGCCAGCTCGTGCGGGAGGGGCGGCTGCACAACTACCTGCGCATGTTGTGGGGCAAGAAGCTCTATCAGTGGGCGACGACTCCCGCCGACGCGCTCGCCACGATGATCGAGCTCAACAACCGCTACGCCGTCGACGGGCGCGATCCCAACTCGTACGCCGGGATCTTCTGGGTGCTCGGGCGCTACGACCGCGCGTGGGGACCGGAGCGGCCGATCTTCGGCAAGCTGCGGTACATGACGTCGGACGCCACGCGGCGCAAGCTGCGCATGACCGGCTACCTCGCGACGTTTCGCGGCTGACGCAGCGAGTCGAGCAGCGTGAGCACCTCGTCGAGCTCGGGGCGGTCGGCCATCGTCTCGCCGACCCACTTCGCGTGAATGCGACCATCGCGCCCGATGACGAAGGTGGAGGGGATGGCGATGTCGTCTCCCACCATCGCGACGCCGTACGCGTTGGCTACTTGGAGATCGCCATCGCGCAAGAGGGGGAAGGGGAGGTTCCCCTCATTCGCGAAAATGCGCGACTCTGCGTGTTCGTCGGCGCTGATGGCGACCACCGGCACCCCCCGCGCGAAGAGCTCTTCATGGCGCTGTGCCAGCTCGCCGAGCTGGCTGCGGCAGAAGGGTCACCAGAAGCCGCGATAGAACACGACGAGCGCGGGGCCGCGCCGAATCAGGTCGGTGAGCGCGTAGCGCTTGCCGTCTTGGGCCAGGAGCGTGAACGGAGGCGCCGCCGCTTGGGGGGGAGGCCCCTCGCTCCGGGGCGTGAGCGTGCCGCAGCCCAACAAAAAGGGCAGCGGGAGAGCGAGGCAGAGGCGGCGAGGGAACGGCTGGCTCACGGAGATGGGGAGTGTAGCGGTCGCCGAGGGAGGTGCAACCACGACGACGCGCGCTTCTCCGGTGGTGAGCGGCGGGCACCCGAGCGGCGAGCTCCCTCGGGCTCGTGCCCGTCTACGACCTGTCACCCACGGCCGCTCGGCCGGCCGCGGCTATCCAGCGCGCGCGCCCCGGTGCGCCTTGGAGCGCAGATCGAGTACACTCGGGCGGTGACTGCCAGCGTGGAAACGGTCGCCGCCCACTACGACGTCTTCCCTTACCCCACGGTCACCACGTTGAGCCTCGCGCGCCCTGCCGGCTTCAAGCGCGGGGCCCTCGACATGCTGTTGCGTCGCCGCGCCGGCGACCGCCTCCCGGCTCGGGCGAAGGTGTGGGTGGCTGGCTGCGGGCAGCAGCAGGGCGCCCACTGGGCGATGTGCTTTCCCGAGGGCGAGGTGGTGGCGAGCGACATCTCCGCGACGACGCTCGCCAACGCGCGCTCGCTCGCAGACCAGCTCGGGCTCCGCAACGTGCGCTTCGAGCGGATCGATCTGATGAACACCCACTTCGAGGCGGAGTTCGACCTGGTGGTGAGCACCGGCGTGGTGCACCACCTCCCCGACCCCGCGGTGGGCCTCGCCAACATCCGCCGCGCGCTCAAGCCGAGCGGAGCGCTCTACTTCATGGTGTACAGCCGGGTGCACCGCGAGCCGCTGGCCATGTTCCGACAGCTCCTCCAGACGCTCGCGCCCGATGAGGATCACGACGCGCGCTACGAGCTCGCCTGCGAGCTGATCGATCGGCTGCTCGCGTCGCCGCGCTGCAGCGTCCCCGCGCGGTCGGCGTTCGAGATCCTGCAGAAGAGCAAGGGAGACCGCTCCTTCGTGGCCGACTGTCTCCTGCACCCGCTGGAGCACAGCTACGACGTGGACGGTCTCATGGAGCTGCTCGCCGGCGCCGGGTTGCGCTTCACGAGCTGGACGCGCCCGTCACGGTGGCGGCTCGAGGAGTATCTCGACGTGCCGGCGCTGGTGGCCCGCCTCGCCGGCCGTGATCCCATCGCCGAGTACAAAGCGGTGTATCACGCTGCCGGCTATGCCGGCCCGCTGCTCGAGCTCCTGGCCGAGCCGGCGGACGCTCCGCTGCGAGCACCGTATTCGGTGGCCGAGCTCGCGAAGCTCCCGCTGGTTTGCCGCCGTGAGCACGACGTCGTCCTCGTGGAGGGGGGCCGGGTGACCCGGCGCGGCGTCGCCCCCGCCTTCGTGGTGGAGGGGGAGGTGATCCGCAACGCGGCGACCGGTCCGTTCGGCGACACCGGACCCTGGCAGCTGCCAGCCTACACCGAGCCGCTGCTCGCCGCGTTCGACGGTCGGCGGCCGGCCGGCGAGGTGATCGCCGCCTTCGCCGACGAGTTCGGCGAGGAGTCGATCCTCTCGGTCCTCGACACCCTCTCCCCGCGCGACCTCTCGATGCTCGCGCCTCTCTGGTGACGTCCGCCATGGTGCTTCACCACACGATGTTGCGCGCCGGGTTTCGCCGCGAGCTCCTCCCACGCCCGCTGTTGTGGCTGCTCGCGACCGACGCCACCACCAGCTGGCTCCGCGCCGTCGAGAAGACCCTCGGCGCGGAGCTCGGCGATCGCGAGCGTGCGCGCCGAGTGCTCGCGGCTGCGACGGCGCCTGCGTGGCAGCGCCGCTACGATGTGCTGGCTGGCACCCACGCGTTTCTGCCGTCACGGGAGCACGAGCCGAAGGCGGTCGCGCGGATGATGCGCGCGCTCTACCCGCTGCCTCCGTTCCGCCGGGTGGCGTGGCTCCTCGACGACGTGGGTGGGGTGGAGCGGAGCGCGCGAGGAGCCCTCACGGGCTTTCGCTGGGCGGCGCGCCTCAGCCACGAGGAGCGCTGGTGCGAGGCGGCGACCCACCTCGGGGAGCTCTTGATCGTGCTGACCGAGGAGCTGCCTCGTCACGGTGTCACGCGGGCGCCGGCGCTCCTCGGCCAGCTGTGTTTCGACGCCGGGGCGCGCTACGCCCAGACCATGAAGCAGACCTTCGCGCTGCCCGACGTGCCCGACTCGGCGATCGAGGTGCTGCGGATGGGAGAGTACATCTATCGGGTGAACCCCGAGCACGAGGCGGGCTCCGACGTCGCCGCCGGTACCGGCTACATCGTGGGCAACGCGTGTCCGTGGTACGTGCGGCCGGGCTGGGGCGGCATGCACTGCGGCATCTTCGGGCAGTTTCAGTCGGGGATCTGTGCCACCTTCGGGCTGAGCTATCGCCTCACCCGCACCATCCCACGCCACGGCGGCGAGGTGTGTCGCGTCGATCTGCGCCCCTTGCGCGTTCGCCGCTCGGCGTTGGGAGACGCGGTGTCGAGCGGCTGAGGCCGCCGGTCAGCGCGCGCTGGCGGTGAGCGCGCGCTCGAGCCACCCCTCCACCCACCGATCGAGGCGACTCGGCGGTGCGTCGCCGGCCACGCGCCGGAGCGCCCGGGTGTAGGCCGGCGCGTGTCGCAGGCGCGCCGGCAACGCACCGTGGGTTGCCCGCAGCGTCGCGAGCGAGGCCTTGAACAGGCGCTGCTCTCGGGTGCCGAACGCGAGCTCGAACGGCGCTCTGAGCGGCGGCGGCATGAGGCCGGCGGTCATCACGCGATACCAACCCGCGATGGGGGCGAGCCACGGCATCGGGGGGTGGAGCAAGAAGTGAGCGATCTCGCGCGCTGGCTCGCTCACGCGGAGGTCGCTCCACATGCGCTCGTTGTAGGCCGTGAACGCGTCCCAGCTCGGGGGCAAGAGCGCGGCGGGGATGCCGAACAATCGCGCGAAGCGGTGCGACTCGCGGAGGTAACGTTCGCGCTCGTCCGACGTGAGCGGACGCACCACCGCCTCGAAGACCCGCGCCGCGCTGTCCACCAGGGTGGCGTGAACCCAGAAGAGCGCGCTCTCGTCGTTGGCCTCGTAGCGGCTGCCCGCCTCGAAGGGGCCCACCGCGGTGTCGATCGTGCCGTAGATGCGCCGGTGGACCGCGTGGATTCGGCGCGCAGACGCGATCGCGTGCTCGAGATCGCCGAAGGTCATCGCGTAGACGTGTTGAAAGGTTCGTTGAAACCGCCCGAGCGGATCGGTGCGCGTCGCCGAGTGTTGGTCGACGGCGTGGGCCACGAACGGGTGCGCGAGCTGCAAGAGCGCGGCGCGTCCACCGGCGAGGAACAACGTGAGCTCGCGATCGATCGTCCACGCCATCGAGCCGGGCCCGTAGAGCCCCGCCCGTGGGTCGGCTGTCTGGGCCCGGATCTCGTCGATGGCGCGCTCGAGCTCTTCCCGCGTCACCGTCATGTGCCCCATGATAGGCGCTCTCGTTCACGGTACGCCACCGCCTCGCTCCCGGCGTGCTACCGTCCACGGCGGAACTTTCTGGCGCCGTCGCCGTCTCTACTCGACATGACCTGGCAACGCGCACTCGCTGCTCTCGGTGTGGCCCCGCCCGTCCACGCAGCCCTCCACGCAGCCCTCGTGGCAGCCCTCGTCGCCGTTGGCTGCGGCGGCACGACATACGACGCGTTCCCTCCGCCGCCGCCCGATCCGGAGCCGCCCCTCACGGTCATCTCCGAGAACCTGCCCACCGCGCCGCCCCCGGCCCAACCGCCGGCCACCGCGCTCGAGGCGGCCACGTCCCCGTCCACGGAGCACGGAGCCGACGCCGAGCCCGAGGACGCGCCGCTCGCCAGCGCCGGGGCGGAGGCCAACCCCGCGGTGGCCGCGCCGAGCGCTCCGGAGCGAGCGGCCGATCCGTTCCGTAGCGACGAGGTCGACGGCAACGTCACCGGCGACCACCTCGTGCAGCGCATCCTCACGATGCCAGCGCAAGATCCCCCGAGCTCGGACGAGCCAGCGAAGGCGAACCAACCTGCGAAGTGAGCCTTCGAGGAGAGTCGATGCCACGACTGCAGGCCCAACCCGTTCGATCATGACGACCCGGTCCGTAGAGCTCCTCCTGCCCTTCCTCGACGCGGTGCTCGCCGATGGTGACGAGGCGTTCGTCATCTTCGAAGACGAGCGCACTGGAAAGTTCGTGCAGTTCGGCTTGGGGGGCCTCCGTGCCGATCTCCCGCTCGCCGCGCTCGAGCCCGCGGAGCGAGACGCGGCCGCGAGCGTCTTTTTGCGTCATGGCGTGGGCGAGCCGGTGCTCATCGACGGCGGTCAGCAAGCCTTCCAGCTCGACTTCGGCGCCGACACGGCGCGGGCCGCGCAGTTCGTGCTCGAGGTGTTCTCCGAGATCTACGGTGAGGACGCGCCGGTGCTCACGGTCGAAAACCAGCTGGGGATGACCTTCACCGTGACCCTCGGCGCTCGCTGAGCGTTCGCGGCTTCGACGCCGCGCTTCGCGGTGGGGAGCGGCCAGCTCAGATCGGGGCGTCGATCGCGAGATCCCGAATCTTCTTGTAGAGGGTGGTGCGTGAGATCCCGAGGATCTCGGCCGTGGCCTTGATGTTGCCACGCTGCTGCCGCAGCACGCTGGTGATGTGCTCCCGCTGCACGTCCTCGAGGGTGCGGAGCGCCTGGTATTCGCCGCTGTCGTCGGCGGGGGGATAGCCGCTGTCGGGGGGCACGTCGCTCAAGAGCTCCACCTCGGGGAGGTGATCGGGGCGAATGGGCCCGCCGCCGGCCATCACCAACGCGCGCAGGATCACGTTCTCGAGCTCCCGGACGTTGCCCGGCCAGCGGTATCGCTCGAGCTGCCGCAGCGCCTCGGGCGTGATGGAGGGCACGTCCTTGCCTCGGTGGAAGCGCTGAGCGTGCACCTGCATGATGCCGTCCACCAGGTAGCGGAGATCGCCGATGCGCTCGCGCAGGGAGGGGAGGCGGATGGGGAACACCGCGAGCCGGTAGTAGAGGTCGTCGCGGAACGAGCCATTGGCCACCATGCCCTCGAGGTCGCGGTTGGTGGCGGCGATGAGGCGGAAGTCGCTGCGCCGATCCATGGTGTCACCGAGCCGAGAGAACGTCCCCTCCTGCAAGAACCGCAGGAGCTTCACCTGGTTCTCGAGGCTCAGATCGGCCACCTCGTCGAGAAACAGCGTGCCCTTGTTGCAGCGCTCGACGAGACCCACGTAGTCCTGCACCGCGCCGGTGAACGCGCCGCGCATGTGGCCGAACATCTGCGACTCGAAGAGGGTCTCTTTGAGGGTGGCGCAGTTGACCGCGGCGAAGAACCCGTGGCGTCGCGGGCTGATGTCGTGAATGGCGCGCGCGACCAGCTCCTTGCCGGTGCCGGTCTCGCCGGTGATGAGCACCGCCACGTCGATCCGCGCCACCTGGCGAATGAGCTCGAACACCATCTGCATCTTGGGATCGAGGCCGATCATGCCGCCGAGCAGGTGATGGCGAACGTGGCGGTCGCGCCCGAGCTGCTCGGCGTTGCTGTCGATCTCGCGCTGGAGCGCCATCTGCACGTCCTGCGGCAGATCGGCTCGAATGCGAAAGCGCGCGCCGTCGTGTTCGATGATCTGCAGACGCACGAGCGGGCGGAAACAGGCCTGCACGTCTTGCTGGTGGCGCCCGGTGCGGAGCACCGCCTCCTCGAGGCTGAGGCCGATGTCGCCCACCTCGAACAGCTCCGCCACCAAGCGCAAGCGGAGCGGAGACGACATCGCTTGGGCCACCAGCGGCAGGTGGTTCTGGCGGAAGAGGCGCGCTCGATCGAGGCGCGGCGAGGTGCAGTTGGCCACGAGGCGGAGCAGCCCCTCGTCGCGTCGATCGAAGCGGTTCGCCTCGGCGTTCATCGCGCTGAGCACGCCGACCACGCCGCCGTTCGAGAACATCGGCACGGCGACGAGGGAGCGTACCTCCACCGGCAGGCGGGTCGGGGTGTAGCGCTTGTCGTGCTTCACGTCGTCGATGAGGGCTCCGCTGCCAGTCCGCGTCACCCATCCCGCCACCGAGTGACCCGGCCGATAGCTCGCGGGGGGCGCGTCCGAGTCGAGCCCAGCGCGCGCCGACGACAAGAGCTCCTGACCGAGGTCGTCGAGCAGCCGAATCGACGTGTGCTCGGCGTGGGGCACGAGCTCGAGGGCGACCTGCGCCACACGTTCGAGCGACACCTCGAGCGAGTGATCCTCCTCGAGAAACCAGTTGAGCTCCAGGAGGAGCTCGAGCTGCCGATCTCCGAGAACCGGGGGAATGGTTGGGATTTCCACGTTGGCGAGCTCGGTGGGGTCGGTCGGAGCGGTCCTGACGGTCATGGTCCGAAGGCGAGGATAGAGTCCGCGCGCAAGGGGAGCAACAGGAATGTGTTCAATATTTGAACATTATGTGCAGTTCAACAAAATGGTGAAACTGGCTGTCGTTTTTTGAACAGGTGCTACACTCTGGCTACGTGCGGCCGTTTCGCCGCTTTAGAGCGATGCGCCTCCCCAGCAAGACCCCCACCCGAAGCGGCAGCTTCTGCATCCTCGACACGCACGTGCCGACGCCGGGGGTGGACTATCCCACCGACGACGACGACTTCGGCGCCATGCTGCCCGACGAGCGGTCGTGCCGCCGTCTGCTCGAGCGGCTGCGGTTTCCACGGGGCTTCGTGTGTGGTCGTTGTGGGGTCGCCAAGGAGCCGTGGCGCTCGGGGACCGGCCTGCTCGGCTGCATGGCGTGCCGGCACCCGGTGCCGCTCACCGCCGGGACGCTGTTCGACGGCTCCACCGTCGCGTTGGCGCGCTGGACCCGCCTCCTGTGGGAGCTCACCCAACGCGAGGGCGGGCTCGACGACGAGCAGGCGGGGCAGCTGCTCGCGGTGAGCGATGCGGCCGCGCACGCGACGCTGTCGCGGGTGCGGGAGCTGATGGGACACGCGTCCGACGGCCTGATGTCGGGCGAGGTAGAGCTCGCGACCGTGCGCCTCGATCTCGGCGACGAGAGCCCCGCCGGCGCGCGCCCGGTGATCGCGGTGGCGCTCGGCGGTCACGGCTCGGCTCGACGGCGCGTTCGGCTGAGGGTGCTGCCCACGGTGAGCGCCCGGGAGATCGTGCGGTTCGTCGTCGATCACGTGGAGGAGGGCACACGCGTGATCACCTCGCCCTGGCACGGCTTCAAGAGCATCCAGCGCGCCGGGTATCACCACATCCCCCGCGCGCTCGCGCCGGGGCGCGGCGACGATCCACGCCGCGTGGTCGCGGTCGCCGAGCTGTGGCTGGGGAGCTACCGGCACGCGATGGGCGCGGAGGGCACGAGCTCGCGACCAGCCCTCCCCGCGCCCGCGCGAGCGCGCGAGCTCTCGCTCCTGCTCGACGACTTCGCCTTTCGCTACAACCGCCGCGACTATCCGCGCGGGCTCCTGTTCTATCGCCTCATGATCCTCGCGGTGACCGCCGAGCGCCTCCTGCCCAGCCGCCGAGCGGGCTCGATCGAGCAGGCGGGATGACCGCCCCAGCGGGGGCCGTGGGCTCGCGAGCTCAGGCCATCGCGCGGAGCCGGTCGAGGATCATGAGCTTGTAGGGGCCGTAGCTCCAGCCGGCGTAGGCGAGCCACCCCGCCGTCAAGAAGAGGAGCAGCACCAACGCGAGGCCGAAGAGCGCCGCGACTCCGCGAACGCGCCGTCGCCGGCCGATCCGCAGCAGGAGGAGCGAGAGCGGGACGAGCGTCACGCTCGCCGTCTTGGTCACCGTCATGAACAAGGCGGTGTCCGCGGCGTTGTCTGCGATGAACTGGGTGAGGCGCGCGCGGGTGTCCGACCAAGCGACGGGGGGGCGACAGTCGTCGCACGGACCGAGCACGTAGTCTGCGACCACGCACGGATGATCGGAGAGGGTGCGTTTTTCGCCGTTGGGCATCACGACGCGATCTTCGAAGCGGTGCTCCAGCTTCTGGGCGACGACGCTCACGTCCGTCGATGAGCGGGCCGCGACGATGTCGATACCGAACGTGCTCGCCGCGGGGACGAGGCCGAGCTTGTGCAACAACACCTCCGACACGATGCTCCGTGGCTCGGCGTTGATGTCTCCGCCGAGGATGAGCGGCGCCTCGACGGGGGCGAGCAGGCGATCGATGGTCAGCACCTGCGCGAGCTGGATGAAGGTGTAGTCGCCGACGGTGTAGGTCGACTGCAGGTGGGTGTTGGCGACCGCGACGGGCCCGGCCGGCGTGTCGATCCGCAAGAGCGCCACCCCTTTGCTCGACAGATAGTCGAGGTGCCAGTGGAGGTAGGGTTTGTGGCCGATCTCGAAGCGCTCGAAGGTGTCGTCGAGGATGGGGTGGCGCGACGCCATCCACAGCCCGCTGCCACGGCCGCCCACGCGCGCGGGGCCGTAGTCGCGTTGATGGGGGAGGCCCGCGGCCGCGAGCACGCGCGCGAGCGTGGCCGCGTCGTCTGCCTCCCACACCTCTTGCAGCGCGACGACGTCGGGCGCGAGCCCAGCGAGCTCTTGCGCGATCGCCTCGATGCGTTCGGTTCGCGCCGGTGTGATCACGGGGACGCCCCACACGTTGTAGGAGATCACCCGGAGGTTGACGCTCGCCGCCGCGGCCGGTGCGACGAGGAAGGCGAGGGAGGCGAGCCCGAGCGCGGTGGAGCGAGAACCGAGGATCGAACAGCTCAACGGCTCTTGGGTACCACGAACACGCGGTCGCCCCCCGCCTTTGTGCCGTTGTGCGCGAGCGCTCCCGACCGCGGCCGCGTCGTGGGATGATGGCTCACCATCGTGAAAGTTCATCTGGTCGACGGCACTTACGAGCTCTTCCGCGCCTTCTACGGCGCCCCTTCGCGCAAGGCCCCGAGCGGCCAAGAGGTGGGGGCGACCCGGCAGCTGATGCGATCGTTGACGTACCTCTTGCAGCAGCCGGACGTCACGCACGTCGGCGTCGCCTTCGACACCGTGATCGAGTCGTTTCGCAACGAGCTCTACGCCGGCTACAAGACGGGGGACGGCATCGATCCCGAGTTGTGGGCGCAGTTCCCGCTCGCCGAGCGTGCCACGCAAACCCTCGGCATCGTCGGTTGGAGCATGATCGAGCTCGAGGCCGACGACGGCATCGCGACCGCCGCCGCGCGCTGCGCCGCCGACGAGCGCGTGGAGCAGGTGGTGGTGTGCACCCCCGACAAAGACATGGCGCAGTGCGTGAGCGGCCAGCGCGTGGTGCTGCACGACCGCATGCGCGGCAAGACCATCGATGAGGACGGCGTGCGCGAGAAGTGGGGGGTGTCGCCAGCCTCGATCCCCGACTGGCTCGCGCTCGTTGGAGACGCCGCCGACGGCTACCCCGGGATCCCACGGTGGGGGGCCAAGAGCGCGTCCGCGGTGCTCGCGCGTCATGGGCACATCGAGGCCATCCCCGAAGACGTCGGGGCGTGGGACGTGAAGGTGCGTGGCGCCGCTCAGCTGGCGCAAAACCTCAACGAGCGGCGCGAGGAGGCGCTCCTCTACAAGCGCCTCGCCACCTTGCGCACCGATGCAGACATCGACGCCTCGGTCGAGACGCTGGCGTGGCAGGGAGCGCATCGCGCCGAGGTGCAGGCCCTCTGCGAAGAGCTGGGCTTCTCCGACGACATCCTCCAACAAGTGCCGGCCTGGCGCGGAGCTTGAACCATGCAGATCGATCCTCGAGACCACGACCCACGCCACCTCTACGCCTTGATGACGAGCGTCATCGTGCCGCGGCCGATCGCGTGGGTCTCCACCGTGTCGCGCGAGGGCGTGCCGAACCTCGCGCCGTTCAGCTACTTCAACGCCGTCACCTCGAAGCCCCCGCTGGTTTCCATCTCGGTGGGGCGCCGCGCCGGGAAGCGCAAAGACACCGCCCACAACGCGTCGAGCACCGGCGAGCTGGTCATCAACGTCGTGACCGAGGCGCTCCTCGAGCCGATGGTCGCGACCTCTGGCAACTATCCACCCGAGGTGGACGAGCTCGCGCTGTGTGGGCTCACCCCGATTCCGAGCGTGTTGGTGACACCTCCCCGGGTGAAGGAGGCGCCGGTGCAGCTCGAGTGCAAGACGCGTGAGATCTTCGAGGTGTCGCCGGGCATCGTGGATCTGGTGATCGCCGAGATCGTCATGTTCCACGTTGCCGACGAGCTCCCCATCGACGCGGATTTGCGCATCTCGGGGGCTGCGCTCGACACCGTGGGTCGCCTCGGCGGCACCGAGTATCGGGTGGGAGGCGCGGTCCGGCGCGTGGAGCCACCCAAGCTCTGACGGTCCCTGGCTACCGCGGGTGGAGCGCCGGCGGCGTGGTGCCCCTTCGAGCGACCGGAGCGGTGCGCTTCGGTCGAGCCCTCGCGCCGCGCCCTCGTGCTACGTTGGAGCGGTTGCGTCCTTGGCTTCACATCCTCTCGGCAGCGGCCCTCACGACGGTCGGGCTGGCCTCCTGCAACCTCGAGCCGTGGAACGCACCCACCTGGGAGCCGCGCGGCGCCTCGGACCCCCCCGCCATCTGTCGCGCCCCCTCGCACTGTCCAGGGGAAGACACCGAGTGCGCGGTGAGGACCTGCGTCGACGGCTTCTGTGGCGTGGAGCTCCGCGACGGACCCACCCCGAGTCAGAGCGCTGGCGACTGCCGCATGCGTCGCTGCGAGCGCGGCGAGCTGATGGAGGTGCCGGCCATCGACGCACCCGACGACGGCCACGAGTGCACCGAGGATCGGTGCGTGGACGGCTCCTCCGTGCACGAGCCGTTCGCCGCCGGCACGCCGTGCGGCGTGGGCAGCGCCACGCACTGCGATGGCGCCGGCGAGTGCGTGGGCTGCGAAGGGGATGGCGACTGTCCCGCCGATACCGCCTGCGCCGACTGGTCGTGCGCGAGCGGGATCTGCCAGGTGGTCCCCGCGCCGGTGGGCACCGCCTGCGGCGACCCTCGCTCGTGCGAGAGCGGCACCGTCATCCTCCCCGACGGCTGCGACGGCCTCGGCGCCTGCCAAGACGCCGGCACCCAGAGCTGCGCGGGCTACGCCTGCGAGGAGGATGGTCTCCGCTGTCGCACCCAGTGCCTGCGCCACGAAGAGTGCTCCGGCGGGTACGAGTGTCTCATCCCTGGCCTCCAAGGCTGGGGCGAGTGCATCCCCGCCGGCTCCTGACCCCGCGGCGTCGGCCTCCGGGGCTCGAGCGCGGGGCTCGTCGACGGCGTCAGCGCTTGAGGCGGATGTCGTCCTTGGGGCGTGGCGGCGGCGGGGGCTCGGGTGGCGGCGGCGGTGGCGGCTCGACGCGGGGGCTCGGGCGCGTCGGACCGGGCTTGACGGTGGGGGCAGCCGAGCCGGAGCTCGGGGATGCGCTCGCGTCGGCTGTGTCGGCGCCAGGCACCGGGCGGAGGCTGGCCACCAAGGTCTCGTTGCCGCTGAGGGGGCCGCGCTCGACCCGGTACACGTCGTGCCCGTCGAGCATGAGCTGGAAGGCACAGGGCGCGTCGCCGGCTGGCACGTCGATCTCGAGGGGGGTGAGTCCTACCACCTCACCACGGCACGCGACCTTGGCGCCTGCCGGCGACGACTCGATACGGAGGGTGTGGGTGGTGGCCTGACCGGTGACGGGGAGCTCTTCGCTCTCGGGCCCGCCGCGGAACGCGAAGGCGAGGCCCACGCCCCCGAGCAGGAGCGCACCCAAGGCGACCCACGGCCAGCGGGCGCGCGGCTGGCTCCCCGAGACGGCTGTGGTGCCGGTGGCCAAGGCGGTGGAGATGCCACCGGTGGTGGGAGGGGTGAGCGACGGGGGGTGGGCGGCGAGCGATGGGTCGGTCAGGGGCAGCTGGGGCAGCGAGCCGCCGATGAGAGACGAGGAGCTCGCCTGCGGATCGAAGAGCGGCACCGGCGCCACGTGGGCGGGGCTCGTGGCTTCGCTGACGAGCGCGATCTGACTCTCCACGAGGGTCCGCACGCGCGCCCGCTCCGCCGCGAAGGCCGCGTCGACGAGCTCGCCGACGCGGCGGGTGTTCGTGTCGTCGCCGAGCTCGCGCAGGAGCTGCTCGAGGTCGTCGGCGAGCGCGGCCGCGGTGGGGTGGCGGTCGGCGGGGTGAAACGACAGCGCCTTGTGGATGATGGCCTCGAGGCGGCCGTCGATGGTGGGGCAGGCCTCGCGCGGAGACGGCACCTCCCCCATCATCACCTTGTTGAGCATGACCACCTGGGCGAGGTCTTTGAACATCCGGTCGCCGGTGGCGAGCTCCCACAAGACCACGCCTGCCGCGTAAACGTCGGCGCGCCGATCCACGGGCTCGCCCCGCGCTTGCTCGGGGGCCATGTAGTTCACCTTGCCCTTGAGCACGCCGGTGCTCGTCTCCGTCACCGAGTCGAGCGCCTTGGCGATGCCGAAGTCGAGCACCTTCACCTGGCCCGAGTAGGTGACGAAGATGTTGTGCGGGCTGATGTCGCGGTGCACCACCGAGAGGGGCGTGCCGTCGTAGTCGGCGAGCTCGTGGGCGTAGTGCAGGCCGGCGAGAGCCTCCACCATCACGCGCAGCTTCATGCCGAGGGTGAGAGGCGCGTCGGGCCCGCGGCCCACGCGGCGCAAGACGCTGCGGAGCGTCTGCCCCTCGAGGTACTCCATCACCATGAAGAAGCGGTACTCGTCCTGCCCCACCTCGTTGGTCTGCACCACGTTGGGGTGGTTGAGCCGGGCGGCGAGCCGCGCCTCATCGAGGAACATGGTGACGAACTCGGGCTCGTAGGCGAGATCGGTCTGGATCTCCTTGATGACGACCAGCTTGTTGAAGCGCGCGGGCCCCGTCACCATCGCCAGGTAAACGCTCGCCATGCCGCCGCGGCCGAGCTCGCCGAGGAGGCGATACTTTCCGAGGCGGTTCTTGGAGTCGTTCCCGTGGCCGTGCATCGTGGACAAAGTCCCCCTTCACCATACGCGGGAGCGCGCCTCCGAACAACACGGTCGGTCGGCGACGGATCCGCGGACCGGGGAGCGGCGCCGTGCTCGAGGAGCCGTGCTCGAGGAGCCGAGCGGAGCGGAGCCAGAGGCGCTCGATGCTCGACGCGAGCGCGTGGCTCATGCAACCATCCCGCGATGCGCCGAACCTTGCGTGCGAAGTTGGTTCGCTGCGTCCTCGGCATCTTCGTGGTCGCGACCTTGTGCCTCCCCGGGGTGGTTACCGCGGACGGCGTGGCCGACGAGGCCGACCTCCATTTCGAGCTCGGCGCCGAGGCCTATCAGCAGAGCGACTTCAAGAAGGCCCTCCAGCACTTCTTGGCCTCCAATCGACTCGTGCCCAACCCCAACGTCGTCTTCAACATCGCCCGCACCTACGAGCGACTCGGCCGCTTCCCCGACGCGTACCGCTACTACGTGGACGCGCAACAGACCGAGACCGACGCGGCGGCCAAGAGTGAGATCGAGGCGGCCCTCAAGCGGATCGCGCCGCGGGTGGCCGTGCTGCGGGTCACCACCAACCCTCCGGGCGCGACGATATTCCTCGAGCGAAAGAACCTGGGCTCGCGCGGCACCTCGCCGCGACCCCTCGCCGTCGATCCCGGCAGCTACACGGTGATCGTGGAGCTCGCTGGCTACGAGCCGGCGACCGCCGAGGCGGTGCAGCTCGCCACCGGCAAGGAGACCGCGCTCTCCTTCGATCTGGTGCGCATCGTCGGCACCGTGAAGGTGAAGGTGGAGGGCACCCCGAGCGCCGAGGTGAGGGTGGGCGACGAGACGGCCAAACCCGAGTGCACCGCCCCCTGCGACCTCGAGCTGCCCCCCGGCACCCACCTCCTCTTCTTCACCGCGCCCGGCTACCAGGCGCCGCCGCGGCAGGTGCGCGTCCGCGCCAACAAGGCCACCCAGACCATCGCACGGATGGCGCCCATCAGCGGCTCGGTGGTGATCGAGAGCGACGAGCGCGGGGCCCTCGTCGAGATCGACGGGAAGGCGGTGGGGTTCACTCCGGTGGTCGCTCAGAACGTCGCGGTGGGCCGGCGTCGGCTGCGCATCGCCGCGCGCGGGTATCGCCCTCTCGAGCAGGAGATCGTGGTCAAGGCCAACGAGCAGACACGGTTGGTCGATCTGCGGCTCACGCCCCTCCGCGAGGTGCAAGCGGTGTCCCGCTTGACGGAGGACACGGATCTGGCGCCGAGCTCGCTCACCATCATCTCTGGCCAGGAGCTGGCCGCCTTCGGCTACCCCACGCTCGCGAGCGCGCTTCGCGGCGTTCGCGGCGTGTACCTCTCCGACGATCGCACCTACGCCTCGGCCGGGATCCGCGGCATCGGCGAGCCCAACGACTACGGCAACCGGGTGCTCGTGCTCTCGGACGGGCTCAACCTCAACGACAACCTGCTGAACTCGAGCTACATCGGCAACGACGGTCGCGTCGATCTCCACGACGTCGACCGTATCGAGGTGGTGCGAGGCCCCGGCTCGCTGCTCTACGGCACCGGTGCGTTCAGCGGCGTGATCAACGTGGTGCCGCGGGCGCGCGACAATCCGAGCCAGGTGCTCGCGAGCTTCGGCACCTACGACAACAGCGTGGCGCGCGGCCGCGGTGGCTTCCACCTCAACTTCGCCGAAGACGCGGGCATGTGGGCCACGGCCTCCGGAGCGCGGTCGGACGGCTTCGCCCTGCCCGTGCGCCTCATCGATGCGGCCGGCGGGCCCGAGGTGCAGAACGCGGAGCGCACCGACCGCTTCCGCGCGGTGGGCACCCAAGGCCGCGCGTGGTGGGGCCCGGTGAACGCGCAGTGGCTCTACAACCAGCGCAAGCAGTTCATCCCGGTGGGGGCGCTCGCCACCGCGTTCAACGACAGCCGCACGTTTTACACCGATCAACGCTTCGCCGGGGAGCTCCGCTACGAGCCAAGCTGGGAGCTCCTCGATCTCAACATCCGGGCCCACGCCAACCACTACCACTTTGGCGGGCGCTACCTCTCGCCCGCGCCCGATCCGCCGCTCCTCGAGGACTACTACGGCACCTGGTTCGGCTTCGAGGGCCGGGCCCGGATCAAGTTCCTCGACGAGTTTCACCTCACCGTCGGGGGTGAGGGGCAGTTCCACCCGGTGGCCAAGCTCGAGGGCGTCGAGGTGGATCAGTCGTTCAACCCGTTGCCCAGCGGCAACTACCTCAACGAGGATCGCGCCTACAATTTCGGCGCCGGCTACGCCATCGCCGAGGTGCGGCCGGTCGAGTGGTTTCGGGCCAACGCGGGGGCCCGCATCGACGTGTATTCGACGTTCGGGCCCATCGTGGTGCCACGCGGCGCGGCGATCTTCCGCCCCACCACCGGCGGCGTGTTGAAGATCATGGGGGGCAGAGCGTTCCGCGCCCCGAGCATCTACGAGCAGTTCTACAACGACGGGGGCTTCTCTCAGGTGACCGCGGTGGACGAAGCCCGCGGCCTCGAGCTGGCGCCGGAGTCGATCGTGTCCGGTGAGATCGAGTACCTCCAGCGCTTCCTGGAAGACTGGGTGGCCGTCGGCTCCGTGAACGCGAGCTACATCGAGGATCTCATCACCACCGTGGCGGACACCCCGGGCAGCGACGTCATCCGCTACGCCAACGGCGACGCCCCCGCCTACACGCTGGGGGCGGAGGCGGAGATTCGGCACGAGTTCCGACGTGGGTGGATGCTCAGCGCGTTCTACGGCTACCAGCGCGCGCGGTTCATCGATCACCCGGATCCGCTGATCAATCAGAACCCACGCCTCATCAACGCCCCCGAGCACCTCGCCGGGATGCGTGGGGTGATCCCGGTGGTGGCGGATATCGCTTCGATCGGTGTACGGGGCGCGGTGGAGGCGCCGCGGCGCGTCGACTACGTCACGAACGATCTCTCGAAAGCCGCGGTGATCGCCGACCTCACGCTCAGCGGCAACGCCCGGGTCTTCGGCATGCACTACGTGGTCGGGGTGTACAACCTCTTCGACTGGCAGTACGAGCTGCCGGTGACCGAGACCTTCGCGAGCCGCACCATCCTACAGAACGGCCGCACGTTCCTCGCCGAGCTCTCGCTCGCCTACCCGTGACGCGCCCCTCGAGCGCGGTCGAGCTCGCACGTGCGCTCGCGCGTGGGGGGCCGGCTGGTGTTCGGGTTGGGGATGGTGTTCACTGCGTGGATGCGACTCTGGCTATCGATGGGGAGCCTCGCGCTCGGGGCGACGCTGTGGGCTTGTGCGCCTTCGATCGAGGAGATCGAGACGACCATCAAGACCCAGGTCGAACAGAAGGGGGGCAAGGTGAAGAGCGTGGCCTGTCCCAAGGATCAGAAGCTCGACGACGGCGTCGAGTTTGTCTGCAAGGTGACGCTAGAGAGCGGTGATGAGAGCGCGCTGACGGTGAAGCGGGTGGGAGACACGGTGGCCATCAGCGGCACGATCAGGGGCAAAGAGAGCGGCGGCGAGTCGGAGAAGACGGCGCCGTCGAGCGACTGAAGCAACCCACGAGCGCGGCTCGGCTCGTGAGCCCGAGGTTGTGGAGGGCGACGAGCGCGGTGAAGCCGATGTTCAGCACGAGCAGGTGTCGCACCGCCGCGGCCGCGAAGACCGTGTCCACCCCGCCGTGGCTCGAGAGCCAGAGGCCGAGCACGGCGGCGCCGCTCATCGCGGTGCGGATTCGGTTCTGCGTGCTCCCGCGTCCAGCCGCGTACAAGGCGAGGAGCGACAGGTCGAGCGCGATCTTCGTCGCCACGAGCCACCAGGGCACGACATCCTTGCAGTGATACGACATCCCCACGAGCAGCGGGTAGTCGGTGAGTCGATCGAAGACGCGGCCGAAGCCGGTCGCGAGGTTCTTCTCGCGGGCCACGACGCCGTCGAGGTAGTCGAGGGCAGCGAAGGCGAGGAAGAGCAGCGGCACGAGCCATGGGCCGCTCGCGGGACGCGCCGCGGCCGCCAGGATCGCGGGGGTGAGCACGACCAGCTTGAGCGCGGACAGCGTGTTCGGATGCACCGGCACGCGCGCCGCGAGGCGGGACTCGAGCCGCATCATCCAGGCCGGTCGGCCCAACAGCGCGCGCTCTCGGTGGAGCTTGCCGGTCTCACCCAGGGTGGCGTCACTCATCGAGAGGATGCCCTTCGCAACATGCTTGCCAGCTCTATCGATATAGAATTTCATTCTCTTACAAGAATAATGACCGATCGGTCCGTGTATTTGGTTGCGCACCGCGTCGTGTCCTTCGCTCCCCTGGGGGAGCGAGACGCGAACTTAAACCGGCCAGCCGGTCGACAATCGTGGCGAGATGGGGTACAAAGATCTCTCCGGGGCACCGCTCGGAGACACGATGCGACGCCCCTCCCTCATTCTCCCCCCCGTCTTGCTCCTCTCCCTCGCTGGCTGGTTCGTTGGATGCGGCGTGGATGGCCCCACCAGCACCACGCTCCCCTATCCGCACGGCAGCGGCTCGGACGACGACGGGGGAGGGTCGGGAGGCGCGACCTCGTCTGCGGCGTCGGGCTCGACGAGCTCGACGAGCTCCACGTCGGGGACCACCGGCTCGTCTTCGTCAGCGTCCTCGTCGAGCGCTCAGAGCAGCGCGTCGGTGTCCGCCTCGAGCAGCAGCACGGGCACGGGCGGCGGCAACGACTGCTCCCCCGACCTCGACGACGGGGAATGCGTCGCGTGTGCCAAGGACGCGTGCTGTCTCGAGGTGCAGGACTGTGACGACGACGCGTCCTGCTCCTGTTGGATCGGCTGTATCGCCGAGACGCTCGGCGCCATCGACGTCTGCATCGGCGAGTGCGGGCTCCCCGGCGGCGCGCTCCTCGAGCTGTTGGATTGTGCGGGCGAGATCTGCGACGCCTGCAACCTCATCGGGATCTGACGGCGCGCTCACCCCACGTTCATCGCCGCTCGAGACGGTGGCGGTGGACGCCGCGCATTGCCGTACGGGCGCGGATCGACATCGGTTTGTCGGTCCTCTGCGACGCCTGCGCCGACGTCGGGCTCCAACGCGCTCTTGGCGTGATAGGTTTCGATGGCGGACGGGTGCAACATGAAGAAGATCCTCATCGTCGAAGACGATCCGGTGAGCTCGAGGGCGCTCTCGGACTACCTCACGGCGAACGGCTATTTCACCACGGTGGCGCGAACGGGGCCCGATGGGGTGAGCGCGTTCTCCGAGGAGCAGCCGGATCTGCTGCTCGTCGACGTGCAGCTCCCGCTGAAGAACGGCTTCGAGGTGTGCTTCGACATCCGGAAGACCGAATACGGCAAGCGCGTCCCCATCTTGCTCATGAGCGCGGTCTACACCGACACGTCCCACGCCGAGCCCTACGCGAAACAAGGTCTCGGCGCCGCCGACTACCTCGTGAAGCCGTTCAGCATGCGGGCGATGCTCGAGCGCGTGCACACCCTCATCGGCGACTGATCCCCGGCGGGCCTCGGTGCTTCCTCGGATCGGATCCCCTCGCCGCGCCCCCCGGATGGCCGCTCTCCCGACGGCTCGCGCGCCCTGGCAACGAAGCCCCGTCCCTCCGTCCACGCCGTGAGAGCCGTGCGATACCCACGCTTCGTCGCCGAGATCGCGTTGGAGGCGAACCGCCCGCGCCTCTTCCTGGGCGTGCGCTCGGGCTACGCGCTCACCCTCGTGTTCGGGGTGCTCGCCTACGCGGGACAGGGGCTCGGGGTGTTGCCGTGGAGCTGGTCGCTCACGCTGCTGTTGGGGATCAAGGTGGTCACCAACACGCTCTCGTGGCTCGCGCTGCGGCTCGAGCGAGCGGTGATGGTGTTCGCGGCGGCCAACATGGCCGCCGACGCGCTGGTGATGACCGGAGCGATCTACCTCACCGGTGGCATCGCGAGCCCGCTCCTGGTCATCTACGTGCTCTTGGTCACCGCGCTCGCGCTCCTCACCAACAAGACCATCACCATGTTGATGGCCGGCTTGTGCCTGTGTTTGTACGCGACCATGGCGGTGCTGATCCACGTGGGGCTGCTCACGCAGCATCCCTCGCCGATCGAGGTGTCCGGCCTCGGTGCTCGACATGTCGCGCTCGGGGTCGCGTTCGCGGGCATGATGCTGTTTCTCGCCACGTTCTACACCACCGCGATTCTTGGCGAGCTGCGCGCCAAGCAGCGCGAGCTCGAGCGGCGCACCGACGATCTCGTCGAAGCCAGCCGCCAGCGGAGCCAGTTCATGGCCAACATCACCCATGAGCTTCGTACGCCCATTCACGGGATCATGGCGGTGACGGAGCTCGTCGAGTCGGAGATCTACGGGCCCATCACCGAGAAGCAGCGGGAGGCTCAGCGCTCGCTGCGTCAGAGCGCGCACGCGCTCCTCGAGCGCGTCGACGAGCTCTTGTTGTTGGCCAAGACCGACGCGGGCAAGCTCGAGCTGAGCCCGAGCGAGGTCGACGTGGGTGAGCTGTCGCGGGGGGTCGCGAGCTCGGTGCGCTCGATGGTGGAGGTGAAGTCGCAGACGCTCGTCGCCGACGTCGCCGACGAGCTCCCGGTGGTGCTCACCGATCGCGGCAAGCTCACCCAGGTGCTCGTCAATCTGCTCGCCAACGCGATCAAGTTCACGCCGGAGGGGGGGCGCATCGAGCTCTCGGTGCGTGCCTCCGAGCACGCGATCGTGTTCGACGTGAGCGACACCGGCATCGGGATCGCGCACGAAGACCTCGACCACATCTTCGACGCCTTCCACCAGGTGGACGGAACCGACGAGCGCGCCCATGGCGGGGCCGGTCTCGGCCTGGCGCTCGCTCAGCGCTTGTGCGGGGTGATCGGGGCGGAGCTCGGTGTGCGCACGGAGGTTGGTGCGGGCTCGGTGTTCACGGTGACGCTCCCTCGCCGAGCGGCTTCGCGAGGTGGGGACGACGACGCGGCGGAGGGCGGTCGTGACGCGACCAGCGACGCGGCGGAGGGCGGTCGCGCGTGGAGGAAGTCGACGTGAGGCGAGAGACCGCCAGGCGCCCGCTCTCGCCGGCGGCGCGAGACGCGCTTCGAGCCGAGCTCGTGAGGCGCATCCCGAGCTGGTACAGCCCTTTCCTGCACTTGGCTCTGCCGAGCGCGTTCGCGGTGGGCATCGTCGTTGCCTGCGTGGCGCTCGTGCGCGATCTCGCGGCGTGGGAGCTCGCGACGATTCCCGTCACGTTCGTGATCGCCAACGTGAACGAGTGGCGAGCCCACAAGTATCTCCTGCACCGACGCAGCCGTCTCGCGCCGGTGCTCTACGATCGCCACACGCCCGAACATCACATGATCTACGTCACCGACGACATGGCGATGCGAAGTCGGCAGGAGTTTCGCCTCGTGCTCATCCCCGCCTACGGGATCTTGCTCATCTTCGTTTCGTCGCTCGTCCCGGTCGCGCTCCTTTGGTGGGTGGCCCTCCACAACGTGGCTCTTCTGTTCGTCGCCACCAGCATGCTCTACGTGTTGAGCTACGAGTGGCTCCATTGGAGCTACCACCTGCCCGAGGAGAGCTTCGTCGGTCGCCGCCGCGTCGTCGCGGCGCTGCGGCGCCACCACGCCATCCACCACGACCCGCAGCTGATGCAGCGCTACAATTTCAACGTGACGGTGCCGCTCTGGGACTGGGTGCGGGGCACGATCGCCAAGGGCGCGGGCTCGTCTGGCGAGGCTGCCGAGCCCACCGATCCCGAGCAGTGACGCATCGGGCTCGGGAATCGGCATCGGGTGTGATGGACGTCACAGGCGAGGGGCGCTCGGCCACCTACGTTCTTCGTTATGGAATTCGAGGCATTCGAGCTGGCAGTCATCGATCTGGCGTGGCGCGACGTGAAGCTCACCGTCGCGAACGTGGCCGCCCACACCCGCCTCCCCCCGTCGCGCGTCGAGGCGCTCCTCGATCGGATGGCGGCCGAGGGGCGACTCGACATGGAGCTCGACGAAGCCCGTGGGCTCATCTTCTACGTGGTGCGCGGCCTCACCCCGCCCCCTCCCACCCTCGCCGTGCGGCCTCCCGAGCCACGGTACGCTGCCGCCCGACCCACCGCGGGCGCGAAGGCTCGAACCAAGAGTCCGCTCATCGGCGCCATCGCCGGGTTCGTGTTGCCGGGGGTGGGCCTCCTCTACGCCGCGCCCCTCACGGCGGTGGCCGCCGTGAGCGTGGGCATGCTCGTGGTGGTGAAGATGGCGGGGGCGCTCCCCCTGATCGGCTGGCTCATGGCATCCGTCGCCACGGGGCTCGGGGCGGTCGCCTCGGGCCTGCTCGGCGCGATGTACGCGCGCAAGTACAACCTCGCCGGGCGCAGAGTGCACCTCGATCTCGCGGCGACGCGCTCGGCGGGCCGCACGCTGGTGAGCCCACTCCGTGAAGCCCAGCGCGTGGCCCTCTCCTGAGCGGTGTCGTGCCTGATCGATGTCGTGGCTCGAGCGGCGCCGTCCGCGCTGCGCAGCGTGGGGGGAGGGTGCGGCAGCACCCTCCAAGAGACTCAAGAGCTGACC
>CAYOAL010000082.1:0-44660 GCA_964401935.1 uncultured Polyangiaceae bacterium
TCACGAGCGCCCGCTCACGCCGCCGGGGCACCAACCCGCGGCTGGGCCTCCCCCGTTCGATCCCCCGGCCGCGGCGCGTCACGAGCGCCCGCTCACGCCGCCGGGGCACCAACCCGCGGCTGGGCCTCCCCCGATCGTGGCCCCCCCCGCCGTGGCACCGCCGCCGCCACGACCCTCGCCCACAGGGCCCGCCGCGATGGACTCCACCGCGCTGCCCGACGCGACGCTGGTGTCGCGAGGCATCCCTGCCGGCGCGCCCCTCGAGGCCGCGCCCCAACCGCCGACGCCGACGCCTTCGGCGGCGCCACCGCCTTCGGAGCCAGCGCTCATGCGTCTCGCCGCGGCGCACGAAGCCCGCGCCTACGCGGAGCTGTGTGTGGCGCGCGAGGCGGCGCCCGACGACGAGGCCCAGAAGGCCGCAGAGGCTCGCCACGGGGCCGGCGATCCGCGGGTCGTCGCCGCGCTCGACGCGCTCTGGCGGCAGCGGCGCCGCACACCCGAGGTCGCCGCCGAGCTCGATCTGTTCCTCCGCATGCTCCGCATCCGCGACGGCCTGCCCCCCGACCCCACCCCACACGGGTGACCGTGCTGGTGCTCACGCGGCTCGGGGCGCGTGACGCCACGTGTGCACGCAGGTCGCCCCCACCCAGACGAGGAGCCCGACGGTGGCCACGCGCTGGAGCAGCGGCAACGAGTCGCTGATGAGGTTACGCACCGTGGCCGACTCGGGCACGATCCCGAGCGGCCCTGCGGTGTACACGAACAAGTAGGCGAACCCGTCGAGGGCACCGGAGCCGAGCGTCACCACCGCCGCTCCCCGCAGCCACCACGACACGCGCGGCGCCCGCAGGCACACGACGAGCGCGGCGACGGTGGCGACGAGGCTCGGCACGAAGGCCGCGACCACGGAGATGAGATGTCCGAGCCGCCACAGATCGGAGGTGAGGATGGGAACCGTAGTCCCCACCGCACACGCGAGCCAGCCGGCCCGCTGCGCCAGGCGTCCGGCGCTCGACACCGGCGACTCGAGCCGCGCGACCTGCGCGTAGAAGGCAACGAGCGCCACCAACATGGCGAACATCCCCACCCGCGCGAGCAGCGAGCCCAGCGGCGCCTCGACACCGTTGAGCGCCCGCGGCTGCATGAGGTCGCACAGGAAGTTCCGCGCGAACGAGTGCCCCGGCGCGTGCGGCTCCCACCACGTCCCGCCCGGATAGAGGGCGATCGCCACCGCGTAACAAACGAGAAAGCACCCGGTGCCCACGCCACAGATCGCGACCAGCGACCGACCTCGTTGTAGCCTCTTGTCGTCCACTGGCGGGAGCTCTCAGAACCGTACGGAGGCCTTCGCGGCAGAAGAGCACTCCACGGCGCCACGCGCCGCGTCCGGCCGCTCGACGTGGAGGAGCTCGGCGCCGACCATCTAGTAGGCCTTGGGCAAATCGAGCACGCCCTGAGCCACGAAGCTCAGGAGCAGGTTGTTGAACACGAACACCGTGCTCTCGCGCAGCTTGCGCTCGATGTGGTACTCGCCGGCGAGGCCCCAACCGCCGAACGTGGTGAGCGCCGCGCGCGCGGTCTCCCAGGCCGCCTCGGAGGCGAGGATCTTGGCGAGGGCGGAGCGGCCGTTGGCCTCCGGGCTCCCCTCCTCGATGAGGCGCAGCGCATCCCAGCGCATCAGGTCCGCGGCCTCGACGTTGGCGTACGCCTTGGCGAGCGGATACTGCACCCCCTGGTTCTGCCCGATGAACCGGTTGAACGTGCTGCGGGTGCGGGCGTGCTCGAGGCTCTTGTCGAGCATGAAGCGCGCGTTGCCGAGCGACTCGGAGGCGGCGAGCACGCGGCGGGGAGCGAAGCCCTTCATCAAGCACGCGAGGCCCTTGCCCACCGGGCCGAGGCGGTCGGTGTCGGGGACGCGGAGCCCATCGACAAACAGCATCGTCGTCATGCGGTTGGTGATGAGCTCCACCGGCCGGATCTCGATCTGGTCGCGCACCAGGTCCATATCGAGCAAAAACAGCGTCGGCCCCTCCTCGGTCTGCACCAGCAAGATCATGAGGCGAGTGTGCTCGGCGAGGGAGATGAGCACCTTACGGGCGTCGAGCACCCAGTGGTCGCCATCACGGCGAGCCGTGCTCTCGAGGTGGCTCATATCGGCGCCGCTGTCCGGCTCGGTGGCGGCCACGGTGAGGAACCGGATCGCTCCGCTCGCGACGCCAGGCAGGTACCGCTCCCGCTGCTCGTCGTTGCCGTCGCGCGCCAGGGTGCCGCAGATCGTCATCTGCGCGTTGATGGTGGTCGCGTCGCCGCCGCTCTTGTTGATCTCCTCCACCACCACGCTCGCGGTCGCGTAGCCCGCGTCCACACCGCCGTAGGCAGCGCTGATGAGGGTTCCGAAGTAGCCGGCCTCGGCCATCGTCGCGAAGAACGCGTCGGGGAACGCGCGCTCGCTGTCGCAGGTGCGCCAGTAGTCGTGGTCGAAACGCGCGAGGATGGCGACAATGGCGCGGCGAACCTCGTCGAGCTCGGCAGGTGACGGCATCGCCTCGAGCTTAATCGGCGCCCGCGCTCGATACCACTCGCGGTGCACCGACGGCGACGCGGGGGGCGGATGACTCGCGGCGATCGCACCCCGGCGCGCGCGGATCGAGCGGGGGTCCCGCTGGACGTGCAGCAGTGGATTCGGATAGCACCCGGCGCGCGCGGATCGAACCCTACTCGGCCGCCGCTGGCTCGGGTTGGTAGCCGCAGAGCGGATCCTCCCCGAAGACGTCCCCCGTCATCGTGAACGCGCGCGCCCGTGAGCCGCCGCACGCATACTTGAACTCGCAGCGCCCACAGCGAGCGGTGTAGTTGTCGGGGTGGCGCAGGCGTTCGAGCTCGCCATGGTGCTGGTAGATGTCGTGGAGCGAACGCTCGCGCACGTTGCCGAGCAGCGGGTAAGGCAGGAAGCCTGCCGGATACACGTCGCCCTGATGGGACACGAACACCACCCCGTTGCCGTCGCGGATCCCGAACGCCATCGCCTTGCCCATGCCGTTGATCTCGGAGGGCGACTTGCCCTCGGCGAGCTGCCGCTCGATCCAGTATCGCCGGTAGTGCGGCGCTTCGGTGGTCCCCACTCGAAAGGGGGCCACCTTCGAGGTCTCGTAGGCCCACGCGAACATCGCCTCCACCTGCTCGGGGGTGGGGAGCGCGAGCTCGCTGCCGCGCCCGATGGGCACCAGCATGAACAAGCTCCACCGCTTCACCGGCGGGGCCGCGGTCTCTGAGAGCACCTCGTAGAGCGCGGGCAGGTGCTCGATCGTGTCGCGGGTGACCGTGGTGTTCACCTGCACGGGGAGGCCGAGCTCACGCGCCCACGTCAGCACCTGCATGGAACGGGCGAAGGTGCCCTCCACGTTGCGGAAGCCGTCGTGGAGCGACGCGGTGGGTCCATCGATGCTCACGCCGACCGCGGCCGTCCCCAGCTCCTTGAGCCGCACCATCACGTCGCGGTCGAGCTTGGGGGTGACGGCGGGGGTGATCGCCACCCGAAGACCGATGGCTTGGCCGTAGGCGAGCAGCTCGAACACGTCGGGACGCTCGAGCGGGTCGCCACCGGTCAGCACGAGCATGCTCCCCATGCGCTTGACGTCGTGCATCATCGCCTTCGCCTCGTCGGTGGAGAGCTCCCTCGGATCACGCCCGCAGATCGCCGAGGCACGGCAGTGGCGGCACGAGAGCCCGCAGGCGATGGTCATCTCCCAGTACACGTTGCGCGGCGCCTGGCGGTAGAGGTAGCCCGGGAAGGTGGTGGCGCCGACGGCCTCGAGCCGCAGCGACGAAGGATGGACGGGATGCATGGGGGCACGCATTGCAACGGACGCGCCACCCTCCCGGCCCTCGAGAGAGGTCCGAGGAGCGCCTGTCGGCGGCCCGACTCGCAAGGTCTGCGCAAGGGCTCGACGACCGCGCAAAGCTCGCGCGCGAGGTCACCCCTTCCGGAGCTTCTCGAGCTCGGCACGCAGGGCCGCGAGCTCCGCCTCGGCGGCCTCGCGCCGGTGCCGCTCCTCTTCCCGGAGCCGCTGTGCTTCTTCCCCGAGCCGCTGTGCTTCTTCCCGCAGCCGCTGCTCCTCTGCGAGCTCCGCCTCGAGCCGCTCGACACGCTCGAGCGACTCGTCGGAGAGGCGCGTGACGCGGGCGAGCAGCTCGTCGGTGAACGGCACGGTGGCGTCTCCCAGCGAGAAGCGGAGGCGCTCGCCATCCAACCACAGGTCGAGCCCCAGGGTGGCGGAGTGAAAGCGCCCCCCCTGCGCGACGCGACGCCGGTACTCGGCGCCGTCGAGCTCCCACGCGGCGAGCGTCAGTCGGCGGCGGTCGAACAGGTAGCACTCGGGGATGCCGAGCCGGGCGTAGCGCACCACGTTGCGCTCGAGATCTTTCTTCCGGCTGCCGCGCACCACGATCTCGATCGCCACGTCGAGCGTCTTGCCTCCCTCCGCGTCGACGATCCAGCTGTCGCGCTGGCGCTGCTCGACGCCGTCGACGGCGATGAGATCCGGCGAGAACATCGGCTCGCCGGGGTAGTAGACCGGCAGGTTGCCGGCGACGTAGAGGCTGCGTCCGCGCTGCCGGAACCAGCGCCTCAAGGCCTCCCGTGGCTCGGTGAACGCGTCGAGGTGGTCGTCGCCCTCGGGGGGGTGGGCCTCCGACACGGGGAACTCGCTGGGGAGCGCCGCGATGACAGCCGCTCGCTGCTCTTCCGTGAGCTGCTCCCACACCTCCGTCGGTGGAGCACGCGGATCGTCGGGATCGACGACCCAGCTGTTGACCGGCTGCACCACACCGCGAGCATAGCAGCTCGATCGGCGCCGCTCGTGGCGATCACGCCCTCGGCATCCGCTGCCGACTCGACCGCTGCCGACTCGACCGATGCCGACTCGACCGATGCCGACTCGACCGATGCCGACTCAACCGATGCCGAGCTGGCGAGTCGGCGACGCCGGGTCAATAGATGCCGGGCACGATGCGGTAGCGCACCTTCTCGCAGTAGGCGTCCCAGTCGGCGCCGTACTTCTTCTGACACACGCGATGATCCCGCCGCTCGCGATCGATGAGGAGCGGCGCGAAGTAGATGAAGTAGAAGTAGGGCGTGATGTGAGAGAAGCCGGCGGGGAGGCACCACGCGAGAGCCATCATGAGGTCGCCGAGGTAGTTGCTGTGGCGGGCGAGGCCCCACCATCCCGACGTGAGGAGCTTCGTGCCACGCCGAGTCTGGATGAAGGTTGGCTCCTTGCCCCAGATCTTCACCTGCGGGCGCGTGCGAAACTGGTGCTTCTGAAGGTTGGCGGTGCGAAACACGAAGTAGCCGGCGAAGTTCAGCACCAGCAGCCCGGCGATGGCCCATAGGGGCACCACGGGGTCGTGGTACACGAGGTACTGCGCCTGCAGCGAGAAGTTGAACGGCATCCACACCACGAAGGCGAACGCGAGCATGAAGCCGTAGTTCTCGTAGTTGATGTCCCAGGTGCTCAGCATCGCCTCTTCGAAGAAGTAGAAGTCGGCCACGTAGAACAGCTGGAACAGGCCCACGAGCAGCATGGGAGTCGACAAGCTCCCGGTGCGCTCCACCTCCGCCGCCGCCATCGCCATCACGATCGCGATCCACAGGGTGAGGCCCACCTTCGACTCGAAGAAGAACTTCAGATCGAAGCTCCCGACCCGCGGGTTGAGCGCCGTGCCCATGAAGTAGTCGTAGACGACGTTGCCAGTGCGCTGCTCGTCGCGGGTGGAGGTGAACCCGAACGCGTAGAGGAAGCCGGCGAAGGCGTAGGAGAAGAGGATGGCGAGCGTGAGCATCGGGCCGAGCTCGGCGAGCACACCGGTGCCGGTCACCACTCCGCGCCACAAGCAGAGGCCCACCGCGAGCACCGAGATGACGAGCGAGAGGAGGCCGTTGAGTTTGTAGGTGAGCACCACGCCGTCGCGCTGCGGCAGCCCTCGCACGCGCTTGCCGGGCAGGGCCACGTCGAGCAGCACCTGAAAGGCGATGAAACCGAACAGGTACAGGGCGGCGCGCGCCGTCGGGGCCGGGATCTCGGCGAGCACCGCCGCGGTGGGCCAGACCAGGCTCCCGCCGTGGTGGTGGACGCAGATCCACAGGTACACGCTCAGCGCGGGGAGCAAGATCGTGAAGGCGGCGGCGCCGAGGGGGCCCCCGAAGTGGTAGTCGTGCTCCTCCTTCTTCGCGGCCGCGGGCGCCCCCTCCACCTCGAGCGCGGCGTCAGCCACGGGGGCCCTCCGCGCTGCGTGCTCGCGCGCCACCGGTCGCGATGGCAGCGCTCGCGATGGCGGCTCTCGCGATGGCGGCTCTCGCGATGGCGGCTCTCGCGATGGCGGCTCTGTTGCTTCGCCACATGAGGTGGCGTGCTTGACACAATCCGCGCGCGACGACCATGCCTGGGGGAGCTGGCCACGTCGGCGGGAGCGCTTCACCCTCGTCGCGACACCTCTGGCCCTGTGGCTCCCGCGCACGCACCGTGAACCACCGTTCTCACCATGGGTCGCAACACATCGGATTTACGAGGGACATCCTCGGCGCGTCGCTTGCAAAGCACGTTCGCGACGACACGAAAGGGCGCCACGCATGACCCCACCCCACCGCCTCAGCCACCCCCTCATCGCCCTCGCCGTCCTGCTCGGGATGGTCTCGACGCAGACCGGATGCTTCACGCTGGTCACCGCGACCGCGTGCCTCGCCAGCGGCTCCAAGTCGTGTGGGAGCGCGATCGGCGCCGCGGCGGTGGCCGACTCGGTGATCCTCGACGCCGCGGTCGCGGGGGCGACCAGCGCCAACGACGACGACTACGACTACAACGACCACGACAACGACGACAGCGCCTACGGCTGCTCCGCCTTCGACAGCGCGGGCTACTGCGTCGACGGCTACTGAGCGGCCCCCCGCGCCCTGGGGGCGAGCGCCGCGCGAATTCGCGCAGAGAGGGCACGACGAGCTCTTGCCCGAGCGCCGGACGACGAGTACGAGCCGGCCATGGACGTCGTCTTCCTCTCTCCCAGCTACCCGCCCGAGATGCGTCAGTACACGCGTGGGCTCGCGGAGGTCGGCGCTCGCGTGTGGGGCATCGGCGACAGCGCCGACGTGGGCGAGGTGTCACGCTACCTCGCCGGCTACCTCCAAGTGCCGCGCATCCTCGACGAAGACGACGTGATCGAGCGCGCCAGCCGCTGGCTCCGCGGCAAGAACCTCGAGCGTGTGCTCGCCAACTGGGAGCTCTTGGTGCTGCTCGCGGCGCGCATGCGCGAGCGTTGGGGGGTGCCGGGGATGAGCGTCGACACCGTCAACGCGTTTCGGGACAAGGACGTCATGAAGGCGCGCGTGGCGGCCGCGGGTCTCCGCGTGCCGCGGGCGGCGCGCGCCACGACCAGCGCCGAAGCCAGAGCGGCAGCCGAGCGCATCGGCTACCCGCTGGTGGTCAAGCCGATCGCTGGCGCGGGCAGCGCCGACACCCACCTCGTCACCTCGCCCACCGAGCTCGACCGCGTGCTCTCGAGCGTGCGTCACGTGTCGGAGCTCAGCTGCGAGGAGTATGTCGACGGTGAGGAGTACACCTTCGACGCGCTCTCCATCGGCAGCACCCCGGCCTACGAGAACGTCGCACAATATCTGCCCAAACCAATCGAAGGCCGCAACCAGGAGTGGATCAGCCCCATCACGATCACCGTGCGCGACACCAGCGCCCCGCGCCTTCGGCCGGGCATCGAGCTCGGGCGGCGCGTGCTCGAGGCGCTCGGCATGGAGGACGGCTTCTCTCACATGGAGTGGTTCCTCACTCCGTCCGGGGAGGTGGTCTTCGGCGAGATCGGCGCGCGGCCCGGCGGCGCCCACCTCGTGGATCAGATGAACTACACCTCCGACATCGATCTGTTCGTGGAGTGGGCGCGCGTGGCCTGCCACCGCCGGTTCGAAGCCACCGCGGAGCGCAAGTACAACTGCGCCATGATCTGCAAGCGAGCCAAGGGCCACGGCCGCATCACCCGCATCGAGGGCCTCGACGCCTTCGTCACGCGTTATCGGGCCTTCCTCTGCGACGAGCAGCTCCTCCGCCCCGGCACCCCGCGCCGCAACTGGCGACAGACGCTCCTCTCCGACGGCTTCATCATCCTCCGTCACCCCGAGTGGGACGAAGCCCTCCGCATGGCACGCGAGGCCACCACCAACATCACCCTCTACGCCCAATAGCAGCCAAACCGGGTGCGTCGTTTCGGCGCGTGGGGTGGGGGATGGCTGGGGCATGCCTTGGTGGGCGCGCTGGTTTGAGGCGTGACGTGGGGGATGGCTCAGGGTGCGCGCCAGCGCGTGAGGGCGACGTCGAGACGCGCGATGTCTTGCAAGGTGGTGGCGCCGAACGAGAGTCGCACGCAGCCGGGCAGCCCGAAGGCCGAGCCTGGGATGCAGCTCATGCAGCCGGCCTCGAGCGCGGCGCTCGCGAAGGCGGTGTCGTCGCCTTCGAACCACGGCGGCAGCGCGGCCATGAGGAAGATCGTGCCCTCGGGCCGGCGCCCGTGGTGGGGCATCTGATGACGGGCGAGGGTGTCGAGCATGGCGTCCCGCCGGCGGCGCATCTCGACGCGGATGCGCTCGATGAGGCCGGCGGGGCGGCCGGCCCTGAGGTCGTCGAGATCGGCGCCGAGGAGGGCGAGGAGCCGCTCCTGCCCGAGCACGTTGGGGCTCGCGGTGTTGGCGCGGATGAGGCGGCGGAACACTCGATCGACGAGCTCGACGCTGTAGCTCACCAGGTACCCCACGCGACCGCCGGGGAGGAGATACTCCTTGGAGGCCGAGCCGATGGAGACGACGTGGCGAGGGGCGTGCTTCAAGAGCGACTGGGGTGGGGTGTCGTCGTAGCGGAGACGCGCGTACACCTCGTCGGCGATGAGCACCACCCCGGTGTCGATGGCGACCTCGGCGAGCCGCGCAGTCTCCTCCGCGGTGAGCACCGCGCCGGTCGGGTTGCACGGGAAGTTGGCGACCAACGCGGCGAGGCCTCGGTCGCGGATCTGCCGTGAGAGCCCGGCGGGATCGAAGCGGCCGCTCGTGTCGAAGAAGTCGACCACGTGGGCGCGCCCGCGCGCGAGCTCGACGCCATTTTGGTAGTTCTCCCAGTGACCGCGGGGCAGTCCCACGTCGCGCTCGTGACCGAAGCAGGCGAAGGCGAGGCTGAGCCCCTCCGCGGCGCCGGTGCAGATCGCCACGTTCGCCGGCTCGAGCCCGTCGAGCCCGAAGCTCCTCCGATACAGCTCGGCGACCGCCGCGCGCAGCGGCTCGAGCCCCACCGGTGGCCCGTAGAGCACCTCGAGCTCGGGCGCGACCCCCACCACCTGGCCGATGTCGGCGCGCACCAGCTCCGGCCGCTCGAGCGCCATCTCCTTGGCCCGTTGGGCGATGGTGGGGATGGGCGTGTCACGCCCCGCCACCGCGAGCACGTGGGCAGGCAAGAGGCTCTCCAACCGATCGAGCGGGGCAAGCATACCGCCGCTTATCTCAGCTCGGGCGTGGCGCCCACTGGTCGTTCGAGAGGCGCGGATCGGCGGGTGCGCTGCGGCGGCGCACACCCTCGCGCACGGCATCACGCCGACATCGTCGTGGCCTCCTTCGGCGGCTGGCTGTCGAGCGTCATCTCGGCCCTCAGCACGTGCATCCGCACCGCGCCGTCGCCCAACGGCCGCGCCGACGCCGAGAGCAACCGCCGCAGCATGCCCGCGTCGGAGGAGGCGATCCTCGGCATCACGAAGCGGCTGATGTTTACGGCTCGGCACGCCTCGTCCCCTCGCGGGCGGCACCGCCCTCTCCCCTCCCGCTGACGGGGTGTGTCGTGGGCACGGTCGCCAGGGGTGACCATCCTCGGGGACTCCTAGCGACGAGGCCTATCTCGGCCGTGCCGCCGCCGCGGACAGCGTTGCCAGCGCGCTAGAGCACCGAGGGCGACGCGAGCGTGCGCACCGAGAAGCGTCGCAGCGCGAGGGCGCCCACCGCCACCGCTGCGCTCGCGAGGATCCCGAGCGTGGCGGTCGCGGCCGGGTTGAGCAGACCGAGGGGCACGCCGAGCCCCGCCCCCACGCGGTACTGCGCGACGCCGTAGAGCGCGAAATGTCCCCCGAGCGCGACCACCGCGGTGGTGAGCGCGAGTCGAGCGCTCGCGCGCTTCACGAAGATTCCGAGCACCATGGGCACCGCGCTCGCGGCGACGATGCCGTACACGCCGATCTGCCCAAAGATGCCGAGGAGCTCGGGCGGGTCGAGCGCGATGAGGAACGCCGCCGCGCCGAGCGCGACGAGGATGCCTTGGCTCGCGCGGTGGGCGATCTTCGCTCGCTGCTCCTCGGTCTTGTGGCCCAAACGCGACGCGAGGCCGACGCCGATGAGGTCGTAGCCAGCGATGCTCGAGAGGGCCACGAGGAGCCCGTCGAGCGTCGACATGCCGGCAGCGAGGAGGGCCACGGTGATGACCGCGAGCATCTCCGGCCCGAACTGCGCGGTGAGGTACGCAGTCATCACCCGATCTTGGCGGAAGGCGCCCGTCGCCGGATCGATGAACGCCTCCGCCGGGAGCTCCATGAGCCGCGCGTAGAGGCCCACCAACAACAGCGCGCTGAACACCAGCGAGACCACGACGGTGACCACGAGCGAGCGCCTCACGTCGCGATCCGACTTCACGTACAGCGCCTTGGTCATGATGTGCGGCTGGCACACGAGCGCGAAGCCGATGACGAGGCCGCACACCCACACGCTGAAAAAATCGCCGAACAGCGGGCTCGCCGGGTTGACGAGCTTGGTGAGGTTGGGGTCGATGGCCGCGAGTCGCTCGCCCGCTCCAGAGAGCGTGGGCAGCCCGCTGGCAACGATGACGAGGGCCACCACCGCCATGATGATGCCCTGCAGCGTGTTGGTGTAGGCGTGGGCGGTCGCCCCGCCGATGAGGACGTAGCTGAACACCACGCCGATGATGAGCACGAGGCTCTCGGTGTTGCTCAGCCCGAGCGTCGTCTGCATCACGATGGAGAGCCCACCCACGATGAGCACCACGAAGCTGAGGCTCAGGAGGTTGACGGCGGCGAACATCACGCGGAGCGAGCGTGAGCCGAAGCGCTCACCGAGCCAGCCCGGCAAGGTGATCGCCCCCACCGCGGCGCCGAGGCGACGAAAGCCGCCGCTCATCAGCACGAGCCCTCCGATCACGCCGAGCCCGGCCGCGACCCCGAGGTGCATGAGCGCGGACACGCCGTGCACGTACACGAAGCCAGGGTTGATCACGAACGTCGCGGTCGACGCGATGGAGGCGGCGAGGGTGACCCCCACGATGGCGGGATGCATCTGCCCCGAGCCGATCGCGAAGCTCTTCATGTCGCCGGTCTTCTTGTGGCCGAGCCACGCGAGCCACGCGGTGACGAGGACGTAGAGGATGAACAGTCCCCACACGAGGGGCCTGTCGCTGATCAACTGAACGTAGTGCATGGCGTGGCTGGGCGCGGTCGCCCTGGGGAGTGGGGAACAGCGATGAGATCAACACCTACTCGGCGGCCGAGAGGCTGCGCGGCGTCGTGCGCTGGAACCAGGCGCCGAGCGCGGGGTACAGCTCTCGCTGTGCCCCGCTGCCCACCACCGCGCCGACGTGGCCGCCGGCGAGACGCAGCACCTCGGTGGTCTCCGACCCCACGAGCTCGTTGAGGCGGGTGGCCGCCGCGGGCGGACAGATGGTGTCGCTCTCGGCGACGACCGTGAGCACCGGGCAGCGGATCGCGCCCAGATCGACGCGACGCCCGGCGACGTGGTGCACGCCGCGCACGAGCTGATTGTCCTGATAGAGGTCGCCGATGTAGCGCGCGTAGGCGGCGGCGGGGAACGGGATGTTGTCGCTCGCCCACTCCTCGAGCACGTTCATGCGCCGCCGGTCGCCGGCGAGGTGCCCCTTGTCGAGCCAACGGACCGCCTTCGCGAGCGAGAGCGTGGGTCGCAGCGCGGTGAAGCCCGACTGCATCTGCGTGGGCGACACGTTGCCGGCGGCGGCGATCGCGTCTGCGTCGAACCACCGCCTGTCGACCATGTGGCGGAGCAGCCCTCCCTCGGAGAAGTCGATCGGCCCGGCGAGGTTCACGAGCGCGTGCACCGTGTCGGGCTCGAGGGCGGTGTGGATAGCCGTCAGGGTGCCGCCCATGCAGTAGCCGAGGAGGCCCAGCGAGGGCTGGCCCGTCGCGCGGAGCGTGCGGCGTACGGCGCGGCACAGGCGCGCGAGCGTGTCGTCCCAGCTGAGGTGCCGGTCCTCGTCGGCCGCGGCGCCCCAGTCGAGCAGGTACACGTCGAGCCCCGCGTCGAGCAGCGCTTGGGCCACGCTCGAGCCTTCGTCGAGATCGAGCACGTACCAGCGGTTGATGAGCGACGGGATCAACAGCACCGGTGGGCCGGCTCCCTCACCGCGGAAGCGATGAAGGGTGGCCGAGCCGTCGCGGAGGATCGCGTCCTTGGGCGCCCTGACAGCTTGCGTCATGCGATCATGCCTCGGAGGTGACTGCGTCGGGCACCCGGGTCGCGGTCTTGGTGGCCTCGAGCACCTGCTGGCGCCACGCGGTGGCGAGCTCCCGGTTGTACTGGAGCGAGGCCTTCATGAGCTTCGCGTACTCGTCGATCGCCTCGTGGGCGCGGGCCATGGCGGCCTGCTCGGCCTCCGCCATCTGCGTCGCCATCTCCTCGAGGCGACCGGTCTGCTCGGTCATGAGCGACTGCCATGCGGTGAAAAATTGCTGCGGCTGCGTAAAAGGAGCAAAAAACATGGAACCTCTCTCCTGGCCGTTATTGGCCGAATTCGGAGGCCACACTATTCATCGCGTCCCACTTGGTCAAGCCCGAATTGTTGCATCGCAACATTTCCAGTCGCTCAGTCGGCGGTCTCGTCGGCCGGCTTGGTGCGCAGCGCCTGCTTGAGCGCCTCGATCTCTTGGCGCAGGTCGTCGATGTCCGCCTGGTTCTTGTCGGCCAGAGGGGGCGGCGGCGGCGGATCCGGCTCCGCGCCCCAGGGGAGGCCCCCCACCATTCGCGCCATCGCGTTGCCCATCGTGAACGGCAGCGTGGCCCACGGCACCACCGGCGCCACGTGGTTCGCTCCGCGCTTCGCAAGGGTGTACATCTCCAGCGCCCAAGTCATGTATTTACTGAGGAATTCACCCAATGCATGGTCGTCCATGCGGATCATCTGGGTGAGCAGGGGCACCGGCAAGAGCTTCGCTGCCTCGCGGCTGTCGAGGATGATCTGCGCCAGCGTGGCCTGCGTCAGATCGTGCCCGGTCTTGGCGTCGACCACCTTCACCTCGGCGCCCCGACGGATGATCTCGGCCAGCTCCTCGAGCGTGATGTAGCCGCTGCTCTCCGTGTCGTAGAGCCGCCGGTTCGTGTACTTCTTGATGACCCGCATGGTGCAGCGCAGTGATTTACCGCCTTCGCGCAACAACAACAAGACCTAAACCATCGAATCAATAGTTGTGCATTGCAACATTTCACTTGACGCTCGGACGGCGTCTCCGCTAACAACGAGCGCCCGCGGAGATCCCATGCACCGAGTTTTCGCTCCCATCGCGCTCGTGCTCCTGGCCTTGGCCGGCTGCGCCGCCTCCCCCGACGACGCTTGCCGCATCGGCGCCGACTGCCCCTCCGGCGCCTGCGGTGCCAACGGCTTGTGCGTGCCGGCGGACGATGACGACGGCACCGGCGCGGGCGCGGGTGGGGGGATGACGACGACCAGCTCCGGGGGCGCGGGGGGGGAATCCTCGGCGGTGGGCGGCGGCGGCCAGGGAGGCGGCGGCCTCTGCCCAGCCAATCAGGACGGGGTGATCGAGGCCGATGAGCTGTTCCTCGCGCCCGGCCTCTCCGCCAACCTCCGCGTCGCCCAGGACACCACCGTCGACACCATGGGCTCCACCCAACCCGACGGCTCGCGGATCTGGGACTTGACGGTGGCGCTCCCCGGCGATCACGCGAGCGTGGTGGAGACGCTCGCGCTCGACGGCCTGTGGTACGCCGACGAGTTCCCCACCGCCACCTACGCGGCGCGCCTCAGCGACGGCAATGAGCTGCTCGGCGTGTACCAGGTCACCGCGAACAAGCTGCTCCTCCTCGGCGTCGTGTCGCCAGGCGAAGGGTTCTCCCGCACCGAGCTCAGCTTCGATCCGCCGGTGGTGGTGCTCGATCTCCCGCTCTCGCTGGGCAAGAGCTGGGCGACCGACACAACCGTCACCGGCGTGGCCCAAGGCATCAACGTGTTCTACTTCGAAGACTACGCCTTCGAGGTGGACGCCCACGGCGTGACCAAGACGCCGCTCGGCGACTTCGACACCCTGCGGGTGCACACCGAGCTCGTGCGGACGGTGGGCGCGCTGGTCACCACCATCCAGTCGCACGCCTTCATGGCCGAGTGCTTCGGCACCGTCGGCGCGATCACGAGCGAAGATCACGAGCTCGAGGTGGAGTTCACCGCGGCGTCCGAAATCCGCAGGCTGGCCCCGTGAGAGCGCTCGCCTTGAGGTTGCTGCTGGCGCTCCTCGCCAGCGGCTGCTTGTCCCACCACACGGGGCCGCTCCCCGGTGAGCCGAGGAACGCCCGCTTCGCCGACGTCGGCGGGGCGCGCATCCGCTTCACCGACGTGGGCGAGGGGCCGGCGGTGGTGCTCGTACACGGCTTCGCCTCCTCTCTCGACGTCTGGCCCGACGTGGTGAAGGCGCTCCAGAAGCGCCACCGCGTGATCGCGCTCGACCTGAAGGGCTTCGGCTGGTCGGACCGACCGGAGGGCGACTACTCCCCCGCCGCTCAGGCGCAGCTCGTCATCGCGCTCTTGGACAAGCTCGGCGTGGAGAAGGCCTCGTTCGTCGGCCACTCGTGGGGTGCCTCGGTGGTGCTCACCCTCGCGCTGCGCACCCCCGAGCGCGTGGACCGCATCGCCCTCTACGACGCGTGGGTGTACGAAGCGCAGCTGCCCACCGCGTTCCTCTTCGCCCGGGCCGATGGCGTGGGCGAGGCGATCTTCGGCCTCTTTTACGACCAGCGCGCCGACGACAAGATCGCGCTCGCGTTCTACGACCCCGACGCCGTGCCGCAGGCGCTCGTCGACGAGGTGGAGGAACAGCTCGAGCGCCCCGGCACCACCGCCGCCGCCCTCGCCGCCGTGCGCGGTCAACGCTACGAAGACCTCGAGAAGCGCTATCGCGAGATCCGCCAGCCGGTGCTGTTGCTCTGGGGGCGCGAGGATCGCGTCACCCCGCTCGACATCGGGGAGCGCCTCTCCAAAGAGCTCCCTCACGCCGAGCTCGTGGTGTTTCCGCAGTGCGGCCACTTCCCGATGATCGAGGCGCGCCACCCGAGCACCCGCGCCCTCGCCGCCTTCCTCGCGCCGAAGGTCGCCGAGGAGCGCGCCCCCGTCGCGCCCAGCGCCGCTCCGCCCGCGGCCCCCGCGCCCGCGCCCACCCTCGCCCCCGAAGACGCAACGCCGACCGACGCCGACACCGAGGAGGAGGAGAGCACCGCGCCATGAGACGCCTGCTCGCCACCCTGGCGCTCGCGAGCGCGTGCCTCGCCACCCCCACCGTGAGGGCCGCCGGCTTCACCGACTACGGCGCGGATCTGGAGGCCCCGGAGAGCTGGTGGGACGTGAGCGGCTACCTCCGCACGCGGGGCTTCCTCCTCCACAACCTCGATCTCGACCGCGGCCTCACCCCGTCGGGCGAGGCCTTCTACCCGGTGGACGTCACCGATCCTACCGCGCAGACCCTCACCCGCGCCGACATCCGCCTCCGCACCGATCTCACCGCCTACTGGCCCGACGGCGGCCTCGCCGTGAAGGCCCGCGTCGATGTGCTCGACAACGTGTTGCTCGGGAGCGCGGCCGACGGGGTGCCAGCGGCGAGCGTGACGCAGCGCCACGACGGCGCGGCGGTGATGGTCAAGCGCGCCTACGGGGAGGTGCTGACGCCCTTCGGTCTGCTCGCGGCCGGACGCATGGGCAACCACTGGGGCCTCGGCATGCTCGCCAACGGCGGCGACTGCGACAACTGCGACTTCGGCGACGCCGCGGATCGCATCGCGTTCATCACGCCCATCGCCCACCACCTGTGGGCGGTGTCGTTCGACTTCACCTCGACCGGCCCCTACCTCCCCACCAAGACCGAGTTTCGCGCGGTGGACATCGCCCCGAGCGCCAACGTGTACTCGCTCACCTTCGCGGCGTTGAAGTACCGCTCCCCGGACTCGCTCCTCCGACGGCGCAAGGCGGGCCGCTGGACGCCGGAGTACGGCGCCTACGTGTCGCATCGTTGGCAGATGGACGACATCCCCGCCACGTACCTCGCCACCGCGCAGCCGGTGGCCCTCGACGCGGGTCAGGTGATGGCGCGCGGCTTCACCGCCACCGCCGCCGACCTCTGGTTCCGCCTCACGAGCGACATGGTGCGGGTGGAGCTCGAGGCCGCTTATCTCAACGCCAACGTAGAGCAGGCCTCGCTCATCCCCGGGGCGCTCTTCCGCGATCCGGTGACGAGCGATCAGCTCGGCTTCGCGATCGAGACGAGCATCGGCCCCGTGGAGCAAGACTGGGAAGTGGGCCTCGACGGGGGCTTCGCGAGCGGCGACTCGGCGCCGGGCTTCGGCTCCTTCCCCCGCCCCGGTCAGACCTCGCCGGTGCAGGGCGATCTCGACGGACCGCAAGCGCGGCCGCCGTTCGACAACAGCGTCAACAACTTCCGTTTCCACCCCGACTACCAGATCGATCGAATCCTCTTCCGCGAGATCATCGGCACCGTCACCGACGCCGGCTACGTGCGGCCCCACGCGAGCGTGGCGCTGTTCAACACCCATCGCGGCGCCCTTCACCTCGGCCTGGCCGCCATCGCGTCGTTCGCGGTGTTCTCGGAGTCGGCGCCGGGGGGCGACCGCCCTCTCGCCCTCGAGCTCGATCCCACCCTCGCCTACGTGAGCCCGTTCGGCTTCCGCGCCGCGCTCGAGCAGGCGACGCTCATCCCCTTCGCGGGCCTCGACAACCCCGCCGCGGGGCTCGACGCAAAGCCGGCGCAGCTCTGGCGCCTGAGGTTGATGTATGGCTTCTGACCGCACAGAAAAGACACCCCCCGCGCTCGTCGTGGCCGCGCTCGTCGTCTCGCCGCTCGTCGGCGGCTGCGGCGACAACCAAACCGTGGTGACGCGCGACGCCTACGAGCCTGCCGCCCCCACCCCGCTCGACTGCGTGCCCAACCTCGACGGCCGCATCGACGCCGGCGAGGTGCAGCCCGCGCTCGGGGTGTCGGTGCGCTATCTCGTGAGCCCGGCCGGGATGGAGACCGACGTGGACGTGGTAGGGCGCGACGAAGGCGGCACCAACACGTGGGACTTCTCGGTGGATCTCGCGAGCGATCAGGAGGTGGTGGTGGTGCCCACGGAGCTCGCCGGCCGCTGGTACGCGAGCTCGTTCCCGGGGGCCACCGTGTCGCTGCCGTTCGACGCCGCGGGCCGCTTGGATGGGGCCTATCATCACGACGGCGAGGCCCTGTGGCTCCACGGACTCGCCTCCCGCGAGGAAGCTCCGCCGGAGGGGCAGACCTTGCTCGTGTACGACGAGCCGGTGCCGGCCCTGCGCTTTCCGATCGAGCCCGGCCTCTCCTACGCCGAAGCGGGCACGATCCAGAACGGGGTGGTGCGCGGTCTCCCCTACGCCGGCGTCGACACCTACGCGGTGTCCGCCGATGCCGTCGGCACGCTGGAGCTTCCACAGCTCACCATCACCCAGGCCCACCGCGTGCGCACGCTGGTGACGGTGGATCCCGCCGTCGGCGCCGTCACCACGCAGCGGCAGGTGTCGTTCTACTTCGAGTGCTTCGCCGAGGTGGCGCGCGTGGTGAGCCGCCCCGACGAGAGCGACCCCGACTTCAGCGTCGCCAGCGAGGTGCGGCGCCTCGGCTTTCGCTGACCCGCGAGGCGGCCGAGCACCGCACGCCACGCCGACGACGAACCAACGGCATCGACCGACTCACCCACTCACCAACTCACTGACGACGGACGACCGAAGAGAGGATCGACCCCGATGAATGCATGGGAACTGTACAAGAAGTGGTTCTACACCTGGGAGAACGCCACCGCCGGGCTCATGGAGACCTGGCTCAAGAGCCCGCTCGTGCTCGAGCCGGCCGGCGCCTGGCTCACCGCGTTGATGAAGACCAAGGCGACCAGCGAGAAGATGACGGCCGAGGCGTGGGGCGCGGTGGGCCTGCCCACCAAGCGCGATCAGGAGCGCACGCTGCACGCGCTCAACCAGATTCAGAGCCGGCTGATCGATCTGGAGGACAAGCTCGCCGAGCTCGAGCAACGTTCGAGCTGACGAGGACACGGCGATGGACGTCACGCCTTACCTCGAGCTCTCGATCGCGCCCCGGGCCGTTTTCGATCACCTGAAGGAGCGCGCTACCCGCCCGCGCTTCATGGTGCGCGACGGCGAGGACTGGCGGGCGGTCACGTGGCAGTCGTACGCTAGCCAGATCCGCAACGTCGCCCTGTTTCTGAGTGGCGTCGGCCTCGAGCTCGGCGATCGCGCCGCGATCTACGGCCACAACTCGGTGGCGTGGATGAGCGCCGCCCTCGGCATCCAGGCCGCGGGCGGGGTGATGGTGCCGATCTACCCGGCCTCCACCCCGTCCCAGGCCGGCTACATCTCGGCCCACAGCGACGCCAAGGTGTTGTTCGTCGACGGGGCCGACCTCCTCGACAACGTCTTGTCGCGCTGGGGCGACCACGCCGGCGTGGGGCGGATCGTGCTCCTCGACGACACCGTCGACGTCGCTCAGGTGTTGCGCCGCGTGCGGGAGCGACACCCCGACGCCCCGAGCATCGCCGCCGTGGAGGAGCGGCTCGTCACCTACGCGCGCGCGCTCGCCCTCGGCGCGGGCCGCGACGCGGAGGACCCGGGGCGCTTCGACGCGCTCCTCGACGCCATCTCCCTCGAGATGCCGGGCCTGATGCTCTACACCAGCGGCACCACCGGCGACCCGAAGGGCGTGCCCCTCACCCACGCGAACGTGGGGGTGAACGGTCGCGACTGGCTGGTAAACAACGCCGCGCTCCTCGAGGACAACGCGGTGGATCTCTTGTGGCTGCCGATGAGCCACATCTTCGGCTTCGGCGAGGCCTGCGCCGGAAACCTCCTCGGCTTCACCACCTACCTCAGCGATCCCAAGGACGTGCTCACGGAGCTGCCCAAGGTGCGGCCGAGCGTGTTCATGTCGGTGCCCGCCTACTGGGAGAAGCTCGCCCGCATGGCCATGGAGGAGGGCGACCGCGACGCCCGCCGCAAGCGGCTCGCCGAGCTCACCGGCGGCCGCCTCCGCTTTTGTCTCTCCGGCGGTGCCGGCCTCAAGCGGGAGGTGAAGGAGCTGTTCTACTCCTCGGGGGTGCTGCTCATCGAGGGCTACGGCCTCACCGAGTGCTCCCCTACGCTCACCCTCAACCGCCCCGACGCGTTCCGCTTCGACGCGGTGGGCAAACCCCTCCCGTCGGTGGAGCTCCGCCTCGCCGACGACGGTGAGATCCTCGCCAAAGGCCCCAACGTGTTCGCCGGCTATCACAAGAACCCCGCCGCCACCGCGGAGGCCTTCACCGCCGACGGCTGGTTCAAGACCGGCGACGTCGGCCGCTTCACCGAGGACGGCTTCCTCCAGATCGTCGACCGCAAGAAGGAGATCCTCGTGACCGCGGGCGGCAAGAACATCCCCCCCGCCAACATCGAGCAGCGCTTCGCCGACGACCCGATCTTCTCCCACGTCGTGGTGTTCGGCGACGGCAAGAGCTACCTCGTGGCCGGCGTGTGGCTGAACCCGGAGGCGGTCGACACCCAGCTCGAGGCGATGGGCGTGGCCGACCGTGAGCGGGCAGCCACCATCGAGGCCCTCGTAGCGGCGTCGATGGAGCGGGTGAACGCCGACCTCGCCCGCTACGAGACCATCAAGCGCTGGCGCATCATGGACACCCCGCTCACGATCGCGCGCGGCCTCCTCACCTCTACCCTCAAGATCCGCCGCAAGCGCATCTACGAGGCGTTCGGCGACGAGCTCGAGGCGTTGTACCGGTGACCCCCATGCTGAAAGCCCTCCGTCTGTTCGATCGTGTGATGACGTTGCGCTCGAGCGTGGGCCGCACCCCCCACGACGTGGTGCACCAGGAGAACAAGTGGCGGCTCTTGCGCTATCGGGCTCGCCCCGAGGGGCTGTCGCAACAGACCCCGGTGTTGATGGTGCCGTCGCTGATCAACCGTCACTACGTGCTCGATCTGCTGCCGGAGCGGAGCTTCGTGGAGTACCTCGTCGGCGCCGGCCACGACGTGTTCATGATCGACTGGGGCAGCCCCAGCGACGAAGACCGGCTCCTCGACTTCGACACCATCTGCGACCGCTACATCGCGCGCGCGCTTCACCGCGCGTGCCGCTTCGCGGGCAGCGAGCAGGCCCATCTGCTCGGCTACTGCCTCGGCGGCACGTTGGCGGTGATCCACGCCGCCGTGTTTCCCGAGCGGGTGGCCACCCTCAGCGTGCTCGCCGCCCCCATCGACTTCCACGACGAGGGGCTGCTGTCGCGGTGGAGTCGCACCGCGTCCTTCGACGTGAACGCGGTGGTCGCCGGTTTTGGCAACGTGCCCTGGCAGCTCCTCCAAGGGGCGTTCTCGATGCTGAGGCCCACGCTGTTTCTCACCAAGGCGGTGACGTTGCTCGATCGCCTCGACGACGACGACAAGCTCGACGGCTTCCTCGGCCTCGAGACATGGGGCAACGACAACGTCTCGTTCCCCGGCGCGGCCTACGCGCGCTACATCGAGGAGCTCTACCGGCAGAACGCGCTCGTTCGCGGGCAGCTCTCGCTCAGCGGGCGGCCAGCGCGACTCGAGGCCATTCGCTGCCCGGTGCTCAACGTCACCTTCGCCCACGACTCCATCGTGCCCGCCAAGAGCGCCGCCGTCCTCTCCGAGCGCGTGAGCTCGAAGGACAACGAGCGCCTCCATCTCCCGGGCGGCCACGTGGGGGCGGTGGTGTCGCGCAAGGCGGCCAAGGGCCTGTGGCCCGCGATGGCCCGCTTCTGGGCCGCGCACGACGAGCGCTCCCAAGACCGCGAGAGCGCCCCCTTGGCCCGGGCCGCCGGCTCCCGCTGAACGCCAGCCCGCCCGAGAACATGGTACGGGCAGGCCGTGGACACGCAGGCGATCATCGCGCTCGTGGTGCTCGGCGCCACCATCGTGCTGTTCGTGACGGATCGACTGCCGCTCGATCTGGTGGCGCTGATGGCGCTGTCCACGCTCCTCTTCACGGGCGTGCTCACCACGGAGGAGGCGCTCAACGGCTTCGCGAACCCCATCGTGCCGATGCTCGCCGGCCTGTTCGTGATCGGCTCGGGGCTCCAGGTGACGGGGGTGACCACCTGGCTCGGCAACCAGCTCGGTCGCTTCGCGGGCGGGGGCGAGGCGCGGCTCACCCTCGTGTTGATGGCCACGAGCGCGCTCCTCTCCAGCTTCATGAGCTCGACGGGCACGGTCGCGGTGCTGATGCCGGTGGCCATCACCCTCGCCAAGCGCGAACGGATCGCGCCGGCCCGCGTGCTGATGCCCCTCGCCTTCGGCTCCCTGCTCGGCGGCATGCTCACCCTCGTGGGCACGCCGCCCAACATGGTGGTCAACGACACCTTGCGCCAGCGGGGGGCGGAGGCGTTCGGCTTCTTCGGCTTCACGGCCCCCGGCATGGCGATGCTCGTGGTGGGCGTCGCCTACGTGCTGGTGGTGGGACGGCGGATGTTGCCCGGGGCGCCGCAGACCACCGACGAACGCGACGGCCCGGCGAGCATCACCCAGCCCGAGCTCGCGGCGGCCTACGCGATCGGTGAGCACCTCGTCACGGTGCGGGTGCGCCCCGACTCCCCTCTCGTAGGTCGAACCCTCCGCGAAGCGGATCTCCGACGGCGCTACCACATCAACGTGATCGGCGTGCGGCGGGGCTCGGGCCCTCACGCCGGCGACGCGGAGCGGGTCTTGCCGACGCTCACGCTCGGCGCCGAGGACCAGCTGCGCCTCCAGAACCTCGAGGGCACCCTCGACGAGCTCCTCGACGAGCAGGGTCTCGACCGCCTCGCCGACCGCGGCGACGTGATGCTCCCCAGCGAGGAGACGATGGCCGAGCTGGTGGTGCCGAGACGCTCGAGCTTCGTCGGCCGCACGCTGCGCAGCATCGGCTTCCGCACCCGCCACCGCAGCACCGTGCTCGCCATCCAGCGTCAGGGCAAGACGCTCGACGGCGAGGTGAGCACCGTCCCGCTGCGACCGGGCGACACGCTCCTCGTGAAAGGCGCCGTGAAGAACATCGAGCTGCTCGCCAAGCGCCCACGCGACTTCGTGGTCATCGCCCAGACCCGAACGTCGGGCGCCGACGAGCTCGACCGCGCGCGCGCCCCCATCGCCGTCGTCGCCACCTTGATGATGCTCACCCTGATGGCGTTCGAGCTGCTCCCCAACGTGCTCGCGGTGTTGCTCGCGGCCATCGTCATGGTGCTCTTCGGGGTGCTCACCACCGCTCAGGCCTATCAGCGCATCAACTGGGAGAGCGTGATCGTGGTGGCCGCGATCCTCCCGATGTCGACCGCGCTCGCCAAGACCGGCTCCCTCGATCTGCTCGTCGCGTTCCTCACCCGCACCCTCGAGCACGCTGGCCCCACCCTCGCCATCGCGGTCCTGTTCGTGGTCACCTCGGTCGCGAGCCAGGTGATGTCCAACACGGCCACCACCGTCCTCGTCGCGCCGGTGGCCTTCGAGCTCGCGACGGCGCTCCGGGTGGCGCCCCAGCCCTTCCTCATGACGGTGGCGATGGCCGCCTCCACCGCCTTCGCCACGCCGATCGCCTCGCCGGTGAACATGTTGGTGCTCAACGCGGGGGGATATCGGTTCAAAGACTTCTTCCGTGTCGGCTTTCCGCTTCAGCTCCTCTTGCTCGGGGTGACCTTGGTGGTCGTGCCCCTGCTCTTCCCGCTGGGCGCCCCCTGAGACCGCCTCGACACGTACACAACCACATGAAACCAAAGACATTAGCTGCACCTGCGAGCCACCCCGGGGGGAGCCTCCGGGCCAACCCGCACAAGGCGCGGCGCCCCCGCGACCGGTCGCGACGCGGTGACCGACCGGGGTCCGGCGGCGGCCCTCCGCACAATTACCTACACTCGCAGGCTTGCCCGCATGGGTTAGCTCGCCTACGCTCACTCTCGCCCTAGCACCCTTGTATTTCTGCGCTGTTGCCGGGCGCGGGCGAGATGGCGGTCACGAGCACGATCCCCCGAGGAACTCTCCTGTCGGGGAAGTACAGAGTGGAGCGCGAGCTTGGTCGCGGCGGTATGGCTGCGGTCTATCGTGCGACCAACGTCGATATCGGCAAGGAAGTCGCGATCAAGCTGCTCGCGGTGCACCTCGCGACGAGCCAGACCGTGGTCGAGCGCTTTCTCCGCGAGGCGCGCGCGGTCTCGAAGATCAAGAGCCCGCACATCTGCGACGTGTTCGACTTCGGGCGGCTCGAAGACGGCACGCCGTTCCTCGTGATGGAGCTGCTCGAGGGCGAGTCGCTCTACGACGCGATGTGCCGCGACCGCCAGATGTCCCCCGAGGTCACCCTCGCCATCATCTTGCAGGTCGCCCGCGGTCTGTCGAAGGCGCACGAGCTCAACATCGTCCACCGCGACCTCAAGCCGGAGAACATCTTCCTCACCGTCGACGACGACGGGCACCTCCTGGTGAAGATCCTCGATTTCGGGCTCGCCAAGTTTTACGACCCCGTCGAGCTGAAGGGCAAAGGGAAGAAGCACGCGCGCCTCACCCGCGAGGGCGCGGTGTTCGGGACCCCCGCGTACATGAGCCCGGAGCAGGTGCGAGGACAGGCCGCCGCCGACACGCGCGCCGATCTCTGGGCGCTCGCGTGTATCACCTACGAGTGCTTCACCGGCACCACCGTGTGGTCCACCGACGACGGCGTGGCGATGACCTTCGCGCAGATCGCCACCGCACCGCTCCCCGATCCTCGAGCCTATCGGCCCGATCTGCCGCAGTCGTTCAACGACTGGTTCCATCGAGCGCTCAACCGCGACATCTCCGCGCGCTACCAGACGGTCTCCGACTTCGCGGACGGGCTCGCGGCCGCCTTCGACTACCGCGGCGCCGGCCTCGACGCCCGGCTGGTAGACCAGATCACCCACAAGGCCTCCGGCGACAGCGACTCCGTCACCCAGCGCCGCTCGGCCCGCCCGATGGCGCCCTCGCCCACGTCGCAGCCGATCCCGTCGCAACCCATCCCGTCGCAGCCGATCCCGTCGCAGCCCACCCAGCCGCTCGCGTCCCACCCCTCCGGCCCGCACTCATCCCCGCTTTCTTCGGCGTCGCCGTCGCCGGTGTCGCTGCACGAGCCGGCACCGCTCGAGCTCGAGCCACCGAAGCGCGGCGTCTTGCGCAAGCTCGTGGGGGGCGTGCTCATCGGTGGGCTCGCAGCCGCCGCCGCGTTCTCGTACAAGCGGCTCGATCAACAGACTCCCGAGCCCATCGTCGCCCGCTCCTTCGGCAACGTCGCCGCGAACATCGTCCCGAGCGCGTCCGAGCCCGAGTCGGGCCACAAGTACGTGGCTCAGCACCCTTGGCTCCCCGATATCCGCCTCGCCCAGGCCCTCATCGCCGAGGGCAAACACGACGAGGCGCTGGCCCTGTTGCGACGCGTCCACGAACAGCAGCAGCACCCGATGGTGCGCAGCTTGATCGATCAGGTGGAGATCGCGACCCAGGGGCGCGGCAGCAACGCGCCCTGCCAAGTGACCGGCTACGCGCGACCGCGCCACTTCGACCTGTTGAGCGAGGACCGCAAGGCCGACGACGCCGGGGCACCCACCATCTCGGTGGGCATCGGGGGCGCGCTGATGACCTGGGTCGACAGCAGAGACGGACAGCGCCGCGCCTACGCGGTGCCCCTCGACGATCGGCTACGCAACAACAAGCTCGAGGTCGACATCACCCCGGAGGGCACGCGGGTGGTCACCCCCACCCTCCTCGCCGTACCCGAGAAGTTCCTCTCGATCTATTGGGACTCGGCCGGCTCCAATCCCGGGGTGTTCGTCCGCTGGATCGGCGCCGACGCGGTCATCGCGGGCCCGCCGGTGCGCGCCACCGACCAGCCCAACGTGTACTACGCCACGGGCGCGCGCACCTCGGACGGGGGCTTCGTGGTCACGTGGACCGAGCGCGTCGACTCCGACTCGGTCGACCTCTTCTACCGGCGCTACGACGGTGAGCTCGCACCGCTCGGCGGGCCCGTTCGCGTCACCGACTACGTCAACCGTGGCAGCTCGCCGACGAGGGTCCAGGGCATGCAGGTGGTCGAGCACAAGGGCAAGCTGCACTTCTCGTTCGAGTACATCGTCGGCAACGTCCAAGAGATCCGCTACATCCGCGTGCCCACCAACACCCCCCCGCCCGGCATCCAACCGCTCGAGGCGGGCGCCGACCGCGAGGACCGCACCCTCGCCGAGCAGATCGAAGTGACGCCGGCGAGCGTGAAGGGCCGCTTCCCAGCGATGGCCTGCAACGACAACGGCTGCTTCGTCACGTGGTCGCAGACGCTGCCCAACGGCGCGGGCGTGGCGTTCATCGACGCGGAGGGGAAGCGGCAGTGGCACAAGCCTTTCAGCAACAAGGGGCGTCATCCGGGAGTGGCCATCGCGGCCAACGGCGACGTGCAGCTCGTGTGGATCGAGAACCAGCGCATCCTCACCGCCGGCCTCGGACGCGACGGGGTGGGTCCTTCGAGCAAGGTCGCGCGCATCATCGGCGATCAGCCACCGCCCGCGATCGCCCCCGGCTCGCAGCGCGGGGAGTGGTACGTGGCCTGGCTCGACATCGAGCACAACCACCGTGAGCCCTATGCGGCTCGCATCCAGTGTCAGTAAGCTCTGGTCATGCTGTCGATCCCCAGCCGGTCCGAGTTGCGTGCACGCCCCGTGACCTCGGAGCGGCTGTCACTCACTCCGCTCGAGGTGGGAGATGCGCCCGAGCTTTGGGAGGTGGTGGAGGCGTCGCGCGCCTGGCTCGCGCCGTGGCTCCCTTGGGTTCCGTTTCAGAAGAGCATGGACGCGTCGCTGCGCTTCGTAGAGGCCTCGGTCGCCGACTGGGACACCGGGCGCGCGCTCCGCTTCACCATCCGCGACCGCAAGAGCCGCACCCTCATCGGCGTGGTGGGGCTCGAGGCCTGCGTGGAGATGCACCGCTCGTGTGAGCTCGGCTACTGGCTGCGGAGCGACGCGAGCCGCTTCGGCTACATGACGGAGGCCGCGACCGCCTGCGTCGACTACGGCTTCCGCATCCTCGGTATGCATCGCGTGCGCGTCGCAGCCGCTACCGCCAATCACCCATCGCTGCGGGTCATCGGTCGACTCGGGTTTCACTTCGAGGGGATCGCCCGTCACGCGGAGTGGTGTGACGGGCGCTGGCTCGACCACGCGGTGTTCTCCATGCTCGAGCACGAGTGGCGAGCCCGGCCTTCGAGGGGCTGAGGTGCCCCCGTGAGCGTGCGACGCGCCAAGGCTGGGCGGTGGCCAGTGCTGCCGGTCGCGCCGGCCATCGTCGCTCTCCTCGCGCTCGCCACCGCGGCGCTCATCGCGATGGCCGCGGCCAAGCAGCTCCAGTCGACGAGCGATGACGCGGCCGCGCTCCGCAGCAAGGCGCTCGCCGCCACGCTCGCCGCTCGAATGCGTTTCGCGCCCGTCGAGCGCCGGGCGGCGTTGTTGACGCGAGCGGGGCGACGCACCGGCGCCTCCTTCGTGCTGGTGAGCAAGGACGGCACGATGATTTTCGATCAACCCCTCGCCGCGATGTCGGAAGAACACGTGGCGCGGCTCCTCGCCGCGGCGGAGGGGCTCACCGAGACCCCCCGCGGACGCGCGCGCTACGCGGCGGCCAAGGTGGGAGCGCCGCTCTCCCATCTCTCGGTGATGGCCTTCGTGGAGGCGCCCTCTCCGGCCGACGGGACCGTTCGGCTCTCCAACGCGATCGGCGTCCTCACGCTGTTGCTCCTCGGGGTGGCGGTCACCGTCGCTCTCCTCTTCACCCGCACCGCCCGTGACGACGTCGCCTACGTGCGCCAGCGTATCGCCGACATGGCGCGAGGCGCCTCCGACGCGAGCGATGGGATCTCGCCCAACGTGGTCCCGCTGCGCTCGCTCGACCAGGTGGGCCTCCTCACCGCGGCCCTCAACAACCTGATACAGCGCTTCGAGAGCGCCGAGCAGGGGTATCGCGAAGATCTGCGGGCCGCAGCGCGGCTCGACACGGAGCGCTCGCAGTTCCTCGCCGGACTCAGTCACGAGCTACGCACCCCGCTCAACGCCATCCTCGGCTTCACCCACTTGCTCGAGAGCGAAGACGACGGGCCGCTCAGCGTCGACGCCAAAGAGGCGCTGGCCATGATCCGCACGAGCGGTGAGCACCTGAAGACGCTGATCGACGACATCCTCGACTTGTCGGCGATGGAGACGGGCCAGCTCCGCCTCTCACGTGCCCTCGTCGACGTCGCCTCCATCGCGGAGGGCGTGGTGCGCGAGGCGCGCGCCACGGTGCTCCATCGCGACGTGAAGCTCTCTGTCATCGCCGAGCGCGGCAACATCGCCTGGGCCGATCCGCGCCGCCTCCGCCAGGTGCTCACCAACCTCGTGAGCAACGCCCTCAAGGCCACCGCCGAAGGAGAGGTGAGCATCCGCGTGTTCCGAGCCGGCAGCCCTCCACCGAGCGCCCGCGCTCCCGAGGGCGTGTCCGCAGAACGGCTGGCCGCCAAGCCGACCTCGGCGGCGCCGAGCGCGCCGTCGGCTCGAGCCGGCACCACGGCACCCTCGGGCGCGACGACGGACGACCCAGCGGCTCCCACGAGCGCGCTCTTCCGCTCGCAAGAGAAACGACCGGCACCGACGACCCCAACAACGACGCCCCACGACATGATCGCGATCGAGGTGGCCGACACCGGGCGCGGCATCGACAAGGACGTGCTCGACACGATCTTCGAGCCGTACAAACAGGCCGGCGACGCACAGGCCCGGCGCGGGGGAGCGGGGCTGGGTCTCGCCATCACGCGCCGCCTCGTGCTCCTGCACGGCGGCACGATCACCGCGAAGAGCGTGCTCGGCCGTGGCTCCGTGTTCACGATCATGGTGCCCGACGACAGCCACTCGGCGAAGATGCCACGCGACAGCCTGGTCCCCTTCAGCGACTCGCCGGAGGTGATCGCGAGCAGCATCATCCCCTCGGAGGAGGCGTGACCGAGCTCGGCGAGGAGCTCGGCCTCGCGCCCCCCACCACCGAGGTGGGGAGGGCGCTCGGGAGGCGCGTGCTCACGCGCCAAGCCTTGATCGGCCTGGTGTCGTTCCTCACCGTGGGACTGCTGGCCCCCTGGTCGCTGATCCTCGAGTCTCGGCACCTCGCGCCGATCTGGCTCTTGTGTGTCGAGGTCGGCGCGCTCAGCGTCCTCGTGACCATGCTCTCGTCGATGCGACGACTCCGCAAGGCGCGGATCGTGATGGAGGCCCTCGCGCTCGAGCCGGAGCGGGTGGTCCCCGAAGACGTCGGCGCGCTCGCCGCGGTGCCGTTCGCCCTCACCACGCGCTTCGTCGCGGTGGGTGCCATCGCCGCCACCCTCACCGCGATCCCCGGCGTGCGCCCGCCGGACCTCGACGACGCGCGCTCGCTGAGCCTGGCGCTCTTGATGTTCACGATCATCTGCGCCTCCGGCGTCGTCCACTACGTCGCAGTGCGCGACGCGACCATCCGCGCCATCGAGCTCTCACCGCTCGAGCCGATCACGGCGTGGCTCGAGCGCGACGCCCTCCGCCTCGCCCCGCAGAAGCGTGTGGTGCGCAAGATCCTGCTCGCGGTCGTGGTTCCCGTCGCGCTCGTCGGTGTGGCCACCGTGCTGGTGGCGCACGCCCATGTGCGGGCGTTCGTGGAGATGAGTCGCCATGAGACCGCGATGCAGCTGGCCCGCATCGCCCTCGAGCCGATCCCAGGGGGCGCCGACACCGGACGCGACGACGCGGTAGCCACCGCCGCCGCCCACGGATTCTTCATCCGCCACGCGATCGCCGACGACGCCAGCGAGGCCACCGGACACGAGACGGCGACCCAGACGCGGCTCGTGACCGATCAGCTCCAGACCCAGCTCGTCACCTCCTACGGTGAGGCCACCGTTCGCTACTCTGCCAAGCTCTCGGCGGATGCGGTGACGAGCGGCGTCTGGCTCGCCGTGCTCGCGGTGCTCCTCGCCGCGCTCTCCGGCGGGGCCTTCGGGCGCATGCTCGCCGCGGATCTGGTGCTCGCCACCCACCAGGTGTCGTCGCTGGGTACCGAGACGGTGATGAAGGGCCAAGCGCGGGTGGCAGGCCCCGCGCGCTTCGCGGTGGTCGCCCAGCTCGGACGCAGCGTCGAGGCGCTCGCGGAGCGCTTCCGGGTGTTCGCCGCTGCCCAGGAGCGAGCCCTCACCGCGAAGGCCGGCTCGCGGCGAATGAAGCAGCTGTTGTTCGCGAGCGTGAGCCACGATCTCAAGAGCCCCCTCAACGCGGTGCTCGGCTTCGCCGAGCTCGTGCGCGACGAGCCGCTGTCGCCCGCTCAGCTCGAGAACCTCGACCTCGTCGAGAGCCGCGGCCGCGAGCTCCTCGCCCTCATCGAGACCATCCTCGACGCGGCGCGCGTGGAGGCGGGGCAGCTCGCGCTCGCTCCCGCCGCGATCGATGTCGATGACCTGATCCGCGATGCGCTCGTCGTCGCGCGCGACCTTTCCGCGAACAAGTCGCTCGAGGTGATCGTGGAGCTCGCGCGCGGCATCGCCCCCGTGTACGTCGACCCCACCTACGGGCCTCGTGCCGTCGCGGTGTTGATGGCTCACGCCATTCAGACGGCGGAGAGCGCCCACGGGCAAGCCATCCGCGTGCGAGGGAGCCTGCCCGCCCGCTCCCACGAAGACGGGGAGGCCATGGCACGCCTCGACATCGAGTACGTGGCCGGCGAGAACCGGCCCTCGCTGCTCGAGGCGCAGCTCGCTGGAAAGCTGTCGAGCGGCACCGGGCGCGGGTTGGTGCTGCGGCTGTCACTCGCTCGCTCGATCATCGAGCTCCATGGTGGGCGCGTCGAGGTGGGTCATGGAACGCACGGCGCAGCGGTCGTGACCTGCAGGTTGCCAATCGCCTCGACAGTCATGCTCGAGGATGGGCCCACCCTCGAGCTCCCCGCCAAAGACAAAGCAAGGCTCGAGGAGCGCTTCGACATGCGTGCGCCGATGGACAGCCAAGCCGCGATCGAGACCACGGTTCGCAAGAAGCGACAGCGTCGCGGGTAGCCTGTCGTCGACAGAGGTGATACGTCGGGTTCATGTCTGATCGCCTCGTGTCTTCGTCGGCCGCGCCCGATGACGAGCGCTTCGACCGCCTGTTCCGACCGAGCAGCTTCGACGAGTACATCGGGCAGGACAAGCACATCCAGAACCTCAAGGTGTTCACCGAGGCGGCCCGACGACGACGCGAGCCGCTCGACCACATGCTGCTCTGTGGTCCCCCCGGGCTGGGCAAGACCACGCTCGCCAACATCCTCGCCAAGGAGATGGGGGTGACGCTTCACACCACCAGCGGCCCTGCCGTCGAGCACAAGGGCGCGCTCGCCGGTCTGCTCACCAAGCTCGAGGCCGGGGACGTGCTGTTCATCGACGAGATCCACCGTCTCAACGCGACGGTGGAGGAGAGCCTCTATCCCGCCATCGAGTCGTTCGAGATCGACATCATGACCGGCGACGGCCCCTACGCGACCACCATCCAGCTCGCTGTCAAACCGTTCTGCCTCATCGGCGCCACCACCCGCACCGGCCTCCTGACGGCGCCGCTCCTCTCTCGCTTCGGCTACGTCATGCGCCTCGACTTCTATCCCGTCGAGGAGCTCACCCGCATCGTCACCCGGAGCGCGAACCTCCTCTCGATCCCCATCGACGAGCAGGGCTCGATGTCCATCGCGCGTCGCTCGCGGGGCACGCCGCGCATCGCCAACCGGCTGTTGCGTCGCGTGCGCGACTTCGCGGAGGTGCTCGGCTCGGGCGCGATCGACGACGCCATCGCAGCCGAGACGGCCGACCGCCTCGAGATCGATCATGCCGGCCTCGACACCATGGACCGCCGCTATCTCACCATCATCATGGAGCACTACGACGGGGGACCGGTGGGCATCGACACCCTCGCGGCGGCCCTCAGCGAGGCGCGCGACACCCTCGAAGACGTGTACGAACCGTACCTGCTCCAACAGGGCTTCATCGGTCGCACCCCACGAGGCCGCATCGCCACGCGCAAGGCCTACGCGCACCTCGGGCGCCCCGCACCTCCCCGCGAAGGCGAGGAGAATCCCCAGGGCGATCTCTTCGACTGAGGGGCCGACCGACGCTGCCTCGACGGGCCCCGTTCGAGGCGCCGTGCTCAGCGGGGGTTGAGCAGGTAGAGCGTGTGGCGGAACACGGTCTCGAGGCCGAAGTGCTCGAGCATCGGGGCGGCGGTGTGCTCCCGCGCCTGGGTGGTGGCGAGGTCTACGCCTCGTTCACGGAGGGCGTCGAGGCGGCTCCTCAGGAGCGCGCGATACGCGCCACGGCCTTGAAACGCCGGGAGCACGTTGGCGCCCATCAGGTAGCCGCTGTCTGGCTTCACGAAGGTCGCCGCCGAGCCCGCGGGCGTGCCGTCGATCGACACGACGAACAGCTCCCAGCTCGGCGTGCGCTCCGAGAGCTTGTGCTCGAGCTGGGCGCGCAAGAACCCGAGCTCCGCGGCGGGCACCTCCCAGCCCGCCGCCATCACCTCGAGGTAGGCCTCGAACGTGAGCGAAGCGGGCCCGTCGACACGCTCCACGCTGACCCCCTGCGGCACCGCCACGTCGAGGCTCGTGTCGCACACCATGCCGCGCGCGTGCCAGCGGATGGCCCCCTTGCGGAGGAGACGCTCACCGAGATCGGGCGGCTCCGACCACGGATAGACCGACCACTTCAACGGAAGCTGGTGCGCGCGGTAGGCCGCGACGACGGAGTCGATGGCGGCCTCGGGCGCCGCGGAGCTCACCGCCGAGAGCACCACCTCGTTGAGCGACGGCAGCGGCGTCGAGGGCGTCCGCACGCGGTACCAGCCGTCGCCGTCGTACACCTCGGAGTCGGCCACCAAGAGGTGGGATCCGATGGGGCCGTGGAGGGCCGCTTCCCCGCGTGCTCCGAGCGCGCTGCGTCTCATGGTTCGAACGACGGCTCCCGCTTCTGAAGCGCGGCCGCCACCGCCTCGAGTTGGTTCTTCGAGCCCATGAGCGCCACTTGCTCACGCTCCTCGTGACGGAGTCCCTCCTCCAGGCTCAGGTAGGGCGCCGCGTTGAAGAGACGCTTCGCGGCGCGGATGGCGTCCGGCGACCGCTTGGCGATCGCCCGCGCGAGCTCCATCGCGTCGGCGACGGGGTCGTCGGCGACGCGGGTCGCGAGCCCGATCGTCACCGCCTCGTCCCCTTCGACGATGCGCCCGGTGAAGGTGAGCTCCTTGGCTACGTCGAGCCGCACGAGGTGTCGCAGCGTCTGGGTGCCGGTCATGTCCGGGATGAGCCCCCACTTGATCTCCATCACCGACAGCTCGGCGTCGCGGGCCACCACGCGCATGTCGCCACCGAGCGCGATCTGCAGCCCGCCGCCGAAGGCCTGCCCCCGGATGGCGACGAGCACGGGGACCGGCAGCGCCATCCAAACGTGGGCCGTCTCTTGAGCGCGGTTGGCGGGGCCGTCACCGCGCGCGAGGAGCGAGGTGACGTCGCCCGGCGACGCCATCGCCATGAAGCTCGCAAAATCGAGGCCGGCGCAGAACGCGCGCCCCTCGCCGCTCAACACCACACACCGAACGCTTGGGTCTTCGGCGAGCCGCCGGCCAGCGTCGATGAGACCTTCGAACATGGCCAGGTCGAGCGCGTTCAGCTTCTCCGGCCGATTCAGGCGCACGTCCGCCACATGACCATCCATCCGTATGGTTACTCTGTCCGCCATGGACGACTTGTAGCCGCGCGGGGCTCAGTCTCCTAGACTTCGCACTCTGTGGTCGCGGCCCTGGGGATAGACTTCGGCACCACGCACTGCCGCGCGTGTTTGCTCATCGACGGGGCCAAGTTCGTAACGAGCGTCCCAGCCGTCGTCGGCGTCGATCCTGGCGGCTTCGTGGTGGTGGGAGAGCGCGCCGAGCGCTACGCGCTCCACCAGCCTCGGCGCACCGTCTTCAGCATCAAGCGCCTGCTCGGTCGCAAGATCTACTCGCCGGAGACGGTGTGGCTCGGCGGATCGATGCCCAACGAGCTCGTCCCCAACGAGCGCGGCGACGCCTGCGTGCGCATCGGCGACGTGCGCATCAGCGCCGAGGAGCTCTGTGCCTACGTGCTGCGCCACGCGGTGGAGCGCCTCCACAAGAAGAGCGGCGTGAAGCCCGAGCGCACCGTGATCGCCACCTCGGCGTTCTTCGAGGTCGCTCAGCGTCACGCCCTCCACGACGCAGCCACCATCGCTGGCCTCGACGTCCGCCGCTTCGTCGAGAGTGGCGCCGCCGCGGTGCTCGCCCTCGGCCCCGCCCCCGACGTGCGGCGGGTGGCGATCGTAGACATCGGCGGTGGCTACTTCGACGTCTCCGTGGTCCGGCGGCGCGCGAGCGGCTGGTCGGTGATGGCGAGCGGGGGCGACGCCCTCCTCGGGGGCGACGACTTCGACCGACGTATCCTCGACCACCTCGTCCAAGAGTTCATCGATCGAAGCGGCCCGGATCTGCGCCACAACGCGTCCGCCTTCCACCGCGTGCGCATCGCCGCTCGCGAGGTGAAACACCAGCTCACCGGCACCATGGCGAGCCACCCCATCGTGGTGCCCCTCGCCACCGCAGCCGCCGACGCCACCCACATCAATCTCGAACACCCCCCCATGCTGCGCGACGACCTCCAGCGCTTGTGGCACGACGAGCTCGAGTCGCTCGCCCCCCCCTGTGTCCAGGTCTTCGAGGATCTCAACCTCGGCACCGAAGACATCGACGAGCTCATCCTCCTCGGGGGCTCGCTCGAGATCCCGGCGGTCCGGGCAGCCGTCGGGAAGCTGTTCCGCACCGGTGGCAGTCGCCCCGATGGGTGGGCCGAGCTCCCCGCCCTCGGCGCGGCCATGGTGGCCAAGCGCGCGGGTCGGGGCGACGAGCTCATCCAGAGCGTGCTGCCCCACAGCATCTCGGTGAAGGTGCAGGGGGGAAGGGTGTCTCCCATCCTGCCCCGCAATCGCCCCCTCCCGTGCACCGAAGAGCGCCCCTTCGCCTTGCCCGCGGGCGACTCCAACGTGCTCGCGTTCGAGTTCTATCAGGGGGAGAGCGATCTCGCGCGCGACAACATCTACATCGGCCGCTTCAGCGTCTCCGGTCTCGCCAAGGGGACGCGACACCACCTGCGCTTCGAGCTCGATCAGTGTGGCCTCCTGGCGGTGAGCGTTGGGCGCGACGAACCGGCGACGCACGACGTCGAGGCGGAGCTGACGCTCTCGAGCGGCCTCACCCGAGCGGAGCGTGAGCGTCTCGCGGCCTCGCTCCGCGAGACGACCGATATCGGCGCCGCGCTCGAGCGCGGCGCTGGCGATCACGGCGGGGGCACCCCGGTGCTCCTCGAGCCAACACCCTCCCCCGAAGACGAGCCTCTCACGCGGCGTGTGGCGGAGACGACGCCGGGCGACGTCGGGCCGATCCCTCGGTCGGAGCGCCCGCGCCGCACGACGGTGACCTCGATCACGCTCACGGGGACCGATCCTCCCACCCTCCCCTCTCACGGGCATCCACCGGACGGCGACCTGCCCACCCGCCCCACCGCCACCCAACCCCTCCGCGGCGACTCGATGCTCGGCACCACCCTCGCCGGTCGCTATCGCGTGGACACGGTGCTCGGAGAAGGCGGGATGGGTCGGGTGTACCGAGCCTCTCACAAGATCCTCGACCGGCAGTTCGCGGTGAAGGTGCTCCATCCCGAGCTCGCGGCGAGCAACATCCTGGTGCAGCGCTTCATCCGCGAGGCCCAGTCCGCGGCGCGCATCGACTCCGACAACGTGATCGACATCCTCGACTTCGGGGAGCTCGAAGACGGCACCTGCTTCTTCGTGATGGAGTTCCTCGAGGGCGTCACCCTCGCCGACGAGCTCCTCCTTGGCTCCTTGCCCATCGACCGCCTCAAAGACATCGCGATTCAGATCGCCAAAGGCCTCGGCGCGGCGCACCGGCTCGGCATCGTCCATCGTGATCTGAAGCCCAACAACATCAAGCTCGTGGATCGCGGCGACCGCCCGCTGGTGAAGATCCTCGATTTTGGCATCGCCAAGAGCCCCACCTCGGACGGCCAAGCGCTCACCCTGGTCAACAGCATCGTGGGAACGCCGCACTACATGGCGCCGGAGCAGATCTTCGGCAAAGTCGACGGGCGCACCGACATCTACGCGCTGGGCATCCTGATGTATGAGATGGCGACGGGGGAGTTGCCCTTCGACGACGAGAGCGTGGCCATCCTGCTCAACAAGCAACGCCTCGAGGTGCCCGAGCCGCCGAGCCAGAAGCCCGGCGGCGAAGACTGTCCCCCCGAGCTCGACGCCATCATCATGAGGTGCCTGGAGAAGGACAAGGAGCGGCGCTTCCAGTCCGCGGAGGAGCTCACCGAGGCCCTCCTCGCCATCCCCACCGGCCCCGAGAGGATCCCCTGATGACCGAGACCGTGCCCTACGAGCTGTTCTATTGGCACCCACTCCCTGGCCGCGGGGAGTACGTGCGGTTGCTCCTCGAGCACGCGGCCGTGCCCTACGTCGACGTGGCCCGCGACGCGGAGCTCGAGAGCGAGAAAGGGGTCCCCACCGTGCTCGGCATCCTGAACGACGATGTCGCCCCGGTGCCCCCGCTCGCCCCACCGGTGCTGCGGGTGGGCGAGCACCTCATCGCGCAGACGGCGGCCATCTGCGACTTCCTCGGCCGGCGCCACGGGCTCGCCGGGAACGACGAGCTCGAGCACGCGGCCGCCCTCCAACATCAGCTCACGATCATGGATCTCACCGCCGAGGCCCACGACACCCACCACCCCACCGCGGTCTCGCTGCGCTACGAGGAGCAGCGGACGGCAGCCATCGCGCGCGCCGGCTACTTCGTGCGCGAGCGCATCCCGAAGTTCCTCGGCTACTTCGAGCGCACCTTGGCGCGACGGGGGAGCGCGTTCCTCCTCGGCGCCGCGCCGTCCTACGCAGATCTCTCCCTGTTCCATGCGGTGGAGGGGTTGCGCTACGCGTTCCCCAAGGCGATGCGCAGCGTGGAAGAGAACACGGCGCGGGTCGCCAACGTCGCGGCCAGCGTCCGCGAGCTCCCCAACGTGGCCGCGTACCTCGCGTCGGAGCGACGGCTGCCGTTCAACGAGCACGGCATCTTCCGGCGCTACCCCGAGCTCGATCTGAGCTGACGGAACGGAGCTGAGCGGAGCGGAGCGGACCTGAGCGGAGCGGACCTGAGCTCACCTGAGCTGAGCTGAGCTGAGCTGAGCTGAGCTGAGCTTCATCCCCTGTGCCGCACCTCCACGCGGCGCTGCGCGCCGGAGGACTCGGTCATCCCAGCGCTGAAGAGACGCGCTGAAAAAGAGGTGGGTTGACAGCGGCCGGCGGTGAGCCAAGGTTTCTCCCATGCGTTCTTTGGCGCTCACGACCACCACGACCACGACCCGCACCGGCGGGCCTGGGGTCGTGCGCACGCGTCGTTGACGCTCGAAGAACGACGGCGCCCCCAACGGTCCGCCGGCTCACGCCGGACGGATCGACGTCGCATGACTCCGTTCGGCTCCCCCTCGAACCTCACGGAGACATCATCATGCTCGACGCCCACGATCATCGGAAGCTCGCCAACCAGCTCGATCTCTTCCACATGCAGCCCGAGGCCCCTGGAATGGTCTTCTGGCATCCCCGAGGCTTCGTCCTCCTGCGCGTCCTCGAGGAGGCGATTCGCCGCGAGATGGCCCGCCAGGGCCTCGCCGAGGTGCGCTCCCCTCAGATCCTGCGCCAAGCGGTGTGGGAGGCGAGCGGCCACTGGGAGCACTTTCGCGAGGGCATGTTCGTCGTCGAGGACGAACGCAGCGCCGCCCTCAAACCCGTGAGCTGCCCGGCTCACCTCTACATCGCCAAGGCGCGCAACCTCTCCTACCGCGACCTCCCGTACCGGGTGGGGGAGATCGGCCTCGTTCATCGCAACGAGCAGAGCGGCAACCTCCACGGCCTCTTTCGGTTGCGCCAGTTCAGCCAAGACGATGGCCACATCCTCTGCGAGCCGAAAGACGTGCGGGCGGAGGTTGCCCGCTTCTGCCAGCGCGTCCACGCCTTCTACCGCGCCTTCGACCTCGGTGACGTCGTCGTGGGCTTCTCCTCGCGCCCGGCCGAGCGTCTCGGCGACGACGCGCTGTGGGACGAAGCGGAGGCCATGCTCCGCGACGCCGCGTCCTTCGCCGGTCTCGAGCTCGTCGAGCAGCCGGGCGAGGGCGCCTTCTACGGACCCAAGCTCGAGCTCGTGCTCCGCGATCGCATCGGGCGTCCGTGGCAGTGTGGCACCATCCAGCTCGATCTGGTGATGCCGGAGCGCTTCGACGTGAGCTACGTCGACGCCGACGATCGGCGTCGCCGCCCCGCCCTCTTGCATCGAGCGCTCATGGGCAGCCTCGAGCGCTTCCTCGGCATCGTGCTCGAGAGCTACGAAGGCCAGCTCCCCCCGTGGCTCGCGCCCGAGCAGGTGCTCATCCTCCCCGTGCACGACGCGCAGCACGCATACGCCCGACACTTCGCGGAGCGCCTCGAGCGCGAGGGCCTCCGCCCGCGCCTCGACCTCCGCAACGAGAGCCTCGGCCGCCGCATCGTCGGCGCCCACGAGCTCGGCATCCCCATCATCGCCGTCATCGGCCCGAAGGAAGTCGCCTCCGGCCACATCGCCCTCCGCCAAGGACGAGCCCGTGACCTCCTCCCCCAAGACGCCGCGCTCGCCGCCCTCCGCCACCGCTCTGCCCCCCCTCTCTAACCCCAACCCCGCTCGAACCCCCACGCCCGAACACTGTCCCCAGAGCTGTCCCCGACAGCGGGTGCGCCGTCGCGATCGCGCTGGAGAAAGCACCATCATCCCGCTAGGCTTCGCCTCCCCCGCGCGAGTGGCGGAACTGGTAGACGCGCCGGATTTAGGTTCCGGTATCGCAAGGTGTGGAGGTTCGAGTCCTCTCTCGCGCACCGAAGATCATTGATGAAGTAGATGAGACCAAACCCACCGGATCTTCCGACGATGCGATCTCCGACGATTCCCGCTTGGGAAGCGTCGCAAGGGCGTCGCCCTACTGCCTTGGAGTGCGGGGCCTCCACCGTCGGGGCGTGTAAGATCGGCATGGGATGGGGATCGCGACAGCCTGGGTCAGGCCGGCCCAGAGGATCAGTGGCCAGGATCATCTAGGAACGCAGGCTCCGAGCACGGCGATTTACACCGACCTGCTGCCCGGCATCACCAACCAGACGGCGCGGGTCAGGTACTACTCGTTCTATCCGTGGTTCGTCCGGCAGTTCGAGCAGCGCCACCCCGACGCTTCCAAGGGGCACCTCCAGGACATGCTGCGCCGAGCCGAGTGTCTGCTTGCGCTCACCGGTGCTCGACACGCAGCGTGCCTCGAAGAGCACGACCGCTGGCACGGCGCTGGGATGGTCGGCAGGGAGAAGCTGGTGCCCGCGTTGGCCAACCTGGATGGCGATGTCGCTCTTCGGCTGTCGGCCTACGCGACCCTGTCGGACGCACCGACTCGCTACCTCCAGCACAGCCTGGGCGGTCTCGGTCAGTATTACTTCGGCCCCCTTCGCGACATCGGTGTGCTTGGCGGCGACACCCGAAGCCGAGACATCCGCTACACCAAGGAACGCGGACTGCCGCTCGCGCAGGCGTTCGACCGAGGGGTCGACGGAAATCGCTTCTTCGAGCTGCTCGACGCAGACCTCGTGAGCCTCGCGGATCTCGATGCCCTCAGTGCGTTCTGCCCGTGCGGCCTGTCTCAGAACAAGCGCGAGCAGGAAGCTCTCGTCGACCTGCTGTTCGATCGGCGTGGCACGCTGGGGCCCGAGGCAGCGCCGCGAAGAGCGACACTTGGCCTACTTCTCGACCTCGTCCTCCGCGGCACCCGCGTAGAGGATGTCTCGCTCCCGGATGAGTTCCGCGCTTCGGTGTACGCTGGTGCATTCGCCAACGGCCGACCTTGGGTCCTTCCGCCGCAGCTGGGCGATGCCCGAAGCGTGTGGGGGGTCTTTCAGCGCAACGAGCTGCTGTCGCTGGCAGCGCAGGGGGTGTTCTGGCTGGCTCTTGAGGTCGCTCTCGGCAGCGGGGCTGCACGCGTGCCGGATCCCCGTGCACTCGGAACGGTGCTGTGCTCGAAGTGCGCTTCCTCAGCTCTCGCCAACGATCTCGAAGCACCTCTCTCGACGCTGCTTCGTGCTCGACAGGCTGTCCTTCCTCCCCTCGGACACTGGAGCGACAACGGCCACGAGATCAAGATGGCCGAGCGTCTGCTTCAGGCAGCACGAGCCGGCGCTCACAACGATGCGCTGGTCGAGACGGTAGGGCTTGTCGTCGCCCTCATCGCCAGGGACACCGAGGGCGACCCCTACGACGGATGCGCTTTCGATCCGGGTTACCTGCTTCGCTACCCGATCAATCTGCGATCGTTTCGCGAGAGAGCGCAGAGCTGGAGATCGCTCGCTCTGAAGGACGTCATCGTCCAGCTCGTGGTGTGGACCGCCAACACGCACTTCCGGGTGGCGCTCCAGAAGCTCGGTGCGCAGCCGCCACGAGACACGTTCAAGCTGCGCCCCCTTGAGGGCGAGCTTCAGGTAATCGGCACGGCGCTTCCTGGATACACCGCCCCCCGCATCAATCGGGCAATCGGAATGCTGTATGACCTCGCGCTCATCGACAACGACGACGACGCTAACCCCCACCTCACCGAACTCGGCAAGTCCGTCCACGGGGCCCTTCATGGTTGAACGGCTCGCGCTCCTCGACGAGCTTCGCAGCGGGCGGTTCGACGTTTCGATCATCACCACGTTCAACATCCACTTCCCGTTCTACGAGGCCGTGGTCCTCCGGCGCCTCCTCGCTGCCGGCTGCCAGCACAACTTGGTGCTCGTGGATGCCGCGCAGTGTGGCGCCGTGCTGCCCCATCCCGATCTGCGCCCTCGGCTGGCAGGTGCCGCGTACACGCTCGTCCCGGTCCGCATGCCTGGCGCCTTCCACCCCAAGCTGACGATGCTGATCGGCAAGAAGGCTGCGAAGCTCTTCGTCGGCAGTCACAACCTCACCTACGCAGGTTGGGCCCACAACGTCGAGGTGACCAACCTCATCGACACCCAAGCGGACGGGGAAAGCGTCGCCCTCGTTCGTTCGGCGCTGGACGCCGTTCGCGACTGGGGCTCAGAGCACCAGGATCTCGTTCGCGGAGTGCTGGACGCAGTGTCTCGAAGCGCACGGTGGCTGCGCTCAGTGAAGGTCGAGCCTTCGAAGTCGCGGCTTCTCTGGTCGTCGTCATCCACTCCCTCGCTCTGGAGCCAGCTTAGGACCCTCGTCGGCACGGGTTTGTCGCGAGTCTCCGTGGTCGGTCCCTACTTCGACGCGGATCTCGCCTTCCTTCGACAGCTCGAAGACGCGCTCAACCCCAAGGAAGTCATCGTCGGTGTGGATCCGGCGTCCGTTGCGCTCGATCACGCGAAGCTCTCGGGCTTGAAGCGCACGAGGTTCGTGGATGCGGAGCCCATCATGGCCGCCGCGAGAGACGCCGAGGGAGCCCGACTTCGCGCCAAGCTGCTGCTGATTGAGAGCGCGACGGGGCCCATCCTTGTAGCGGGTAGCGCCAACCCTTCGGCCGCCGCCTGGTTGGCCTCGAAGCACAACTGTGAGGCCGTTGTCGTGCGCATCGCCGACGCCAGAGAGGCCGCAGACGACCTGGGGCTCGCTACCCTGCAAGGTGCGCTGGTGATCACGGACTCCCAGTGGGACGCCATCGCGGAACGCCATCGTGACGACGGGAACGGCGACGCCCGCCCCGAGGCGTCCGCAGCACTCGTTGCTGTTGCCGATGCCGGTCGCATCGTCATCGAGGCGGCACCAGATGGCATTGAGCGCGTCGCCCTCCATGTCGACGACGATGCGCTTGAGCCGACCGCTTGGCGCTACGAGGGTCGGCAGTTGCTCATCACGTCGGACCCCACGACCGTTCGCAGTTGCTCGCTCGTCGAGCTGGGATGCGCAACCCCGGCCTTCGCGCTGGTTCATCAGGCGGGGCTGCTTCGGCCAAAGGGCTCAGGCAACGTTCAGCGTGAGCTGCGTTCGGCCCTGGCAGGCCTGCCGGTCGATCCCACGGGGCTGGAGCGCGTGATGGGGATCGTGGAGAAGGCGATCTTCGAGGAGCAACCCATCGAGGTCACCACCGAGCCCACGGTTGGGAGCGAGCGTTCCTCAACGTCGTCCAGCGACCTACCGACCGGGCCGCTGGCGATCGGTTTGGACGAGGTCCGGCGGCGCAAGAAACCACGTGCCGTGGTGGCACAGGGCGACCTCGCCGTCGTGCTCGACCTGCTCATACGCCGCTTGGGCGAGGGCTTGGATTCGCCCGAGCCGTCTGATCCCGCCGAGGACGACGGCGAAGCCGAGGATCCCGCGGTGGAGGCGGCTCGCCAGGCGTTGCCGGATGTCGACGGACAGGCACTCCTCAAAGCGTGCCATCGCAAGGTCAAGAAGCTGCTGGATCGGATGACGCGCCAGCTCCAACGGCTCGATGGCTCACCGAGGCAGGCGGTGCAGGCCATTGTCAGGCTCGCGGCCGTCCTGGGGATCCTGCGCTGGCTGCGACACATCGGCCCCACACTTGGCTGGCTGCCCTTCGGTGAGACACTCATTCCCTTCGATACCGCTACTTCGTTCTTCTGGTCTGCATCGACCCAGTTCGGGCCGTCGGAAGCGAACTTGCTCGACGCGGCTCGAACCGAGGTGGGCGATGGGGGCTGGGAGGAGGCATCGGTCGTCCTTGGCCTGCTTACGTGGCTGGGTAGAGAGGCAGAGATCGATCTCCGTCGTCTCAAGCTGCATCCCGATGAGGACGAACGAGAGGACCATCACTGGGTCGCAAGGCTCCTCTGGGTCATGCGGTACCTGGCGGATGATCCCGACGCGCTCCTCGTTGCCCGCGATGCCATCGTCAGTCGCCGCATGAGAGGCGAGGCCGAATCGTGGTTGCGGACCCATCAAGCATGGGCGCAAGCCTTCGCCCTGGCCGAGACCGATCCCGCCGCCGCTCCGCTACTCTCCCGGCCAGCGGTCCGTGGCGACCTCGTGCGCCTGGATTTGCCCCGCTCGCAGCAGGTCGTGTTCGTCGTCGACTTGCAAGACGACACGAAGCTCGTCGTCGGCGCCCCCGGGCGGGTGGTCCTGCGTCGCTTCGCAACGGTCGTGGATTGGCGCGCGCTCTCCTCGTAGGGGCAACAGTTTGCCCAAGACTTGTTTCGATTATTTCGTTTGTTGCGTTTTCTTCGATTAGGCCCTACATTCTCAACATGACCGCAGCCGCCCTAAAGATCCCGTCCCGCGAGGAGTCCGAACAGGCTCAGGGAGCCGTCCGCGCTCTGTCGAGCATCTTGCGGAAGAAGTCCACGCGTAGCATCCGGGTCAAGCCCGAGGGTGCGAAGGAGGACGTGTCGGTCACGGTTCCGCGGCAGGCGTTCGAGCTGTTCTTGGACATCCTCGCCCAGATGGCCAACGGCAACGCTGTCTCGATCGTCCCGGTTCACGCCGAGCTGACCACGCAGCAGGCGGCCGACATGCTCAACGTGTCGCGTCCCTTCCTCGTGGGCCTGCTCGACGACGGCAAGATCCCTTTCCGACTGGTGGGGACTCACCGCCGCGTCCGTGTCTCCGACCTCGTGGACTACAAGAACAAGGACGCCGCGCATCGTAAGGGCGTCCTCGACGAGTTGGCCGCCGAGGCGCAGAAGCACGGCCTCGGGTACTGACCCGATGGCGTTCATCGTCATCTACGACGCCTGCGCCCTCTACCCAGCGCCTCTTCGGGACCTGCTCATGCGAGTGGGACTGACGCGCATCGTGCGGGCTCGATACACCGAGGAGATCCTCGACGAGTGCTTTCGCAACATCCTGGAGCAGCGGCCCGATCTCAAACCGGAAGCGCTCGATCGAACACGAGAGCTGATGCGGCAAGCCATCCCAGACTGCATGGTCAAGGGGTACGAAACGTTGATGGATGGGCTCGCGCTGCCCGATCCGGATGATCGCCACGTGCTTGCGGCTGCCATCCGCGCCGGGGCGCAGGCGATCGTGACCTTCAACCTCAAGGACTTCCCGGCCGACGCTCTCCGACCGTTCGAGGTCGAAGCAGTTCACCCGGACGACTTCATCCTCGACCTCATCGACCTTGCGCCGGCCAAGGTCGTCACCGCCGTGCGCGAACAGCGCCGTGCGCTCAAGAATCCGCCACGGTCGCTCTCCGAGCTACTCGACACCTTGAAGGACAACGGATTGGTCCAGTCCGTGGCGAAGCTCGGCGAGCTGTGCGACGACACCCCAGACTCGGCCGAGTGAGATGCCGTCGTCTGGTCCTACTCGTCCCCGACCTCAGTGCCGCCCACCAGTCGAAGGTGGCCCCTGATGCGCCCCTTCTCTTCCTCAAGCGCACGCAGCTCTGGGATCGCGTCGTGCATCGGATGCAGCCACCCCAACTCCAATTCCTTCACCGTCTTGGCGTCGCGCTTGTAGATCGCGAGCGTCTTCGAAGACAGATGTCCGGTGCGACGCGTCACCCACTCCTCGCTTCGCGTCGCCAGCGACAGCGTCACGAAGGTGGCCCGAAGATCATGGGCTCGTAGCGGGATCCGGTATTCGTTCCGAGTGTAGATTTGGGCCCGTTCCTGACCAGCATCTCGGAGGGCATCGCGCAGCTTCTCGCCCGCCTTGTCCACGTGGAGGGGAAGTCCGGCTCGGCGGCGCCGGTATCGCGGCATCGCTTCGGCTGGGAACACGTACTTCGACTCAGGGCAGATCCTCCTCCAGCGACGGAGGGCCTCAGCCGTACCAGGATCGAGCTTCCACAAACCGTCGCGGCCGTTCTTGGTCGTGTCGAGACACACTGTCGCGCCGTCGTGAGGAAGATCGAGCGACAGATCGGGCCATTCGAGGGTGACCGCGTTCTCGCGGCGAAGTCCCTCCCGTGCACAGAACCCAAAGAACACCCGCCAAACCAGCGGGAAGCTCGTGAGGCGCAGCAGAGCTGTTAGCGCCCCCTCTGGTTGAGGGGCGGGGGGGCGATCTCGGTCAAGCTGCGTGAGGGGGTTGCTGGTGCCGCTTGGTCGATGCCCATCGTCGAGAAGTTCGGTGTCGCCGTCGCGAGCGTGTAGATGTCGGGGAGGAGGATGAGCACCGACCCCATGTCGACCTGTTCAAATTAGGTGAC
>CAYOAL010000083.1:0-44486 GCA_964401935.1 uncultured Polyangiaceae bacterium
CTCGCCGGACCGCGTCTCGAGGGGCCCCGCGAGGCCATGTCGGTCGGACCTTCAGGTGCCGTGGCGCTCGACGAGGCGGGCGCGCGTCGTGTCGTCGGCCACGCCGGTGTCGGTGAGGCCCTCCGCGCGCTGGAACGCGCGCACCGCCTCCGCGAGCCCCTCGCCGCCCGCGCCCACTGCGTAGCCCAGGTTGTGGAGCCGCCCCCCCACGCCGCTGGCACGATCGATGGGGTCGAGGTGCCCGATGTGGAGCGGGATCTCGAGCGGATCGCCTTCGTCGCTCAGCCAGACGCGCAACGTCGCGGCCATGTGGTGCACCGCGATCGCCACCTCGAGCTTGCCGTCGCCGTCGGTCTGCGTGGCGAGCGGTTCGCGCGCGCCAGGGAGCACCACCTCGCAGCGCTTGTTCGCCGCCGCGTTGCCCGCCTCGTCGCGCAGCGCGAGGTGCACGTGTGTCTTGGGCACCCGCGCCTTGTAGCGCACCGTCCCTCCCGAGCGAAAATCCACCTCCCGCGCCGAGGCCTCGGGCACGTCGACCACGTCGCCTGGTGCCAGCACGTGGGGGTTGGGGCGCGCGTCGCGCAAGCGCTCGTTCGCCGAGCGATCGAGCAGCGCCTGGGGCGTGGTCGCGTAACGAGCGGCGATGCTGGCGATGCACTCCCCCTGCTGCACCACGTGTCGCGGCATCCGCGAAGCGTACGAAGGCACGCGCGCGGCGACAATGGGTCACTTGTGTCCACTCGCGTTCCGTAGGACCGTGCGGCGAGCCGATGGACGCCAGCGTAGCCTTCGCCCTCGCTGTTGGACGACTCCCCCCCGAGGCGCTGCGCGTGCAACGGTTCACCGGCCGCGAAGGCGTGAACGAGCTCTACCGCTTCGACATCGAGCTCGTCGCCCCGCTGCCTCCCGCCGCCTTCGAGCCGCTCGTGCTCGGACAACGCGCCTGCTTCGTGATGCGCACCGGCGGACGCGAGCGCGCCGTCCACGGCATCATCGCAGGCATCTCCGCCGAGGGCGTCGTGGGTGGCCACCTGCACCTTCACCGCTATCGGCTGCGTTTGGTGCCCCGCGCCTGGCTCCTCACCCGACGGAAGGGCTCGCGCATCTTCGGCGGACAAAGCGCCGATCAGGTGCTCGGCGCGGTGCTCGCTGCGCTCGACCTGGGCCACGAGCTCCGCCTCCCCAACGCGCTCCCCGAGCAAGAGTTCCTCACCCAGTACGAAGAGTCCGACTTCGACTTCCTCCGCCGTCTGTGCGCCGAGAACGGCCTCGCCTTCTACTTCGAACAGCCGGCGCTGTGGCTCGACGCGCCTCTCATGCGCGCGCTCGCCGCGTTCGGCGAGCTGCTCACCCTCACCGACGTAGAGCTCTTCGACGGCCCCCCCTTCGCCGAGCGGCACGAGCGCCTCGTCGTGGTGGGCGCGGCCGACTACCCGCCGCAGCGCAGCGGGGAGCTCCCGCCCTCTCCGGACCACACGCTCGACCTGCTCCTCGGGGCTCCGAGCCTGCACTTCCGCGACGCGGGCGCCCTGGCCGGCCGCGGCGACGAGTGGGTGGTGGAGGCGCGGCTCGAGCGCAGGATCCGTCCCAACACGGCGGCCTACCGGGAGTTCGACCCGTCCCGCCCCCTCGCGCTGCTCGAGGCGTCCGCGACGCTCGAGGCGGGCCCCGACGAGCCGTCCTCCGGAGAGCTCACGCTCTACGAGCACTCGGGCCGACACAAGAGCCCCAACTGGGGCCACGGCCAGACCGAGCCTCGCCGCATGTTGGAGCGAGCTCGTCGCCGCGCGCGCCTCGTCCGCGGCAAGAGCGTGTGCAGCCGCGTGGAGGCGGGCCATCGCTTCCGCATCGACGACCACCCGCTCGACGAGCTCCGCGTCGAGCTCGCGACGGTGTCGGTGCGCCATCGTGGCGCCGCCTCCTTCGGCGCCGAGCACGTTGGCCCCGCCTACGAGAACACCTTCGTCGCCGTCCCCGCCGAAGTGCCCTACGTGGCCGCGCTCCCGAGAGAGCGCCCCGTCCTCGGGTGCCTCACCGCGATCGTGGTCGGCACGGGCGCAGTGGACACCGACACCGAGGGCAGGGTGCAGGTGCGCTTCCACTGGGACCGCAGCGCCGACGGCGGCGGGGGCACGACGTGCTGGCTCCGCAGCATGCAGCCCTGGGGGGGCAACACGCTCGGCACCCAGCTCATCCCACGCGTGGGCTCGGAGGTGGTGGTGATGTTCGAGGGCGGCGACCCGGATCGACCGCTGGTGGTGGGCACCGTCCCCAACGCGGTCAACCCCCTCCCGTTCCCCTTGCCTGCCCAGGCCGCGCGCAGCGGGATCCGCACCCGGAGCATCCCCACCGGAGAGGGCTACAACGAGCTCTCCTTCGACGACACCAGCGGCGTAGAACAGGTGCGGCTCCGCGCCGAGCGAGATCTCGACGTGGAGGCGCGGGGTGATCGCACCGCGGTGGTGGGCCACGACGACAGCGTGCGGGTGGGGGGCAGCCGAACCGTGACGGTCGCCGGCGCCCATCACCGCGAGGTGGGGGGCCACGCCCGCGACCACGTGGAGGGCGACCACATCTTGCACGTGGCGGGCTCCACGCTCGTGTCGGTGGAGCGCGATCGCGTGGAGAAGGTGCACGGCACCCGCCGCGTGGAGGCCGACCGCGACGAGCGCACGGTCGGTGAGGTGTCGAGCGAGGTGCAGCGAGACGTCGTGCAGCGGGTCCACGGCAGCGCGGCGATGTTGGTGGGGAGCGCCGAAGGGCCGGGCTCGATCAGCGTCACCGTAGAGGGCACCGCGGCGGTGAGCGGCTCGAAGGTGGTCGACATTCACTCCGCCGACGCCCTCGTGTTGCGAAGCGGCGACAGCTTCATCCGCGTGAGCCCGGGCGGCGTCGAGATCGCCGGGCCGAGCATCTCGGTTCGGTCGGGCGACGCGCGCCTGTTGCTCGAGGATGGCGAGGCCAAGCTGAAGGCGACATCGTGGCAGGTGGTGACCGACGACACCATCGTGCTGAAGTCGTCGAGCGCGAGCTTGGCGCTCGCTTCGGAGGCAAAGCTCGACGGCTCGAGGGTGCTCCTCAACTCGCCCGAAGCGGCGAGTGACTCCATCGAGACCTCGTCGCCAGAGGTCACCACCATCGAGCTCGTGGATCAGGACGGGGACGCCATCCCCTACCGCCAGTTCGTGGTGCGCCTCGAAGACGGGCGCCAGTGGATGGGCTTCCTCGACGCCGCTGGCAAAGCAGAGGTCGATCTCACCGGCTCGGGGAAGATCGAGTTCCCCGGCCTCGCCGACGTGGAGGCCGAGTGAGGCCGCGTCCAGCGCGAGCGTCGAGCGTCGGCGCGCGACCGGCGCCGGCGGCTCCCGGCGCGAGCGCATGAGTCTCGCGCCGTCGTCAGCGCGCGAAGGAAGTCTTCGGAGAGCGCGCCGTAACACACCCTGAGTCGCACCATGCTGAAGCCCACGAGAATCACCGCTGCGATCCTGTTCCTCGCCTGCGCGCCTGCGTGCGACGACGCGGCGAGCGGCGACACCCCAAGCGCATCGGACAAGAGCGCGGCCGCCACCAGCGAGCCCAACGACAAACCGAGCGCGGCCACGGAGGGCTCCGCCCAGCCCGCCTCGGCCCCTGCCGCCGAACCTGGCAGCGTGGCGTCGCTGCGCGAGAAGGCCTTGGGGGTGCTTACCGCCCTCAAGAAGAGCGACGCCAAGGCCGCCGGGGAGTTCTGCCTCGGCAAGCACCGCGAAGGCCTCACGAAGTACCTCGAGGAGCACCTCGCGAAGGGCGACGCGGGCCGTGGCAAGGCCTTCCGTACCTGGGACGGCAAGCTCGGCGAGATCCGCATCGACGGGAAGTCGGCCTACGTGGTCTTCAACGGCGTGGACGTCGAGTACCACGTCCTGTCCTTCCGCCAAGTGGAGGGCGAGTGGTCCCTGTTCGACGTGCCCTCGGTGTCGAAGGAGAAGCTCGCGAGCTTCGGTCAAGTCGCCGCCGAGTGACGCCCCCGGGTCGTCTCGCCGAGGTGGAGACCGGCCGAGATGCGGCCCCTCGCGCCGCGAGCGTTGATTGGCGTTCCCGACCGAGCGCCGGCCGCACTACCATGGGTGGATGGTTCGGGCGCGCGTGTTGCCGGTGGGTCCGGTCCGGGGTGCGGTGCTGGGGTGGCGTTTCGGGGGCCATCAGAACCTCACCATCGTGGCCAAGGCGAGCTTCGACATCGGGCCCGATGGGCTCGTGCTTGCGGCGGTTCCCGACGCGCTCGTCGAGCGCGACGAGCACCACGAACAGAGCCCCACGCGCTCCCTGCGCCACGCGAGCGATCTCGCCCCCTACCTCACCGGCGGCGAGGTGCTCTTCGTCGGCGCGGTCCACGGGGCGCCGGGCGCCACCGTTCGCGCGCGCCTGGCCGTGCTCCGTGGCGAGCAGCCGCTCGTCGACAAGACCCTCGAGGCGCGCCTCCCGCCGAGCGCCCCCTCGATCGCCGTGACCTACGAGCACGCGCGCGGCGGCGCCGGCGTTCCCGCCAACCCGGTGGGGATGGCCGAGCCTCACCTCCTCGATCCGCGCGATCCACGGCAGCCGATTGGGCTCGGGCCCGTCGCTCGCGGCTGGCGCGCGCGCGCCGAGCTGGTGCCCGCGCCGCTCCGCCGCGCCCTCCTCGCGCGCGTGCTCGACATCGGCGAGGGCATCGCCTGGGAGTACTTCCACGCCGCGCCGCGCGATCAGCGCGCGCCGCAGCCCTTCGAGCCCGGCGACCGCTTGGTGCTCGAGCACCTCAGCCGTGAGCCCATCGACGTGGTCCTCCCACGCTGCCGCGCCGCGGCGCGCCTGCTCACCGCCAACGGAGAACGGCCCGTGACGCTGGTGGCCGACACGCTGCAGATCGACGGCGAACGCCGGCGCGTCACGGTGCTCTGGCGCGGACACACCACGGTCGACGAGCTCGACGCGCGCCACGTCGTCGCCCTCGGCCTCTCCATCGACGAGGCCCCCATCGCGTGGCCCGAGGTCACCCTCGGGGACGGCCCCGGCGAGCCCGACGAAGCCCACGAGACCGGCGGCGCGGCGCCGCTCCGCCTCGACGCGCTCAACGCGCCCTCGTTGCCCTTTCAGCCGTCGTCGCGACCCGCGTCGGCGGCACCCGCGTCCCCCGCGTCCTCGAGCCGACCGTGGCGGGAGGCGGGGGTGATGCCCGTTTCCGCGCCCAAGCTCGGCCAGGACCACACCTTCGGAGGCGGCCCTCCCGGCCACGACCTCACCACCGACGCGGTCGACGGCGCCGCGCTGCGCGCCGCGATCCCCTTTCCGCGCGGCCCCGAGGCGGCGCCATCCTCGAACGCACCGCGAGCCCCGCTGCCCGGCGCACCGTGGGCACCGGCCGCGCCCCCCTCGAGCGCGGCCCAACCCCAAGCCGCGGCCGCCCCCATGGGCGCGCCGCCCGAGGCCACGCCAGCCGGCGTCTCCCCCTGGGCGCGCGGTGAACGAGCGCCGGCGAGCGCGCCACTGCCCCCCACCCGCATGGCCACGCCGAGCGCTGCCAGCGCGTCGAGCCAGCCCGTCCCGGAGGTCCCCAGCAGCGTCTGGTTGCGGCCCGGACGCGGCACCGATCTGATCCTCGCCGTCTTCGGCGCCCCCACCACCGAGCGCCGCCCCCCGCGATAGGGCAACACCGTTCCCTTCGGGGCGTGTCCATGGGTACGCTCGAGCGTGTCGCCCACGTTCTTCGGTGTGTCGCTTCCGCTCTTCGCCGGTGTCGGCGTGGCCTGCGACATGGGCCTGCCCCTCCACGACGTCCTCGCGCAGGAAGGCGTCACGGCGGCGCAGTGGGCCGAGGCGGAGCGGGCATTCCGCGACCTGCTCTCGTCGGACGCCGAGCAGCTGCGTCGCTACGGCGAGCTGCGCCACGAAGCGGAAGACTGCCTCGCGCGCCGCATCGATCCCGCCGAAGACGATCCTGTCGCGTGGACCGCGCTGCGCGAGACCTGGCTCGCCGCCTCCGATCCCGCCGCCTGGCTCGCCGCCCAGGGCCTCACCGCCGTCGATCTCAACCGGCTGGCGCGACGCTGGACCCGGCGCGCCGCCGACGAGCCTGCGGTCACCCAGACGCTGCGCCGCGTGGCGGGCACCGGCGCGCCCCTCCCCGCGCTCGAGATCGCTCCCCTCGTCCTCCGCCCCTTCCCCTTCACCGCAGAAGCCTCCGCTGCCGCCCAGGGAGCGCCTCCAAGCCAGGGCGCCAGCGGCGCGCGGCTGCCGGTCGACACCGACATGGACCTCTTCGCCGCGCTGCACCAGATCGTCGCCCTCACCCCCGACGCCGCCCCTCGCGCGCTCGCGCTCTGCGGCATCGATCGCAGCGAGCTGTCGGCGGTCACGGAGCGCTGGTGGCAGACGGTGGCCGACGACCCACGCCGCCGCGCGGCCCTCGACGTGCGCCTCGCCGACTATGGCTCCACCCTTCGCGCCATCTCGCGCGGAGCGCGCCCCCGCCGCCGCGGCGCCTGACCCGCGCTCCGCTCGAGTCACCGCGAACCCAAGCGCCGCCACCTCGTGCGCGAGGCCGGGCCACGGAGACGCCAGGCTCCGCGCCAGCACCTCCACCCGCCGGCAGCGTCACCGGCAACAGCTCGAGGGCGACCACCGTGACGGGCATGGAGAGCGAGGCTCCAGCGCGGCATCACGCGGCGTCGAGCGCTAGGGCAACTGGCAGCTGCCAAAGCCGTTGCACACCTCCGCGCCGGGACACTCGTTGTCCGGATCGGTGCCACCGGCGACCAGCCCACACACCCCCGGCGTGGCGCCATTGGTCTTCCAGGGCACACACGCGTTGCAGCGATCCCGGCAGGCGGTCTCGCAACACACCCCATCGCTACAGAACCCGCTCTGACACTCCTTCCCCGCCTTGCAGGCCTTGCCGCGGGTGAGGCCACCCACCGGCGTGGGCGCGGGGGCGGGCGTGGGGGTCGGAGCTGCCGTCGGCGGAGCAGGCGGTGGGCTCACGTTCGGCCGCGGCGTCGGCGTCGCCACCGGTGTCGGCGACGGTGGCGCCGGATCGACCGGCGAGGGCGGCGCGGGCCCGGGAGGCGGTGCGACGGGCTCGGCGCCAGGTGGAGGCGCAGGAACGACCGCCGCGCCGTCGGTCGCGGGGGGAGCCTTCTTCTTCTTTGAGCTCTTCCCCTTGGCCTTGTCCCCCTTGCCCGAGTCGCCCTTGCTCGACGCGTGGCTGCGCCCCGTGTCGGCGCCCCCGACGCCGAGCAACACCGCCGCGGCCACACCGACGACCCCCACGACGGCGAGCGCCACCCCGAGCCACGCCCCCTTCGAGCGCGCAGGCGGCGCCGCTTTCGCGGCGGCGGCGTGGCTCGGCGCGCCGAGCGCGACCGAAGGCGCCTCTCCAGACGCGAGCTCTGCTCTCAGCGGGTGGGGGTCGGTGGCGCCGCTCGCCGAGGCGCCACCGAGGTCGGTGCTCAGGAACGCCACCCCGTCATGGGTCACGCCCTGCGCGGAGGCCACCCCGTGCGAGCCGGGCGCGCTCGCGTCGCGCAGACCGGAGGCGCTCACGCCTCGCGCGCCCAGCACGCTCATCCCTTGTTGGCCGGAGGCGCTCCACGCCGGCGAGCCCGCGGCGCTCACTCCCTGCACGCTCGGGCCCTGGGCGGTGGGTCCCTGAGCGTGGTGAGCGAGCCCCGTCGGCCCCGCTCCTGCGCTCGACGCGCCCTCGGCGAGACGCAAGAGCGACTCGCCGAGCTCCCGCGCCGACTGAAACCGCTCTCCAGGATCGACCGCGAGCCCCTTCGCCATCCACGCGTCCACGGCGGGGGGCAGCGTGGGTAAACGCTGGGTGGGAGGCGCGAACACGCCCTTGTACACCGCGAGCCCGAGCGCGGCGATCGTCTCCCCCTGAAACGGCACGGTGGCGGTGAGCGCCGCGTAGGCGACCGCGGCGATGCCCCACAGATCGCTCCGATGATCGATGCGCTTCGGATCGAGCAGCTGTTCGGGGCTCATGTAGCTCGGCGTTCCCATCACCGCCCCGGTAGCGGTCATCTCCATCGCACCATCGTGCGTGAACTTGGCCACGCCAAAATCGAGCACCTTCACGAACGGCTCCCCGTCGTGATCCTCGAGGAACAGGTTGGCTGGCTTGATGTCGCGGTGCACCACGCCGAGCTCATGCGCGCGCGCGAGCGCCTTGCAGGCCTGGCCGAGCACCTTCGCGGTCTCAGCGAGGCCGAGCGGTCCCAGCCGTTCGATGCGGGCGCCGAGGTCTTCGCCGCGCAGCAGCTCCATCACGATGAAGGGCTCCCCGTCGGGCGAGAGGCCGTAGTCGAACACCTTCACGATGTGCGGGTGATCGAGCTGCGCCACGCCGCGCGCCTCCTGCTCGAAGCGCTGCCGCAGGTACGCGTTGTCCCGGCCGCCACCGGCGTGCAGCACCTTCACCGCCACCATGTTCTGCAGCGCGAGGTTCTTCGCGCGCCACACCTCCCCCATGCCTCCACGCCCGAGCAGGCTCTCCAGCACCAGGTTCTCGGTGAGCATGGCGCCAGCCGCGAGAGTCATTCGCCCTCATCGTAGTTCACCAAGACGCCCCGCGGGAAGGTCAGCTGAGCAACGCGCGGCGGACGGCCGCCTCCACATCGTCGGGGCGAAACGGCTTCTGCAAGAAGCCCGCGACCTGACCGGGCGCGAACTGCGAGATCGCCGACGTCTCGTCGTAGCCGCTCGTCATCACCACCGGAACGTCGAGCTCGAGCGCGCGGATCGCCCGCAGCGTCTCGGCCCCATCCATCACCGGCATCATCATGTCGAGGATGATGAGCACGATGGGCGCCGCCGACGCGCGCAGCTGCTCGAGCGCCTCGCGACCGTTGGCGGCGAGCACCGTCTCGAACCCGAGATCGTGCAGGATCTCGCTCGTGAGCAGCCGGAGCGAGGGCTCGTCGTCTACCACGAGCACCGTCCCCACGGCGTCGAGGGGCCCTGCCGGCAACGGCTGCGGGCGCGAGCTCACCGGCCGAGCGCTCACGGGGAGGTACACGGTGAAGGTGCTCCCTTGGCCAGGCGCCGAGCACACCAGCACGCCGCCCCCGTGGCTCTTCAAGATCCCGGAGATGGCCGCCATCCCCAACCCTCGGCCGGTCTCCTTCGTGGAGAAGAACGGCTCGAACAGGCGCGCCTGCACCGCCTCGGACATCCCCTCCCCCTGATCCGCCACTTCGAGCACCACATAGCGGCCGGGAGCGATGGGGGGAAGCGTGTCGAAGCGATGGCTGTCGATCTGCTCTTCGCGGGTGCGCACGGTGATGTCTCCTGGGCGCCCGGCGAGCGCGTCGGAAGCGTTGGTGAGGAGGTTCATGACCAGTTGGTGCAGCTGGGCGCGGTCGGCCTCGACCGCGTGCACCGGCTCGAGCACCAGCCGGAGGCGCGCCTTCTTGGAGACGACCGCGTCGAGCATGCCCGCGAGCTCTTGCACGAGCTCGACGAGATCCGTCGGCTCGACCACGAACCTCCCCTCGCCGGAGTAAGCCAAGAGCTGCCGCGTGAGGTCGGCCGCCCGCTCGGCGAGCCGCTCCACCTGCGCGAGCAACGCGTCGATGTCGGGCCGCGCGCCCTCGAGGCGCCGCCGCGCGAGCACCGTCTGCCCCAGGATCCCGGTGAGGAGATTGTTGAAGTCGTGCGCCACCCCCCCCGCGAGCACCCCGAGACTCTCGAGCTTCTGCGCGTGCAGGAGCTGGCGCTCGAGCAGTCGCTTCTCCTCCTCCGCGCGCATGCGTTGGCTGATGTCGACGACGTAGCCCAGGTAGTGGGTGGGGGTGCCGTCGTCGTCGCGGAGGATCTGGGTCACGTCGTGCAACCAGCGGGTCGAGCCGTCGGCATGGACGATGCGATAGGGCTCGTGAACGAACGACGTCGCGCCCGACCCCGTCGCCTGCGCCACCTCGGCGCCCACGCGTCCGAGATCGTCGGGGTGCACGACGGCCGCGTAGGCCACCCCGCCGCTCCGAAACGCGGCGGCGTCGTGTCCGAACACCTCGGCCGCGTTGGGGGAGACGTACTCCACCGGCCACCCCTCCGCGTTGCGCCACTTGAACACGACCACGGGGCCGCGCACGAAGAGCACCCGCTCATCCAGCTCCCCCATGCCGGCAAGATAGATCGGTTAGGAAACTGTGGGTTCAACGATCCACCTCGACCGGTGTCACCCCGGCTCTCGGTAACGCGCAAGTGGCTGCAAATACTCTACACACATGTGGGCCTATGTATTGCACCAGCGCCCCTCGTGGCTCGACTTCCGACCTCTGTCGCGTGGTGTTGGCTGGGTCTCGTCCCGGCGTGGGCGCTCGGTTGCACGGCCGACACCTCGAGCAGCCAACAGGCGTCGCTCGACGAGCAGCGCACGCGGGTGTTCACCGTAGACGACGGCTGGCTCGACATCGAGACCGAGTACCTGCCGCGGGTGTGCACCCAAGAGAACGGCCACGCCGCCTACCTCGCGCTCGAAGCCCAGGTGATCGCGGCGCGCACCTATCTGCTGCGCCACATGCGCGACGACCCGGCGCTGGGGACGCCCAACAAGCCGGTGGTCAACGGCGAGTCGTTCCAAGCGTACGCGGCCACCGCCAACGCGGGCTGCGTTCAGGCGTCGAACGCCACGCGCGGCGTCGTGGCCCTCTATCAAGGCGAGCTCATCGTCGCCAACTACGTGGCCGGCGCGCTCGTGCGCACGGACGGCAACCTCGGCAAAGACCTCACCCACACGGAGCGCTTCGTCACCTACAACGAAGGACGCTCGGGGAGCGACGTGATCCCCGCGCCGAAGCCCATCGCGTTGCCAGAGCGAACCGACAACCGGGGCTGTATGGGGCAGAACCGCGCGGACTATCTCGCGCGCAACGGCTACCCCACCGACGAGATCCTCCGCTATTTCTACGGCGCCGATCTGACGCTCACGTCCCCCACCGCGTCGGGCCCCGCCTGCGGAGCGATCCCGTCCTCCGGCACCTGCTCGGGCACGGTGCTCACCTGGTGCAGCGAGGGCGTGGTGGACACGTTCGACTGTGCGCTCACCGGCGGCACCTGCGAGGTGCAGAGCAACGGCGCGGCCGGCTGCACCGATCCGGTCGACTCGAGCAGCGCGTGCGGCGCGGTGAGCTACGAGGGGGAGTGCGCGGGCGACACCCTCAGGTGGTGCACCGACTACGGGCAGCTCGTCGTGCGCGACTGCGCCGAGGCCGGCCTCACCTGCGCCCTCAACGGCTCGGCCAGCGGCGGCTACGACTGCCTGCCCGCCGTGGAAGGCACCTGCGCGGAGGGCACCGTGGAGCCACAGTGCGCCGGCACCTTCTACCTGCGCTGCTCGGCCGGCAACATCGCCTACATCGACTGCGCGAGCATCGGGCTCGCGTGCGCATACTTCCATGAGTCGGTCGGCTGCTACGAGGTCGTCCCGCACGAAGACTGACCCCGCGCGCCGGCGCCCCTCCCTCCGCTCCCGCCACGCGTGGTTGCGCTCAGCGGCGCAAGTACTGGTGCTTGACGCCCACCGGGAAGTGCTCGGGGTGCCCATGGGGCCACAAGCGCACCTCGGGGAGCTGCTGCGGGGCGGGCACGTAGGCCGCGAACTCGCCGCCAGTGCTCACGAGCGCAGCGCGGATCTCGGCCGCGATGCGCGGGCCGAGCGCCTCGTCCTCGACGACGCCGCGCGCGAGCTCCACGTCCACACGGAGATGGCTGTCACCCGCTTCGTCCTCACGCACCTCCATCACCAGCTTCCCCGTCACCGCTTCGCGCACCGAGCGGTGCTCGAGGCCGAGCCGCACCACCTCCACGAACACGTTGGCACCGAAGAACGACACCGCGTGCTCTGCGCGCCCAAACACGAACACGAACGGCAACCGGCGGGCGCGCTCCCAGTCGAGGGCGTGACCCGCGAGCCGCGCGCGCATCGCGTCGAAGTCGATCACCCCGCCGCGATCACCGAGCGCATAGCGACAGAGCGGGATCCCGCCCCCCTCGGCGGTCAGCACGAGCTCGGTCCCCTCGGCCTCGAAGTAGCGCTCCACCGGATCGTACTGGGCCAGCGTAGGCAGCCGGCGTTGCCCGAAGAGCGCCTCGGCCACCTCCCCGCGCTCTGCACAGAGCCGACGAATGCCCGTGCACAGCGCCGTCTCCACGCCGAGCACGCCCGCGTCCGCGGTGCCATAGAGCGAACACGAGAAGCTCGCCTCGTCGGGGGTGCCGGTGCGCTCGAGCATGATGTCGCGCCAAGCCTCGCTCACCACCTCGCCCGCGAGCACCAGGCGCAGCGGGCGCGCCGCCCAGTCGATCCCGCTCGCGCGCCCGCCGTCGATCACGCTCTTGAGAAACGGCGGGTAACCGAGGAGCACGATCTGCTCGTGAAACGGTCCCAGCTCTTGCACCGCGCGCCAAATCTCGGGCGGCTGGTTGCCAGGCGTCACCACGAGCAGCCGGTAACCCTTCTGCGCCAGGAGGCGGCTGCAGGCGGCGGTGAACATCCCCCCCACCCACGTGCCCAGCGGGAAACACACAACGGCGAGCGTCGTGCGCGCGTGCGCGGCGAAGCTGTCGCGAAACACCTGCTCGAAGCGCCACGCCACCTCCACCTCGTGTCGCAAGCTGCGCGGGAAATACGTGGGCAGCCCCGTGGAGCCCGACGACACCGCCACCGTCTCGCTGCCGGCGAGCGTGCCCCCGAAGCACAGCGCGGGGAGCGTGTGTTGCCGGAGATACCCGTCCTTGCTCACCGTCGGCACCCGCGCGAGCGCGGCCGCGTCCGTCACCGCGGCCGGCTCCACGCCCTCCGCGGCGAGGAACGCGCGATAGGCCGGCACCTCCCGCGCCGCCCGTTGAAACAACGCCACCGCCCGCGCCCCCGCGTCGAGCCCTTCGTGCCCCGACAGGTGCTCCTCGAGCGGCGTCGAGAGGAACGTGCGGAGCACCTCGTCGTCACCCATCGCCCGGTCGTCCTCGCCCATCGCCGTCGTTCACGCCCTGAGCAGCGTCACCCATCGACGGCGACGCGCACCGGCTGGCTCGAGCCAGGCAGCACGTCCTGCGGCTTCCCCATGCGCGCGTCACCCTCGCCCCAACACACCACCGAGGCGTCGGTGAGCAGCGCGCAGGCGTGCGCCTTGCCTGCGGTCACCCGCTTCGCCCCGCTGATCCCCTTCACACTCACCGCCGCGTCCGCCGTCGCGCGGAGCCCGTCCCCGAGCTGCCCTCGCTCCCCGAGACCGACACAGACCACCTTGCCGTCCTTGGTCACCGCGCACTCGAAGCCCTGGCCGCCCGACCAGTCGGTGACCGGCTCGTCGAAGGGTCCGGCGTCGTAACCGGACCCCAACGAGTGAACGCAGAAGAGCTCCCCAGCTTCATCGATCGCGCAGATCTTGTCGTGCCCACGATGCAGGCTCACCGCGCCCCCCGTGTAGATGGCTTGGATGAGCGTCGGTTCCTCGTGCCGCCAGCAGGCCACCTCCCGTTGGGCGGTGAGCGCGCAGAAGCCCCACGAGGTCCCCACCAGCGCCTTGGCGCCGCGCGTGTTCGGTACGAGGCGAGGCTTGCGCTGGGCCTCGCAGGCAGCCGGATCGCCGCCGAACAACCCGCACGGCCCCCCCGAGAACACGTTGGCCGCTTGCGCGCGGGAGCCGTCCTCCCCCCAACACGACACGCCTTGCGCGGTGAGCGCGCAGCTCATGTGGTTCGCCACCGCCACCGCGCGCGCTGGCGAGAGGCCCGACACCGCCGTCACGTACAGCGGGCCGATAGCCCCGAGCGCGCTCAACATCGCCAGCCCGCCGGGGCTGGAGTCCTTGGGGGCAGGTCGGGGTGGCGCGGGCCCGGCGCCGATCTCCCCGTGTGCCCCCCGCCGCTGCCAGCACGCCACCTTGCCGCCGCCGTGCACCGCGCAGCCGTGATCCTCGCCCACCGCCACCGCGGTCACGTTACCGATCTCGGTGTGTTCCTTCTTGCTGGAGCCGCTGGCCAGCCCATCGCCCCAGCAGCGGAGCTTCTTGTCCGTGCCGATCACGCAGGTGCGCTCGCTGCCCGCCACCACGTTCGCCGCCGCGCCGGCGAACGGCACCGCCACCGGCGTGGGGTGCACACCGCCAGGCCCGCGCCCGAGCTGACCGTGCTCGTTGTCGCCCCAGCAGAACACCTCGTCGGTCGCGGTGCGCACACACACGTTGTCGTGTCTCCCGCGGATCTCCTTGGCGCCAGCGAGCCCCGCGTAGGTCACGAGGCCGTCCTCGCTCGGCTCCTCCGCAGCCACCGCGTACACGTTCGTCAAGCCCGACACGTCCCAACACACCACCCGCCCCCCCACGAGGCCGCAGCCAAACGAGCCCAGCGCGAGCTGCGTCGCCCCCTCGGGCACGGTCTCCGCCGGCTTGGCCGGTCCCTCGTGCCCCCAGCACTTCGTGGCGCCCCTTTTGGTCAGCGCACACGCGAGGAACCCTGCGTTGGCGAGCCCCACCACCTCCGACACCTCGGCCACCTCGTGGCGCTCGTTGGCGTGGTGGTCATCGCCGATCCCCCAACACGACACCCGGCCGTAGCCGTCGCGCACGCAGGTGGTGTCCTCACCGAGCACGAGGCCCGTCGCGCCCTCCGCCGCGAGCGCCACGTTCGACGGCTCGGTCACGTGATCGAGGTGATCGAGGCCCAGCCGACCGCCGGCGGGGTCCCCCCAACAACGCAGCCCGCCGCCGGCGAGCAGGGCGCAGCTGTGCCGCGACGCCGCGTCCACGCCCACCGCGCCCGTCACCTCCGGCACCCGCTGCGGCCGGTGGGGCCCCTCGTCGAGCTTCCGGCCGAGGCGGTACTCCTCGCCCGCGCCCCAGCACCACACTTCACCCTGAGCCGTCCGCGCGCACGCGTGCTCCGCGCCGGCCGCCACCTCCACCACGTCGGCCAGCGCCGGCACCACCACCACCCCCTCGCGCGCTGCACGATCGCCCAGACCAAGCTGTCCGTGGCGATTGTCGCCCCAGCACGCCACCTGCCGATCTGCGCGGATCGCACAAGCGAAGCCATCGCCGACGGCGACCGTCGCGGGGGGCGCGAGCCCAAAGGCAGGATCGGTGGGCACCACCGCCTTGGCGGGCGCTGCCGTGGGCTTGGATGGAGCCGGCGCCTCGGCAGGCGGCGGCGCCGTCACCACCACCGGCGACGAGCACGCCAAGAGCCCCAGCAACACCACGCTGCGCCTCATCGCGGCACCTGCACTTGCTCCACGTCGGCGGGATCGAAACAAATCCGCGTCGACACGTTGGGATGCTCCACACAAGGGCGCCCCTCGATGAGGGGCTCACCCTCGAGCCGCGTGGTCCCGTGGAGCTGATAACCGGCGTGGGTCCCGTCCGGGAAGTACACCTTCACCTTGCCGCGCACCATCGGCACCTGTTTCGTCGGGGGCGGCGCGGCGCGACCTCGTCCCCTCACCCCGTACCCACCAATCATCCCGCCCCCCCCGCAGCCGCCGCTCGGCACCAGCGCCGCTTCGGGCACGGTCACCCGCAAGAGCGCGCGCCCCATGCTCAGCTCGATCAGGTAGCGGTCGTTCGCTGGCGCACGAAAGGCGCGCACGCCAAAGCCGCAGCGATCGCCGGGAACGTCCCGCGCCTTCATGAAGGGTTTGCCGTCGAGCATCACCGCCGGATCGGCGTCGCCTTCGCCCGACGGTCCGATCAGCGAGCAGCTGGGCTGCTCGTGCAACAAGTCGAGCGATGGGGCCCACAGCGGCGGACCGTCTCGGTACGGCGCGCGCGCGCGCGCCTCGGCCAGCTTCTCGGCACGGTGGGCCTCGATCCCGACGATCTCGGTGCGCCGCTCCTCCACAGGCGACAGCGGATCCCACGCGCTGCGGCGCTGCTCGTAGCGACACGCCACCTCCTCGCCGCGTGCACCGCTCGCGAAGGAAGGGTCTTTGCCCGAGAGGGGAAACGACAGGCTCACCGCGTTCGGATCGAGCGTCTGCTCGAGCCCCTCGAGGCGCCGGTCGAGCGGCTGGGCCACCTTCTCGATCGCGAGCGGCAGCCCCTCCAACAAGAGGTAGCCGCTCCCGTCTGCGAGGTCCTCTTGCACCACCTCGCGCAGCACCGGCACCAGCTGCTCCCGCGTCGCGTAGAGCGTCAGATCGTGGCCGGTGAGCGCGGTCATGCCCGCCCTCACCCGCGGCGACAGCCACGTCCGCACCTTCACCACGTCGCCCTCGTCGGCGAGGATGTGCACCGCGCGCACCCCATCCCCGTCGTGACGACGCTCGGGCGCCGCCGCGCGGGCGGCCGCGGCCGTCGGATACAAGACCGTGTCGTGCCACACCAGCGCGAGGCCCGCGAGCGGCTCGCTCGCCAAGCGCTTCCAGAGCGCACTCGCGCCCGCCCGATCCTGCGTCTCGACCGCCACCGTCACCGGCGTCTCCACCGGCCCCGTCGACGCCGCCGTCGCGCACGCGCCGTGCGACGCCACGACGCCCGCGAGCACTGCGCCCCGCCACGCGCGCATCGGCACGCGCGCGCTCCCACCTCGCGGCACCGCGCGCGCGCGCCCATCCCTGCTTCCCTCTAGCCTCTCGGCACCCGTCACGGCGGAGATCGTAGCGAGGCGCGGCGCGCCGACAACGACAATCCATCGCCGCCGCGGAACGGCCCCCTCACCGCAGCCGCAGGAGCGGAGCGCCCCGATCCCCGCCGCCGCCGTCCCCGCAGGCCGGCGCGTCCGTGGCGAGCACCGGGAGCGTCACCGCGGCCTCTACGCGTCCATCGCGCTGCGCGTCGATCGCGTGCTCCACCTCCGCGCCGCCGGCGCTCACCACCAACGTGTAGGCCCCCGGCGTCGGCAGGATGAAGTCGAACCGCCCGTCGCGGCAGCGGGTCGTCCACCGCTCGCCTTCGTAGTGCGCGATCTCCTTCACCTTCACCTCGGCCACGAGCGGTCGCCCCGCCGCGTCGGTCACGGAGAGCGAGAACGCGGGCCCTTCGGCGAAGCGCTTCGCGAGCAACATCCAGCTCGCCCGCGCCGGGCGCATCAGCTGAAAGCGTGGATACGAGAGCCAGTTTTTGGCTCCCTCCCACAAAAACGCGAGCGTCCCGTTCTGATGTCGGTGCCAGTCTTGATCGTTGCCGTCGAGCGGATAGAGGCGGCGCTTCACCGGGATCGGCCCCTCGGGGTGCTGCGGCATCTGCGACACGATCTCCTGGGCCACGAGCCAGCCGGCGTCCGGCTCCGGGTTCTTCACGTCGGGGATGGTGTAGGGGGCGCACATGGCGAGGGTGCCGGTGTGAAACGACACCGCGCCGACGAACTTCTCGCGGTTCGCGAGCGCCATCACGCCGCGGGTCTCCGGCTCCGAGCCCGCCGCGGGCCCCCGATACCACTTGTGCGTCGCCTTGCTGCGCGACCCATTCTCCCCGAGCGCCCCCCAGCGGAACGGATAGTTGCGGTTCAAGTCGACACCGTCCTCGTGGTCACGCTTGCCGCTCGCGTCGTTGTCGCGACCGTTCTTTCGACCCAGCAGGTGCTCGGTGAGGCGATGAAAGTTGCCGTCCGGGTTCACCAGCGGCACCACCACGAACACCACGTCCTCGAAGGCCCCCTTGGCCACGTCCTCTTCGAGCAGCGCCTTCAGCGCGTCGAGCGCGAAGCTCAACGCCATGAGCTCGTCGCCGTGGTGCCCACCATTGATGAAGATCGTCGGCCGCGTGTGGTGGGGGTCGTTGGTTCCAATGGACAGCGCCCACACATCCCGCCCCCCGTGGCTCTTCGCGATCGACCGCAACAGCGTGCGGTCGCGATGGCGACAGTGATAGCGCCGCAGCACCTTCTCCACCTCCGCCGCTCCGAGAAACGTCTCGTCGTACGACTTGGAGATCCGCTCGTCCTCAACCACCACGCCGCTGCAAGCCTCGTCGCTCGCGGCCGCGCTCGCGTGGTAGGCCACCGGCGTCGCGCTCGAGAGCGGGAGAGATGCCACCGCCACGCGCCCTCCTCCGCACGACAGGTACACCGAGCGCTCGTCCACGGTCACCGCCATCGCGGTCGCGTCACGACATGCGTGCGAGGCGCGACCGTGCACCGCGTCGCCCTCCTTGGCCTCGAGCTCCATGAGCGCGTCGTCGGTGCTCACGAGCCACCGCCCCTCCGCCCGCGGCGCCGCTGCCCGCACGAACGTCCCGTCGCCGAGGGCCGCGCTGTGCCACCGGGCCACGCTCTCGGCCGACACCACCGAGAGCTCCGGCCGCACCCGTCCGCCGGCGAGCAGGCCGTGCACGAACCCCACCCGGCCGTCGCCGAGCAGCGCCCCGAGGCCCTCCACCCGGGCGCCCTCACCGGTGGGAGGCGCCACCGCGGGGGCGTCGCGCCAGCTCGCACCGCCCGCCGTCACCTCGGTGAGCCCGGTGGCCACGCGGTGAGTGAGCCACGCGCGCGCACCGTCGGCGGCCAACACCACCTGGCGCGGCGCGGCCGGCACCGCCACCGACCACTTCACCGCGCCCGCCGCCACGTCCACCAGCGACAGCTCCGCGGCGGCCTCCGACGTCACGAGCGCGTGTCCGTCCGCTGTGATCGCGAGCCCGTGCGCTCCCGTCGGCAGGGGCACCCGCGTCACCTCCGCGAGATCGTCGGCACCCAGCACGAGCAGCGCGCTCGGCTCCGCCACCGTCACCAGCACCCGCCCCCCGAGCGCCGCGAGCTGCCCCACCCGCCCGCCAAGCTCATGGCGAACCGGCGCGCTCGTGGGCGGCACCGGCGCGCTCACCAGCCCGTCGCCGTCCGCCAACAGCACCCGCGTCGGCAGCGCGACGCCGCGCGCCCCCACCACCACGCGCCCCGTGCCCGCCGCGTGCCCCGCGCTCCCGCTCGGCGTCGCGTCCGCCGCGTCCGTGCCTCCGGGCAGCGGGGCCTGCGCGCAGCCGCCGAGCCACAACGCCGGCCCCACGAACAACCCGCACCAACCCTTCACCCGAGAGAGGGTAGCACCCCGCCGCCGAGCGCCAGAACTTCGGGCCCACGCCCGTGGCGCGTCCCCCGTCAGCCGAGCCCCCGTCAGCCAAGCACGGCGAGGCGCTTGCCGCGGGGGATGGGCGCGTCGAGCGGCTCTTCGACGATCTCGAAGCGGCCAAAGTCGTAGGGCGCGTTCGGGGCCCGCTCGCGCAGCTCGAGGCGCTCGCGCTTCCCCGCCCGCTCGAGCTGCTTCACGCGGTGATAGCAGAAGGGGTTGTTCCCGCGCCGCCCCAACGTGCAGTGGGCCATCCACGAACAACCGCCCCGACAGACGTCGGCATAGTAGCAAGTCTGACAGTGGCCCCAGAGCTCGTCGGTGGTGCGGTCGCGGGCGAAGCGCACGCGCTCCGAGTGCTCCCAAATTTCCTCGAGGCTGAGGTCTCTCACGCTGCCGCCGTCGTAGGGAGCGGTGGGGAGCGAGGGGCAGCCCTTCACGGTGCCGTCCGACTCGATGCCGATCACGTTGATGCCCGCGCGGCAGCCCTCCCAGTGCGCCTCGTACGCGCCCGGACGCGAGCGCAGGATCTGCTCGTGGGGCCCGAAGTAGCCCAGGTTGTTGCCGCAAAACACGGTGAACGGCACGCCGCCCTCGTAGCCGCGCGCCGCCTCGAGCTGGATCTCGGCGAGGGTGTCGATCACCTCCACCACGCGCCACGGCTCGAGGATCCAGTCGGGTCGATCCGCCGCGCGCCCCATCGGCACCGTGAGCTGCACCTGCCACGACTGGATGCCCAGCGCACGCAGCGAGCCGGCAAAGTCGCGCAAGAGGTGAGCGTTCAGCCGATTGATCTGCGTGTTGGCGCTCGTCACGAGGCCCGCTTCACGCGCCGCCGCGAGCGCCCCCACCGCCGCGTCGTAGCTGCCTTCGTTCCCGCGCAGCGCGTCGTGCACCTCCCGCGGCCCATCGATCGACACCCCCAAACACGCGAGGCCCGCGTCGCGGAGCGCCTGGGCCCGCGCCGTGGTCAGCGCGCGGCCACCGGTCTGCATCACCACCCGAACGCCGAGCTCCACCAGGCCCTCGATGATGGTGTAGAGATCTTTGCGCAGGTACGCCTCGCCCCCGATCAGCGCCACCTCGCGGCACCCGAGGGCGGCCAGGCTCCTCGCCACCGCCATCACCTGCGCGGTGTCGAGCTCCTCCTCGCGCGCCCGCCCCGCCCGCGACCCACAGTGCTGACACGGCTGATCGCAGTGCAGCGTCAGCTCCCACACCGCGTACACTGGCGCGTAGCGCGCGCGATCGTCGGCGCTCAGCGCGCGAAGCGGCACGTCTCCTCTGGGGATCCCCGTGGGGATGCCCTCGCCCGTCGCCACCGTCAGTTGCCGCCGGCGCCGCCCGCGCCGGCGCTCGTCGTCTCGGGCACGCCATAGGCCGGCGCCGTGCCGCCGATGGACGAGGTGGAGCCGCCTTCGCCGCCGCCGGTCGTGCTCGCGGTGCCCCCCATCCCGCCCTGCATGTTCCCGCCGCCCACCGTCTCGGGAACGCCGTAGGCTGGCGCGCCAGGCCCGGTCGAGTCGGTGCCGCTCGTGGCGGTGCCGGCGTCGTCGTCGCTGCAGCCGGACACGGCCACCGTCCCCACCGCGGAGAGACCGAGGAGGAGCGCCGCCGCCGTCGCCGGTACGCGCCCGTTCCAACGCGCGAGCGCCGCCCCACAATGGGGACAGCTCTCCTCTTCACGACGCACGTAACAAGCACAAGCCGGACAAGCCACAAGCTTTGGAGCCATCGCTCCATGCTCGCCGAGCCACCCCACCGCCGTCAAGTGCGCTCGCCGAGGCCCCCACCGGCCGTTCGAGTGCGCTCGCCGAGCCCCCCACCGGCCGTTCAAGTGCGCGCAGAGGAGCGCCGCTCGAGGCGCTCCGCTGCCCTTCAATCGGCACCGCGGCCCCGCACCTCGGAGAGGCGGCGCGAGAGGAAGGCTCGCGCCACGTCGTTCGGCGCCGCGCGGAGGGCGCGCTCATACGCGCCGGCTGCCTCCTCGAGGCGGCCCGCCCGCCGCAGCAAGTCGGCCCGCGCCGCGTGATAGGGCTGATAGTCCCCGAGCTCGGCCACCCCGGCGAGCGGGTCGAGCAGCGCGAGCCCGGCCTCCGGCCCGTCGGCCATCGACACCGCCACCGCCCGGTTGAGCTCCACCACCGCCGACGGATGGAGCCGCGACAGCTCCCGATACAGCGCCGCGATCTGCCGCCAGTCGGTGACCTCGAACGCCGCCGCCTCCGCGTGCAGCGCCGCGATCGCCGCTTGCAGCTGATACGCCCCAACCCGTCGCAACGACAACGCCCGCTTGGTGAGCGCCACCCCCTCCGCGATGGCGGCGTGGTCCCAGAGCCTGCGGTCTTGCTCCTCGAGCACACGGTCGCGCGCCGCGCGCCGCGAGTCGTGCAGCAGCATCAGCGCGAGCAGACCGAGCACCTCCGGCTCCTCCGGGAGGAGCACCGCGAGCAGACGCCCGAGCCGGAGCGCCTCGTCGCACAGATCGGGGCGCACCGCGCCCACCCCCTCCCGTGGAAAGTAGCCCTCGTTGAAGATGAGGTAGACCACGCCGAGCACCGCCTCGAGGCGCTCCCGCAGCGCCTCCCCACGCGGCACCTCGTAAGGAATGTTGGCGAGGCGGATCTTCTTCTTCGCCCGCACCAGCCGCTGCGCCATCGTGGCCGCCGGCACGAGGAACGCCCCCGCGATCTCCGGCGTCGACAACCCCCCGAGCGTACGCAGCGTGAGCGCCACCTGCACCTCCCGCCCCAGCGCCGGATGACAGCACGTAAAGATGAGGCGCAGCCGGTCGTCCTCGATGCTCGCCGGCTCTTCGAGCGGTCGCCGGCGCTCCTCGTCGCGCTCCTCCTCGAGCTGCGCGAGCATCACCGCCACCGCGTCGCGCTTGCTCGCCGCCGTGCCATCGCGCCGCAAGCGATCGAGCGCGCGCCGCCGCGCGGTGGTGTTGATCCAGGCCCCTGGCGCCTCGGGGATCCCGTCCTCGGGCCAGCGCTCGAGCGCGGCCGCGAACGCCTCCTGCAGCGCGTCCTCGGCGCGCTCGAAGTCGCCGAGCACCCGGATCAGACCGGCGAGCACCGCGCCCGACTCCTTGCGAAACGCGCGCTCCACCGCAAAACGCACCGGGATCACGTCGCGTCCCCGCGGCCCCGGTGCGTGCGTGCCGTGGGGCAGAGGGATGGCGCACCCACCCCTCGCCCGCGCGTCGCATGGAAACGCCCGCCGCGATACGACCGGGCGATCATCTCACGCGAACACCATGATCGGGCGCACCTCCACGGTCCCGTACTTGGCGCCCGGACACTTCCCCGCCCACGACAACGCCTCGTCGAGGTCTTTGCACTCGAGGAGATAGTACCCACCGAGCTGCTCCTTCGTCTCCGCGAAAGGCCCGTCGGTGGTGATCCGCTCCCCATCGCGCAGGCGCACCGTGGTGGCCGTCGCGGTCGGCTGCAGCGCGTCACCCGACTTCATCACCCCCGCCTTCTGCAGCGTCTCGCTGTACGCGAACCACTCGCCCAGCGCGGCCTTCCGCTCGCTCTCCGACATCTTCTCCATCTCCGCGGCGTCGGCACGTTCGTCACTGTAAATCAGCAGCATGTATTGCATCGGTCTCTCCTTGGTGGTTGAGGTTCGATGCCTCGACGCGCGAGGTGAAGCCAGATCGACACTCCCCGATCTTTTTTTTCGGACCGCCGCGCATTTTGTCCAAACGCCCAGGCCTTCACCCCCTCGACCTACGCCGTCGGCGGCCACGACTTCACCCCTCCCGCAACCCACACCTTTGGACCCGCTGTGGGTCACAGCGCGCCGGGGACGTGAGTCTTTGCCCAATCGGCGAAGCGGTGCCAGCCCACCTCGGGGTAGCGCTCGCGGAGGGCGCCGATGTCGACCGTGTAGCCGGTGGCGATGAACCACGCGTACATGATGGCCATGTCTTCACTAAAGCTGCGAATCTGCTCCATCGGGAGCGCGTGATAGCGGATCTCGCGGTCGAGCACCGCGCTGAGCGTCTTCGCGGAGTCGGCCGAGGTCAGCTCGTCGCTCGCGATGTCGATGCGCTGCCCGATGAAGGGCTCGCGCTCCTCGATGACGTGCGCGGCGAACGCACCGATATCGGCGAGCGCGATCTGTTGCAGGGCGCGGTCCGCCGGCATCGGGGTGGCGTAGGCGCCTGAGCGCAGCCCATCGAGCGTCATCGGGAAGAACAGGTTCTCCATGAAGTAGACCGGCGCGATCACCGTCCACGGGAGCGTGGTGGCGGCGAGGTGCTGCTCGACGGCGCGCTTGCTCTCGAAGTGAGGGATCCCAGTGTCCTGATCCGCGCTCGCGACCGACGTGAAGACGAAGTGGTCGACCCCGGCCACCGCGGCGGCGTCGACGAGCGCCTTGCCCTGGCGGGTCTCCGCGTCGATGCCCGCCTCGAAGGGCGTGGTCATGGCGAACACCACGTCCACGCCGTCCATCGCTCGCTCGAGCGAGGCGGGCTCCGCAAAGTCGCCGGCGACCACCGTGGCCCCTGCGCTCGCGATCGCGGCCGCGCTGTCGCTCTTCGGCGAGCGGGTGAGAGCGTGAACGGCGTGGCCACGGTCGAGGAGCAGGCGCGCGAGGGCCCCTCCCTGTTTTCCAGTGGCACCCGTGACGAGGACGGTTCTCTTGTTGGTCATGCCTGCACCCTAAGCAAGGCCAGACATCTGCGTAACCGATAAACTTTCGTTGATATCTATCGAGAGTTTAGATAGCAGGGGACAGTGATCACGCTCGATCAGCTGCTCTTGTTCTCCCGCGTTGCGTCGGCGGGGAGCTTCAGCGCCGCCGCCCGGGAGACCCAGCGCGCCCAATCGGCGGTGAGCTACGCCATCGCCAACCTCGAGGCGCAGCTCGAGGTGCAGCTCTTCGACCGCGGCGGCCACCGGCCGGTGCTCACCGAGGCGGGGCGGGCGCTGCTCGGCGACGCCGAGGCCGTGACGAACCGTGTGGGCGACATCGTGTCGCGGGCGCGTTGGCTGGCGCAGGGCGAAGAAGGCAAGGTCGGGTTGGCGGTCGACGTGATGTTCCCCATCGACGTCTTGATCCAGCACTTGGCGGAGCTCCAGGCGAGTTTCCCCCACGTGGAGCTCGAGGTCTACACGGAGGCGCTCGGCGGCGTGGCCCAGCTGGTGCTCGACGGTCGCTGCCATCTCGGCGTGGGCATGTCCTTCGGCGACATCCCCCGCGAGCTCGATCAGCGCGTGGCGATCGAGGTGCCGGCCTTGGGGGTGGCCAGCCCACAACACCCGGTCGCCCAGCTCGCCCCGGGCTTCGGCGTCGAACAGCTGCGCGACCACGTGCAGATCGTGCTCACCGACCGCAGCGGCATCACCGCCGGTGACCAGCGCGGCGTGCTCAGCTCCAAAACCTGGCGCGTCGCGGATCTCCACACCAAGCGCGCGCTCCTGATCGCGGGCTTCGGCTGGGGCACCATGCCGGAGCACCTCGTGCGCGACGATCTCGCCGCCGGCCGCCTCGTCGCCGTGCAGCCCGGGAGCTGGTCGAAACCGGTGATGTTGCAGCTGCGCGCCATGTGGCGACGCGAAGCCTCGCCCGGCGCCGCGGGACGCTGGCTCCTCGAGCGCCTCGCCCCAGTCACCACCACGACACCGAGCACATCACCGAGCACATCACCGAGCACATCACCGGGCACATCACCGAGCACATCACCGAGCACATCACCGAGCACATCACCGGGCACATCACCGAGCACATCACCGGGCACATCACCGGGCGAGGGCATCGGAGAGGCGCCGAAGAGGCCCGGAGCGCTGCGACCGCGGCGATGAAATCGGCGCAGCCCTCCGGACGTGCCCCTATCGGCGCGACCCACCCGGATGTTGCGTGTCGCGAGCGTCGACTTCATGCTCGGGCGCGGGTCGAGCACCGAGCGCAGCTCGGGTCGATGGGCTCGGCGTCGTGGCGAGCGCGTGACGACCTCGTCACGGCCGCGAGCGGCCCGCTGACGGCCCATCGACCATGGTCATCTTCCGGCCAACTCAGCGAGAGGACACCCACAGAACGGAACCGATTGACGAACGACGCCAGCTCGAGCCCTAGCGCTCTCCCCCCCGCACGGCGACCCCCTCGTCGCCAACCGACCACCGCCGCGACGCATTCGGCTACCCTGACGGTGCGAGGAGGGCGAGCCCGACAAAGAGCGCCGTGAGCCCTGCGAAGAGCATCGTGAGGCCGAAGAAAGCGTGCTCGGCCCCGCGGCTCACCTCGAGCCGAGCGTCAGCCGGCGCGCCGCGCGTGTCGAGCACGGGGGTGGTGTCCCCCACGAAGCGGAAGAAGCGCCCTTCGTCGTCGGTCATCTGGTGCACCCGTCCCAGGTGATCGCGGTACTCCACCGTGACCTCGACGCGTGTCCTCGGCGCCTCTCCATGCCTCTCTATCGTCCGCTCGATGCGGTCGACGACGACACCCTCTGCGCGCACGAGGCTCGCCTCGAGCTCGAGGTAGCGGCGCCGCTTGAAGACCCACGGCAAGAGGAACGCGGGACAGCCAAGCGCAAAGAACAGCGAGAACGCCCAGAAGAACCAGGACGGCGGCATCATGGCGACCTGCGCGGGGCAAGAGGACGTCGCTCGAGCCACGAGCACGTGTCGTCACGCCGCGAGCGAAGCTCGGTCCGCGGGTCACTGCGCACGGCTTCGTCCCCTCGTCGCCGTCAGCTCGGTCCGCCAGCGCAGCTCGGTCCGCGGGTCAATGGGGCGCATCGCTTCGTCCCCTCGTCGCTGTCTCGCGCGCCCGGGCGCGCGCCCAACGGTACGTTCTCCGCTGCCGGTCGAACAAGACCCACCAAAGGATGCCGGCCACCAACGTCGCGACACCCAGCGAAATCCCAAGGGGCACGGCGCCGACGAGCACATCGCTGCTCTCGCGGAACGAGTTGCTCCAGTTGCACCGCCCGTGGGTGCGGGTGTCCCCGCGCTTGGCGCAGCACGACTTCTCGACATAGCCGGTTCGATTGCCGCCTTCGTAGATCATCCTCTCCGTGACCAGCCCCTCGTCGGGCTCGCAGACGAGCCGCGCGGTCACGTCGCGAAGGGAGTCGAGATAATGAAACCCCGCCAGCAGCCCCAACCACAGCACCCCATGCACGACGCTGGGCACGGCCCAAAGCACCCACCGTCTCGGTTTTCGCCGCATCGATAAACCAAGCACGAGGACCATGCCGTGAAGCTCGCCCCGGTCCCAAGCCCGAGCACCGACCAGCACCTATCACAGATGCCCACCGAGGCGAAGACCACAACCTCGACCCACAACCTCGACCGGGTGCAACGCCTTCCAAGCGACAGAAGAGCCTCGAGGACAAGACCCCACGCAACCGAGCGGGCCTCGGACTGGAGGCTACAACGACCGACAGAACCCGACCCAACGGACCGTGTGGAGCGAACGCCTGCACCGGCAACGGAACCGCCAAGGAAGCCGATGGGCGCCGGCTCGCTCCACCGAGCGTCACACGCTCGTCCTAACCCCTCCCCACAGCGCCGCTCCGCAACCTGCTGCGCGGGGCACCGAGGGCGCTAGCCGCTCGACGGGGTGCGCGCCGCCGCTTACGCTCGCCTGATGTCGGAAGGGCAACAGCACCTCGCGGCGATCGCCGAGCAGGTGTCGAGGGGAGAGGAGCCGCGGGAGACGGTGAGAGCGCTGCTCGGTCGGTTCGGCTACATGCGCCGCGGGGCCACGGTGGTGCGGGAGGTCCGCCGCACGCTGACCGGGCTCGGTCTGCAAACGGTGCCTGACTTTGCCTACGAGTACATCGATGCGCCGATTCGTTATGTCGCGATCTCGAAGCCTGTGTCGCCCGAGGACGCCGCCGAAGACTCGGCGTCGTCGGTGGAGCCGGAGCCGGATGCGGCGCCGGGGCGGACCCCGCGCCAGGAGCTGGCCTACAAGATCGGGCGTCTCAAGGCAGCGAACAAGCCGATTCTCACCGTCAAACCCGACGATACTCTGAAGAAGGCGGTCACCATGATGTTGGCGGAGAACGTCGATCAGCTAGCCGTGGCCTGCACCGAACGCGATCCGAAGGGAATTCTCACCTGGCGGGGGATCGCGTCGAAGGTGGTGCTCGGTGGCGCCATGAACAAGGTGGGCGACTGCATGGAAGATGCCGTCGAGGTGCGCAAGTCAGAGTCGCTGTTCGAAGTCGATCGCAAAATCGCCAGGGCCGGGGCCGTGCTTGTGCGCTCGAAAGACGCCAGAATCCTTGGCATCGTCACGTCCGCCGACGTGAGCGAAGAGTTCGGCCGTCTCGCAGAGCCGTTTCTCTTGCTCGGGGAGATCGAGCGCCACCTCCGCGTGTTGGTCGACGGCAAGCTGACCCCCGCAGAGCTTCGCGAGGCGCTCGCGCAGAACAACGGCTATCGAGAGGTGACTGACGTGAGCGATCTGACCCTCGGCGACTTCAAGCGCGTGCTCGAGAACCCCGGGCGCTGGGAGAAGGTCGGCCTGGGAGTCGATCGCGCTACCTTCATCGCCAAGCTCGACGAGGTACGAACGGTGCGCAACGAGACGATGCACTTCTATCCGGAAGACACCGACAAGGCAGACTCGGGCAACGTCGACAAACTGCGTGCGTTCTCGGCGTTTCTTCAGCGGCTCGAGATGGCGCGGCGCTCTCCCTCATCCTCCTGAGTGGACGCGTTGGAGATCGTGGGCGCCCACGCGCACAATCAGACCGCGACGAACCGCGCTGTTGATCGCGCTCCTCAGCGCCTTCTCGACCTTGCCGCCCACGCGCAAACGCTTGGCCGCCAATCCATAGCACGCACGAGCGACGGTGAATGCGGCGCGCATGGCCTCCTCGCGTGAGACTATCTCGTCGCCGATCCCCGCCATGAGACAACTGCGCCAGTCACTTGGATGAAAGTCCTCCGCTCGGGTCTTCACCGCGCGGATCGTGCGATGTTGGGGGCGATCCAAGGAAGCCTCGGCGAGGCAGAAGCGAATCGCGCCTTGGATCTCGCTCCAAAGAGAGCCGTCGCGTCGCAGGCGCTCGTATTCCACCTGACCCATCTCGCGGAGCACCTCGGCGACCGTGCGCACGGCGTCATCGTCGCCCAGCGCGCCGCGGCCGATGAGCGCATGCCAAACGGCATCTGCCTTGTCCTCCGCGCCCATCTCTTCGAACTGAATGCCAAGACGCGGACGCGACGGACGCGACGCTGGAGCCTTGGCCGCTGCAGTCCGCCCACGACGCGCGGCCCGCAGGGGAACCTGCTCATCCTCGGAGTCGGGCTCGTCGTACTCGGGCTCGTCGTGCTCGAGCGGCACCGACTCCGGCTCCGACATCGGTCCGCGGTGGACCGAAGGCGGGGGCGATTCGCTCTCCGGCCGCACCACAGGACGCCCCGCGAGCTCACCCGGCCAGGGCATGCGCCCAGCCATGCGCCCTTGCTCCATGAGCCCACGCATCGCGCAGATGGCGTCCTCATGGCTCTCGCCAGAGACGATGAGGTTCGCGCCGTCGCCTCGCTCGAACGTCGTTCCCACGAAGGGTCCCACCGTCAACAGAACCCGCGCGTGATCGCCGCGGACGAACCAGCAAATCTCGAGGTGCGGATCGACGGTGCCAGGATCGCGCACGCGCCAAACCCCATACCGCTGCCACTCAGGGAGGAGCTCGACGCGCACACGATCGTCGTATCGACCGACGACCGCGTAAACGACCTTGTCTCGCTTTTCGGCGAGGCACGTGTAGGCCGCGTGGCTCGACTCGAGCGCGCTCCAGCAGAGCGAGATCGTCTCCGCCCACTCGCACGCGTCGGAGAACGCCGCGCGCAGCTCGGCGGCTCGATAGAGAACGCGGAGGCGACTCACATCCGACGTCCCTTCCCGTGGCGGCTCATGGCGAAGCGCTTCTCGAACGTGTCGAAGAACTGATCCGCGAGCACACGCCAGCCATCTGCGGTCGACGCAGGCTTGTAGCCGCGGCCGAGCGCATCGCTCTGTGCCGCCTCCGACGGAACGAAGCGCCGCTCGCGCCGACGGAACTCACGGTTGTGTCCAGCCCCCGGCATGTCGGCATGCAGACCCTCGTGATAGACGAGGAACTCCATCGCGAACAGGGGCACATCGGGAGAGTCGAGCCCCGGGTGGATCGCAATGGTGCGATCGCTGGCGCGGAAGAACCCGAACACCCGTGTGTCTGGCTTGCTCATGTAGTGAATGTCGGTGACCCGGGGTGCGCCCTTTGGGAAGTGCCCCTTCACGGACGCGACGGTCTGCCACACCTCGCCCAACCGGTAGCCGAGCTCGCCCTCCGGCCACGGCCGAACTTCCTCGGGGATCACCTCGAGCAGCTCGACCGGCGCTGGCACGCGGGTGTCGCGCAGGTCCGCGAGCGCGCGGCTCACGTCTTCATAGAACGCGCCGTTGTCGTGTTGGTACACGTGCTGACAGATTGGGTTCGAGGCGAAGATCGCCGCGAGCTCGGTCTCCTTGTCGCGCTCGCCCAAGTTTCGGTCGTAGATGCTGCGCGCGAGCATGCGCGGATCGAACTCCGCCTTCTCCTCGAAGGTGTAGCGCATGATCTCCGCCCGCCGCCTCTTGGCGTCGAGGTATTCGGCGAGCGCGACCCACGTGGGTCGCGGATCCTGGCAGTCGCCGAAGTAGCGGAGCACCAGGTCACGGCCATACGGCTCGGTGATGTGCTCGGGCACGCTCTCCGGCGAGGCGAAGTCGGCGTCGAGCTGTTCGAAGCCCTTCACCTGGTTCTCGAAGATGAGCAGCGAGCGCTGCTGGAGATCGTCTTCATACTCCGCCTCCCAAGTATACCAACCGAACGGAAGGCACTCGTAGATCCCCTCGAAGGCCCCTTTGGTCACGCTCTGCACGAGCCGATAGGCTTCGCGGATGAGCTCGTCGGACACGATGACGAGCTTGTACGGCAGCGCCTGCCTCAGCTCGGCCTCGGCGACGTCTTCTCGATCGATCACGACGGTGACGTCGAGCGGGTCGAAGTCTTTCCAGGTGTCGACGAACGTCACGAGGAACGCCCGCTCGGTGCCTTTCGCCTGCAGACCGCGCAACGCGCGGCCCACCATCTGGCTGAGCAGCGCCTCCGAGCGCGTGGGTCGCACGATGAAGATCGTCTGCGTATTCGGCAGATCCACGCCCTCGGTGAGCATCTCCACGTTGGCGAGCACCATCGGGCGCTCGGTGTCGCGAAACGCGCCAATCACGTCGCGGTTGTCCTTGCGCGTGTAGTCGACGAAATCGGCGTCAACCCCCGCCTTCTCGAACTCCATCGTGAGCGTGCGCGCGTGGTACGTATCCACGGCAAAGAGCAGTGTCTTGCCGTACTGCAAACGCTTGCTGAGATATTGCTCGACGATCTGCTTGTTGCGTCCCGAGTGTTGCGACACGCGCTCGAGCACCCGCTGCGACAGCTCGCCGAAGCGGTTGAGGTGCTCCACGTCCTCTTCGGTGAAGTCGCGCTCGAACTCGACGTTGGTCTTCACCGTCTCGGGGACCGGCACCGCCAGAATCTTGCGACTGATGAGGTCCTGCTTCTTCACCTCGTAGATCGGCTCTTCGAACGTGCGCCAAAGACGTCGATTGTCGTCGCTATCCATGCGCACCGGAGTGGCGCTCAGTCCGAGCACGGGGCAGCCGAGCTCGGTGCAGAGCATCTTCAACACACGCTGATAGCTCGGCGCGGCGGCGTGGTGGGCCTCGTCTACGACCACGAACAGGCCCTTGGGCGACTGCTCGACCATCAGACTGAGAAAGCCCAGGTTGCGCTCCGTGCTCGCGGTCTGGATGGTGGAGAACACCGCGTCGTGCTGCGGGGACACGTTCGACCAGCTGCGGTCGGAACCGGAGACGATGATCTGGCCGAGCTCTTCGCGCTCGGGCCGCGCCAGGCGGCACGCCTCGCCAAAGCTATGAAACGCCTGCCACAACAGGCTCTGCCGGTGGGCCAGCCACAGAACCCGCCCCCCCTTGCGGATCCAGTTTTTCAAGAGCCAACGTGACGCGGTGGCCGTCTTTCCACCACCGGTCGGGATCACGAGCATTCCTGCGCGTTTCTCCGCAAGCTCGTAGTGGTTGCTCAGCGCGTCGAACGCAGCCACCTGGTGGTCGTACGGCTTGAACGAATCCAAATCGGAGGGGATTCGGAAGCGTATTTCGGGGTTGTGGTGGATCTCGTCCATGGTCAGTCTCCGTTCCCTTGCCCAGACGCGCGATGGGGAGAGGTCTGACGCCACGCGGTGCATTTTTTTGCGCGTCGACCCCCACGCTCCACCAACACCGCCGACGTTCTACCATCGTCATGCGCCGGCGTGGCGCTGCCCGGAGCGCCGCACCACGTCGAGAGGTGGGGGTTGGCCTCGGAGCCGTAGGAGGTCGGCGCTTGGGTTCGCCAACAGGGCGCCTCGCCATAGCGGGTCGCAACAACCCGAGCTCAAGGAGTCGCCCGATGTCCCGCACGTCCATCTCGACGCTCATCGCCAAGGAGGAAGTCCTGAAGGCCATCGCCACCCGTCGACCCCTGCTCCACCTTGGTGGCCCCGGCTCGCGACGGCCGGCCCCGATTCCGGGCGCTCACCGATTCGGGCGTCAGATTCAGCGCGAGCGCCGCGTCCATACCGGCATGATCACTCGTATCGGTCGAGCGACGCCAACCGACCGACGCTCGTCGCTGAGCGGAGCAGGGAAACCCTCGCCAGTCCGCGCGGAGGAGCTGAAGTGAGCTCCCCCGACGTGGCCGAGCTCGTCTGGGCGTGGGCCGAGAACCTGCCCCCCTGGCAATCCGACCTCTTGCGACGTCTGTGCGAGGTCGACACGCTCGACGACGAGGAGCGCGAGGTGGTGGGCAGGATGCTCCTCGCAGAGCATGGCGCTCTCCCTGAGGGGCTCGAGGTGACCACACCTGAACCGCTCACGCGGACGCACTTGCCGCAAGCGAAGGCGGGGCCCAAGGTGAAGCTGCAACGGCTCGAGGACGTCAGCGGGCTCGGCGCGGTGGCCACGGGCCACGTGCTCCGCTTCGACGAAGGCCTCACCATCGTCTACGGCGCGAACGGCGCCGGGAAGTCGAGCTACGCGAAGCTCCTCAAGAACGCCTGTCGCCCCCGCCACGCGGCCGCCGAGCGTGTCCTCGGAAACGTCTACGACGACGAGGATGTGCAGGGGGCGGCCACCTTCGTCATGGTCGACGCGGGCGAGGAGCGGAGCGTCACCCGCGCGCACGAGGCGCCGCCAGAGGCCGCGCTCCGCAGCGTGCGGATCTTCGACGAAGGCGCGGTCGAGGCCTACATGGGCAAGGTCGGCGCTCCTCCCGATCTCGTGCCCGCCCCGCTCCAGCTCCTCACGCGCTTCGCGCGCGAGCTCACCGCGCTTCGAGCCTGGTGCGACGAACAGGAGCGCCTCCGACAGCGCGACGAGCCCCGACTCTCGCCGACCGCTGCCGCGCTCCTGCAGCCCTACGCAGCGCGCAACACGCCGCTCGAGAGCGTGCTTCTCGGTTTGGCGCTCGACGCAGCCGAGGAGGCCCGGTGGCGCCTTCTCGACGACTTGCTCGGCGCCACGACCGAGGCGGAGGTCGAGGAGCGGCGCCGCGCGGCCCTGCGCCGCCGGAGCGACCTCGAGCGCCTCTGGCACGCGCTCTCAGAAATGGAGAGCGCAGTGAGCGACGAAGCCGTCGAGCACGTGCAGGCCGCGCGTGACGACGCCGCCCACACCGAGCGCGCCGTCACCGCGATGAGCCAGGCGGCCGTCGAGTGGGATCTCGCTCCTGATACCGGCGGCTCCGACTGGCGCGCCCTATGGTCGGCCGCGAGCGCGTTTCACGCCCATGGTGAGAGTGGCGCCATCGAGGAGGCGCTGCGCTGTCCGCTCTGTCGCGCGCCGGTCGCCGACGACACGCGGGCACGCCTCCGCTTCCTCGCGGCCCTGGTGTACGGAGAGGCCGAGCAGGAGCGCCAGCGCGCCGCTAGCCGGCTCGCTGCGCTCACCACGGCGCTCGACGTGACCGCCCTCGACGAGGGCGTTTTCGAGAAGCTGGGCTCGACCTCCCCTGCCGTGGGCGAGGCCCCCGACGATCCGCTCACTCGCGCCCGTGCCTTTGTGCGGGCGTGTGCGGCGCGCGCCTTGGCGCTCCGGTCCGGAGAGCCTCTTCCCCCGCTCCCACCATCGCCGGCGGCCGAGGTCGAGGCGCTCCTCCGCGACGCGGAACGCGCCCACGATATCGCCGCGCGGAGACACTCCGCCAAAGAGCGCACCGCCCTCGAACGCGAGCACGCGGCGCTCTCGGCCCGCCGCGAGCTGCTCCGGGATCCCGACGCGGTCCAAGCTCTCCTCACCTCGGCCCGCCGCGCCAAGGCCATCGCCAAGGCGAAGCGCGCGGCCGCGTCCAACACCGTGACGAAGCATCAGGGAACCCTCGCCGAGGCTGTCATCACCAAACCTCTCGCCGACGCGTTCAAGGCCGAGAAAGAGGCGCTCGATCTCCGTCACCTCCCGCTCGATCTCGATCCCTCCACGCGCGCCGCGACCACGACCACCGAGGTCGTCCTCCGCGAAGCGAAGCGCCAGGCGAAGGTGAAGGAGGTCCTGAGCTGCGGCGAGCGGCGAGCCGCAGCGCTCGCCTTCTTCCTCGCGGAGGCGCGCGTCAGCGACGACGGCCCGATCGTCCTCGACGATCCGGTCTCCTCGCTCGACCAAGACCGCATCGACCACGTCGCGCGGCGCCTGATCGACGAGGCCTCCCGCCGGCAGGTGATCGTCTTCACCCACGACATCGGCCTCAAGAACATGCTCGAGGATCTGGCCGACGCACGAAAGCTCTCCCACGGCACCGTGGTCGTGATCCGCCACGGCCTCATGGCCGGCATCCTCACCGACACCACCACCTGGATCGGCGGCAACACGAAGGATCGCAGGAAGTATCTCGCCGCGCGTCTGGAAGACATGGAGCGGCTCGAAGCCGGCCATGACCACGACACCTTCCGGTGGCACTGCGTCGCCTTCCTCACCCACCTCCGCAGCGCGTGGGAGCGCGCCGTCGAGACCGAGATGCTCCACAAGGCCGTGGAGCGCTTCAACCGCGCGATCCGCCCCGGCTCGCTCCAGCACGTGAGGGTGACGCGCGATCTGGTCGAGGCAGTGCAGCTGAACATGGAGCGCTGCGCCCGGGCCCTCCACGACCAGCACCACCGCTCGGGGATCCGCATTCCGACGACCGCCGAGCTGAAGGCGCTGCTCGAAGACTTCGACGCCTTCGTTCAGGGCTGCCAAGCCTTGAAGACTGCCGCGAAGAACAAAGAGTGCTGATGGTTGGCGTCCACGGTCGTCTTTTGGCCTCGCGGCCGGTGCGTGTCGGGCAGGCGGTTTTCGTGACAGCCGCACGGGCGTGTGAGAATCTCGCGGCATGGCCAGTCCGACGACCGCCGTGGCGAGCTCTACGGCCGCGATGCAAGCGGACCTCGAAGACGACCTTCGCAGAGCCGAAGGAGACTTCGCACGCGGCGACTTCGTCGATGTCACGATCGAGGAGCTCGACCGCTGCGTGGCTGCGGGCGAGTGGCCGTGGCCGGAAGAGTCCTCCGCGTAAGCAGCACGTTCCGTCGCAGCGTGGGGTGCCTCGGCGTTGGTGCCGGCACCACGGCCTATCGCGCGGTGACCGCGACCATGCGCTCGCTCGCGGTCGGCGAGCTTTCGGGCCCCGGAAACTACGAGACCGCGTTCTCGCCAACGAGACCGCGATAGTGAACCAATCGCTGTTGCGTCTGGTGTTCAATAAAGAGAACTACGCCTTGTCGGACGATCTCTCCGACGAGCTCGACGCGCTGGCGGGCGATCAATCGGCAGGCCCCGAAGCCATCCGGTTGAAGCTCAACGAGGTCGGCCTCGCGACGGTGGCCAACGCCGGGGCACTGGTGGCGTTCGCCGATCGCGACGCAGAGCTCGCGGGTCGAAACGACTTTCTCGCAATCGAGTCCTGCGCAATTCTCGGACTCTTTCCCCAGTCGAGCTCCGATCTGCTGCAAGACTACGACGGCCTGATTCAAGAGCTCTCCCGTTCGGGCACCGGCGTGAGCGCGCTGCTCGCGGCGGGCGCAACGATGCTCCCCGAGGGCATCGTCGGCGAGACGCCCACGCCTCCGCCTTGCGCCACCGCTCCCGTCGCGCTCGGCGCCCCCGTCATTCTCGCCGATCCTTCGCAGCGTTCGGTCATCGCGGACTGTCGGCGGCACGGGGCCACCGTGGTCGATGGCCCGCCTGGCACGGGAAAGAGTCAGGTCATCGTCAATCTGGTTGCCGAAGAACTTCGCCGCGGAGGGCACGTGGCGGTGGTGTGCGAGAAGCGTGCGGCCCTCGACGTGGTCGCACAGCGACTCGAGAACCTGGGCCTTCGACACGCAGTAGCCGTGGTGCACGACGTGCACGAAGACCGAAAGCCGCTCTACGAACAGATCGCCGACCGCCTCGACACTGTCGACCCGCACACGTTCGAGCCAAGCGAGGCCGAGAAGGCGCGAGCCGAGCACGCGACGATCGGCGCGGGCCTGGAGGCGCGGGCATCGGCGCTTCGTGCGACGGACGAAGGGCTCGAGATCTCCACGGGGGAGCTTTTCACGCTCGCGGCCGGTCTCAACGCACCGCCAATAACGGCGCCGCCTGGCCTCGATGGCATCTCGCAGGGGTCGCTCCGATCGCTCATCGAAGTGGCGGAGTCGCTTCATCCGCTGCGCGATCTGTGGGGACCGAGCAGCTTCTGGCGCACCGCTTCCTCGACGCCACGACCCAGCCTGGGCAAGAGCGACCCCCGCGCCTTACGCGCGCTGGAGGGGCAGATTGACGCGGCGGTCGAGAGCGCGCGGCGCTACGAGGCTCTCCGAGCGTGACGGAATCGATCCTTTGCGCGTCGTGTGCGCGCGAACCGTGCTCGATGCCGCCCGGCGCACACGGGAGGCACGCACGACCCCGCTTGATCGTGAGCTCTTCGGGGCCTTGCTTGAACGCACAGCGGACGCACCGGAGCTCTTGCGCGCCGCCGATGATGCGCGCGCCGCGTGGGTCGACGGCAGCGACGCGGTGACGCGCCTCGCACGGCGGGTCGCGATACCCTCCACGCCCGACCTGGTTCGCTCGCTCTCGGTGCTCCGCGCCTGGGCCGGGCGCTGGCTACGATTCTTCGTGGTGGGCTGGTGGATCGCGAGATTCGCATTTCGTCGAGCGCTCGGCGAGGCGTGGCCCGAGCGGAGCGGAGAGCACCTCACCCGAGACTTCCTCGACGACGTCGCCGATCACATCGCAGCCAGCAAGGCGTGGAAAGCCATCGAGGGCGCGCTCGCTCCGCTGTCTCTCAGCATCCCCACGAGCGCGAGCGAACTCGGGCCGTTCGTGGGACGCGTGACGAGAGTCGCGCCGGCGGTTCGCGAGGTCGTCGAGGGTCGCGCTTCGCTCGCGAAGGTCGACGCCTGGATCCCGGCGGGCACGACCCATGATGTGCCTCTCGATCGGTGGGAGCAGATCCTCGACGCGCGACATGAGCTACTCGCCGCACATGACGACTTGTGCGGGGCGGCGGCCCGGGTAACCGCTGCCCTTCCCTACCTTGTAGAGCTGCCCGACAGCTCGGCGCTTGCGAGCCTTGCCGCTGCGTTTCGCCGCGACGCCGCGCGCGGCTTCAGCAGGCGGACGCGCTCCTCGACCGCGCCACGGCGCTCATCGCGGGAGCGAGTTCCCTCTACGACGCGATCGTCGAGGTTCTGCCAGATGCCAGCATTTCCGCCTGGCGTGCCGCCCTCATGAAGGCGTGGGCGGAGGCCTGGCTCGCGCGGCTCGAAGGGGGGATGCGCGGTCTCGCCCATCTCGGCACACGATCCGATGATGGCGAGGTCGTGTCGCTCGCGTCTCGCTATCGGACGCTCGAGGGCGAGCTTGGCGACCACGAGATCGACCGCATCCTCGCCCAACTTGACGATGCCCAGCTCTTGCGCACGCAGGCGGCAGAGAAGCATCGGCGCCGCACTCCGGCGCAGAAGCTGCGCGAAGAACTACTCAAAGAGACGCGAAAGAAGCGTCGCCTGATGGCCCTGCGGTCATTCGTTCGCCGCTACGCGCCGCAAGGTTTGCTCGGGGTCGTGCCGGTGTGGCTCGTGTCGCCCGAGACGATGGCAATTCTCTTCCCCCGCGAGGCGCTCTTCGATCTCGTGGTCTTCGATGAGGCCTCGCAATGTACGGTCGAGGCCGGCTTTCCGGTGCTTCTGCGCGCCAAACGAGTGGTGATCGCCGGCGACGAAAAGCAAATGCCGCCTTCGGCCTACTTTGCGCTGGGTGGGGGCGACGATGACAGCGAGGCCGAGGATGGCGCGCCGGATGACGACCAGCGCGCCGTGAAGGACATGCTCGCCGCCGAGTCGCTCCTCACCCTTGCACGAGCTCGCGTCGCGCACGCGGGGTTCAATTGGCACTACCGCTGTCGCCACGAAGCCCTGATCGCCTTCTCGAATCACGCAATGTATAGAGGAAGCCTTCGCACCATTCCGTCCGTGGCAGGCTCTGCGGCGCCGAGCCCGCTTCACTGGGTCGCTGTTCGCAACGGGGTCTACGAGAGCGGAGAGAACCGGCCCGAGGCCGAGCGGACGGTCGACGTCATCCACGACCTGCTTCGCCAAGACGTCGTGCCCAGTGTGGGCGTCGTCACTTCTAATCTGAAGCAGCGCCGCGCCGTGCTCGATGCGATCGATGCGCGGAGCGCTGATGACAACGACTTCGGTGCCCGCTGGGCCGACGTGAACAACAGAGCTTCTCGAGACGAGCGGCCGTTCGTGAAGAACCTGGAGCAGGTGCAAGGGGACGAGCGCGACGTCATCGTGTTTTCCCTCGGACACGCCGCAACCACGGCGCCGCCGCGGTGTGGCCGTCGAGGAGTACTTCGTGCCCGCTCGCTTTGGGCCTCTTGGGCAGCGCGGAGGTGAGCGTCGTCTGAACGTGGCGATCTCGCGCGCCAAGTCGGAATGCTACGTGGTTGCGTCTTCGAGCCGGCACAGCTCGAGGTAACCACCAGCAAAAATGACGGGCCGAAGCTGCTGAAGCAGTTTCTCCAGTTCGCCTTCTTGATGCACCAGGGTCGTCGGCTCGAGGCGGAGCGCGTGCTCGACCTCGTTCGTCAAGCACGCCTTTCGCCTCATCTGCGCAGGTCGCGCATGCCTCTCGACGGCTACGTGCCCCTCGCCGCGCAGATCAGCTTGGCGCTCGAGGTCGAGGGAATCCCTCACGAGACCGACGTCGGCACGTCGATGTTTTCAGTTCCCGTCGGCGTCCTCGACCCAGCCGACCCAACCCGCTTCGCGCTCGCCATTCTCGTCGACGATGGTCGCAGCACGAGCGACGCGTTCGAAACCCACGTCCATCGTCGCGAGGTGCTTGAGCAGCGTGGTTGGGCAGTGCTCTTCGTCACCGCGGCCTCGTGGTACCGGCGCCGCGCGGAGGTGATCGATGCGATCGAGGCGGCGGTACCCGGCGCCCGCGGTGCGTTTAAGAATAGCGTTCATGCAGAGCGACGGGTGGCGGGTCTCCCAGGTTGAGCCTCCGCTCGGCGCTTGCCCTGAAAGCACGATCGACGTACAGTGTATGCATGAGCGTGCGTGCACGGCAGTACACGATCCGCAACGTGCCCGAGGAGGTCGACACCGTGCTCCGGCGGCGCGCGAAGCAGCTCGGCAAGAGCTTCAACCAGGTCGTCCTCGAGGCGCTCGCGGCCGGTGCCGGGCTTGAGCTCATGCCGAAGCGGGATCTGAGCGAAGTGGTGGGATCGATGTCACCGTCGGAGGCCCGCCGCATGGACGAAGAGGTGCGCCTCCAGCGCCAGATCGATCCCGAGCTCTGGCGCTAGATGAAGGTCGCCATCGACTCGAATCGATACACCGACCTGTGTCGGGGCGAGCCCGCGGTCGTGGAGATCATCCGGAGGGCGGACGAGATCTACGTTCCGCTCATCGTCCTGGCCGAGCAGCGGGCTGGCTTCGCGCACGGCCGGCAGCGCGAGAAGAACGAGCGGGTGCTCACGCGATTTCTGAACAACGCGGGAGTGTTCGTTCTCGCCCCCGACGAGCAGACCACCCGCGTCTACGCCGATCTCTACGCCTACCTCCGCAAGAAGGGCCGGCCGATCCCCACCAACGACCTCTGGATCGCCTCGTTGGTCATTCAGCACGGCCTCGTGCTCTTCGACCGCGACTCGGACTTCGACGCGCTGCCCCAGCTGCCCCGGCTTGCCTCGTCGGCCTAGGTCAACGACGACCATGTCCCTGGCCGCTCGCAGCTCAGTCCGCGATGGTGCGCGCGAGCGCCCTCATCCGCGAAGGCGGAGCCTCCCCATCGAGCCGGGAGACCTCGTCGAGGAAGGCGGTGAGGGCGCTGAGACCGTGCGGGATCCGCTGCTGCGTTTGGCGCGCCTGCGCGACCACGCCTCCGCGCTTCTCGTCTTGAAGGAGGCGCGTCGCGGCTCGCTCGTCGCGCGGGGCGACGAGCGCGGCGACCTCAAGGTGGGCGGCGATGATGGTGAGGTCCATGATGGGGTGCGCGGCTGGCTCGGGCTCGAGGAGGCGGAGCTTGCCGAGGGTGGAGAGGGCAGCTGGGACGGCGCCGGCATAGGCGTCGACGACGGCGACCCAGCGGCGGATGCCGTGGGCGGGGTAGTCACATTGCTCGTCGACGAGCCACGAGGAAGCGAGGAGCTTCGTCAAACGCAGGGCGCCGGCGAAGGCGGCGGCTTCGTCGGACGCGCCGGCGAGAGCCGCGAGGGCGCCGATGCGGGACCAGTGGAGCAGCGCGAAGCCCTGAGCGAAGCCGTCGAGACCCGCGATGCGCGAACCGAGGGCGTCGTGGGTCGCGGCGTCGGGGTCGCCGAGGCTCGTGGCGAGCCAGCGGCGGGCAGCGGGCCAGTCGGCGGCGTAGGTCTCGAGCTGTGCGCGGTACTGGGCCTGGCGATCGCGATCTTGTTGGGCGGCAAACTCCTCGAGCGCCTGGTCGCTCAGGTTCCGCGCGACCGCGACGCGAACGGGGTCGTCGAGGCCGGCGATCATCTCGGCCTGGAGCCAGGTGCCGAGCGCCTGGCCGCGAAGATCGCTCCGCACGACGGGCGGGAAGATCGTCGGAAGGGCGGCGTGGAAGAGCGAGCCAAGCTCCTCGTAGTAGCCGGCGACGGCCTTCATCCGCTGGGCCGCCTCGTCGGGCCGCAACGTGTCGTTCAGGTGTACCGCCTGGTGGATGAGGGCCTCGAGCAGCGTCTGCGCGTGCTCCCACCGCCCCGTGAGGGCGGGCACCAGCTCGTTCATCGCTTCCGATGCGGTGTGAGCGCGCGCCAGATCGCCGAGGTGGTTGCTGGCGGTGAGGGCCAGGCGCTCGAAGGTGAAGAGCGTGGCCTTGGCGTAAACGTCGTCGACGCGCGCGACGAGGGGCTTTGCGATCTCTGCGATGCACCAGTTGGCGGCGCGCAGCCCGAGCGCGAGATCGCTCCGGTGCTCGGCGAGCTGCTTGAGCCAGCTCACGAGGCCGTCGAGCTGCACGTTGCGCGCGGCGGCATCCATCGTGGCGAGTCGATCGATGAGCCCGCGTAGCTGGAGCTCCGCCTGCGCGCGCGCCTCGCCCTCCAACGCAGGCATCGCGGACGCGATCTCGTGGAGCGCGTAGCCGATCGATCCAGCCGCTTCGAGCCCATCCACGCGCTCGGTCAGCGCGCGCACCGTCCAGGTGTAGTTCCGCTCTCCAAAGGCTGCTTCGAGTGCGGCCCGCGCTTCCGCGTTGCAGCGACAGAAATCGTCGTGGCTGCCGTTGCAGAGCAGATCGCAGATCTGCGCGCGGCGGTCCTTGCGTCCTGACACGGCGCGGAGCTGGCGGATTCTCCAGTCGCGACTCTGGGCTGCTTTGCCGCGCCGGACGAGCGCAAAGGCGAGTCGCTCCTCGAGCCGCCGCTGGTATTCGCCCTCCGGTACCTGCACGCCGTCGACCATCCAGCGCGCGTAGTGGACCTCGAGCCAGATCCGGCCCTCGTGGTTTCGGCTCAGATCCTCGAACACCCGCACGCAGAGCTCGGCGAGCATGTTCGTGTAGGTGGCGACGCGATCACCGAAATCGAGCCGCTCGCGGTTGACGATCCGCACCGCGCGGAGCTTGCTTTGCGACGAAAGCGCCTCGCCGAGCCGTGCGAGGCGCTTGTTGTACCCCTTCTTCGAGCTCTCCGTGCCGTGGACGATCTCGGGAGGTGGCCCCGCGTAGGCATGCGTGAGGAGCTGCTCGGCGCGGTTCACGGTGAACGCGTCACGCGGCGCCACGATCCCCGCCAGGAGACTCGGAAAGCGGCGGCCGTCTGACGACCCGCCTCCATCCTTGGTCTCGTCGAAGGTGCCGCTCTCGTCGATGAACAGGTCCCACTGGCTCATGATGGATCTCGATATCGGTTGGGTCAGTACACGGTCTGCTCGAGGCTGCGGCGCACAACGCCCGGCTCCGCACCAAGGCCGAGCGCAGACGACCAGAGCGTCTCCAGGCGCGTGGCGTCGAAACCGACGGGAACACCGCGCTCCAGCGCGAGGAGCGCATCGCCGAAGGCGTAGGCGTTCACGGCTCGCAGCATCGGCCCGACCGCCGCGTCCTCGGCGACCGCGACACACCGGCGGAGGAAGTCGTCGGCGTGGTCGTGGCGGCCGACCCCTCGGTAAAGGAGCGCCGACTCCCGAAGGCCTGCGAGGCGCGGATAGGAGCCGTCGTGGCTCGTCGTTCGAAACAAGATCTCGAGGCGTTCGAGGGCCTCGTGGGGGCGGTCGAGCGCCCGTAGGCACCGAGCCTCCTCGAGCGCCAGGAACGGCGACGTCGTCTGGGTGCGGCCGTCGGTGAGGTGGCTCATCATCAGCGCGCGGGCGCGGCCGCAGAGCTCGAGAGCACCCTGCGGGTTGTCGGCGTGACGCTCGGCGGAGGCGAGGTAGCAGATGGACCGCGGCGCCTCTTCGGGCCCATGTTTCAGGTGGTGGTCGACGGCGGCCTCGAGGTGCTCGAGCGCCGATGGAGCGTCGCCGGCGTGAAGGAACGCGCGACCGAGCGTACCTTGTGCTCTCCCCTGCCAGTCGTTGCGCTCGGTGCGCGGGAGAGCCTGGGCAAGCGCCAGGGCGCGCTCGGCGATCGGGATCGCCGCGGAAGGCTCGGTGTCGATCATGCACGTCGCCTCGACGATCTGCAGGTGGGCCTGAACGCCGGCGGGAAGCTCGACGAACGTCTCCGGCGCGATCTGTCGCAAGTGTGCCAGGGCTGTCTCGAGATCACCGGCGTGGTCCGAGAACTGGGCGGCGTAGGCGGCGGCGAGAGCGCGGTGCGGCAAGTCGTCGACAGCGTGCATCAACAGGAACGCTTCGCGGGCAAAGCGCCGCCACTGACGCGCGTCGTACTGGTCCGAGTGCCGTTCCTCGAGCCCGCGCACGTAGCCGCGGGCGTCGCGCGGCGACATCCTCGGGAGGCGAGCAGGGTCGGGGTAGAGCCCGAAGACCGAGAGCGCGTCTCTTAGGTGGTCGGTGCGCACCACGTTCAGGTCGGCCGCGGCAAAGGAAGCTTGCGACGCGGCGACGACGATCGTCGTGACGTCGGGGAGCGCCCGGCGGAGCGTGGCGACCTTCTCGTCGAGATGCCCGACGGGCATGAGCGCGCCATCTTCGCGGACGGCCGCGGCGGCCACCACGTCGGCCCTGGGTGCTTCATCGAGCCAACGCGAGACATACGCGACACAGGCGCTCACGCCGAGCGAGTCGCCGTCGACTGGGATGGTGGCGTGGCTACGATCGATCGCGACCTGGTGGCCATGACCCAGCGCGGCCGGCACCCCACAAGCGCTCTCCGCGAGGAGGCCCGCGAGCGCGCGAAAACTCCTGTGGAGCTGCGAGAGCGCGACCGCCCCGAGCTGACGTTCATCGTCGTTCGCATCACGGCTTCTCTCGATCACCAGGCGGCCGACCTGGGCGAAAGCGGGGGCGAAGAGAAGCACCGGGCTCTCGCCGGGTCCTGGCGCGAAGCGTCGCATTGGCGGCGTCGGCAGCTCGAAGGGCGCGACGGCATCGCGCACGCGCGCCTCGAGCTCGGCGTCGATGCCGGTGGCCTCGAGACGCCGCCTCAAGTCACGAAGGTGGGGCCGCGCCGCCAGTCGGTCGCGGGCGACGGAGAGCTTGGCGACGACCGCGTGAATCTCGGACCAGGCCATCGGAGCGCTCAGCCCACGCCGGGGTTGACGAGCTCGAGCTCGAGCTCGGCCGCGACCTCGGAGCCATCACAGCCGGTGATGCGCAAGCTGAGCGGGCCCTCCCACCGCTCGATCGCGATGCGCCAGGAGCCATCGGGCTCGGGCGACGTGATCTCGATGGCGCCCAGAGCGACGCTGGCGATCACGCCGGGCTCGGCATCGAGCTCGAAGATCGGCGTGCTCTTCAAGACGATACGCGCCTCGGCCTCGATGGGCGAGAGCCGGCCCAGGGGGATCTCCTTTGGCTCGAGCCTCTCGTCACGCGCGGCCGCGAGCGGAAGCTGAACCGGCAAGACGAACGCCTTGCTCGCTCCGCGGCCGTGTAGCCAGCGGCGCGCCATGAAGCTAACGGGCTCGTTGTCCGCGAGGCTCTGCTCGATTTGTTCCGTGAGCTCCGTCAGGAAGCCCGCGTCGCGCGCGGCGGCTCGTTCCAGCCATTGATGGTGCGTGCCTCGCTCCAGGTACTCGGCCACGGCCGCGATGGGAGGGCGCAGCGAAGGCACCCCGAAAGGAACACCAGACGGCTCGGCGACGGGGAGGTCCTCTGTCGTGGCTCGCGCGTACCACGGCGCTGCCTCGTCGAGCCAGGCGCGGTCGCCAAGCACGCGGCCGATCGTCTCGGTGGGGGCTCGTTCGAGGAGCCGTTCATCGAAGCGCGCGCATGCGGCGGCGAGCTGGGCATACTCCTCCACCTGACCCGGCACCCAGCCACCAGCGACACAGACCCGGATCGCGCCGATCCTCGCGCTCTCGCTACGATCTCGCGTGGCCACTGCTTCTTCGAACGCCTCCTCGTCGTCAGGCGCGGGGATGAGCGTGCCATCGAGCTCGGTCGCCCAATGTGTGCACACGCTTCCGAGGCCTCGGCGACTCAGCGTGGCGACAACGTGCGCCACCTGGGTCGGCAGGGCCACACCGAGCCGAACGGCATCACCGATCGCCGGAAGAACAACCGCGAGGGCGTGGTCGTCCAGCGTCTCCGGCTCGTCGGCGTCGAGAGCTTCGAGGGTTGCCCGCACGCGGGCCGCGAGCTGGTCGCGTGGGTGCATGGTCGGGACGGGGCTCACACCACCATGGACGGGGAACGAGGAACGTATCTGACAACGGATCGACCCCGAGCGGCGGGATTGTCGATTCTCACGAGGATGGGACCCCTTGTTTCCCACGAGGTTTCCCCCTCGG
>CAYOAL010000084.1:0-44080 GCA_964401935.1 uncultured Polyangiaceae bacterium
GGGCTGTCGGTGCCCGGCGCCAGGTTCGGGGGAGCTCGGCGGGGGGGCTTCGGGTGGAGAGCGTTCTGGTGGGGGGCGTTCTGGCGGGGGGCGTTCTGGCGGGGGGCGCGGTGGAGCGTTCGCTCGGCCGGGGGGCGGGCTCGGAGGGGACGGCGTCGGACGAGACCACCGCGGTGAGGAGAGCCCCGCCAGCGCCCGCGCGAGCGCCTACCGCACGCTGCCGCCCGCGGCGCCATGTCCACGCTGCGGCGCACGGTTGGCCGAGGCGACCTTCCACGACGCGACGGTGCTCGACTGCGGTGACTGCGGCGGGCTGTTCCTCCCGCGTGAGGTGATCGACGTGCTCATCGGAGACGAGGGGCGCGTGCTGCGGCTCGGCTTCCCGTGGCGTGAGCGGGTGCCCGAGCCGCTGCCGGTGCGCTACCTCAGCTGTCCTCTCTGCGCGGCGCGGATGAACCGCGAGAACTTTGGGACGATGAGCGGGGTGGTGGTCGACGTGTGCAAAGACGATGGGGTGTGGTTCGACGCGGGCGAGCTCAACGCCGTCATCACCTTCGTGGAGCACGGCGGCCTCGCCCGCGCCAACGAGGCGAAGGCGGCGGAGCGCTCCGCGGAGAAGGCGCGACTCGCGGAGGCTTGGCGGCGAGAGCACGCGGCGGCAGAGCGCGCGACGCTGTTGGGGCGTCGACGCCTCGATCCGAGCGATCGGGAGCTCTTGCGCGGTTTGTTTCGGTGGCTGCGCCGCTAGCCCTGGCGTTTGCGGGCCCTTGACGCGCACGAGGCCCCGCACTTCGCTGAGCCGTGAGCGTTGCGTGGTGCCGGCGCGTGGGAGCGCTGACGGTCGTGTTGGCCGCGTTGGCCAAGTTGGCCGAGTTGGCCGCGTTGGCCCAGTTGGCCGTGTTGGCCGCGTTGGCCCTGGGCTGCCAGGGGCGCGTCGTGGCGTCGGGGGTGCCGCTCTCGGAGGCCGCGTCGGCACCGGCGCCGACGGCTCCACACACCGCACCCGCAGCGGCGGCGCCTGCCGAGCTCGAGCCAAGCCGCGGCAAGCGGGTCGACGCTGCGGTGTGGTCGGTGTCGGGCCGTTTCGTCGCCGCGTCCTGTCTGAGCCAGTGCGAGGCGGAGAGCGAGTCGAGCCCGATCCTCGTGTGGGACACGCACCGCGCGCGCTTGCACCGCGTGGTGCACTTGCCCGAGTCGGGCGGGCGCGGTGGTCACGTGGCGTTCTCCGCCGATGAGCGCTTCGTCGCCGCTGGGGGGCACGACCGCGTGCGCGTGTGGCGGCTCAGCGATGGCGCGCAGCTGCTCGATAGCGGGGCGATCGCCACCTACGGTCGCTTCGCGTTCAGCCCCGACGGCACCCGGTTCATCTGGGGCAACGTGTTCGGCACCGTGCAGCTTCACGACGTCGAGGGGCAGCGGCTGGTGCGCGCAGGGCAGCTGCATCCAGGAGCGGCGAGCCTGGGCGTGGGCTTCGCGTTCGACGCCGCGGGGCAGAGCGTCACCATCCACACCGAGGGGCTCGGCGAGGTGGTGTGGGATGCCACGACCGGCAAGGATCGGCGAGGGGCGGCGTCGGTGGCGAGCGCCCCGCCCGAGTGGAGCGCGTGGGGCCTGTCGTCGGTGTCGAGCGACGACGGAGAGCGGCGCGCGTGGGGCCACGCCAACGGGTATCTCGCGGTCTCCGGGCCGCAGGGCCTCACGTTGCTTCGGCGCCCGGCGCGCGCTCCGAGCCCGTCGGAGGTGCTGCCGAACCTCGCGTTCAGCGTCGACGGCGGTCGGTTGGCGGTGGCCGACGCGACGGGGGCCGTCGAGCTCTGGGTCGTCGCAGAGCGCGCGGGCTGGACGCTGCTCGACGAAGACGAGGGCGTGAGGAGTCCTCCGGAGCTGTGGTTCTCTCCCCACGGCGAGCGGTTGGTCGTGGCTCGGGACGGGGCGTTGTGGTCGGGCGTGACGAGCGACCAACAGCCCCCGACGCGCCTCCACGATCCGAGCCGCCCCCCCTCCACGGAGTACAGCGTGTTCGCGTGGCGGAGCGCAGACGAGCTCCTCGTGCGCAGCAGCGACGGGGTCCTCGGGGGGTGGAGCGCGGCGGGCGAGGTTCGGTGGCGGCATCCGGTAGGTGAGGAGGCGTCGCTCTCGCTGTCGCACGATGGCCGGTTCGTGGCCGTCGTCGAGCACGAGCTCGTGCTCCTCCGCCTCTCGGATCGCAAGGCGGTGACGTTACGCGCTCAGCGAGACAACCACGGGAACCTCGAGGGGCTCGCCCACCCCGCGCACAGCGAGGCCGAGATGAAGGCGTTCCTCACCACGCCGGTGGCGGGAGCGAGCCCATGAGGCGCGGGCTCCTCGCCGCGGTGACGCTCGCGGGCTGCGCCGCGGCCGCGCCGGTGCCCCCGCCGCCCGAGCCCGGCGCCGCTCGGGATCGCTGCGAGCGCGAGCGTGCGCGCGCTCTCGAGCTCACGCAAGACGGGAGGATCGCGCGCGCGCTGCGCGTGTTGGAAGCGGCCGACGTGACGTGCCCGGAGACGGCGTCGACGCGCGCACAGGCTCGGGTTGCGCTCGAGGCGGCGCTCAACTCTGGGTCCGAGACCGGGCTGACGCTCGTGCGCGCGGGCCTCGCGAAGGCGAAGAGCGACGCGGCCGCGGCGCAGCGGCAGCTCGATCGCGCGCTGGTGCGGCTCCGGAAGGAGACGGGTGTGGACGAGCGCGTGGTGTTGTTCGAGCGGCGCTACCCCCCGACGTGGCAAGACCTCTGGGAGCTCGAGGGGGTGGCCTTGCCTCTCGACGCTCCCTATCTCGCCGTCGTCGATCCATCGCGTCCGCTGCAGGTCGGTCATCTGTTTGAACGCGATCGCGTGCAGCGCTTGCCAGGAGGAAGGCGTCTCTTGAAGGGGGAGCCGGACCGGCTGTTGACCACGCTCGACGCGGAGCCGGTCGCCATCGAGCCGCTCGCGAAGCGCGCCTTCGCGCCCGACGGGCGGCACGTGGTGGGGGTGGCCTCCAACACGCTCGTGGTGATCGACGGCGCGACCGGCCGCCGCGTGGGACAGCGCCCGCTCGCTGCCGACTTCCAGGTGTCGCGCTTCGTGGAGATCGCGGTCACCGACGAGCGCGTCGTGTTGCACGGCTATCGTCCCGGGGCCGTGGAGAGCGCCCTCGTCGCGCCGCTCCCCACGCTCGCAGCGCCGCTCGAGGTGCGAGGCGACCGCGTGGTCGTGCCCGCGCGGGGGAGCCACGCGGCGGCCTGGACGACAACCCAGAGCGGAGCGGGGCGCCTCGTGGTGCACGCGCTGGGCGCGGCGTCCGCTCCCGTCGAGGTGCCGTGCCAGCGGCCGCTGCTCACCGTGGCGGGGATGCGCGTCGCGCTCAGCGACGATGGCCGCTATGCGGCAGCGCAGGTGACGCCGCAAGCGGTCGAGCTCATCGACGTGGCGCACGGCACGACGACGCTCCTCCCCAACGTCACAGCGGCACAAGACGCGGGGCAACCCGTCGAGCTTCGGTTCACCGAAGATGGCGCGTACCTGTGCGCAGGCACGGGAGAGAACCTCCACGTGGTGGAGGTCGAGAAGCGGCGCCGCCTGGGGCCGGCGTGGCGCTGCGTCGTCGCCGACGACCGCGCTCACGTGATCGAGCTCCCGCTCAGCCCGGGCCACGCCCTCGTCACCGATCTTCGGTCGTCGTCGTCGCCCATCGCGCTCAGCGAAGACAAGAAGACCGCGATCGCCGTGGAAGCGAAGGGGGACGCCGCGCCCCGCCACCTCTTGATCTTCGACCCGGTCGGTCGCCAGGTGCGTCACCGCATCGCGCTCCCGCTCGAGCTCTTCAACATCTGGCTCGCGGTGCGCCGCGGGGTGGCCGAGGTGAGCTTCTTCGAGGGCTACGACGTGGAGACGGGACGGCCCACCGCGCCTCGCCACGCCGAGCCGCCGCGAGCGGAGCTCGAGCTCGATCGGGTGTTGCCGGCGACGAAGGGGGGCTGGCGGGTGCAGCTCGCGGGCTCGACGGTGGTGTGGCAGCGAGAGGAGGCGTTTCACGCGTGGCGCCTCCCGAAGGCGGGGACGAAGGTGATGAGCGACGCGGCGTGTGGCGTCGCCGCCTCCGCCAACGGTCGCTTCGTGGCGGCCACACCCGCCTGCAACCAGGCGGGCACGCTGCGCGTGTGGGACATGGAGGACGGCCGCGTGGTGGGCAAGGTGGCGGTGTCGCGGTCGGGTGAGGTGGTGGCGGTCGACGACGAGGGGCGGCGGGTGGCCTACGCGTCCAAGGCGAGCCTCGAGGTGGTCACGCTCGCTACCGGGGCCCGCGTCGCCGCGCCGCTCGAGGCCGAGGTGCTCGCGCTCGCGCTCTCGCCGGATGGCCAGTGGCTCGCGGTGCGCGACAGGGGTGAGCTGTCGCTCCGCAGCCTGGACGCGCCGGCCACCGTGCGCTGGGCACAAGGCTTCGGGCTCGGGGTGAGCGAGCTGCGCTTCTTCGCCGACGGAGAGCGGGTGGGCGTGCTCGACGCGCTCCTCGACACCGCGTCGGGGGCGTGGACCACCGACACGCGGGGCCTGCGTGTGGTCGGGGGCGGCGTCGAGAGCTTCTTGGCGTTCGCGGGCAAGGCCGAGGCGCGCTGGCACGAAGGGGGCGCGCCGCTCACGCTGGGGGAGAGCACGCAGGACGGCCTGCTCTCGACGTGGTCGCTGCCCCGGCGTGGAGCGCTGCTCGTGGACGCGTCCGGCCTGTACACCCCGAGCGGCGCGGTGGCGCTCCACGCTCTCCCCACCGGCGAGCGGCGCGCCTTGATGCTCCCGCTCGAGAGGGGCGCGATCGTGTTCCTCGCCGGAGGTCAGGTCGACTGGCTCGGCGCCCCCGCCCTCCCCGGCGGGCTCGTGTGCCAAACGGGGAGCCGCGTCTGGCCGTTTCGTCTGTGCGAGGAGCGTTGGCTCGCCCGCGGCGGCTTGGCCAAGGCTTGGCGCGGGGACACGACGTACACCGAGCCGTGACGCTCGTGCCTCGGTGAGCCCTTAAGCGCCGCTGGGGTGGGAGGGGCGGGCGAGCGTCGCCCGGAGCCTGGGACCGGGGACGGGGCCGCGCAGATGCACGAAGTCGAGCACGCGCGTCGCGCCCGCCGCCTCGAGGGCCGCGACCACCGCCGGCTGATCCTCGAGCACGACCTGAAGCGTGATGTCCCCCACCTCTGCCGCGAGCGCGTCGAGGAGGGCGCGCGCGTGGCGCGGCGCGTTCGTGCGGAACGGAAAACAGCCGGGGAAGGCGGGGTCGAAGGCGGCGAGGCCCACCGGCTGCCCCGCTTCGTGGCACACGAGGTGGAGGCGACCGCCCCCAGTGAGCCGACCGAGGAGGCCCGGTGGAATGTGCAGCGCCGCCTCCACGGGGCCGCGCTCCTCGTCGGTGAGGGGCGCGACATGACAGTCTTCGCTTGCCGAGAGGCCATGACGCGCGCCGAGCGACAGCCTCACGGCGACGGAGGTGTATCGCTGCTCCATGCCGAGCGCCCGGTACAGCCCGAGCGCGGCCACGTTGTCGGGTTTGACGTTGAGGCACCAATCGTCGCAGCCCTGTTCGTCGAACCGCCGCGCCGCCTCGAGCATCAGGGCGCGGCCGAGCCCGCCCCGCCGGTGACCGGAGTCGACCATGAGCTGACGCACGTAGCCCACGTTCTCGAGGGTGACCGTGAGCATCCAACCCACGATCGCGCCGTCGCGCTCGGCGACGAACGACTGAGGCGCGATCTCCTCGTCGTAGCGCTCACGGGAAGGGATCGGATCGGGCACCGCGAGCTCGAGGAAGAGCCGCGCGTACGCTTCGTAGTCGCTGGGGTTGCTTCGCGCAGGACGAAACGCTCCGGACATCGCGCAGATAATGCCTCAACTACGCGCTGCCGGCAGCTCCGATCGCCAGCTCCCGATCAGGGCACCAAGACGAGCTTGCCGACGGTCTGACCCGACTCGATGTCGCGGTGGGCACGGGCGACGTCGGAGAGAGGGTAGGACGTGACCGGCGGCGCGGTGATCGAGCCATCGTTGAGCCACCGCAGCAGGTCGGCCATGGCCGCGTCGAGGATGTCGGTGCGGTCGAAGAGGTAGCTCAGGTTGAAGGCGAGCACGCTCTTGCTCTGCATGGTGAGATCCATGGGATTGAAGCGCGGGGTTCGGAGGTAGTCGGACGCAAGCTTGAACCAGTTGGGCTTTCCGCCCTGCTTGGGGATCATCGTGTGGAAGCCGTACACCACCAGCTTGCCTGCGCGGCGGGTGTGCGCGTAGCTCGCGCCGAGCGTGGCCACACCGTTCGCGTCGCACACCACGTCGAAGCCTTCGGGGGCGATCCGCTCGGCCTCGCGCCAGAGATCTGCGGTCGACTTGTCGATGACGTGCGCGGCGCCGTGCTCTCGAGCTTGCGCCACCTTGTGGCTCGCGCCCACCACACCGGTCACCTCACAGCCGGCGCGGCGCGCGAGCTGCACGAGGCACCCACCCACGCCTCCGGCCGCGGAGTGCACGAGCACCTTGGCCCCCGGGCGGGGGTGGGCGAGCTCGTGCAGGGCGAAGTAGGCGGTGAGGAACACCGACGGAAACCCGGCCGCCTCCTCGAAGCCGAGGCCTTCGGGGATGGGGAAGGCGTAGCGCGCTGCCACCTTCACCTGGGTCGCGTAGCCGTTGAAGAGGGTGACCGCGAAGACGCGCTGGCCCACCTCGAGATCACGCACCCGAGCGCCCACGGCGCGCACGACGCCGGCCACCTCGAACCCCGGCGTGATCGGCCAGCCCACGAACTCCTTCGCCGACTCGTAGAGGCCCATGCGCACCAGACAGTCGGCGTAGTTCACGCCGATCGCCTTCACGTCGATGACCACCTCGTCGGGACCAGGGCTCTGCTCCTCGCAGTCTTGGAGCTCGAGCCGATCGTAGGAGCCGGCCTTCGCGATGACGACCTTGCGCATGGGACGGGCGGCGCGTGCCTCCTCGGCGCGGCGCTTGTTGGGCTTGCGCACGCTCTTCTCCGAGGAGGTGGACGGGGCGACGGCGGGGTTGTGGGCTTGGGCTTCGAGCATGGGATGATCCTCTTCGTGGTTGGTTCTATATTTCGACAACTATCGAACTTTTGACGGTGGGAATAGGACCCGTGGGCGTCGCGCGCGCTGGGCTCACGACTTGGCGAAGAACCCGCGCAGCGCGTCGAGCGCGTCGGGGTTCACCTGACACGTGAGGAACTTCCCCTGCCGCTCGGTGCGGATGAGATCGGCGTTGACCAGCTCTTTGAGGTGGTGCGACACGGTGGGCGCTCCCACGTCGAGCTTCTCCATGATCACGTGGAGAAAGCAGGCGTGGTCGTCCTCGTAGGCCCGCTTCTCTTGCTCGAGGATCTCGAGGAAGAGGCGGAACCGGTTCGGGTGCGACAGCGCCTTGAACATCTTCGGCAGGTCTTTCAGAGGGTCGGCCATGGCGCTTCGCTTCGACGATTGGCAAGTTTGATAACTATCGAACTGAGTGGTGTCAAGGCGGCGTGCGCCGCTTTGGACCCTCTGGGGACCGCCGGCGCGGCGTCGCGGCTGAGTGATGTCCGTCTCACGCGTTGAGACGAATCGTCTCACGCCCACCTGTATCCGGCGGAAAAGAAAAGGGTCACCGGTGACTCGAGGGCGGCATGAGCCGTGCTTTCTGGCCACCCGGATGTTGAGCACTCGCCGAACACGCCTCGTGGGGTTGGTCGCGCTCTCGGCGCTGACATTTGGCACCGCGGCGGGCTGCCTCGGCACCATCGGCGACGGAGGCTCGGGGGCCGCAGGCGCTGGACCGGGGGTCGATCCGCAAGGCGCGAGCTGTAGCCCCACGGCGGATCCCATCCGTCGTCTCACCCCCGCCGAGTATCAGAACACGGTGGCCTCCCTCTTCCCAGGGGTTGGGCTGCCGGCGCTCGTCCCCCTGCCCGACGGGCGCATCGACGGCTTCGTGGGGCACACCGATGGGCAGAGCGTGTCCGCGCTCGGGGTGCAGGCCTACGAGGAGATGGCGGTGGCCATCAGCGTGGCCGCGGTGGCGGACCTCGCCGCGTGGGCACCTTGCACGGAAGACAGCGCGGCGTGTCTCTCGGAGCTCGCGCTCGACCTCGGGAGGCGCGCCTATCGTCGGCCCCTCGATGGCGAGGAGGTCACCGCGCTCGAGACGCTGGCGAGCAGCAGCTACGCCGAGTTCGGCATGCAGGAGGCCTCGGAGCTCGTGGTGCAGGCGCTCCTGCAGTCGCCCCTGTTCTTGTATCGCCCGGAGGTGGGGCTCGGCGCCGAGGACGGGGCGACGGTGGCGCCGCTCGACGACTGGGAGATGGCGAGTCGGCTGTCGTATTTCTTCCTCGACGACATGCCCGACGGCGAGCTCGTCGCGGCCGCCGAGGCCGGCGAGCTCGTGGCCGATGAGGGGCTCGAGCTCCACGCGCGGCGGCTGCTCGACGATCCGCGCGCGCGCCCGGTGCTCACCGGATTTTTCGCGGAGTGGCTCCGCGTCTACAAGCTCGACGAGCTCGCGCTCGATCCCAACGCCTTCCCCGAGTTCGACGAGACGCTGCGCGCGGATCTGGAGGCCTCCACCTTTCTCTTCCTCGACAAGGTGTTGTGGCAGGACGACTCGTGGGAGAGCTTGATGACGGGCTCCTTCGGCTTCGTGAACGATCGGCTCGCGCCGGTGTTCGGCGTGGCCGCACCGGGGACCGACGAGCTCACGCTGGTGGAGCTGTCGGCGAGTGAGCGGCGCGGCGTGCTCACGCAGCCGGGCCTCCTCGCCTCCACCTCGCACGGCATCCAACATTCGCCCATCTACCGCGGGGTCACCATGCTCTCGAGCGTGTTGTGCAACGAGATGCCGGCGCCACCTCCCGGCATCCTCGACGACTTCGAGCCGGTGGACGTGCCCGCCGACGAGGTGTGCACGGTGCGGGATCAGATCGCCAAGACGCACACCGTGGGCAACGACTGCCAGGGCTGCCACGCGCAGATCGATGGCGCCGGCTTCGCGTTCGAGCACTACGACGCGCTCGGCCGCTTTCGCACCGAGGAGAACGGCTGCGAGGTGGACGCGTCGGGCACGTTCCCGGGCACGCTCGGCGACGTGACCGACGCCATCGACATGGCCGACAAGCTCGCAGCGAGCGAGGACGCCGCCACTTGCATGGCCGCTCACATGTTCCGCTTCGGCCTCGGGCGCTCCGAGGTGCGTGGCGACCAATGCATGATCGACGCGATGACCGACGCGATGCTCGGGGGCAGCGGGAGCTTGCGCGAGATGGTGGTGGCGCTGGTGCTCTCGCCCGCGTTTCGGACCCGCAGGGTGGCGGAGTAGGAGGACGACGTGGGACGCGGAATGAACCGACGAACGCTGTTGCAGCTGTTGGGAGCCTCCTCGGTGGGAGGCATGTTGCCGTGGCTCGGCTCACGCTCGGCACAGGCCCAGGCGGGCGAGGTGCCCCTGCGCGTGCTCTTCATCGAGCTCGGGCACGGCGCGCGGCGCGGCACGTGGGAGCCGGTGGTGTCGGGGCCTACCGATCCTCCCTCCACGCAGGTGGTTACAAACTTCACGCTGCGTGGACCGATGCAGGCCCTCGAGCCGTTCAAGTCGCGCATCAACCTCTTCCAGAACCTCGACATGGTGAGCGCGAAGGTGGATCCGTCGGCGGCCGCGAACGCCCACGAAGACGGCAACACCCACGCGCTGGTGGCCGCCGATCGCTACAACGGCACCGGTGATCTAGGTGGGGGCGTGTCGATCGATCAGGCGATCGCGGCGCACCTCAACCAAAACGGTTTGGTGACGCGGCTGCGTTCGCTGGAGGTCGCGGCCCGCGAGCACAGCGAGGTGTACAGCAACGTCATCAATCACCATCGCTACGCGGTGCCCGGCGAGAAGCTTCCGTTCGTGTCGCACATCCCCGAGATGTGGAGCCACATCTTCCCCGAACCGCTCGACACCGATCAGGCGGCGGCACAGCGGCGCATCCAGAAGAAGACCAGCGTCTACAACTACGTGCGTGGCGACTACCAGCGCCTCATCGCTCGGCTCGGAGCGGCGGATCGAGACAAGATCCAACGTATGCTCGATCTCCGAGCGGAGCTTCAGGAGGCGCTCACCTTGGTCAACGATCGGGCCTCCAATCGTCCCGACGAGGCGACGGTGCTCGATCCGTGGTCGACGCTGCAAGAGGGCTATCAACAGGGCGACCTCGACAACCGGCTGTGGCACACCAAAGTGCCGCTCGTGTACAAGATGATGGGCGCAGCGCTCCACACCGACACCACGCGGGTGGGCAACCTCCTCATCGAGCTGCCGCCGAGCTACGAGTTCAACTACACGGCGGGCACCTCCTACGGCGGGGTGGCCACCTCCGACTGGCACGATCTCACGCACAAGGTGAGCGGCGACAACCCCGAGCTCACCGATCCGGCGGCCCAGGCCGCGAACGACGAGATGGAGCGCGACACCTACGAGATGCTCGCGCAGTTTCTCACCGAGCTCGATAGCCTCCCCGAGACGGACGGCCAGACGATGCTCGATCACACGCTCATCCTCGTGTGCTCCCACATCGCCGAGGGCAGCCACGACGTGACCAGGCTCCCGTGGATGGTGATCGGCAACGCCCAAGGCGCGCTGAGGACGGGCCAGTACATTCGCTTCCCGATCACGCACCGCGACAACGTGAACCAGATCGGCTCGCTGAGCTACCCGAGCCAGTCGAGCGAGCGGATCTACAACTATCGCGGACGACCTCACAACGATCTGTTCGTGACCCTCGCCCAGGCCATGGGCATGAACATCACGTCGTTTGGTCGCGACCTCGCCGAGGCGAGGGGCGCCATCAGCCAGATGATGGCGTGATGATCGCACCGCGCGTTGGCGTCGCCGCCTTCACTCGAGCAGCAAGGTGAGCTGCATGCGCAGGGCGGGGGCGCCGGGGGCATCGGGGCGCGCGGCGAGCTCGGCCTCGATGAAGGTGCGGGCCGCCGGGAGCACGCCGTCCAACGTGTCGAGGGCCTGGCGGTCGCCGTCTGCGGCTGCCTTCACGCGAGCGCGCAGGACGGCTCGGGCCTCGGGGGCGAGGTGCTCGGCGGTGTTCCAGGTGCTGAGCGTGGCACCGGGCGGGACGGTGACGCGCCCGAGCCACGCGTGCTCGAGCGTCGCGGCGGTTGAGCCGGCCGCGAGCACGTCGAGCCGCCGCACGGCGAGGTCGGTGCCGTCACCCTGCGCGTAGGCCTTGCCGCGGCGCCAGAGCACGAGCCCACCGGATGACACGACGCGCAGCGCGAGGCGCCCGTCCTTGTCCCACGTGCCTGCGTCGCCGCTCTCGTAGGCCTTTCGTGCCGCAGGGACGAAGTCGGCGGGTACGGTGCGGACGCCGCACGGCGGCGGTCCCGCCTTGGACAGCCAGGGCCGCTGCGGCACCGGCGCCGTGAGCGCTTGGGCGCGACGGAGGGCGATGGCCATGCGCGCGTGATGCTCGATCCGCGCGAGGAGCTCGATGAGCACCCGACCCGAGCGCGGCCGCGACTGCTTGAAGGCTTGAGCGGCGAGGATCTCGAGATAGAGGCCGGTGTGCTCGGCGTGGGAGAGCGCGGCGACGACCGACGACGCCTCCGGTGGCTCCGTGGCGAACAGCGGCGCGAGCTCGGGCGCGTCGAGCGCGGCGACGACGTGCTCGCGTGGCGTCGAAGGTGGCGCGTCGGTGCCGAAGCGCAGCCACGTGCAGGCCTCGGTCTCGCCGAACGCGTCGGGGAACAAGCCCGTGAACGGGGCGATGGAATCGGGCCCCTCGGGAGCGACGACCGGCTCGACGTCTACCGTGGGCTGAATCACCGGGAGCGGCCGACGCCTCGCGGCCGGCGGTGCGTCGCAGCCCACGCCCGCGAACGCGAGACCGGTGGCCACCCAACGCAACACCTGCTGCAGCGCTCGGCTCTCCAGGAGGCGGGCGTCGCTGCTCATGGCGACACCTCGAAGCCGAAGGCGGCGCCGCGACACGAGCGGCCGTTGCGCGTCTGGAGCCAACAATCTTTGGTGTTGGCGGCGACGTCGGGGCTCTTTCGTCGGAAGCGGGCGAAGCGGGTCACCCACAGGCGACTCAACGCGTCGTCGCGCACGTTGCCCTCACTCTCCGCGGGGTCCGTCGTGGTGCACGGCATCACCTCCCCCGTCGGCGTCACCACCAGGCTCACGCGGCCGGCGCCGCACTGAAACGGGTGATCGCGGTAGAAGATGTCGTCGCTCCCTGCGCTCCCCCACTCGTTGTCGAGCTCGACGTGGAATGTGCGCCGCTTGCGACGCGCGAAGGCGGCCACGCGGCGGAGCTGGCTCGGCGTGGGCAGGAGCTCCTCGTGCCGGGCCCCTCGCCCTTCGGGGGCGACGAGGTGCAGGCCCCAGGAGTGGGCGCCCGACCGCTCGACGATGGGGAACAGATCCGCGAGCAGATCCGCGTTCTGCCGCGTGACGGTGGTGCCCGCGACCACCTCACCCACGCCAGCCTCCACGAGCACGGCCACCGCCTCGAGGGCGCGCTCGAAGCTGCCCGCGCGGCCGCGGAAGGCGTCGTGATGCACCTTCGGGCCGTCGAGGCTCACCGCGACCATCACTGGCCGATGACGCACGAAGAGCTCACGGTGTCGCAGCACGGTGCCGCCGTGGGTGTGCATCGCCCACGGGATGCGGCGCGACGCGACGTGCGCGATCACCTCCGGGAGATCGCGGCGCAGGAGGGCCTCACCGCCGGCGATGACGAAGGTGGGCCGATCGAGGAGCGCGAGCTGATCGACGACGAGGCGCTTCACCTCGTCGGTGGTGAGCTCTTCGCGGTCGCGCTTGCCGGCGTCGGTGTAGCAGTGCGGACAGCGAAGGTCGCACGCGGCGGTGGCCAGCCACTGCACGGCGGTGGGTGGACGAACCAGGCCCAGACGATGCAGGAGGCGGGTCTCGATGTCCCAGACGTTCGGCGCACGCGCCGCGAACAGGCGATGCAACAGCCCCATGATCGATCCTCTCCTTCGACTCGGTGCCTCCGCCAGCGATAGCACCTTTCGGCGACAGGCGGTGGGCTTGGCGCGGAGTGACAGTGTGCCGCGAGTGCGCGATAAGGGGTGATGGACTCTCTCTTCGTGCCCATCCTCGCCGTCAGCGCGGGGCTCGTGTTCTTCGGGGGTTGGGTGGTGTTCATCGTGTGGCTGATCCGCCGCAGCAGGAGGACGGTGGCCGAGGCCCAGGCGCACCACTTCGAGCATCACGCCGCGCTGACCGCCCTCGGGGCGGTGCCGCAAGCGTCGGACGAGCACGGCGAGCGCTGGACGTTTCGGATCGAGGAGCGCCAGCTCGAGGCGCGGAAGCTCACCGCGAGCAAGTCTCCCCCCGTGTACAGCCTCGTGGCGATGGTGGAGCCGAGCGCCGAGCTGGCGCTCCAAGCGGTGGGTGGACCCTTTCGCGCGCCGGTCGCCACGCCACGCCTCCCTCCCATCGTGCTCCGGCGGGAGACGGCGCGCGACCGCATCGGGAAGATGCTGGGCATCAACCGCGAGTGGCAGCTCCAGGATCCGGGCTTCGACGATCACGTCTACATCGAGACGGAGGCGCGCGACGACGAGGTGGCCTACGTGCTCACGGCCCCTGGTGTACGCACGGCGGTGCTAGGGCTCCTCGCTCGGGGCGCGACGCGGGTGGCCTTCGCCGACGCCCACGGTCCGGTGCTCGTCCAGTGGGTCGGGCCGATGGACGTCGCCGGCTTCGGCCCGGGCGGGGTCGCGGGCGCGGCGCGTGAGCTCGCGGCGCTCGCCCGCGCGATCCCTTCGGTGGGGAGCGTCGAGCCGGCGCGCGGCCTCGGCCGCGGCGGCCGCTGGATCCTCGCGAACGGGAGCGCCCTCGGCGTGGGGATCGTCACCGTTGTCGTCGGCAAGGTGTGGTTCCAGCCCTTCGATCACGCCATCGACGCGGTGTCGGTGTGGTTCGGGGTCGCGGCGGGGCTCGCGATGACCGTGCTCACCCTCCTCGCCGTGCGTGGCACCGCGACCGGGCTGCGGAGCTTTGGTTGGAGCACGGTGCTCGCGCTCAGCGGCTTCCCGCTGCTCGCCGTCGGCGGCGCGCGAACGGTGAACGGCGCGTTCAGCGCGCCTCCGAAGACGAGGGCGATCGAGGTGATCGACTCTCACGTGAGCAGCAGCGGCAAGTCCACCTCCTACTTCGTCACCCTCGCCCCCTTCGGCCGCTTCAAGAAGCCGCTGTCGCTGTCGGTGTCGTCGCGCGAGTTCGCCGCGATGCGGCCCGGAGAACGTGTTCGCGTCCGGGTGGGACCGGGGGCGCTCGGCTATCCCTACTTCGCCGGTCTCGACAAGCGATGACGAACGTGCGCGCCCTCGAGGCAGCGCGGGTGCGGCGGGCGGATGGTCGGCCGAGCGTGTGCCTCTCGATGATCGTCAAGGACGAGGCTCACGTGCTGCGACGGTGTCTCGACTCGGTGCGTCCACTCATCGACGCGTGGTGCGTGGTCGACACCGGCTCCACCGATGGCACACAAGCGCTCGTTCGTGAGGTGCTCGGCGAGCTCCCGGGGGCGCTCCACGAGCGGCCTTGGCGCGACTTCGGTTTCAACCGCACCGAGGCGCTCGCGCTGGCGCGCCCGTGGGCGGACTATGCGCTCCTCATCGACGCGGACGAGGTGCTCGAGTGCGAGGCCGGCTACGCGTGGCCCGCGCTCAGCGCCGATGGCTACCTCACGCCCCACCGCGGCCAGCGGTCGACGACGTCGTTCTATCGGATGCAGCTGGTGAAGAGCGCGGTCCCGTGGCGTTACGTGGGCGTGCTCCACGAGGTGATCACGTGCGACACGCCACACCACAAGGAGAAGCTCGAGGGGATCCTCTGCGTCGGGCATTTCGACAGCGCGCGAAACCGAGGCGATACGCGCGCCAAGTATGCCCGCGACGCCGAGGTGCTCGGCGCGGCGCTCCGCGAGGAGCCCGACAACGCCCGCTACCAGTTCTATCTGGCCCAGAGTCATCGCGACGCGGGGGACGGCGAGGCCGCCATCGTGGCTTACCGGCGTCGTGCCGCGATGGGCGGCTGGGAAGAGGAGGTGTGGTACTCACTCTATCAGGTGGGCCTCTTGAGCGAGCGTGCGGAGCGTCACGCCGAGGCGGTTCATGCCTGGCTCGAGGCCTTCGCCTGCCGTCCCACGCGGCGCGAGCCCCTGCTCGAGCTAGCGCGTCACTATCGCGCGGCGAAGCAATACGCCGCCGCCTACCTCTTCGCGAAGCGCGCGGTGGCCATCCCGCGCCCGGACGACATCCTCTTCCTCGAGGAGAGCGCCTACGAGTGGCGCGCCGACGACGAGCTCAGCGTCGCTGCCTATTGGGTGGGAGAGTATCGCGAGTCGCTCGACCACGCCGACCGCGCGCTGCGCTCGGAGACGCTCCCGGCGGAGCAGCGTCCTCGCATCGAGGAGAACCGCCAGTTCGCGGTCGATAAGCTCGCCACGCTGCGAGGGGCGTCCTAGCCCGAGAGCCCAGCGCCACGAGGGTGCTCGCGTCAGGCGTCGACCGGCGCGTCGAGGGGGGTCACCGCCACGCGGGTGAGCGCGCGGCAGACACCCTCGTAGGGGAGTGCGCCGGTGATGGGGGGGACGTCGTCGTAGTCGCGACCCACCGCCATCACCAGGTGGTCGGCGGGGGCGAGGAGGCCCGAGGTGGGATCGAGCTCGAGCCAGCCTTCGCCGTCGCGGACCGCCACCCAAGCGTGGGAGCGGCCGGCCTGCGTGGCGCGCGCCCGGTAGCCGCTGAGGTACACGGCGGGGATTCCCCGACTCCGTACGCAGGCGAGGGCGAAATGGGCGAAGTCTTGGCACACGCCACGCCGCTCCGCCACGAAGCGCGCGAGCGGCGTGTCCACGTCGGTGGCTCCCGCGTCGAAGGTGAAGTTGGCTGAGAGCTGCGCCGCGAAGGCCTCGAGCCGTGCGCGTAGGCTCGTCCCCACGAGACCGCGCTTGGCGAAGCGCACGCAGTCGGACAGATGCGGCGCGCGGCGCGTTGGGGCAACGAGCGCCGCGTCGGAGGAGGCCGCGACTCGGGGCCACCACCGCGCCGCGGAGGGCGAGCGGGCGACGGTGCTCACCGCGCAGACCTCGAGGGTCTGGAAGGGGCTCTCGATGTTGAACCGCCGTCGCGGGTTGCCGAACGCGTCGACGACGTTGTCGGCCACGCTCTCGAGCGGCGTGACCGCCACCTGATGAAAGGTCGCGTCGACCGGCTCGAGGCACGTCTCGAGCCGACAGCGCTCGACCGGCCGCTCGAACCGATAGCGCGTGTGGTGCACGACGCGAAGGCTCGGCGCGGCGTGCGTGGCGCGAGAGCGCGGTGGGGCGCCCTCGCCGTTCACATCGCGACCGTCACCTTCGTCTGCGAAGGATCGGGCTGCACGCCGCCTTGGGCGTTGGCGTTCTTGCCGTTCTGAGCGGTGGTGCACGTCTGGAAGATCGCGTTCTGGCCTTCCACCTTCACCTTCGAGGAAAACTTCACGAAGGTGGTCTCTCCCTTGATCTTCCCCGATACGACCCCGCCCGCCGAGCCCGCCTCATCGCCGCTCGACATCGGGATCTCGCTCCCCTTGTGAAGCGGCGCCATGCCCTGAACCTTCACCTTCTGCCCACAGGTGCTCGCGGTTGCCTGGTTGCACTGCGAGATGTTGGGGTAGGGCATCGGCACCGGTCCGGTCGGGGTCGGGGTCTTGCAGGTGTCGGGCGTGGCTTGGCACATCCCGCCCGCTTTGGTCGTCCAGTACATCCCAGCCATGGCTCACCCCAGGTTGATCTGTGCGCCGTCGATGTCGACGTCCTCGCGGGCCTTCATCACCACGTGTCCGGCGTCGAGCTGCATGCCCTCCTCCGTGCGCACGCGGAAGCGCTTGGTCTTGAGCTGGTGGAGCTCCTCCACGAACTGAAACACGTTGCTCGCGCGCTGGACGAGCGTACCCACGCGGCTCTCGAGCTTGTCTACGAGGAGCTCGGCGCGCGCGATGCCGGTCTCCACCCAGTCGCCGAGAAAGCGCGTGCGCTCGAGGCGGAGCTCGGCCTCGTCGGCGGTGAGCGCGAGGCGCTCGCCGGTGATCGCGACCGCGCGCCGATCCACCTGCACCCCGGCCCGGCCGCCGGCGGCGTCGCTCGCGGTCATGCTCACCGAGCTGGCGCTGTGGAGCGCGATGTCGCCTCGCGCCAGGCACCGCACCTCACCTCCCGCGAGCAGCTCGATGTTGCCGCGTGGCGCCTCGAGGCTGAGATCACCCTCGGCGAGGGTGAGGCGGCCGCGGCCGGAGTCGGGATCGTACTCGAAGAGGATGGCGCCTCGGCGGTCGCGGATGCGGAGCACGTCGCTCTCGTCGAGCTCGGCGGAGCTCCCGTCGCGAGCGCACAAGCGCTGCGGCGCCACCCTCGAGATGGGGGCGCTGTCGGCGACCGAGTCGGCGCGCTCGGCGGTGGTCGTTGAGGTGGCGTGGTGGAGCTCTCTGGCGGTTTGCATGGGGCCTCGGGGCAAAGGGGTGGGTCAGCGGGGCGGAGACCAGTCTTCGGAGCGCGCGCGCGCCGGATCGGTGCGCCTCACGCCGTCGAGGTTTGCGTCGTCCCACCGCGTCTTCTCCTCGCGGATGCGATGCAGGTTGGCCGACTGGAGCGCTGCCCCTGTCATGATGGCGTGGGACAGATCGGCGTGGGAGAGATCGGCGTAGCGCATGCTGGCCTTCGTGAAGCTCGCGTGGCTACAGCGCGCGCGGCGCAGCAGCGTCTCGTCGAGCTTGGCGCCTTCGAGCACGGCGCGGCGGAGGTTGGCCTCGTCGAAACAAGCGCGGGCGCACTCGGCGCCGCTGAGATCGGCGCCCTCGAGGTTCGTGCCCACGAGGTCGGCCACCTCGGCGCGTACTCGGCGAAGAGAGGCAAGCGCGAGGTCGGCGCCGATGAGCGACGCCTGCGTGAGATCGGCGTCGTCGAGCGTGGCCCCCGCCCCGTGGGCCCCCTTCAGGCTGGCGCGCGTGAGCACGGCGCCGCGAAGATCGAGGCCCGCGAGGCGCGCCCCCTCGAGCCGGCAGCCGACGAGCCGCGCCCGCGCCGCGGTCGCGCAAGCGCTCAGATCCACCTCGTCGAGCTTGGCGCGCTCGAGATCGGCCCCCGACAGATCGGCGCCGCTGACGTTCGCGCGCGTCAGATCGGCGCGCCCGAGACGAGCCCCAGCGAGGCGCGCGCCTCGCAGGTTGGCGCCACGGAGCTGGGCCCCCTCGAGGACGGCGTCCGACAGGTCGGCCCCTTCGAGCACGGCCTCGCCGAGCTGGGCCTCCGACAGCCGTGCCCCCTTCAGGTTGGCGCCGCGGAGCGCTGCGCGCGTCAGCTCGGCGCCGGTGAGATCGGCCGCTTCGAGCACGACGCCGTCGAGTGAGACGCCGCCGAGGTTGACGCCGACGAGCGTGGCGCCGCTCAGGCGGGAGGCGGCGAGCGTGGCCCCGGTGAGCACCGCGTCGGTGAGATCGGCCCGGCTCAGATCGGCGCCGTCGAGCTCGGTCTCGAGGCACGAGGCGCCGCGGAGGCTCGCGCGCGCGAGGTTGGTGTCTGTGAGAATGGCGGCGTCGAGCCGGGCCCCGTCGAGGGCGGCGCCGGTGAGGACCGCGCCCTTGAGGTTGGCGCGCGTGAGCTTGGCAGAGGAGAGCGCCACACCGGCGAGGTTGGCGCCGGCGAGGTTGGCCCCTTCGAGATCGCAACCGGCGAAGCGGAAGGCGCGCAGATCACGCCCGCCGAGCTCGGCGAGGCGCAACGAGCCGCCGCTGAAGTCGCGGGCGCCGGTGTCCGTCGTCGCCGTGGTCGCGTCGAGGCGGAGCCCCTCCACGCGGGCGTCGTCGAGCGAGAGCTGCCCGAGCTCGACGTCTTCGAGACGCACGCGGCGGACGAGCGCGTCGGTGAACACTGCCCCCTCGAAGCTGCACTCGACAAAGCGCGCCTCTTCGATCGTCGCCTCGTGGAACGCGGCGCGGGTGAAGGTGCAGCGGCTCGCGACGGCGCGGGACAGGTTGGCTCCCCGCGCGTCGACGTCGGTGAGATCGAGGCCGACGAGGTTGGCGCCGAAGAGAGACGCGCCGCAGAGCTTGGCGCGAACGAGCGACTCAGGGCTCGAGCGAAAGCCCTCGACGCCGGCCTCGCGAAAGTGCTGCATGAGCTCTCGGCTCAGCCCGCTTCGCTCGAGCGGAACCTCGACCGCCTTGGCGTCGGTGGTTGGGGCCCGGCCCGACTGAAGCGAGGCGAAGGAGAGGTTGGCGCCGCTGAGATCGGCGCCATCGAGCTTGCAGCTGAGCAACATCGTGCGCTCGAGGTTGGCGTCGCGGAGGTTGGCCTCCGACAGATCGCAGTCGTGGAACGCGAAGCCCGACAGATCGAGCCCCGACAGATCTTCGCCACGGAGGCTCATCGCGAACACCAAGGGGAGCTCGGGTCGCTCGCCGCGCCTCAGCAGCGCGAGGAGCTCGCTCGGCTCCCGCATCGGTGCGAGCTCCCCGGCCTCGATGCGCCGCTTCAGATCCGAGTGCACTTCAAACATGGGTCTCCGAGGCGAGCTTCGACATCGCGACGTGGGCGCCCTCGAGCTCGAGGCCGCGGCGCGTGGCGCGCCACAGCTCGGCCTCGAAGAAGTTGGCGTTGCGAGCGTTGGCGCGATCGAGGGCGGCGCCGGTGAAGCGGGCGCCGGCGAAGTTTCCGCCCACGAGCGCGGCGCGTGTCAGGTCGGCGCGGGTGAAGTCGGCGTTCTCGCAGTTGCTCCCGCTGAGATCCGCTCGCTCGAGGCGGGTGCGGCTCAGATCTGCGCGGCGGAGACTCGCGCCCGCGAGCGTGGCCTGCCGAAGATCGGCGTCCATCCACATCGAGCCGTCGCCGCGCGCTCCCGACAGATCGGCGTGGGCGAGCTCTGCGTCGTTCGCTCGGAGCTTCTCGAGCCGTGTCCCCGCGAAAGACACGTGCTCGCCGCGGGCTGCGCGCAGCGTGGCGTTCTCGAGGCTGGCCCCCTCGAAGCTCGCGTCGTGGAGGATGGCCGTGACGAAGCGGGCGGTGTCGAGCTTGGCCGCGCGGAAGATGGCCTTCGTGAGATCGGCGCGGCGGAAGCTCGCGCCCTCCCCGTCGGCCTCGTCGAACGTGGCCCCGGCGAGCCGCGCCTCGTCGAAGATGGCGTGGGTGAGCGTCGCGTTCTTGAAGTTGGCGCCGGCGCCGGAGACGCTCGTGAGGTTGGCGGCGTCGAGCTTGGCGAGGCCGAGGGCCGCGCCGGCGAGCGACGCCCCGACGAGCGACGCCTCGCGCAGATCCGCGTTGTACAGGCGGGCGCGGTCGAGCTTGGCGCCGGTGAGGAGGGCACCGGCGAGGTTCGCGCCGTGCAGATCGAGCTCGCTCAGATCGAGCCCGGAGAGATCGGCCTCTGCCATGCTCACCCCCTCCCGCGCCGCGAGCTCCACCCGCTCGCGGCTCCATGGTGTCGGCGGGTGGACGGCCCGGGCTTGGGTAGGCGGCGGCTCCGCGATGGGGTGACCGGCGGCTCTCAAGCGGGCGCGGAGCTTCTCCTCTGCGTCTGCGATCGCCGCCTTCGCCTGAGCTGGGTCTTGATGCACGCTCTCCTCGAGCGACCTCATCGCGTCGGCCAGCCGCTCCGCCTTCGCCACGAGCGCCAACATCTCGCTTGGCGCTCCGAGCGACTCGAGCTTGTCGTGTAGCTCGTCGAGGGCGGCGCGCTCGCGCTCGCTCACGTCGGCGGGCTCCGGGTCGTTGTCGTTGGCGAGCGGCGGCGCCGCGGGGGGCGTCGCCGGAGGCAGACTCACGAGGCGCGCCTTGCGCTCGTAGGCGGCGAGCGGCTCGGGCTCGTCGGCGAGCCGCTCTTCGGCCCAGAGGATGCGCACGATCGGGCTCCCCTCTTCGTCTTGCACGCCGGTGACTCCGCGCCACACGAGCTCGAGGGTCTCGGCGAGCGCGTCGATGAACACCGTGTCGAGCTGGAGCACCACCTCTCGCAGCCGGGTCTCACTCCCTCTCTGCTCGTCGAGGAAGCAGCGCGGGCGGAGCCCAGGCAGCGCCGACACGAGCTTGTCGAGCCCCCTCGAGAGCTGCCTCAGCTCGAGGTCTTCATCGCCCACGAGCGGCTCGATCTGAAGCGCCGGGGGGGCCGCGTTGAAGTAGCCGGCGTCGAAATCCTCGGGGAACCAGGGCCAGCGCTCGTTCAGCCAGCGCTCGTCGTAGGTGCCGAGCTTGGCGAAGCGCGACGGCGCGTCGTGCGCGAGGGGAGCGAACGGCTCCACAGCGCCCTTGGGCGACACGAACCGATGGGTGCCGATCCGCAGGCTCGGCGTCTGGTTCGGCGCGGGGGAGCAACCCACCAGGAGGATGTCGGCGCGGGGCTTCTCGGGGACGAGGTCGTTCGGATAGCGCAGCCGCTGGGGGAGCCCGTCGTAGGGCACGTCGCCCGAGAGTCGGGCGGGCTCCTCATGGAGCGTCGCCGGGCCGCCGTCGCGCAGCCGATAGCGGCCCTTGGCGAGCATGGTGGCGCGCGGCGCGGGCCACGAGGTCACCACGTGGGCCACGGCGAGCGAGGTCGTGTTCTCGTAACGCATCGAGGTCACTCCACCACGGCGACGCCGCCAGCGTTCGCGCCCACCCCGACGCTGTCGCTGAACCCGAGGAGCGCGATGCTCGAGTCGACCGAGACGGCAGGCAGCGGCGCGTCACCGACGGCGGACTCGCTCGTGAGACCAGAGCCGTCCACGGTGACGGCGGCCCCCCCGGCGCTGTCGAGCAACAGCGCGCCTTTGCCTCCGGCCTTGAGCAGGATCCCTTGGCTGGTGATGTCGATCACGCTCCCGTCGGCGCCGCCGATCTTGATGAGCAGCCCGGTCTCGTTGAACAAGAGCGAGTTGTCGGCGGAGGCCTCGATGGTCAGGCCGTCGTCCTTGTCCATGATGATCCGCGGGTAGCCCTCGGGCGACTTGGCGTCGTCGATCAACAGCCGCGTCGCGAGCGCGCCGCCGGCGAGGATGGCGAGGCCACCGAGCACCGCCGACGAGATGATCGAGGTGTTGGGGTTGTCGTCGTCGAAGCTCACGGCCGCCCCCACCATCGAGGCGGCGCCGAGCACCCCCGCCCCCGCCGCGAGGCCGACGTCGAGCCAGGAGCGGTGCCAGGTCTGGCTGCCGATCGCGAGGGTGATGGTCTTGTCCGCGTTGATGAGATGGCTGCTGCTGCGCTTGCGCTCGTCGCCGACGGTGTAGACGAACTTGTCGCCCGCCGACGCCTCGATCGACGCGCCCAGGTTCAGGTTCGCGGCGATGGCCACCGTGGCGTCGAGCTTGCCGCCGAGGAACCCAGACATGGCCACCCCCCCGGCGAGCTCGAACTGTGAGCCCCAGAAGAAGCTCTCGGTGTCGCCCCAGGCGTAGGTGTCGCTCGCCACGTGGCTCCACTCGGTCTTTCGCCAGTGACCCGACTGCTTGCGATAACGCATCCCATACACGTCGGCGTCGAACACGCCGTTGGTGCGCTTCGGGATGATGAGGCGGTAGTCGCCGAGGATCACGTCCGTGCGATGGCCCACCGTCACCGACTGGTGGCTGCCCTGCGTGATCGTGGTGCGGTTCCCGTCGGTGTAGTCGTACACCCCCGAAGAATGCCCGCCCGCCCTGGCTGTTGGCCGAGGAGGCGAAGTTCGTGTGGAAGTCGGAGCTGTCGAGGCTCGACCACGACCAGGTGTAGCCGGTCGCGCTTCCGCTCACCGACTCCCCGTCGTCGTCGATGAACTTCGACGTGAACTCGTGGTTGCGATCGACGTAGGTGGTCTCGCTGAACTCGTGGGCCGTGTTCTCGCCGGCGCCAGCGCTCACCGCCGTGCTCGTCTGGGCGCCGTAGCGGAGATAGCTCCAGCCCTGATCGTGCGGCACCGCGAAGCGCACCCAGTCGTTGTCGCCGGCGTCGTCGTTCGAGGTCGTCCAGTCGTCGTCGCCGCTCGCCTGTTGCTCCTGCGCGAGCGCGCCCGTCACCTCGTGTCGCGTGCCCTCCGCGCGCCCCTTGTACTTGCCGCTCATTTCGAGGATGCCGCCCTGGGGGGTGCGGATCACCTGCGTCGGGCCGCCCGCGCCGCGCGCCAGGGGTGGCACGGCGCCGCTGATGACGGGGCGATCCGGATCGCCGCCGAGGAAGCTCAACACCACCGCCGCGCCCCGGCGCAGGGTGAAGCGGGTGCCGGTCTCGGGCGAGAGCAGCGGCGCCGGGTTGGAGCCGCGGCCCTCGGCGACGCCGCCGAGATCGAAGGGCATCACCACGCGGTAGCGGCCTTCCGCGTCGGCGGCGCTCGCCTCGCTCGGGCCCGCGGCGTCCACTCGCGCGGGGAGCACGCCGTCGATGCGCGGACGGGGCGTGACAAGCGCGGGGCGGAAGGGGAGCGCCACGGGGCAAGCTTGGAGCTCGCTCCGATAGCCCGAGCCGTCGCTCGTGTGACGAACCTCGGTGATCAGGTAGTCACCGTCGAAGTCGGCGCGAAAGTGCCCTCGCAACGACAGCCGCTGCCCCGCCGCGAAGGGGTGGCGAGCGGTGGCGCGGTATCGTGTGGCGCGAGCGCGGAGCCCTTCGGCGCGGAGCGCGGCGAGCTCGGCGCCGCGCTCCGGGGCGCGAAAACCAGCGCCGTGCAGCACGTCGACACCGAAGCCCTGGGCGTCCACGTCGGCCAGCGCCGAGAGGGGCAGCTCCGGCTGATCCGGATCGTAGTCTTGGAGCAGGACGCGGCGGGCCACGAGCGTCCGGTGACAGCTGAACTCTTCCAGCGGCACCGCCTCGGGTTCGCTCGACCCCTGCAGCGAGGCGTGCACCACGTCGGTGTAGGCCGCGTTGTGGTCAGCGAGCACGAGCCGCTCCCCGCTCGCGTCGCTCTCACAACGGTAGGCGATCCCTTCCTCTTCGAGCAGGCGCGACAGGAAGGCGAGCGGGGTCTCGGCGTATTGCATCACGCAAGCGCGCTTGTCATACCGCTTGGCGAGCCGAGCATCGAGCGTGACCTTGGTGGCCGTGCCGCGCAGCACCATCGCCACGATCTCCGGCACGGAGAGGTCTTGGTACACCCGCGAGAGCCTCCCGAGCGACAAGAGCTGCAGCCGCGGGACGAGCGCCAGCTGGTAGAGGAAGCCGTCGTGACGGCGCCCGCCCTGAACCACCTCCGCGATCACGCCGCGCACGACACGTCGCCCGAGGGTGAGTGAGGCGGCGGTGCCGATGATGTCGTCGAGAGGGAGCGCGGGGTCGTGGGAGATCACCTCCACGTCGAACCGATGCGGCCCGCTCAAGGTCTCGCGTCCGTGCATGGCGGCGACGATGAACGCGTGGTCGGGGAGGGCGAGGGCGGTGAAGTGGAGTGAGGTCATGCGGTGCTCTGAGGGTGGCGGTGAGAGGTTCGGCGCGGGGCGGGCTCAGCGGCGCTCGGAGATCTCGAAGATGGCGCCGGAGGCGGCGGTGATCCGATTCTGGGTCGCGTTGCGCGCGGTGACCGGCGTGCGGGTGTGAGCGTTGGGGATCGCGCCCACGATGATGGGCCGATCCGGATCGCCGTTCGCGAACGCGATCATCACCTCGGTGCCGGGACGAAGGGGGAAGTGCATCCCGTGGCCGGTGCCGCCGAAGGGCTGCGCCATGCGCACGAGGTGAGAGCCCCGTTGGGTGGGATCGCCGAGAACGGCGTCGAAATGAAACTGCACGGTGTAGCGGCCCTCGTCGTCGAGGAAAGGGCTCACCGCGTCGGTCGAGCCAGGGGGGCCCTGCACCGTGCCCGTGACGAAGCCGTGGATGCGAGGGCGCGGCGTGCGTCGCTCGGGACGGAACGGGACGCTCGTCTCGAGCGCCTCGAAGCGGTTGCGATAGGTGAGGGTCTCCGCCGCGTCGAGCCGCGCCTCGTGGCTCACCCGCGTCACCAAGAGCGGGGTCTCCTCCACGGCGTGGTTGGCCTCGAGGGTGGTCACCCCACCGGCGACCATGTTCACGATCGAGCTCTCCCCGCGGTAGCGCCGCGCGCGGCAGCGGAGCGCTTCGGCGCGGAGGGTGGCGAGGGCGGCGGCCTCGTTGTCGTCTTTGACGTGACAGCCGTACTCGAGCGTCCCGCCACCGTGACCCTCCGGGACGCGCTGGTGGCCGACCGGTCGCAGATCGGGTCGTCGATAGTTGTAGTCGTAGGCGATGCAGTGGCCTGGCATCATCGCCTCCTCTACCTCGAGGGCATGGATGCGATCGACCTCGTTCTTGTGGTGGGTGAGCTGCACCGTGCTCCGCTGGGCGCTCACGCTGAAGTCGCCGGGGCCGTCGGCGAACACGAGCTGCTCGGTGTCGTCGAGCTGCTCGAAGAAGTAGCTGATGCCGAGGTGCTCTGCGAGGCGGCTGATGAACGCCAGATCCGTCTCCTCGTACTGCACCACGAAGTCGCGCACGGGATAGTCGCCGAGCTGCGACACCGACACCACGCTCGCGTCGAGGCCGATGAGAGACAGCTTCTGCTCGATGATCTGCACCACGCTCATGCCGAGGAAGATCTGTTGGGTACGCACGAGCTGCGCGCGGCTGAGGTGGGGTACGAGCACGAGCTGGTAGCGCGGGTTCTCCTGCTCGTTGTCCAGGCGTGTGCGCCGGCTCTCGATCACGCCGTGGACGTGGCGGAGCTCGCGCTCGCCGCGGCGGAACACGAGCGTTGCGTCGGCGCCGGCGCCGACCTCGGTCGGCAGCACCTGGCCCGCCGGGCAGACGACGTCGAGCTCGAACCGGTACAGCTCGGAGATGGCCTCTTCGCCGCGCAGGCCCACCACGTTGAAGACCTCGTCGGCGGCAGTGAGCGTCAGGTGCAAGGGTTCGTTCATCACGTTCTCCGTTGGGCGTCGTGCTCGCCCCGCGCCGTGGCTTCGTGCTCGGCGCGCGCCGCGGCGAAGGGCCCGGCATCATACCCAGCCACGCCGGCGAGCCGCGCGACCCTTCTCGCGCGAGCAAGGTAAGTGGGACACTGTAGGCCACCTCGACGCGCCGCGGTCGCGCAGCGCCCCCACGGCGACCACGCGCGGAGGTGGTAGGTTGGTCGTTCACCTTGGCGGACCTGTCGACGACCGCCCCGTCGACCCTCGGCGCGCAGCCCCTCGCTCCTGATCAAGGAGCCACCGCCGTCGGCGACACCGTGATCTTCGTGCTCCCGAGCGGCGTGGTGGCGCCCGACAGCGCGCTCTATCTCGGGCTCCTCCCGGTGAGCGACAACGGCGTGAACTACTTCAACAACGATGGCGCGACCCCCCCGCGCCTCGTGGTTCGCTACCGCTGAAACGGCTCACCGCGGCGGTGGGCGCTGGCGAGCGGGAGGGCACCCCCGGGTGAGCGCGGGGCGACGAGGCGAGCTCAACCTTCAAACGGCGGCGGATCCGGCCTATGGCGTCGTCGCAGATGATACGCCTCGACGCAGTCGCCAAGCAGCATGGGCACCAGATCCTCTTCGTCGATGCGTCGATGGGCCTGTTCCCTGGGGAGAAGGTGGGCCTCGTGGGGCCCAACGGAGCCGGGAAGTCGACCATCTTCCGGCTGATCATGCACGAGGAGGAGCCCGACGCGGGGCAGGTGATCATCAACCAGGGGGTCACCATCGGCTACTTCAGCCAAGACGTGGGCGAGATGAGCGGCCGGACGGTGCTCGAGGAGACGATGAGCGGCGCGGGCGAGGTGTCCATCCTCGCCCATGAGCTGCACGAGCTCGAGCACGCGATGGCCGCGCCGGAGCGCGCCGACGAGCTCGACGCCCTCGTGGAGCGCTTCGGCGAGGTGCAAGCGCGCTTCGACGAGCTCGGTGGTTACGGTCTCGAGTCGAGAGCCCGCGAAATCCTCGCTGGTCTCAGCTTTCGGGAGGCGGTGGTCGACGACGACGTGGGCAAGCTCTCCGGCGGGTGGAAGATGCGGGTGGCCCTCGCCCGCATCCTGCTCATGGCCCCGGACGCGCTCTTGCTCGACGAGCCGACCAACCACCTCGACATCGAGTCGATCATCTGGCTCGAGCGGTTCCTCAAGGCCTTCGAAGGGGGCCTCATCATCACCTCCCACGATCGCGAGCTCCTGAACCGCCTCGCCACCAAGATCGTGGAGATCGACGGCGGCAACCTCACCACCTACTCGGGCAACTACGATTTCTACGAGAAGCAGCGCGACATCGCCGCCACGCAGCTCGAGGCGCAGCACGCGCGGCAGCAGGCGATGCTCGCCAAGGAGGAGGCGTTCATCGCCCGGTTCAAGGCGCGCGCGAGTCATGCGGCCCAGGTCCAGTCGCGGATCAAGAAGCTCGAGAAGATCGAGCGCGTCGAGCCGCCCAAGCGCCGCCGCGTGGTCGTGTTCGACTTTCGTGAGCCACCGCGATCGGGGGACGACGTGCTCATGTTCGCGGGAGTGAAGAAAGCCTACGGCAGCCACGTGATCTACGACGGGCTCGACCACCTCATCCGTCGCGGCGAGCGCTGGTGCGTCATGGGGGTGAACGGCGCCGGCAAGTCGACGCTGCTCAAGCTAGCGGCCAAGGAGATCGAACCCGACGCGGGCACCGTCACCATCGGCGCGTCGGTCGAGCTGGGCTATTTCGCTCAGCACGCGATGGACCTGCTCGAGCCGCAGCAGTCCGTCTTCGAGACGCTGCAGGCGGCTCACCCGCTGGCGCCGATCGGCTCCCTCCACACCTTGGCGGGGGCGTTCGGCTTTCCCGGTGCCGACGCCGACAAGCAGTGCAAGGTGCTCTCGGGCGGCGAGAAGGCCCGGCTCGTCATCGCCCGCATGCTCTACAACCCGCCGAACTTCTTGGTGCTCGACGAGCCCACCAACCACCTCGATCTGGCCACCAAGGAGATGCTGCTCGAGGCGCTGCGGAAGTTCGAGGGCACCATGCTCTTCGTATCCCACGACCGTCATTTCCTCGCCGCGCTCTCCAACCGCGTCATGGAGGTGAGCGTGGACGGCGTCACCACCTACGAAGGTGGCTACCAGGAGTACGTCGAGCGCACCGGACGCGAAGCCCCCGGGATCAGCTGACCCAGCGCCAGGGATGGCGCGGCCCCGCGGCCGTCCGAAAGCGCTGGCATCGTGCCGAAACGATGACAAATCATGTCCCATGTGGTGCCGTCCAAGGGACATGTCGCACGCCGTCTGGGTCGCCTCGCTTCTCCTCGTGGTGGGCTGCCAGTCGCTCGGCCCCAACGAGCCGCGCCCTACCACGCCGCCCATCGTGGTGGAGCGCGGCGAGGTCATCGTCTTCGATGACGGCGACGACGCGGAGGGCCTGCTCGCCGAGTCCCACCGCTCGAAGGTGGGTCCGGGAACGCACGCCCTCGTGGAGTGGTCCGGGCTCTTCTATCCCGCGGTCGTCGTCGCGGTGATCGACGAAGCACACCTGAAGATCAGCTACACCGGCTGGGGCAGCGAGTGGGACGAGGTGGTCACGCTCGATCGCGTGGTGGCCGGGACACGCCTCGACGGCTCCCCCTTCGGCGCCAAAGGCCGCCCCCCCGCCACCACCTACGCCATCGAGAGCGCACGGGTCGGCGACGCGGTGGAGGTGGAGTGGGGCGGGAGCTGGTGGCCGGCGCGCGTCCTCGAGGTCGTGCCCGAGGGGGTGAAGATCCGCTACGACGGCTACGGTCAGGAGTGGGACGAGGTCGTCGGCCAGGCCCGAGTCCGCCGCAGCGAGCTCCAGACCTTGTAGCCCCGAGCACGGACGTCCCGCGCGACGGTGGTCCCACGGCGCTGCTTACGAGCTCTCGCTGTGAACGCGCGCGCTCGTGGTGGTCGGCGCAGGCGGTGCGCGAAGCGCCTCGGCCCTTCGACGGCACGGCGATTGCTCCTTCCCATCCGTTGGGAGAGGGAAGTGAGCACACACAAACACCACGAGCTCGAAGCCAGGCCATCGACCACCGACCCAGCACCGATTGAATCGGGTTTTTTTCCGCGGGCGCGTCCCGAGGTCGTCCGGCTGGGGTGTTGGGTCGAGGAGCTGCGCGCGCAGCACGACGTTGGGTCGGCCGGCGATCTCGCGACCACCATCGCGACGAATCAGCCCCGCTACCACCGCATGCTCCGCGGTCTGCGGCATGAGCACGAGCAGCTGATCGCGCGTGGCGAACGGATCTACGAGCGGGCGCGGGGGCTCGACGAGGACGCCTTGCGCGAGGAGCTCGATGCGCTCGCCGCCGGGCTCGCGGCGCATGACAGCGCGGAGATCGAGCTGCTCCAGGACGCGCTGTTGATCGATATCGGCGGCAGCGGCTGATGCCGCCAGCCAGAGGGGGAGGGCGCGAGCGCCCCCCCTCGGCAGAGGCGCCTGCGACAGCGCCGCCAGCGCGCTCCCTCGGGCTTCTGGCGCGACGAGCGCCTCGCGACGACGAGGCGTCTTTATGCGCGACGCGAGCGTGCTTGGCGCAATACCGAGGGGGTTCAACTCGAAGCCGCCCACGCTGCTCGCGAGCGCTCGCTCGCGAGGTTCGTCGTGGGGTGGTCAGAGCGGCCAGAGACCACCGATGTACTGGTACAACGCGCCGTTCTCGGCGCGCAGCTCGTCGAGCAGCTGCGCCACGCAGTCCCCGATCGAGACCAGGCCGATGAGCCGTTGTCGGTGCACCACGGGGAGGTGCCGGCAGCGCTCCTCGGTCATGGTTCTCATGCACGTCTCGAGCGTGTCGCTCGGGCTCGCGAAGTGGACCCTCGTCGTCATGACCTCGCTCACCTTCGTGGTCTGCGAGCGTCGGCCACAGAGCACGATCCGCTTCATGTAGTCGCGCTCGGTGAGGATCCCGCAGACCCTCGGCCCGTCGGTGATCACCACCGAGCCGACCTTGTGGGTGACCATCTTCTGGATGGCGTCGAAGACGAGCGCGTCCTGCTCGATGGTGACCACCTCGTGACCTTTTCGCTGCAGTAGCGTCGTGACGCTGGCGTTCATGGTGTACCCCTCGACACCGTCACGTGGCAAAAGGTGGGCCGCGCGCGCTCGCCGAGCATGGCTCGGAGCCGGGTCGGCGAGCGCGGCCACGACGCGGGGGCTCCTTGGCGCGTCGCGTCCTTGGGGAAGGGCGCCGGCCACGCTGGTATTCGGAGCCTGTTGCGCAACCCTGCAACGGGCGCGGCTTCTATCCTCGGCGCGGAGGACACGACGCGGCGCGCCGAGCTCCGCGCCGGACATGTCGCGTCACTCGGCAGCGCGCGGGCGCTGTCGCGGCGCGCTGATGGCCGAGAGGGTCTCCGCTACATCGAGCTGCGGCGCGCGCTTGGTGGCGAGGTCGTTCAACGAGAGCAGACCTATCAGCCGCTTGCTCTTGTCGACCACCGGGAGGCGACGAATCGAGTGGCGGCGCATGAGCGCCTCGGCGCGCTCGATCGTGTCGTCGGTCGTGCAGCTGACAACCTCCGTCGACATGGCGACCGCCACGGGGAGCTCGGAGAGCCGCGCCCCTCGGGTGTAGGCGGCCATCAAGGCGTCGCGATCGGTGAGGGCCCCCACGACGCGTTGTTCGTCATCGACGATCGGGACGAAGCCACAGTCGTTCTCCCACATGACGTGGGCCGCGTCGTTGAGGGTGGCGGTGGTGGTGCAGACCTCGGGTTGGCTCGTCATGAGCTGGCTGACTTTCATGGTGTCTCCTCGGATAAGGCGCCCGCGGCGCCGCGAGCGCCGTATTGCGTCGCGGCAGCGATCCGCCTCGGACGTTGAACGCGTTTCGGGCGAGCGGCTCCGCAAGGAGCGTGCCGCAGGCGCGTGAGGCTCGACCGAGCTTTCGGGCTGCCTCACGACGAGCGGTCAGCTGGGCTCGGGAGGTCGCTCGCTCTTGGACGGTCGACCGCGCCGACGGGCGAGGCCGAGCTCTCGCAGTCGATACTGGAGCGTCCGCTCTGCCATCCCCAACACCTCGGCGGTGCGCTTGGTGCAGCGGCCGGTGGCGAGGAAGGTGGTGCGAATCGCGGTCAGCTCGATCTCTTTCATCGTGGCCCCAGGGATCGCGAGCCCGTTCGGCGCCGTCTCGAGGATGTCGAGATCGGCGTCTTCGATTCGCTCGGAGCGACACAACACCACCGCCCGCTCGATGGCGTTGCGCAGCTGGCGCACGTTGCCCGGCCAGTCGTGGCGCCGGAGCTTCTCGGCGGCCGCGTCGCTCAACGTCGAGACTGGCCTGGCGTTGGCGGCTGCGTGGTGCGAGAGGAAGTGCTGCGTCAACGGGAGGATGTCTTCGCGACGCTCGCGGAGGGGCGGCATCTCGATGCGAATCACGTTGAGCCGGTAGTAGAGATCTTCACGGAAGGTGCCGTCCTCCACGCACGCGACCAGATCGGCGTTGGTCGCGGCGACGAGGCGGACGTCGACCTCGAGCGTCTGCTGACCGCCCACGCGTTCGATGGTGCGGTCTTGCAGCACCCGCAAGAGCTTCGTCTGGGTGGCCATCGGGATCTCCGCCACCTCGTCGATGAAGAGCGTGCCGCCGTGGGCTTGCTCGAAGCGGCCGACGCGACGCTGCGTGGCGCCGGTGAACGCGCCCATCTCGTGGCCGAACAGCTCGCTCTCCACCAGGCTCTGGGTGATGGCCGCACAGTGGAGCGCGACGAAGGGGCCGTCGCAGCGCGGGCTGAGCTGGTGGATACAAGCGGCGAGCTCCCCCTTCCCGGTGCCGCTCTCTCCGGTGAGCAGCACCGTCGCCTGGGAAGGAGCCGCACGCCGCGCGAGCGCGAACAACTGCGCCATCGCCGGGCTCACGCCGATCAGGGGTCCGAGGCCGAGACCGAGGCGCTCGCGGAGCGATGTGATCGCGGGGCTCGCCTCGGCGCGAAGGGCGCGCCGGCGCAGCGCTCCGCGGAGCGTGTCCTCGATGACCGACCAGTCCGCAGGTTTGATCACGAAGTCGACCGCCCCCGCCTGCATCGCCTCGACGGCCTTCGCGATCTCCGGGTAGCCAGTGATCACGATGACGGGGAGGGTGGGATCGATGCGCATCAGCTCGCCGAGGAGCGCGTGGCCATCGAGCTCGGGCATGTGGAGATCGGTGAGCACCGCGTCCGGTGGCTCCTGGTCGACGAGCGCGAGCGCAGCGCGCCCGTTCTGCGCCCGGGTGACGGCGTAGCCCGACTCCGTGGCGAGGTACGTGAGCGCCTCGGCGGTGTCTGGATCGTCGTCGACGATCAGGAGTCGGAGGGGTGGGAGAGGTGACATGTTCGCAAGATCGCTTCGCTGACGAGCGTCCCCGGCGCCCTAGAAGCACGGACCGTGCCGCCATCGCTGCGGCGGACGCTCCGCGGTGTGCAAACGTGCGAACGCCGGGCACCCTGGCCCTGTGATCCGTGCGGTTCAGCGCCGGCATGGGATGGATTCGAGCACGGACGCCACGGTTGGTGCGCCACGACACGCAACCCCCGCGGGTTTCGCGCCTCACCCCTTGCCAGAGGGCCGCGACCATGACGCTCCGCCGGCGGCACGTTGTGTGCTTTGGGAGCGTTCGCGGCGCTGCAACCACCCAGGCGCCAGGGAGGGACCTCATGACCCAGACTGCCATCACCGCTTCGAAATCCAACGTCCGACCCAAGCGTATCGGACCGGAGGTTCCTCACGCCGCCCTGAGGGCCTTGGCGGCCGCGGTGGGCACGATGCATCACGCCTTCACCGAGCATGTGGCGCGACAGGAGGGGCCGGCTGGATTCGTCGCGTTCCTCCTCGCGGCCGCGCCGCGCTACGTCGACTACCTGGAGGGGCTGCGCATGGAGCACCAGATGCTGGCGAGCTCGATCGGCGCGCTGCGGCTCAAGATCTTGCGCGCGGAGACGTCGCAGTGGGAGGCGCTCGTCACGGAGGCCGACGCCCTCGCCGACGCGCTCCTCGAGCACGAAGAGCTCGAGCGTGAGATGCTCCGCGACGGGCTCGAGCATCCCTGAGCCCGAGAGCGGTCTCGCGCTCGATTCGAGCGTGAGCGCGAGACCGAGCTCCCGACCGTTCGACCCTCGGGTCACGATGGGCCGAGGATTCGCCCGAGCAGGGCGAGGAGACGGCTGAGCTCGATGGGCTTCTGAATGAAGCGTGCCGCGCCGGCGGGGGCGCTCGCCCGATCTTGCCCCGACATGAACACGATGGGCAGCTCCGGGCTGTTGGCCCACAGCCGCGCGGCCAGCTCGGTGCCGAGCATCTCGGGCAGCTGCAAGTCGGTGATGACGAGCGTGATCGCCTCTCGCTCGAGCGCCGCGAGCGCGTCGCTCGGCTTGGACACCAACACCACGCGAAAGCCATGGTGCTCGAGGAGCTCGCCGAGGACGGGGCCCGAGATGCCGTCGTCTTCGACGAGCAAAACCGTGGGAGGTGCGTCGACGGCGACTCTTGGCAGCGGCGGTGCGGCGAGGGCTGCCGCGGGCAGCAAAGACCCGCTGTTGCTCGACTCCGGCCCCACCTCCGATGGCAGGAGCGCGGCGAGCGCTTCGGCGAGCTCGTCGAAGCCGAACGGCTTCTGGAGCATCCCACACCCATCGAACGGGTCGCGCTCGGCGAGCTCGGGGTTGGCGGTCATGAACAACACGGGGAGGTCGGGAGCCTGCTGCCGCAGCTTGAGGGCGAGCGTCGTGCCCATCACGAGCGGCAAGACGATGTCCGAGACCAAGAGATCGACACCGTTCCCGTTGGCAGCGAACGCGGCGAGCGCCTCCTCGCCGTGCTGGGCCTCGAGCACCGTGAGGCCGAGCCGTTCGAGGTGGTGACGGATGGAAGCACGGATGAGGGGCTCATCTTCCACCAAGAGGGCGGTGCCGCGGAACAAGCGCGGCGACGGATACTCGGAGCTCCGGTGCGATGGTGACTCTTCGCAGCAGGGAAACAAGAACGTGAAGCGGGTGCCCTGCCCGAGCGTGCTGTGGACCTCGACGCGCCCACCGAGCTCTTGGGTGAGCGAGAACACGGTCGACAGGCCGAGGCCTGTGCCCTTGCCCGTCTCCTTGGTGGTGAAGAAGGGCTCGAAGATGCGCTCCCGGGTGCGTGCATCCATGCCTGTGCCGGTGTCCTCGACGACCAGCCGCACGAACGGCTGGGACTGACCGATCGCGACGAGCCCCTCGGGTTCCTCCACGAGCTCGGTGACGAGCGACAGCCTCCCCCCGGTGGGCATGGCGTCGCGCGCGTTCGCCGCCAGGTTGAGGAGGATCTGTTCGAGCTGAACCGGATCGGCGCGGATCAGCGCGTCTTTGGCGTTGGTCACCACGTCCACCACGACCAGCTCGGTGACGAGTCGCTCGAGGAGCGGCGCGGTGTTGCGGATCAGGCGGTCGAAGCGCAGATCCTTCAGCTGCACCTTCTTCTTGCGGGCAAACGCCAAGAGGCCGCGGGCGAGCTCGCCGCCGTGTCGGGCCGCGAAGGCTGCGCGGTCGATCAGCTCGCGCGCGCGCTCGACGGGCGTCTCCTCGTCGCGCGCCATGATCAGACACCCAAGCACCGCCTGGAGCACGTTGTTGAAATCGTGGGCGACGCCGCTCGCGAGCGTGCCGACCGCCTCCATCTTGTGGGCCTGGCGCAGCTCCTCGTCGCGCCGCTCCGCGTCGGTGATGTCGGTGATGATGGCGAGGAGCTTGGGCTGACCACGCTCGATCCAGGGGCCGAACCGCAGCTCCACGGGGAAGGTGGATCCGTCTCGCCGAAGACCCGAGAGGGGCGCCGTCTCCCCGCGCCCGGAGCGGACGGGCGGCGACGTCTGGAGGTCGGGGAGCAGATCGCGGAGGTTCTGCCCGACGAGCTCGTCGTTGGTCAAGCCGAAGAGCCGCGTGGCGGCGACGTTGGCGGCTTCGATGGTGAAGCCATCGTCGCAGCGCACGATCGCGTCGTGGGTGGTGTCGAGGAAGGCGGTGTTGCGGGCTTCGAGGACGCGAAGCGACTCCTCGGCCGACCGCATCTCCGAGAGATCGACGAGCACCGAGCGGTAACCGCTGAGCTGGCCGAGCTTGTCGACGATCGGGCTCGAGGAGACGTGCACCGGTGCGCCGTCGTCGGCGTCGGGGCTGTCGAGCGTGATGTCGACGATCTCATTGTCGCTGCCCTCCACGACGCGCCGGTAATGAAGCTGCAGCAGGTTGGCGTCTTCGCTGCGCGTGAACGACGCGAGCGAGCGCCCGCACAGGTCTTGGAGGGGAAGGCCGAGGAGCGTGACGGCGCGCTGATTGGCCTCCACGATGCGGCAGCCCTCGTCGAGGGTGAGATAACCCACCGGGGCGAGCTCGTAGAGCCCGCGATACCGATCGCGCGTCTCCGACAGCTCCTCGTGAACCGCTCGAAGCTCGTCGTTTTGCATCTCGAGCTCCACCCGCAGCACGTCGAACTCGTGAAGGATCTCCTCGAGCTTGGCGCCGCGAGGGAGCGCTCGCTTGAGCGCCTTCCCGGCCTGCAGCGCGCTCTCCGCCCGGCGGCGAAGATCGCGGTGTTTTGCTGTCTCTGGTTGTTGTGACATGGTTCCCCCCTTCTGATGCTCGCGAGCGCCGCGCGGAGTCAGCGCTCCACCATCACGGTCGCGATCGAGGTGATCCGATCGTCGTCATCGAGCTGCGGCTCGACGTACACATCGTACACCTTTTTCCCGCCCTCGGCCCCGAGCTCCAGCCTTTCGCGGGCTGCCTTCCTGGAACGCGCCGCTCTTCGCTTCAGCGTGGTCAGGGCGTCGGCGTCGACGACGCTCAAAAGATCGTGGTCGGTTCTGCCGACCACCTCGGCGTGAGGTCGCCCGAAGAGGCCGGAGCTCGCCCAGGTGATGTAGAGATCGGGACGCTGCGTGTACACGCTCACCGCAGCGCCCTCCAGCGCGCCCAGGAGCTGCTCGAGCTCTCTCCGCGAGCGGGTGAGCCTGGTGAGATCGACGAACGTGAGCACCAGACCGTCGATGATGTTGTGCGTGTTGCGGTAAGGGAACACGCGCATCAGGTAGTGCGAGTCGTCGTCGGTGCGCACCTCACGCTCCCGCATCACGAGGGTACGCAACACCTCACGGGCGTCTTTGACCATGTCGCCGTTGCGAATGGACGAGGCGAGATCGGCGATGGGGCGCCCGATGTCGGTTGGGATCACACGGATGAGATCCCTGGCCCGTTGGGTGTAGCTCCGGATCCTGAGCCCCTCGTCGAGGAACAGCGCCGCGATGTTGGTGCCGTTGAGGAGGTTCTTCATGTCGTCGTTGGCCTTCGACAGCTCCTCGACCTTTCCTTGCAGCTCAGCGTTGACCGTCTGGAGCTCTTCGCTCAAGACGTGCATCTCCTCCTTCGACGTCTCGAGCTCCTCGTTGGTGCTCTGGAGCTCCTCGTTGGTTTGTTGCAGCTGTTCGTCCGCCAGCGCGGAGAGGTTGTCGCCGTGGGTGGCGGTCTCTTCGCGCGCGGTCGTGGGTCGAGCCGCGGCCAAACCGGTCTCGAGGCCCGGTACGCGCCGGTCGATGAAGCTTATCCGCGTCAAGTCCCGCAGCGGCTCGGGTCTCGTCACCCGCATCGCGCGGAGCTCGACGGGCACCTCGACGCCGTCGCAGACGACGCGGAGATCGGTCTCGACCACCTCGGCATCGGAGGTCGCTGCGCGCCGGAGGATCGAGGCCAAGGCCGAGCCGAGCCCGGGGCGGGCCATGTTGAAGATGTTGGCGGCGCGTGGGGGGCCGGGCGCGGGCTCGAGGAACAGGCCGGTGCGTCCGTGGACATACACCACGTCGCCGCGTCGCCTCACGAGCGCCGAGGCGGGGACCAGCTGCTCGAGCAGCGCGTGCTGGGCGAGCTGCGCCACGCGCTCGGTGCTCGTGGCCGCGTCGAGGTCGCGGCCGCGCCCTCCGATGGAAAGAGGCAGCTCGGGGGTGTAGGTGCCGGCGGCGACGTCCCGCCGCTGAAACACCTTCCACTTCTTGTCGATGGGGTTGAAGAGCTCCGGCGTCGAGCCTGTCCACTCTGCCGAGCCCAGAAACAAGAGGCCGTCTTGGTTGAGGGCATAGTGGAAGAGCGGCATGAGCCGCTGCTGAAGCTGGGCCTCGAGGTAGATGAGCACGTTCCGACAGCTCAAGATGTCGAGCTTCGTGAACGGGTAGTCTCCGATCACGTTGTGCACCGCGAACACGACCATGTCGCGGAGGTGCTTGCTCACGAGGTAGTCGCCGTTGCTCTGGCTGAAGAAGCGCTCGAGGCGCTCTGCGGAGACGTCGGCGGCGACGCCGCGCGAGTACAGGCCGACCCGCGCGACCTGAATGGCGGCCGCGTCGAGATCGGTGGCGAAGATCTGCACCGGGATCGACAGCTCGAGCTCGTCGAGGAGCTCTCGGAGCACGATGGCGAGGGAGTAGGCTTCCTCTCCGGTGGCGCAGCCCGCGATCCAGGCTCGGAAGCCGTCGCGCGGCAGCGCGCGGGCGAGCTGGCCACGAAGCGCGTCTTTGACGAGCAGCCAGGCCTCGGGGTCGCGAAAGAACGACGTGACGCCGATGAGGAGGTCCTTGAAGAGCGCCTCGAGCTCTTCGGGGTGAGTCTCGAGACGGGCGACGTAGTCGACCACTCTCTCGAGGTGGAGGATGTGCATGCGCCGACTCACGCGGCGTTGCACGGTGGCGCGCTTGTACTGCGAGAAGTCGTTGCCGGTTTGAGCGTTGAGCATCGTGAGCAGGCGCGACATGGCCTGGAGCTCGTGCGCCGTGGCGAGGCTCGGGTCGGGGCGCGACGCCTGGACGTAGGAGAAGAGCCACTCCGCCATCGCGCGGGCTGGCAGGACCACATCCACGAGCTGGGTGGCGATGGCGCTGTGGGGCATCCCCGAGAACGACGCGGAGGCCTCCTCCTGCGCGATCACCATGCCGAGCTCGGCCTTGATCTCCTTGAGGCCAAGGGTCCCGTCGCTCCCCGTCCCCGACAGAATGACGGCGATGGCGCGATCTCCGCGATCCCGCGCGAGCGAGCGGAAGAACGCGTCGATGGGCATGTGGGGCCGATCGCCCAGGATTGGGAGGGGCTCGAGCCGGCCGTCCCGCATCACGAGCTCGTGGCCGCTCGGCGCCGTGTACACGCGACCCGCTTCGGGGACCGTGGGCGCGCTCACGTCTGCGATCGCCATCTCGGTCGACTGCGCGAGCAGCTCGGCCAAGCGGCTCTCGCGACTGGGGAGCTGGTGGGTGACGATGACGAAAGCGATGCCGCAATCCGCCGGCATGCCGGCGAAGAACTCGCGCAGCGCTTCGAGGCCGCCTGCCGACGCGCCGAGCGCTACCACGAACGTCGAGCTCGGACGAAGGCCAACCCTCCCCGGCACATCGTCCGCATGTGATTCCCCCCATCGATTGGGCATCGTCGTGCTCCTCAGAGCCAGGGCGTGTTCTAGGCTCGTGGGTGGATGGTTGCAAGGAACAAGGCCGCGGCACGAGAAGTGCGGGAGCGGAACGGGATGAGCCATGAAACGTTCACCCACAATCCACGGCTTGCAGCGGCGCGGCGTGCACGCCGCGGCTTGGGCGAGGCCGGCAGTCGGAGAGGCGCCTCCGAGACGCGCGGCATCACCCACCAACCCACCCTCGAGTCGGTGTGCTCCTTGACGTGGGCCCGAGAATGGCATGTGGTCGCGGCGTGACGCCCCCGACCACCGAGATGTTTGCGGAGCTCTTCGCCCAGTTCTGCCGCCAAATCGGTCGTGGCGACACGTCGGCGACGGTGTCGATGCTCGCGAGCCTGGCGGTGGATCAGCTCGGCGCGGACGCGGCGGTCGTGTTCGTTTTTGGTGCAGATGGAAGGGTCGCGCACCTCTCTTCGCGCGGGCTCTCCGCATCCACCGAGCCAGCCGTGATCGACGCCGAGCCTACGGGCGCAGATCTCGGGCGCGCGCTCCTTACCGCGCTCGGGGGGGCCTTCGGAGCGACGCGCGTCGTGCGCGCCCCCGAGCGTGGTCCAACGGTGGCCTTGTCGCTGCTCTACCATGACCAGGTCACCTCGACCCCGACCCAGCTCCTCCTCGCCAAGTCGCTCACCGAGCTCGCGACGATGGGTTCGGGTGCGTCGCAGCGCGCGCAACCCGAGGGCCGTCCGAAGAGCGACGAAGCAGGCGACCCATCCACCTTGCTGCACGACATCCGCAACCTGTTGCACCCGCTCGTGCTCCACTTGCAGCTCCTGCGACGCCGCGTCCCGGCTGGAAACCGCGCGGCGCAAGACTCGGTGACCAACATGGAACGCGTGCTCTCGCGCGCACGCGACCTGCTCGGTCCGAAGGGCTCGCCCGCGCCGACCGCGACAAATCGCGTCGACGACGACTAGACGCAACGGTCGCGACAATCCGACGCGGGGCCGTCCGCGTGAGCGTCTCCTTTGTGCGTCGTTTCGCGCAGTCGCCGCGCTTCTCGGTTGCGCGAGGCGGGAAACGCGAGTGGCACGAACGCTGCCAGGGGACGCCCCACGACGTCGCGCTGGACGTCTCGCGAGCCTGCTCGCCGGGAAGAAACGGTGCGCCGTCGCTCAACCCATACAGGAGACGCCCGACATGAAGTGGCAAGAAGTGAAGACCAATTGGAAGAACGTCCGTGAAGACTTCCACACCAAGTGGATGAAGCTCTCCGACTCCGATCTGAAGGAGATCGGCGGGCAACGTGAAGAGCTCGTGAAGCGCCTGCAGTCGCGCTACGCGATGGACAAGGTCACGGCGGAGAAGGAAGCCGAAGAGTTCATCAAGACGCTCCACTGACGCAGGCAGCTCGCGGCGGCTGTGGGCTCCAGAACGAAGCCCACGGCCGCCGCGGGCGTCGCTTGGGGGAGGGATGCAGGGCCAAGTCTTGAGGGCATCTAACCCACCCGAGGGCACGCATCGTGCACCGCCTCGGACGATGGATGGACCTACCCCAAGAGGCAATGTCAACGCTGTCCCACTGCGTCGCGACCCCACCGTGTTGGAGCTCGCCGATCGCAAGCGATCCGATCCGGAGCCCGACGATGAAGCCCCGACCCCGCCGCGCGGGATGAGGCGGCCACCGATCCCCCACAGCCCGCCTCGCAGACCGAGGCCCGCCGTCCCCACCAACGCCACCGGCCCACCGGCCTCGCCGGGGCCGAGCGCTGCGTCGCCGAGCGCTGCGTCGCCGCGCGCTGCGTCGCCGCGCGCTGCGTCGCCGCGGTCTACGCCGCCGGCCTCTCCGCAGCCGAGCGCTCTGCCGCCGAGCGCTCTGCCGCCGAGCTCTCCGCCGCTGCGGTCCGGGTCGCCGAGCGCTCCGCCGCCGCGGTCCGGGTCGCCGAGCGCTCCGCCGCTGCGGTCCGGGTCGCCGAGCGCTCCGCCGCTGCGGTCCGGGTCGCCGAGCTCTCCGCCGAGCGCTCTGCCGCCGAGCTCTCCGCCGCTGCGGTCCGGGTCGCCGAGCTCTCCGCCGCCGCGGTCCGGGTCGCCGAGCGCTCCGCCGCCGACCTCTCTGCCGCCGACCTCGCTCGCGCCGGCGTCTCCCCCGCCGGCGAAGAGCCAGCCGCCGGTCATGCTCCGGACCCCGTCGCATGGAAGCACCACCGGTCCCGCCTCCGATGTCGCCGCGGCGAGCTCGACGATCTTGTCCGCGAGGGTGCGCGAGGCGCAGGCATCGCGTGCACGCGACCCGAGCGATCCCATCTCCATCCCGCCGCCCATGGGGGTGACCATCCCTCCTCTCGCGCCTTCGTGGCGTTTGGCCACGATCGTGGTCGGCACGGTCGTCGGCGTCGCCGTGTTGCTCTTGGCGTACAGCGTCACCGTCTTGCAGACCCGCTCCGCCGCGTCGGACGCTCCAGCCGTCGACGAGCAACAGCGCGTCGATCTCAGCTCGACGGAGGGTCGCGCTCACGCCCTCGGGATCGTGTCGAGCGTGATTCGCGCCGACGCCCCCAAATGCATGGCGGCCCCTCCCGACGAGATCGGCGTCGTGTTTCGGGGGGACCGGGTAGGGCGCCTCGAGGTGGCCTCGTTCGCCAACGTCCTCGATCTGGAGGCGCGCGCCTGTCTGAAACGAGCGCTCGGCGAGATCGCGGTGGTGGCGCCGCTCTCCGACGAGGCGTCGTGGCCGGTGAGCGTCACGCTCTCGACCAACTGACCGAACCCGCGCTCTCTTCGAGGAGCTCCGCACTCCTCGGCGGGTGGGGGAAGGTCGAGAGCGTGACCGCCGCCGCGCCGGTCAGCCTCGCTTCTTCGCGTACTCGTACTAAATTGCCATCGGTGCGACTCGGTGGGAGCAGCGTGGGGAGGCGGGGCCGTTGAGCATGACCGAGGCGGGGAGCCCTCTCGCGTATCCGGTGGCGGTCGGGTCGTGTTTGATCGCCGCTGTCTTGAGCGGCTACTGGTGGCTCGGCAACGACGTGGGCGCGCTGCTGATGGATGCGAGCGCCGCGCGCAGCGAGCCCTGGCGCTTGCTCACCTCCACGCTGCTCCACGCCAACGTGGTGCACCTGGTGTTCAACGTGTTGTGGATGTACCGGTTCGGTACGCTGCTCGAAGCGCGTCTGGGTGCAGCGCGCTTCGGCGGGCTGTTCGTGCTCCTCGCCGCGGGCTCGGGGGCGGCGGAGCAGGCGCTCGCGAGCGACGGCGGCGTCGGGCTCAGCGGCGTGGTGTATGGCCTCTTCGGCTTTCTGTGGGTGGCTCGTCGCGCGGGCGTGAGCTACGCATCGGCCGCCGTCGATGCGCGCACCTCCGCGCTGTTCGTGGGATGGTTCTTCTTCTGCATCGCGGCGACCTACACCGGGGCGCTCGCCATCGCCAACGTGGCCCACGGCATGGGCGCGGTGCTCGGCGCGCTCGTTGGCGTCGCGGCCATGATGCGGCGCTGGCGTGTGCTCGCCGCGCTCGGCACGGGCCTCCTCGTGGCGGGCTCGATCCTCGGGGCGGGGCCGCTGCGCCCTTACCTGAACCTGTCCGGAGTACCCCTGTCGTCGTCGAAGGGCGACGAGGCCGACCAGGCGCTCGACGCTGGCCGCTTCGACGAGGCGTTGGCGCTCTATCGTGCGGCGCTCGAGGCGTCACCCGACGACTGGCGGCTGTGGAACAACCTCGGCGTCGCATACGATCGACTGGGTCGCTTCGATGACGCGGTGGAGGCGTCTCGGCGAGCCCACGAGCTCGAGGGAAGCCACGACACGCGCCTCGGTCTGGGCAATGCGCACGCGCGGCTCGGATACCACCTCATGTTGGAGGAGCGGTGGCAAGAGGCCGCCGATGCGTTCACGCGGGCCGAGGAGGTGATCCCCGAGGACGGCGGCGTGAAGCTGAACCTCGGCGCGTGCCTGAGCCGGCTGGGTCGTCACGAGGAGGCAGCCGCAAAAATCAGCGCCGGCGAAGCGCTCGCAGGACCGGCCGCGCAACCCGACGGCGAGTAGGGGGGAGGGGTGAGGGGTGAGGGGTGAGGCGACACCCCGCCCTCACCGGACCAGCGTCTCGCTGTAGATCTCGATCCGACGGAGCGCTTCGGCGTCGAGCCACGACCCGCCACAGGTCAGGCACGTGGCGATGGTGACCAAGGAGCGACGATACTCACCGCGTATCAGGGCGGTGCCGCAAGCGGGGCAGTCGGGCTCCGCTTCGTCCTCCAGCGCCTGAGCGCTCACGGCCGCCGCGCGCTGACGTTGGTCGGCCGCGTGGAGGGGATCGACGAGGCTGTAGTCGTTGCCTTGGGTGCGGACGATGCGGTCGAGCTGTCCCTCGTCGAGCCACACGCCGTCGCACTTCGGACAGCGCTGCACCTCGATGTCCGCCTCCCACACGTCGGCCTCGAGCTGTGCAGTGGCACGGAGGCCTTCGGCGGCGGCTCGGTACGCGCCGACCGCGGCCGGCTTGCAGCGCGGACACGTGAGCGCGGTGGTCTCGGGGTCCATTGTGGCTCGCTACCACAATCTCGCGTGGCGCGCAGCGGAGCGGAGCCCGGTGACGACCCTGCAGGCAACTTGGCAAGCGGCCCCGGGTTTGGCATGTTCGGCGCGTGCCGAGCTCGAACGTGCGTCGTATGTTCCCGCTCCTCGTGCTCGCGCAGCTCGGGTGTGCAGCGGGGCACCGGGCGGCGTCGCTCGCGTCCCCCGACGGCTGGGAGCAGGCGCAGCCCCTGAAGGCGGCGCAGCCGACGCCGGCGCCGGTCCCGTCCGCCGAGCTCGAGACTCCGGCCGCATCGGTGGCCGCCGCGGCCGAGTCGTCGTCGCCACCGTCCGAGCCCGAGCTGCCACACTCGCGGTGCCCGCCCGACATGGCGCTCGTGTTGGACGCGGTCTGCGTCGACAAGTGGGAAGCGTCGTTGCTCGAGGTGAAGGCAGACGGCAGCGAGGTGCCGTGGTCGCCTTACGTGGCGCCGAAGGGCAAACGCGTGACGGTTCGCGCGGTGTCGACTGCGGGGGTGGTGCCCCAGGGTTACATCAGCGGGGAGCAGGCGCTCGCTGCCTGCGCGGCCTCCGGCAAACGCCTCTGCGCCGCCGAGGAGTGGGAGGCCGCGTGTCGTGGCGCCGCCGACCGGCAGTACCCCTACGGTGAGTCGCGACGGAAGCACGTGTGCAACGACGGCGGTCGCCGCCGTCACCCCGTGATCGAGCTGCACCAACAGCTCGGCACCTCCACCGAGAGCATGTGGCGCGAGGGAATGAGCCACCCGCTGATCAACCAGCAACAGGACACCCTCCGAAAGACCGGCGAGCTCGCCGAGTGCACGAGCGACGCGGGCACGTTCGACATGGTAGGCAACCTGCACGAGTGGATCGCCGATCCCGACGGGACCTTTCGTGGGGGCTTCTACATGGACACCCTCATCAACGGCGAGGGCTGCGACTACGCCACCACCGCCCACCCCATGTCGTACGCCGACTACTCCACCGGGTTCCGTTGCTGCAAAGACGCGGACGACCCACTCGACTAGACAAGAACGAAGCGAGGCCGAAGCGACGCCTAAGCGAGGCCGAAGCGACGCCGAAGCGAGGCCGAAACGGCCAGCGCCCGAGGACACCTCCAAGCCTCGCAAGCAACTCGACCAGCATCACCCCAGACGACGCCAGCTGCTCGGAGGGCGAGGGCGAGGGCGAGGGCGAGGGCGAGGGCGAGGGCGAGGGCGAGGGC